>JBMNPZ010000042.1:0-2541 GCA_050943875.1 Candidatus Limivicinus sp. | reverse complement strand
AATGCCAAATTTGCCCGAGTGTCCGAAAACCGCAGTATTAGCGGGCTTTCGCGGCTATTTGCCGTCGACCCTTGACATCAATACTACCGTCTCCACGTGGCGGGTCCGGGGAAACATATCTACAGCTGCCGCTTTTACCAGAGCGTAACCCAGACCGGAAAAGCGGAGAATATCCCGGGCGAGAGTATCTGGACTGCAGGAGACATAGACAATCCTCTCGGGATTTATTGAGGCAACTGCTTCCACTGCGGCCTCATCCATACCTTTCCTGGGCGGATCGACTACAACAACACGGGGCTTTAATCTGCGCTCTGCCAGCTGTTTCGCAGCGAGACCGGCATCGGCGCATATAAACTCCGCATTTTTGATCCCGTTGGCCTCCGCATTTTTTCTTGCATTTTCCACAGCCTCAGGCACAATCTCGGCACCGATGACAGATCCGGCATGCTTTGCAAGACAGAGACTTATTGTCCCGGCTCCGCAGTACAGATCAAAAACCATATCGTCCTCTGAGATATCTGCATATTCCAGGGCTTTCCTGTAGAGCTTTTCTGCCTGAGGAGGGTTTACCTGGAAGAAAGCCTGAGGAGAAATTTCATATCTGATGCCGCAGAGGTAATCTGTAATGTCTGGTTTTCCCCAGAGCGTATAAAAATCACCGGCAAGAACAGAATTGCCTCTGGCCTTGTTAATATCCAAAACTATACCTGTGAGCTCTGGACAGGCTTCACGAATAGAATCAACCAGCTTTCCGGTAAGGGCACCGAAGCCTCTGGCAGAGATAAGGCAGAGACATGCATCATCCGTATAAAATGCTTTACGGCAGAAAATATGCCGCAGAGTGCCCCTGCCGCTGAATTCGTCGTAAGCAGGAATCCTGTTTCCCGCCATAAAACTGCACACAGCCTTCGCGGCCCTGACGCTGAGCTCATTTTGGATAAGGCAGTCATCAACAGAAATAAGCTCATGGCTCCTCTGCCGGTAAAAACCGCAGCAGGGGAGAGATTCAAAATTTGCGGCGGCCAGAATGCCCTTGTTCCTGTATCTGTAAACAGAGTCCGCGGGGATAATTTCATCTGCAGCCAGAGTCTGCCTTCCTATATGTTTCAGAGCATCGTTGACCTTTCCCAGCTTAAATCTGAGCTCCTCCTCATAATTCATATGCCGGCAGTCACAGCCGCCGCATTTGCCGTAATAGGGGCAGTCTGAGACAATCCGGCAGGGTGAGGGCGACAGCAGTTTTTCACCCTTGGCATAGACAGCAGATGCACCGACTTTTAAAATCTTAATTTCCCAGGTCTCCCCAACAATGGTTTTTGGCACAAAAACTGCACGCCCGCCTATCCTGCAGACACCGAAGGCTTCAGAGGAATAGGACTCAATTTTAACTGTATAAATTTTGTTTTTTTCTAAATTATCCATACACTGATAATAACACATATGGTATTCCATATCAATTAAAGCTTTGGCAAACTTCCTTACATATTATCAGAAATAATTCAAATAATATTGTTGCCAAATATTAAGGAGGATAAGAATGAAGAAATCTATAATTTGTGTTGTTTTGAGCCTTGTGCTTTTATTGTCACTCTGCGGCTGCGGAAAGAACAACAAAGATACAAAACCGACCCCCAGCCCTGTGGCTACAGCCAGCCCCATGATAAGCCCCAATGTTTCTGACAACGGCGGCACCGGCGGAGGCGCGGTGGGAAATGCGGTAGATAAGGCCGGGGATACAGCAGAAGATATTATAGACAGCGCTCAAAACGGGATTGACAACGTACTGGACAGTCCAAAGCCAAGCTCAGTTCCATCCCCAGATGTCAAACCCTGAATCAGGAATCAAGAAGAGAACTCTGAAAGATGTTCAGAGCTCTCTTTTTACATAAAATCTGCAGTAAACCGGCATACACATCAACTTTAACTTGCAAAGAAAAAAATTGAGAGTTATCATGTGAATAATAAATAAAGGAGGCTTTTCAGATGAGCTATATCCCCACACCTCAGCAGGCTGAGGAATTGGTAAAGCAGTATAATAAAGAGCCGTTCCATATAGAGCATGCAGAGACGGTTTCAAAGGTCATGGGTGAATTTGCAAAAGAGTACGATCCGGACAATGTGGACTTCTGGCGCAGTGCCGGCATGCTCCACGACATTGACTTTGAGCTCTATCCCGAACAGCACTGCATAAAGGCCCGGGAGATACTTCGGGAGCTTGACATAGATGAGGAGCTTATCCACGCTGTTGTCTGCCACGGCTACGGAATGTGCTGCGATGTGAAACCTGAAAAATATATGGAAAAGGTCCTTTTTGCGGTGGACGAGCTGACAGGACTTATCGGAGCGGCTGCCCTTATGCGGCCGAACGGGATATCTGATATGCAGGTAAAGTCTGTGACGAAAAAGTTTAAGGACAAGAAGTTTGCCGCGGGCTGTTCCAGAGATGTGATAAAGCAGGGGGCGGAGATGCTGGGCATGGAGCTCAGTGAGCTTATAGAAAAGACCCTGAATGCAATGCGCGCCTGATGATCTGCATATATT
>JBMNPZ010000041.1:0-2561 GCA_050943875.1 Candidatus Limivicinus sp. | reverse complement strand
CTCTATAATGCGCCGGCGGGTCTCGCATTTTACTGGACGCTGAATAACCTGTTCTCACTGGTTAAAAATATCTTTATCAAACTGAAGAACCCGAAGCTGGTGCTGGGGATTTCCTCCTCGGTGCTGGGCCTGGCCGGGCTGATTTTCCTGTTGAGTGTCCATCCCTATGAAAATCCGGTTAAACAGCTGTTTTTAATTTTACTGTTTGTTCTTATGCAGCTCCCCCTGATTTTATATTTTATCAGGAAGAACAGAAGAGCCGCAAAGACTGTTGAAATCAGCAAAAGAGAAAAGCTTGATTTCTTCCTGGGCTGTACATTTCTGACCCTGCTTCTGGGTCTTCTGATTCCCTCGGCAGTAATCAAGTCCTCGCCTTCGGAATTCGTGGATTTCACGCTGGCAAACCCCATTGCATATGTGCTGCATAACTTTCTCCTTTGTGCGGGGCTTTTCATGCTCTGGCTGAATGTTTTTTATGCACTTGCAAATCCTGCAGGCAAAAAAGTCATGGGACTGGCACTATGGCTTGCCTCCGGCACGGCACTGGTGAACTGTATGTTTTTTGGTACTGAATACGGTACCTTGTCTCCACAGCTCAGATATATCACCCCGCCTGTGTACGGCAGGGCATTAGTAAACCTTGCGGCAGTCGCAGCCGTAATTGCTTTTATGTACCTTATCCGGCGGTATAAATCAAAGTTTGTTCGCATCGGATACAGTGTTTTATCAATAGCTCTCGCAATTATGTCGGTAGTAAATATATTTGCAATCAGCAAAGGCTACAGAGAGGCAGTTTCCGTAATTGACAGCTCCCCGAAAAGCGGACAGCCTCAGATTCTTCCTCTGAGCAGAGAGGGGAAAAATGTTGTTGTTATCATGCTGGATGCGGCGATAGGTGCCTATATTCCCTACATCATGAACGAAAAGCCCGAATTGAAAGAGCAGTTTTCAGGCTTTACCTTTTATCCGAATACAACCACTGTGGGATGTTATACAAATGCAGGAGCGCCTGGGCTGCTTGGAGGCTATGATTATACTCCGGAAAACATTAACGCGAGAGAAAGTGAGAGCCTTGTGAGCAAACACAATGAAGCGCTAAAGGTCATGCCGGTTCTTTTTGACAGCAATGATTTTCATGTAACCGTGTGCGACCCTCCGCTGGCGGGTTATCAGCTGGGCTCCGACCTCTCCATATATGACGAGTATCCCGGAATAGAAAAATTTCACACCATAGGGAAATACAATGAGGTGCCGACAGACGAGTCCCTTAAAATCGGCCGTCAAATTATATCTAAGAACTTTTTCTGCTACAGCCTGTTTCGCTCTGCACCGGTCCTGCTGCAGCCGATAATATATAATAACGGCGGTTATATGAATATACAGCCTGATGATTACAGCTATTATGAGGAAGTAGAATATCAGGACTATGAAAGTCCCGTAAAGGCAACCGGTATTCGTAAGACATTTTTAGATTCATTTAAGGTTCTGGAGCAGCTGCCCAGCCTTACAAGAATTGATGACGGCGGCGAAAACACATTTTTAATGATGGCCAATGATACAACTCATGATTCAATGATGCTGCAGACTCCGGATTATGTACCGTCAGTATTTACTGACAATACTGAATATGAGGCAGAGAACAGCGGAAGGTTCCTGGTCAACGGCAGACGGCTTAAAATGGAAAACGAAACTCAGATATGCTGCTATCATGCGAATATGGCGGCAATGCTGCAACTGGGAAAGTGGATGGATTACTTGAAAGAAAACGGCGTCTATGACAATACCAGGATCATAATTTCCGCCGACCACGGCGCCAGCAGATTTCAGCTTGACGATATGCTCTGGGGCAATAAGCCATATGTGGACATAATGACATATAATGCCCTGCTGCTGGTAAAGGATTTTAACAGCACTGAATTTACTGTTGACAACGCATTTATGACTAATGCGGATGTGCCGGCTATTGCGACAGATGGCATTATAGATAAGCCAGTAAACCCTTTCACCGGACACCCTATCAACAGTGATGCAAAGGCCGACGAGATTCATGTTCTGCACACAATTACGTGGAATAAGTATGAAAACGACAAAACCAAGCTGGTGGAATACCGCTGGTTTGCTGTCCACGATAATATTTTTGATAAGGATAACTGGAGAGATATTACTGATGAAAAGGTTTCATGACTATCGGTTATAAACAGATAAAAACTTAAATCAGCCTGACCGCCCGCAGAGAAGGAGAGTAGGTATGTCTTTTTCCGAAATACTTTTAACATTCTTTATAAAACCGCTGGAGACACTGCTGGAGATAGTGTATATAGTTGCCTTTAAGCTCACAGACAACCCCGGCATCTCCATAATCGGCATGAGCCTCATAATGAACCTGTTGCTTCTGCCCCTCTATAACCGGACGGACGCAATACAGGCCGAGGCGATAGAGACGGAAAAAAGGCTGAAGCCCTATGTGAAGCACATAAAAAAGACTTTCAGGGGCAACGAGCAGTTCATGATGCTCCAGACCTGCTACAGGCAGAACAACTATAAACCTACGGATGCCCTGA
>JBMNPZ010000040.1:0-3736 GCA_050943875.1 Candidatus Limivicinus sp. | reverse complement strand
GAAAGCGGGGAGGCCGTACTTGATATACTGATGATTGCCAAGTACCTTGAGCGTATAGCAGATCATGCGGCAAATATAGCTCAGTGGGTAGTCTTTTCAGTCAGCGGGCGGTATAAAGGAGATATTGAATAATGATTTGGTGCGTTGAGGATGATGCGGACATCAGGGATATTGAAGTATATACTCTGCGGCAGACCGGCTTTTCAGCTTCGGGCTTCCCCAACGGAGAAGCTTTGTTCAGCGCGCTGAAAAGAGAAAAGCCGGAGCTTATAATACTGGATATTATGCTGCCGGGTGATGACGGCGTGACAATCTTGAAACGCCTGCGCTCCTCGGCCGAAACGCACAATATACCGGTGATTATGGCCACCGCAAAGGGCATGGAATATGACAAGGTGCAGAGCCTGGACCTGGGCGCCGATGACTATCTCGTAAAGCCCTTCGGCATGATGGAAATGGTTTCCAGGGTGAAAGCCGTACTTCGCAGGAGCGGCGGAGCTGATGCACAGCATGTCCTTAAAGCAGGCGGCCTTGTTTTGAATACGGATGAGCATACCGTAACGGCAGACGGTGAGCGGGTGAACCTTACATACAAGGAGTACGAACTGCTTAAATTATTCCTGTCGGGCCCGGGCACCGCCTTTACAAGAGAGCAGCTTTTTGACAGAGTGTGGGGAGAAAACTTTATAGGCGAATCCAGAACTCTGGACATGCACATCCGCACTCTGCGGCAGAAACTTGGAAAATACGGCAGCCTTATTGAGACCATAAGGGGCGTGGGCTACAAATTAGAGGTAAAAAAATGAAAACCAAAATTTTCCGTTCAACGGTATTTATAGCATTGCTCACGCTGCTGGCCGCATTTCTGATAATTATGAGCTGCCTTTATAATTATTTTAGCAGTGTGCAGGAAAATCAGATGAGAGACGAGCTGAATCTTGCAACAGCCGGGACTGAAAGCCGCGGAACAGAGTATCTCGAGAGCCTTGAGGCCCGCGACTACCGACTTACATGGATTTCATCAGACGGGGAAGTGCTTTTTGACAGCCACGCCGATGAGGAAAGCATGGAAAATCATTCTGAACGCAGGGAAATCAGGGATGCGTTCTCAGAAGGCAGCGGCTCTGACAGCCGTTATTCATCCACTTTAATGGAGAAAACGCTCTACTACGCAGAGAAACTTGAGGACGGCACAGTACTCAGAATTTCCGTCAGCAGGGCAACAATCTGGCTTTTGCTTATGGGCATGCTGCAGCCGGTCATTATTGTAATAATAATCGCGGTTATCCTGTCCGCTGTCCTTGCGGGGCGGGTTTCAAACAGAATAACAAAGCCGCTCAATAATCTTGATCTGGACAATCCCCTCGAAAATGATACATATGAGGAACTGTCACCCATGCTTCAGCGGATAAACCTCCAGGAGAAGCAGATCAGAGAGAACTATCAGGAGCTCAGACGGCGGAAGGAAGATTTTGAAAAGATAACCTCCTCAATGGAGGAAGGACTCGTGCTCCTTGACGGGGAAGGCCGCATTGTCTCAATAAATCCTGCGGCACAGCATATATTTAACACTGATTCAAGCTGTGTAGGAGAAGATTTTTTAACCATTGAGCGGAATTACAACATAAGCGAGGCGTACAGCAAAAGCATTGAGACCGGACACTGTGAAATCCGATCCATTCGTGATGATGTGGAATACCAGTTTGACTTCAGCCGGATAGAGTATGAAGGGGAGACCGCCGGCTGCGTACTGCTGGTATTTGATGTAACCGAGCAGGCACAGCTTGAGCAGAGCCGCAGGGAGTTCACAGCAAATGTGTCTCATGAGCTGAAAACCCCGCTTCAGTCTATAATGGGCAGCGCCGAGCTCATAGAAAACGGCCTTGTAAAGCCGGAGGATATGCCGCATTTTGTCGGCAGCATAAGGAGAGAATCAGCCAGACTTGTCACACTCATAGATGATATAATCCATCTCTCTCAGATTGAGAGCACAGAAGAACCGCCCCTTGAGAGGGTAAATCTCACAGCAATAGCCAGGGAGGCCCTGGATTCTGTCAGCATATCTGCGGCAAAATATAATCTCGACCTCAGTTTTTCAGGCCAGCCCTGCTGGATGCAGGGTGTGCCGGGAATCCTTTTTGAGCTCTGCTATAATCTCTGCGACAATGCAGTCAAATATAATGTGGAGGGCGGCAGTGTAAAAGTATCCGTGGCAGATGATGATAGCTTTGTATTTCTAAAAGTCAGTGATACAGGCATCGGCATTGCTCCCGAGCATATAAACAGAGTCTTCGAGCGCTTTTACAGGGTTGACAAGAGCCATTCCAGACAATCCGGTGGGACGGGACTGGGACTGTCCATAGTCAAACACGCAGCAGCCTGCCACCATGCCGAGATTAATATAGAGAGCAGTCCCGGACAGGGGACTGCAGTAAGCGTCAAATTTCCCAAGGCTCTGCCTTAAAATTTACGGAAAAGGATAACAGAGATCCTTACGCAATAAGTATTTTGACATTTGCTCCGGCAGTTGGTAATATGAATACATAGAGGAAGCCGGCTGAAGCTCCTGCCGCCGATTCGGGCTGGGGATAAACAGCGGAATAAAACTGCATTTACAAGGGAGTGCGTATATGAAAACACTTAGGAGCAAACGTGGCTTTATCTGTGATATGGACGGTGTGATATATCACGGGAACCGCATTTTACCCGGCGTCAGGGAATTTGTAGACTGGCTGTATGCAGAAAATAAGAACTTTCTTTTCCTGACCAATTCAGCCGAGCACTCACCGAAGGAACTGCAGCAGAAGCTCAGCAGGATGGGCCTTGATGTGGATGAGAGCCATTTCTATACAAGTGCACTTGCCACCGCAAAATTTGTTTCAAAGCAGTGCCCTGAGGGGAGCGCGTATGTGATAGGCGGCGCCGGACTAATAATGGCGCTGCACGATGCGGGTATAACCATGAATGATATTGACCCTGACTATGTTATTGTGGGGGAGGGGAACAGCTACAACTACGATAATATCGTCAAGGCAGTACGGCTTGTTGAAAAAGGGGCGAGACTTATAGGGACGAACAGCGACCTCACAGGTCCGACGGAATCCGGGATTGTCCCCGCCTGCCGTGCCATGGTGGCCCCGATTGAGATGGCCACAGGCAGATCTGCATATTTTGTGGGCAAGCCGAACCCTCTTATGATGAGGACCGGCCTGCGCATTCTCGGCGTTCATTCTGACGAGGCGGTCATGATCGGAGATCGTATGGATACCGATATTGTTGCGGGAATCGAGACCGGACTTGATACTGTCCTTGTTCTGTCCGGTGTCACAAGCGAAAAAGATGTTTTGAATTTTCCATATCGCCCGAGACTTATACTAAACGGCGTAGGTGAAATCCCTGAAAACTGAACTTGATTTATAAATGAGATAAATTACAGCGGAGGCCGGACAGGCCTCCGCTTTTTGAATGATAATTTATTTGATGGTAATTTAATTTCAAAAAATATGTCAGGTCAGCCAGAGATTTCTGCTATGCAGGATACAGAACTTTTTAGATTTTACTCAGACTTTTTTGACATAAGTGCCACGGTTTCAACGTGGCTGGAGAGGACAGAATGAATGTCATTTGATTATGTCCGTTCTCGGAAACATATCTACTGCGTTTTTTACACTATCGGTAGACGGAAACATATCCATAGGCTTCGCTGTTTTTTGAAAAACTGAGGTATGCTGTTAAT
>JBMNPZ010000039.1:0-7838 GCA_050943875.1 Candidatus Limivicinus sp. | reverse complement strand
CGGCTGTGTCCTCCTCGTCGGTGGCCGCGCCGCAGAGATAGTTGCCGCCCACCTCGCTCCGGGCCTCTATTATCATCCGCAGATTGGTTTCAAAACGATAATTGCCGCTGATAAGATAGGCGACAGGCGTGCCCTCCGTGACGGTGCGGTGCCCGTTGCAGAACTGCCGGTCATCGTAGCATTTAAAGCTGGAATGGGTGAAGTGGTCCGAAATGGTGAAGGCATATACAATTCCGTCGGCATTCTGAATCTTCGAGCGGAGAAATTCGTCAAAGCCGTCCTTCTGAATGCACTTTCCCGTGACCGCGCAGCTGAAGCAGCCAAGACATCCACCGCTGAAGGGAAACTCCCTTATATTTACCACACGGCTTTCAAAGGGGAGTGCGGCACGGAAGTCCTGAATCATATTTTGAAGGTTATAATCTTCCCGGGCGCAGTTGGTGACGATTACAATGTCCTTCTCCCTGCTTTTGGGGACGGAGGGGAGCACAGGCTCATAGACCGGGTGCTCACAGACCGGAGCTTTTGGAGGCACTGCGGCAAAGAGCCCTCTGCGGCATGAGAACATGAGCTGCTCAAAGAAATCCCGGGCATCCTGACGGCCCTTTTCCGTGAGCAGGTCATCCATGTCCGCGGACAGGCCCCGCACCACCTTCATGCCCAGATCAAAGCAGTTCTCCTCCACAAAGCGCTGGGCGGTCACATCGTAAAAATGCTTGGATGTGGTGATTTGGGAGGCAAATTTGCCGGAGAGATCGACCCCGTCAGCTTTAATAAGCTCAAATAGACGGTGGAGCTGATAGGGAGCCACAAAGGTGTAAACAGGGTAAGAGAACAGTATGAGCTCCGCCTTCTCCAACTCTGCCCGCAGCGGGGAAAAATCCTTTTCATAGCTTTTTATCTTCTGCCCCGCGGCTATAAATGTAAAATCATGCTCCGGGTGCAGCGCCTGCAGATACATGGCAGTGTGTACGGTGACAGAATTCTTGCCCTTTGGACTGGCATTTAAAACAAGTATTCTCAAGTTTATTCCTCCCTTTAATTCTATATATTCTCTGACGGGAAACAGGAATCTGAATGTTCTCTTTATTCTTCCTCCTGACAATACCGGCAGCTGCTGCTATTCGATGCTCTCAAGGACCTCAGTCACCTGAGCTGCAATCTGCCTCATGCCCTCGGCATTGGGATGTCCGCCGACCTTTGAAATGTTATGTAAACTTACACAGCGAAGCTCAAAGTGTTCTGCAATCTCCCGGTATGCGGTCCTGAGCTCTTCATTTATGTCGCAGTTCAGTATGGGGATGATATGCGCGGCGGGAAGGGCTTTTTTCAGAGAGCACAGCACATAGGAAAAGGCGGGAAGAGACCTGTATTTGTCCCCGTCTGTCCAGCCGCCGTATTTTATTTCTCCCAGCGGGGAGCCGGCCCAGCTGTCATTGGTGCCGCCAAAAACAAATACGGTGTCAATCCTTCTGCTGCTGAAAAATCCCGATGAGCAGTATTTCTCTGTCCTTCTCACAAAGGAGTGGGGGTAATCCTCGCCGTCGTAGCCTGTGTTGCAGACCGTGGAGCCGGATACGCTGTTGTTGAGAACAAGCTGTCCGCCCTGTTCCCTTAAGACAATGTCAAACCACATCTGTTCTTTCCTGTCCACATCCATCTCTTTTTCACCGGCCCGGGGGTAATAGAAAATGTTCTCAGCTGTAGTACAACCGTCGAAGGCTGAATAGCTGTCGCCCATAATAAAGACATTTCCGATATGATACATGACGATCCCTCCCTGAATTATAAATTAAGCTCATTAAAGCAAAGAATCTGATGTGAAGATTATATCTTTATAGGCCATTAAAATCAAATAATAATCTATTTAGGAATTTATAATATTTTAGTCTGCAAAAGAGAGCATGGACGTTTAAATGCATACTTATTTGGCCTATATTCTCCTTCACTGTAAAAATTTCTTGCCTTCCGGGAAATAAGATGCTACACTAAAGTTAGTATAAGCTAACTAAATGAAAGGGTTATTTAAAACAGAATTTGGGGGTGTATTCATATGAGCAGTCAGACCTGGTATGGAATTTTGATTCCCTTTTTGGGTACGACACTGGGGGCAGCCTGTGTCTTCTTTATGCGGGGAGCCATGCGCACTTCAATACAGCGGGCACTCACCGGCTTTGCCGGAGGCGTGATGGTGGCGGCCTCAGTATGGAGCCTTTTGATACCGTCGCTGGAGCAGTCGGCTTCTATGGGAGTGTGGTCTTTTATACCGGCGGCAGCCGGGTTCTGGATCGGAATACTATTTCTGCTGCTGCTGGACCATGTGATTCCGCATCTGCATCAGAATGCAGACTGTGCAGAGGGCCCGGCCTGTAAGCTGAAAAAAACTACAATGCTTGTTCTTGCGGTTACACTACATAATATTCCGGAAGGTATGGCTGTCGGCGTGGTATTTGCCGGCCTTCTTGCGGAGAATTCAGGAATAACACTGGGCGGGGCTGCGGCGCTGTCCGTGGGAATTGCAATTCAGAATTTTCCTGAGGGTGCCATAATTTCCATGCCGCTCCGCTCACAGGGCGCGGGAAAGGGAAAGTCGTTTTTTTACGGCGTGCTGTCTGGAGTGGTTGAGCCGATAGCCGCGCTCATCACAATACTGGCGGCAGATCTGATTGTACCTGCTCTGCCGTATTTCCTCAGCTTTGCCGCCGGCGCGATGATCTATGTTGTGGTGGAGGAGCTGATTCCGGAGATGTCACAGGGAAAACACTCGGATATAGGCACCTTATTTTTCTCGGTCGGTTTTACCGTGATGATGATTCTGGATGTGGCGCTCGGCTGATCTGCGCCTTTTATTCACACTGGATATTTCACTCTGACCCTGAGGAACGGCCTGCGATTCCACGGCAGGGTTTATCTGACAATTTAATTGACAAAATAAGGTTGTTAGTTTATATTTAAATTAGTTTCTATTTAAAACAGAAAGGACGGTGGTCAGCATGGATGACGAACCGGTACCGCAGTATGAGAGAATTGCTTTTGATCTTGCATCCGGAATCGCATCCGGCGAACCGGAGGGACAGAAAAAATCTCCGGGCGTTCTCTGCCGGCCTCTGTCTGTAAGCTGTCTCCGGAGACTGTACGGAAGTCTCTCGCTCTGCCGGCAGAGTTGAAGGCCGTTCATGTACGGCCTAAACCGGGAGTGGTGATTTTTACCGGTGAACCGCAGTGCGCGGCAGCCGCGGAGAAGTTTCTCAATAATTTCTGACTGCAAATTCAATTGCAGTTCCTCTCTGACCATAATTAAGATTTAGAGAGGATGATAAAATTGAATCACAGCGAACTAAGTGTGTGGGACCTCGTTATTGTGGGTGCATATCTTCTGAGCATGATACTTATAGGTGTTCACGCCGTCAAACGGGTAAAGAATACCGGAGACTATTTTGTGGGGAATCACTCCTTCGGTCCCTTTGTGCTTATGGCCACGGTCTGCGCCACCATAATCGGGGGCAGCGGCCTGATGGGGCGGGCCGGTGTGGCCTATTCCAGCGGCTTTAAGGCGGTAATTACGGCAGTGCCCTATCTTCTGGGGATGTTTGTCTTCTCCGGAATTGCGGGCAGAATCTCGGATGTGGGTGAAAAATTCGGTGTCAGTTCAATTCCGGAGCTCTTTGAAAAGAGATTCGGCACCGCATCCAAGATAATTCTGGCCGCCCTTATAGCCTTTACAATGATGGGGACGGTGGCAGCCCAGGTCACGGCCACCGCCACAATAATAAACATGCTGGGCTCCGATATCGGCCTCAGTTATGAGGCGGGGGCCCTTATTGCCACGGTGGTATTTATGGTATACACGGCCACCTCAGGGCTCTTCGGGGTGGTGTATACCGATGTAATGCAGTTTTATATGCTGCTGCTTTTCGTTTATATTCTGATTCCGGTCTCCTCCCTCATACATGTGGGCGGCATAGGAAATTTTGTCGCGAATCTGGACCCGGAGCTGGTAAAACCCAGGGTGGACGGTCAGATCGTAGGGGATATAGTCACTTATCTGGTGTTTACCATGGCGGGCGCCGAGATGTGGCAGAGGTGCTTTGCGGCCAGGGACAGGGGCTCTGCCAAGAAGGGGATGTTTCTGGGCACGGCTGTCTACGGCCTGACAATTCTGCTGGTCTATTTCATGGGACTTGTGGCCCATCAGGTGGTGGGGGATGATATCCTTGCTGCCTACGGCTCCACGGATGCCGTGGTCCCTGCTCTGGCCATAAAGGTGCTGCCGATAGGCCTCACGGGTCTGGCTCTGGCCGGACTGCTGTCGGTGATAATGTCCACTGCGGACAGCTATCTGCTGGTCTCGGTTCAGAGCGTGGTCAGCGATATTATCCACACCTTCCATCCGAACATGAAGGACAGGACAGAGGTACATTTATCCAGAATATTTGCCGTAATTCTGCCCATCGGCGCTCTTATAATTGCCCTGTATATAAAGAATGCCTACAACATTCTGATGTTTGCCTGGAGCTTTTACGCGGCGGCGGCAGGAATTCCCGCGTTTCTGGCACTCTACTGGAGAAGGGCCACCAACGCCGGCATCCTTGCGGGGATGATAAGCGGCTTTGTGGTCTGCGTAGGCTGGAAGCTTCTGGGGGAGCCCTTCGGCCTCGGTTCAGCCATACCCGGCACCGCCGCCTGCCTTGTTGCCGTGGTAGTCGTGAGCCTTGCCACAGCAAAGCGCCACCCCTCGCGCTTCCTTGACCCCTATACCAAAGAGCTGTCGGCGGCTGAAAACTGAGAGAACATTGGTATTTCTTATTAAAAAAACCTGATTTCCTATAAACAGATTACAAAAATTCCGGAGTCGGTAAGACTCCGGAATTTTTTGAGTATTGTGTATTGAATATGGGATAAATTGCATTTGATAACCCGGCTCGTGCAGCTGTCAGAATTTCCCGCTGCCGCCGCTGTATATATTCCCGGAGGAGCTTGTATAGGAGCCGGTGTATGAGGAGCCCCCTGAGCTCCCGCCGCTGTCGTCGCTGCTCTCGACATGGGGTGCGTATCTTTCAGTCTCATAGCTGCTGATGAACTCATCGTTTGAACTGGAGAGATTAAAGCTCTCTTTATAATCGGCCGCGTCCTTTTTTGCCGAGGCGGATTTCAGCTTATTTGCCCTGGAGACCCCTATGAGTCCGAATATAAATAGGAAAATAAAGGGGTAGAGTATGGGGTAAATCCAGTTGAATATGTCTCTCGGGGGATTATTTTTGCTGCAGGGTCTGCCGTCTCTCATACCCTTGAAAATATCTCCCGCAATCCGTGCATAGTCACTGAAGGCCCGGTAGTATTTCCCGCTGCCGAGGTCGGTTTTAGTATGATTTACGAGGAAAGTATAACAGAATTTACTGAGTCCCTTCTGCCCGATGCCGCATGCCGCTATGCCGAAATCTCTGTTCTCCATGGATATGAGATATATGATCCCGTCCCGGTTTTCACCAAAGCCGTAGCCGTTTTCCTCGTAAAATTTTATGGCATACTCCATTGCATCTGAATCGCCTATGGAGTTCACGGTCACCGCCACAATGTCGGCTTCGTATTTTTCGCTGAGCTTATCCAGTTTTTTAAGAAGCTTCTTTTCCTCTTTCTCATCCAGAAGTCCGGCCTCGTCCACAAGTCTGAGCTTTAATCTGTGGTCCGGAATACTGACGGCTCCCGCTGCAGGCTCCTGCTCTGCATCTGTATTCCCGGCGGGTGAAGCTTCGGGGGCGTTTTCCTCCTTTTCCTGAGCCTGAGTATCAGGAATGCCGGAGAAAAATTCACCGGCTTTGGTGAGAATGTTCTGTACGCACTCGCTGTAGTATTCCCCCTGAGTAAAGGCTTTGAACATCTCCTGCTCCATCTCGGGGCTTATGTACCCCTCTGTGATGCCGAATTTGCAGAAGGTGTAGGATTTTTCCTCCCTGCTCAGTATAAATACGAGCCCGTCAGAGCTGCCAAATCCCTCCTGAAACATTTCCTCTGCCAGCTCCGCCAGCTTTTTGCCGCCGCAGCTGTCCATTAGATATATACAGACTTCCACACCGTGCTCTGAGGAGAGCTGCCGGGCTGCAGCCTCGCAGTCTTCTATGGTATTTCCGAGAAAATCCCCCCTGTCCACAATGTGCGTGCCGCCGGCCCCTGCTTCAGCGAGAGCCGGGACTGCCAGAGAGAGGCTGAGGATGAGCAAAAGGAGAAAGATAAAAATACGTTTTTTCATGGCTTCACCCCCTTAAAGCATCCACAGCAGCCACTGGACAAGCACGGCCAGAGCTGAGGCCCCGAGGGTCCCCAGAAGTATAAATCTCCACATTGCCCCCCTGTCGCAGGGGAGGTCGCCCACAAATTTGCCCGTCTGTCCGTTCATGGCAAAGGTGAATTTTTCGGAGCGCCAGCTGATATTCAAAAGCCAGACCGGATAGAGGGCATATGAATAGTGCAATTTTTTTACATCTATGTTTTTGCTGCGTACCTCCAGATTCGTATAACCGGGACAGGCCGCCATAAAGGAGTCCTCAATGCTTTTTTCCACCCTGGCCAGGGCTTTTTTCTGCCTCTGTTTTTCATCCTCGTCATAGCGGTCTGCCATGTATCCAGCCATATATGCGGGATTGAAGGGCACCGCTTTCCTGAAATCATATGGCTCCACAGATTCCATGAGGGCGTCATCCATTTTCTTTGAGCCGTCGGAGGGCAGGGAACGGAAGCTTATATCTCCACTGCGGCGGAGGCTGTATACGCTGTGCTTTGTGACCTCATAGTCCCCACGCCTGGAGCCGGATGTGATCTCCCCGGAGATGTTCAGGTCCGCACTTGCCTCCACATCGTACACCCACACCGGCACATAAAGTCCCTTGATGTCATCGATTTGATTCCGGCGTCTGAATACCCCGGGCAGAAAGGGCTTACCTTTGAGGTGCTTTCTGTAGCCCTCTATGGCATCCTTTTTGTCGAATTTGAAGGGAATAATATAGTCGGGTCTCAGGTCCCCGGAAAATTGCTCTTTCATTACGACTCTGTTTCCGCAGTAGGGGCAGATTGCAGCGCCTGTGGTTCTGTCCGCAACGATCTCACCGCCGCAGCTTTCACATACATAGACATTCATCCCCCTGGTCTCACCGGGTGCCCAGCTGCCGTCGCTCTCCGCATGCCAGCTGATGTCATCAGAATTGAGACAGGCAGAGTCTCCGCTTTTTCTATTTTCGACAGTCTCAGCGTCCTTCTTCTCACTGTCCTGATATTCATCCACAGCGAGCTCAGTGCCGCAGTAGGGACATCTCATTTTCTGGGTTTTGCCGTCAAAATCCATGGGCCCTCCGCAGGCGGGGCATTTAAATTCTTTAAGTTCGGGCAAGCATGCTCATCTCCCCTCATTTTCGGCTGAAACTAAAAAAGCACGGACTGAAAACGGTCTTTTTGAATTTGCCGGAATAACCGGTCCATACCCGAAAAACCTCGTTCAGTACATGCTTTTACTTATTGTCTATTCTGCTGCTGTTTATATTTTATCATGAATCAGACCGGGGTACAAGCACATTTAAATATATATTCAGAGAATACAAAAAATGCAGGGATAAGACCCCGTTTTTATCAGACTGAGTTATTGGACTGAGGTGGAGATCCTCGGCTGGAATATCAAAGCGGTTTTTATCTGGCGCATTATTTACATGCCCGATTATCATATTCCATGTACAGGATTTTAATCAAGAATTCACATTATTGATTGGATACTTTTACAATTTTGTCTAAAACAAAAATACTCACGAATTTATCCGTTTTGTCATCTGTTTTTGCTCCCGTCTATATTGTAC
>JBMNPZ010000038.1:0-9439 GCA_050943875.1 Candidatus Limivicinus sp. | reverse complement strand
AGTACAACAAATTTTGTGATATGGCCTGGCTGCTGGGTGTATCAAAGCAGGCGCTTTCAATTAGGATGAAGCAGCTTGGCCTAATAGGTAAGGCTTATTTGCAGTATTCCTGCAGGGCGATTGATGTAATGGTTGATGATGATGAGGACGGTGACGCATATGATTAATTCCAATTCTGATGCTGTCAGAATAATAAAGCGATGTCCTAAATGCGGATGGCGTATTTTCGATAAAATATCGCCTACAAGCGGAGTTATTGAAATGAAATGTCCCCATTGCGGGAAGCTGATCACGGTAGACCTGTCGTTCCGCAGACTTATGACAGAATCATACCGGAGCTGCCGCACCGGACACTGCGGATAAAAACTTAACAGACGCACCGAGCAACGGGTCCGTGGCTGCATCAAAGCAGCCCAACGAGTCACCAAATGGCCGGGCACTGAATCCTGATGAGGAGAGATCCTCTTTGGGTTTTGTGCCCGGCCATTTTATTTTTATATGGAAATAAAAACAGGAGGAATCATCGTGGAGAAAGACCGGAAAATTATTCATATCCAGGGTCAGGCTGTTCCTGTAACAGATGATGTTTACTATGCGTATTATCATCCCATATGGAATACCTTTAATTTTGCAAGACTGCACGGACAGTGCAGGAACAGAGACTGGAAAAAATGCAGCGGAGACTGTGGTATGTGCAAATACAGAACGGAGGGGGATGAGGTGTCATTGGAGAGACTCAAAGATAATTTCGGCTATGAAATAGCAGACACAGAAAGTGATCCCGCATTAATCACAGAGCGCCGTTACTTTCTGGAAGAAGTGCTGTCCGCTATGGAACAAATTGATCCGGACGGGAGAGAGATAGCTGAGCTCATGATAGCAGGGGAGAACGACTGCAGTATTGCCGCGGTGCTGGGAATTACAAAGGGTGCATTCTCCAGGCGCAGAGCCAGAATCGGCAGGAGACTAAAAGAAATTGTGAATTTTTTGTAAACAACCGTAAAACAGGTAAACAAATTGCTGCGATATTACAGTAACTATTGAGGGCAAAGTGAGACTGCTCTCCAGGCACCTTGAAAACTGAATACCATTGAACAGATACGTTCTCCGTATAAAGAGCAGTACGGCAGCATGCGCCAGGACCCGCAGGGCGAGCGATAAAATGTCTGCCGTAGCAGAGTGCTTTCAGCATATTCTGCGTGCCATGACTTATACGGAGGTACAATGATACTTCTGCTGTCTTTAAGAGACGGCAGCCGGGTGAGAACCACGCGGGGGATGAAAAGTCCCATGAGTCCGTCGGCTGAGCGGATGTCTGTTGCAATCCCTGATCGGTTGGGGGCGCGGGCTGCAAATACAACTGATAAAATAACAGCAATAAAGGGGCAGAGCTTCAGGCTCTGCCCCTGGGATTTAGAATATATTCTACTTATTTAAATATAAAATATTTATCGCAGCAATTTAACAGCGCATTTAAATTTGAAAATTACATATACAGCTGCCTGTTCAGCGGCAGCATATGATTATTATATTTGATTCACAGGAAGCAGGAGGTTATGGAAATGTCAAATGATTTTAATTCTGTAGAGGAGCTTCCGCTCACACTTAATGCCAGCGAGGTTGCAGATTTTCTGGGAATATCCAGATCAAATGCATACAACCTTTTGCACAATAACAGTTTCCCAACACTCAAAATAGGGAAGCGCCTGCTGGTCCCCAGGGACAGACTGATGGCATGGATAGATGAGCAGATAAAAATTAAGCATTCTGCATGGTGAAAATGCAGAATGCTGTGAAATACAGTGCCGGCATACTTCAATAATCAGAGCTATAGTGGTATCTTAAAGATGCGAAAGCTCTTATTACCAGAAGAAAGGAGTAGTATGGCAAAGCGATTAAACGGCGAAGGCAATATTCGCCACAGACAGGACGGAAGATGGGAACTGAGACTCATGGACGGCTATCTGGAGGATGGCCGAAGAAATATAATTTACATTTACGGACATACGCAGAAAGAGGCCAAAGAAAGGTTCAGGGAATATGAGTTCAAGAAAGCCTCCGGTCTGAATACCAGGGTAAAGCACACATTCGGAACGTGGTCCAGGATATGGTTTGAAAACCACAAGGACAATATATCTCCCACAACTCAGGAAAACTACAAATACACTCTGACCATTCTCCAAAGAGACCTTGGTGACAGAAAGCTCAGCGAAATCAAGGCCTATGATATCGAGCAGTTTCTGAAAAATCTCAAAAAAGAAGGGCGCTCGGATTCCTGCGTCTCAAAGTGCCGCGGCATGCTGTACCAGATATTCAACAAGGCTGAAGCCAATGACCTGATCCTGAAAAATCCGGTCAGATTTGCCGAAAAGATGCGGAGCCGTGAGGCTCCCAAGAGAAAGGAAGCTTTTACAGCCGAGGAAGTAAGCACACTTATGAAGGAGCTTCCCTACAACAGGATAGGCTACAGCATACGGCTGATGCTTGGGACAGGCATGAGAACGCAGGAACTGCTGGGCCTGGAACCGAGGCACATAGAAGAGGACGGCTCCATAATTCATATCGTACAGGCTGTCTGCATGGTAAAGGGGACTGTGTATGTGGGACCTCCCAAGTCCAGAGACAGCTACCGGGATATACCCGTGCCGCCGAACCTGAGATTCTGCGCGATGTTCCTGAGAAACACCGACAAAAAATTTATCTGGGAGGCAGGCAGGAAGGACATGCCCTGCAACCCCAGCTACTTCCGGAAGCTTTTCAGGGACGCCATAAGAGAAATCGACGGAGTCCGGGAGCTTACGCCCCACAGCTGCCGGCATACATACGTTTCCCAGATGCAGGCTCTGGGCGTGGACCTGCCCACCATACAGAGCATAGTGGGACACGCGGACATAGAGATGACCGAACACTATCTCCATGTACAGGATAATGTACGCCAGGAGGCCGTAGAACGCTTCAGTGAGGCTTTCAGCTGAATATGAGAAATGGTCACGTAATGAGGCCTAAAAGCGCCTGAGAGCGTTAAAAAGCCCCCAGAAACAGCCTTCTGAGGGAAAATAGCGCAATGAAGGCCCGATTGGGTAAAATTAGAGGCAGGGTGTATAGGGGTGGAAAGCGGACCGGAAAAACGGCCGTTTCCGGTCACTTTAGAGAGACAGAAAAAAGAAAAGGTTCTGAAATCCTAAGATTTCAGAACCTGTCTGGTGGAGATAAGGAGGATCGAACTCCTGACCTCTTGAATGCCATTCAAGCGCTCTCCCAGCTGAGCTATACCCCCGAGAACGCTCACTATAATAGCAAATATAACCGTAAATGTCAAGGACTATTTTTCCGGAATTTTAATTGAACCTGGAATGCGGGGAAAAGAGGAAATCCTCAGACTCCGCGGACACCGCTTTTACAGCTTAGAACGGCCATGTAGGCAGCCAGCCCAGAAGCCTTGTTGCCAGAGTATTGTCCACCAACATACCTGAGATCGCAGGATAGAACAATACAAAAAGCGATGTGGACACAAGCACAAAGCCGCCCACATACCATTTCCAGCGGCGGTTTCCCAGGCGGATGAGCTTGAACACATAGCCCAGCGCCATAATGAGAAACACCGTACAGGGGAAGTAGTGATATTCAAAGGTCAGCCTCGTGATGAGTACCCAGGGCAGAAGCTGTGCAAGGTATCCCACAACAATAAAAGCGGCCGTCCTGTCCTTTCGGAAAATTCCTGTATAGACCAGCACCGGCAGACTGAGAAGCCCGCCCCAGCACAGAGCGGGATTGACGAAAGCACCGAAGCTGGAACGGCTGCCGTCACTGAAATACTTGAGGTAGTAGAGTATGGGCTTTATATCCAGAAGCCACTGGTACCATTTGGAGGAATAGGGGTGCTCCGCCACGAGCCCCGAGTGGTAGGTGAACATGAACTTCTGATTATCAAGGACAAGCTCCGCGTATTCTTTTGAAAAGAACATCCCGAAACCCCTGAGCCCGGCGGCCTGACCGTAGGGGAAGTAGCTCACGTAGTATATGAGGCAGGGGACGAGAACAAAGAAGACTATGCAGAAGAGTGAGTTCTTTACAAATGCCCTGAAGCCCAGAGCGTGATTTATGATCCAGTAGGCTGCCCATATGACGGCGAGCCCTGCCCCAGCGTATATGGCCGTCCATTTGGAGGCGGCCCCCATGCCGAAGAACAGCCCTGACAGGGCGAGATAAACAAGGCTCTGCCGGTCGGGCCCGGACTCCTGACTCCCGCTGATGAAGAGGTACATGAAAAGATACATCAGCAGTATGAAGAAAACACCGTAGGTATCTATTGTGGCGATACGTGTCTGGGTAAAGTGCATGAAATCTCCGGCGAAGACCAGCATACAGGCGGCGGGCACTGCTCTGCCGCCGAACATTTTTTTTGCGATGATATACATCAGCGGCAGCATCAGAACGCCGAAAAGCGTGCCCATAAAACGCCAGCCAAAAGGATTCATGCCGAATATTTTTATCCCTAGGGCGATTATAAGCTTGCCCAGCGGGGGATGGGAGATCTCATAGGGCTTTATGCCGTTCAGATGCTCCCAGGCTGTGCGGGCGTGATAGATCTCATCAAAATAGGAGGAATTCAGATAGGTTTCCCAGGGCGGGACAGTGTCCTGCTCATCCACCAGATATTTACTAAGCCTGTCAGCCTCCGAAGCTTCATCGGCAAAAGCAGTGGGTGAGGCGGGAATAATGCCCCCGTCGGCATCAACAAAAGCAATCTCACCCAGATATACGGGGCCCATCCCGGTAACCGCCGCATAGCGGGGTACGGTTTCACAGTCAGACACGAGCTCATTCCACTTTAGGACTGAGACATGCTCCTGCTGAAAATCTCCGGCAGATTCCCAGCTGAGACCGTCTTCCGAGAAATCTATGTGGTATGAGCCCTCGCCCACGCCGGAAAACAGCATTATTTTTGATGGAAAGCTGTCACCCGGCAGACGGATGAAGGCGGTATAATTCTCCATGGGCACAAAGCTCTCTGGAGATTCTGTGTTTCCGAGTCCTGTAAAGGCGACACCGGCATAAAGAATTGAGACTACTGCCATTATGAGCGCATCAGTCCTGTCGGGAGAGCGGGAACAGCCCCCGCTTCCCGGCAGGGTGCAGCGCTTCAGATTCGGCAGGCCCATAAAAAACACTGCCAGCAGCAAAAATAAAATTGCAGGAAAAATATAGGTAATTTTCATGGTGCTGAATAAAACGCCCCCGGATAAAATTATTCTTTCAAAATTATATGGAGCTGGTGGACATCCTTCAAAATGTAATCCGGCTGCCTGTCTGCGGCCCTGACCATCTCCTCATTTGTCTCGCCGGAGAGAACCAGCACCGACACGGCGCCCGCATTCTGTGCGACCGCGATATCGGTATAGAGCCTGTCACCTACGCAGCAGATTTTTCCATTCGGGATGCCGGTCATCTCTGATATTACATCTATCATATTCCGGTTCGGCTTTCCGATATAGGTGGGCTTTTTCCCGCTGGAGGCGGTGAGCAGGGCACAGATGCTGCCGCAGTCCGGGAGAACCTCGTCGTTTGGCATGGGGCAGACCCAGTCCGGATTTGCGGCGATGAATTTGGCACCCCGGCGGAGAAAATGACAGGCCCTGTTCAGCTTCTCATATACAAGCTCGGTGTCAAAGCCGGCAACGACCACATCGGCGTCCTCCTCCACGAGCTTAATGCCATAGCTGAGGAGCTCACGGCGAAAGGCCGCAGTCCCCACAAGGTAGACCCGGCAGCCGGGGAGGCGCTGATTCAGATACATGGCGGTCGCCATTCCTGAGGTAAACACATTTTCAGATTCGCAGGGGAAGCCCAGACGCCGCAGCCGCGTGACATAGTCCGTACCCGCACGGGATGAGTTGTTTGTGAGATATATATATTTTTTCCCGAGTGCGGGCAGCTCATTCATGAGCTCAACGGCACCGTGATATACATCGTCTCCCAGATACAGCGTGCCGTCCATATCAAAAAGAAAAAGCTCACAGTTTTTCAGCTTGTCGTAATTCATGTCTGCTCCTGTCAAATAATAATTTCATTTAAGACGGAGAATTTATTCGCCGTCGTCCTCTGCCCAGTATAGCACACTTCTGACGGCCCTGTGCCAGCCTTTTATGAGCTCACAGCGTTTCTCCTCGTCCATGGTGCGGATAAAGGTTCTGTCCACTGACCAGTTATTTTTTATGTCCTCACAGCCTGACCAGTAGCCCACCGCCAGCCCCGCCAGATATGCGGCGCCGAGGGCCGTGGTCTCAATGCACTTGGGCCGAAGTACATCACAGCCCACAATGTCGCTCTGGAACTGCATCAAAAAGTCATTTGCACAGGCACCGCCGTCCACCTTCAGCTCGGAAATTGTCATTCCGGAATCATGCTCCATGGCCCGGACAATATCATGTGTCTGGTAAGCCAGAGATTCAAGGGTTGCCCGGATAAGGTGGGCACGGCTGAAGCCTCTGGTTATGCCGACCACAGCTCCTCTTGACCGCTGACTCCAGTATGGTGCGCCGAGGCCGGTAAAGGCGGGCACGACATAGCCGCCCGCAGTATCCGCGACTCTTTCCGCATACTGCTGGCTTTCGGCGGCAGTGGAGATGACGCTCAGCTCGTCCCGCAGCCACTGCACCGCGGCCCCTGCCACAAAAATGCTTCCCTCAAGGGCATATTCCACATGGTCGTCATAGCCCACCGCAATGGTGGTGAGCAGCCCGTTTTTCGATACAACAGGCTTGTCTCCCGTATTCATCAGCAGAAAGCAGCCTGTGCCGTAGGTGTTTTTCATGTCGCCGGAGTTGAAGCCGCACTGTCCGAAAAGTGCACAGTGCTGGTCTCCTGCGGCGCCGGCAATGGGAATCTCTCCGCCGTAGAGCTCGAATTCTGTTTTGCCGTAGACATGGCTGGAGGGCATGACCTGGGGCAGAATGGATTCGGGTATATCCAGAAGCTCCAGAAGCTCCTTATCCCATTTTAAAGTGTGGATATTGAAAAGCATTGTGCGGCTCGCATTGGTATAGTCCGTGACGTGAACCCGCCCGCCGGTGAGATTCCAGATAAGCCAGGTGTCTATGGTGCCGAAAAGAAGTTTCCCGGCCTCTGCCCGCTTCCTCGCGCCGGGTACATTGTCCAGCAGCCACTTTATCTTGGAGCCGGAGAAATAGGCGTCCGGCACAAGACCGGTTTTGCCCTTTATCATATCACCGCAGCCGTCGGAGACGAGCCCGTCTATTATATCCGAGGTCCGGCGGCACTGCCAGACTACGGCGTTTGCTATGGGCTTTCCCGTATCTTTATCCCATATTACAGTGGTTTCACGCTGGTTTGTGATGCCTATGGCTTCAATGGAAGAAGCTGAGACGCCGAGCTTCTCCATGGCGGCCCTTGAGACCTCAAGTGTAGTATCCCATATCTCCTCGGCATCATGCTCCACCCAGCCGGGTTTGGGGTAAATCTGCCGGAACTCCTTTTGAACGGATGCGCAGATATTTCCGGCCCTGTCGAAGAGAATACAGCGCGAACTTGTAGTTCCCTGGTCAAGTGACATTATGTACTGCATATTTTTCAGCTCCTGTCATATTTTAAAATGATAATAAAAATCGGCCACGGACCTGCTTCGACCCGTGGCCGACCGAATTTACGGCGGAAAAACTTAATCGACGATGAGTCTCCTCATCCTGCAGAGAGTGAGACGGTTGCGGATGGCGGCAGAGATTGCAAGGGCATCCTGCTTCATGCTCTCGTCAATACCGATATCACTGAGCCTGTACTTTGCACCGATGGCTTTGAAGAGATCGGTAAACTCCTGTGCACTGGGTATGCCTGCAACTATTTCCCTTATCTCCTGCCAGTGCTCACTGATGCTGTGGGGATCAAAGGTGGAGAGCACATCGTTTTTGTTCTCCTCAAATATGCCGTCAGCCAGTTCCCCGAAGATATCCCGGATCCAGGCCTCATCGAGAGGCTCAAACTCCCTCACTTCGACGGATTCCATCTGAGCGAGGCGGTGGTATTCCTCGGCGCAGAGAACGGTGCCGACGCCGACACACTCACCGTGCATCCCGTGGGCATTCTCAAAGCCTTTCGGCTTCATCTCCACAAGGTGGGCAATAAGATGCTCCGCACCGGAGGCGGCGCGGCTGTGGGAGATAATCTGCATTGAAAGTCCGCTGAGCATCTGGGAATATGCCATAGCCTCGTGGTCGGCTGGCTTTCCGTCCCTCAGACCGCTGGCACAGCGCACCATAATGTCCAGCGCCTCCTGAGCCATGTCGTACACCTTCTGGCAGAAATACTCCCCGGAGACTAAATGCGCAATCTTCCAGTCTGCGAGAGAGATATATTTTGCGAGAATGTCCTGAATTCCGGAGACGGTGAGAAAAACAGGCGCGCCGCTCACGATGTCAAGGTCACAGATGACTGCATCCGGAGCCTGCATCGGGACGGATTTTTTATGCCCGTCAATTATAATGGAGCAGATATTTGCAGTGAAGCCGTCGGCGGATACAACGGTGGGTACAGCCACAAAGGGTACACCCAGCTTATATGCACTGTAGCGGCCGAAATCCATAAGTGTGCCTCCGCCCACTGCAACAAAATAGTCAGGCGTCCGGTCAAGCCCTGCCATCATCTCTTCGATAAGATTTTTTTCGCTGTGCAGCCCCTTTGCCTCCAGGATAATCTCCTGATCTGCCCGAATATGTTTCATGCCCGGGAGATTATAGGTGTTGGTATCGTAAATTACAGTTCGGAAACCCGACAGCCCGCTGTCGGCCATGTATTTGTCAAAATCATCAAGTGCACCGTACTCGCATACAACAAGCTTTGTGCGGAGCTGGTGGTTCCTGCCGCATGCACATTTTCCAATATAACGGGATGTGTCAAGAATCATTTTAAAACCTCACATTCGTGTGCAATTCTCAGCTTTTTTAACCCTTTTAAACACTGTCTTAATTATATAACGCGGCCACATATTTTACAAGTGCTGCGTTCGGTAAATATAAAAAACAGACCCGGGGTTTTGCCCCGGATCCGTAAAATAATTTTATCTGTATTTCTGACGTCGGTAGACAAGGGGAGTAGTGCCCTCGTACTTCTTAAAGACCTTTATAAAATAGCTTGTGTCCATAAATCCCAGCTTTGAGGCGATGGAGGTCACGCTGTCGGAACTCTCCCTGAGCATCTTTTTTGCCAGCTCAACCTTGCGCTTACCCACGTAGTCGGTGAAGTTCTCACCCATCTCTCTCTGGAATATCTTTGAAAAATAGCTGTGGCTCAGGTGGCAGAGCTCGGCCATCTCGTGCATCCCCACAACCTTTTCGGGATTCTCCTCTATATACATGAGGGCCGGGAACAGCACATTGTCGGGCTTAAGCGGAATCCTCGGGGACTGGGATTTTACCGTATCCCCATA
>JBMNPZ010000037.1:0-12777 GCA_050943875.1 Candidatus Limivicinus sp. | reverse complement strand
TTCTGTCTGTCCCCTGCCAGAAGCTCCTCATAGGCTGTCTTGACAAGATAAGCCCCCTCTGCCGTCTCAAAAGCATCTGCAAAGCCAAGGGCAAGCAGCAGCTCACGGAAGCTCTCAAAGGACATATTGAAATATGCGGCAAAGCTTGGCGCGACAGTGGCGACGAGCTTTTTGCCGGACCTGATTTTCTGCTGCACAAGGGGCACGTCACAGCGGTCCTCCTTGGCATGCTGGGGGCAGACAATCGTACATGTTCCGCAGAGTATGCACTCACTGTCAATTATGGAGGCGACATGATTTTTAACCCTTATAGCCTTGACCGGACAGTTTCTGACGCACTTATAGCAGTCCTTGCAGTTAACTTCCTTAAATTGAAGAATACCCATAATCAAAACCCAAGAAATGATAGTAGTAGTTTATATGCCCCTCTCCAAGGGCCCTTCCTAATAGAAGGCACGGCTGTAAAAGGATATTCTCCTCTTACAGCCGCTGCACTTTAAGTAGAATTATAACTGATCCTTTATATATTCCTCAAAAAGCTGGTCAGTATTTCCAATGCCGATGCCGGTGACAATGTCGTCATCAATGGCGACGCTGACCCCGTCCTCGCAGTGGCCGAGGCAGAATGCGCTGCAAACGGTGACCTTATCCTCAAGGCCGTTTTCGCTTACGAGCTCCTTGAGCCTTCTCATAACTTCATAGCTGCCGCGCTTATGGCAGGAACTGCCTA
The DNA here is from genome assembly GCA_050943875.1 of Candidatus Limivicinus sp. GTDB lineage: Bacteria > Bacillota > Clostridia > Oscillospirales > Oscillospiraceae > Limivicinus. The sequence goes on along the minus strand of JBMNPZ010000037.1, from coordinate 12,047 downwards.
TGCAAACCTGTACCTTCATCAATATTACTCCTCTCCGAAGCCGTCCAGAACGGAAATTGCACTCTTAATGCTCTGTTCAACGGCGGTCTTGCCATACTTTGTAACTTCTGCCGCATCCTTGGGGTTGTGGTTAATGCAGGCGGGGCCGCCGATGCAGCCGCCCTCACAGCACATACCCTCAATAAAGTTGTTCTTAAGCTTGCCGACCTTCTTCATAAGAAGCGCCTTGTTGCACTCGGCAAGGCCGTTGCACACAATGGGGTCTGCCTTAAACTGATCTTCAGGGATACCGTGCTCCTTAAGAGCCTCGGCGACAGCCTCCACAAGGCCGCCGCTCCTGGCAAAGATTCTGCCGAAGTAGCTGGCGTTGTCAAGAGGTGTACCCTCAAGTTTGGAAATATCTATGTCCTTTGCATCAAAGAGGGCCTGCAGCTCCTCAAATGTGAGGACAGCGTCCACCTTGTCGGCCCTTCTCTGCTGCTCATCCTTCTTTGCGATGCAGGGCCCTATAAATACCACCTTGCTGCCGGGGTCCATCTCCTTGAGCACCTTGCCCATCTGGGCCATGGGGCTGGGGTTTGAGCTGATATCCGGAACTATTGTGGGATAATTCTTATGTATGAAATTTACGAATGCAGGGCAGCAGGAGCTGGTGAGGAAGCCCTTTTCTACGAGCTCCATAGCCTCCATATAGGCCACCATGTCGCCGCCCCATGCGGCCTCGATTACTGAGTGGAAGCCGAGCTCCCTTATGCCGGAGACACACTTCTCCGTGCTCATACCGGGGATGGTGTCATACTGGCTTGCAATTGCAGGGGCAACCACTGCATAGACATGGTATTTGGTGTTGTTCTCACTGTCCAGAAGAATATTTACTACATTTGTGATAAAACTTTTATCAACGATTGCGCCGAAGGGGCACTGATATACGCACTGGCCGCAGCTTATGCACTTGTCCTCATTGATCTTGGCCTTTGAAGTCTTGGGGTCGGTGCTGAGGGCATTTGCCTTGCAGGCATTGATGCAGGGTCTTGTTCTCTTCACAATGGCGCTGTAGGAGCAGGCATCACGGCATTTGCCGCAGTTGATGCACAGACTCTTGTCTATATGCGCCTTTCTGTCCGCTCCGAAGGTAATTGCATTTCTGGGGCAGGCATTCATGCAGCGGTGGGCAATGCAGCCGCGGCAGTTCTGGGTGACAGTCATGCCGTCAAGGGGGCATTCATCACATGCTATGGGGAGCACCTGTACTATTGCCTTGTTCTCAGGATCTCCGCCCATGGCGAGCTTTACGCGCTCGTCAATGATTGCTCTCTCCTTATGTATGCAGCAGCGGGTAGTAGGCTCTGCATCATCGGGGATAATCTCATGGCTGATGCCCATTACACTCACCGGATCAAGTTTTCTCTCGAAAGCCAGTCTGGCCACTTTAGACAGTACCTTATTTTTAAGGAGCTGTACATCGGTGTCAAACATATTATGCATCTTATATCTCCTTTTTCCATAAGTTTCTAAGTAATGCAAAAGCATTACCCTGTATTTATTTGGGCGCTGCATATACCAAAAATGTATCGGTTTACTCACACACACCAGTAAAATTCTATCATATGCACAGGATTTAATCAATAGTTACATAGACCAAATTTCATATATTTACCTGCGATTATCGGCCCATTTTTTGATGGCTTCAATAATTCTCCCGCTGGCATGACCGTCACCGTAGGGATTTACAGCCTTTGCCATTTTTTCATATTCATTTTTGTCCGTGAGGAGCAGCCTGGCGCTGTTGAAAATGTCCTCAGTTTCAACGCCGACGACCTTCACCGTGCCCATCTTCACGGCCTCGGGGCGCTCGGTCTCGGTCCTCATCACAAGCACCGGCACACCCAGGGCAGGTGCCTCCTCCTGGAGTCCGCCGGAGTCGGTCAGCACAAGGCTGCTCCTGTACATAAGATTGTGCATGTCCTCCACATCCAGAGGCTCCGTGAGGTGAACACGCTCCGCATCCCCGAGAATTCTCCCTGCGGTCTCCCTGACCGGCGGATTCATATGGAGAGGATATATAATCTCCACATCCGGAAATTCCTCCGCTATGCGTTTTGCGGCAAGGCAGATGTTTTCAAGGGGTTGCCCGAGATTTTCCCTCCTGTGGGCGGTCATAAGAATGACTCTTTTCCCGCTGAAATCAAGGCCTCTCACATCGCTGTTTTTAAATACATAATCTTTCTTTACAGTGGTTTTAAAGGCGTCAATTACCGTATTTCCGGTGACAAAAATCTGACCCCGTACGCCCTCCTTCTCAAGGTTTCTCCTGTTGTTCTCGGTGGGCGCAAAGTGGAGACTTGCAAGTCTTGCCGTGAGGGTCCTGTTCATCTCCTCCGGGAAGGGCGAATACATGTCAAAGGTCCTGAGTCCGGCCTCAACATGTCCCACGGGTATTTTCTGATAAAAGGCCCCAAGGGCGGCGGCAAAGGAGGTGCTTGTATCCCCGTGCACCAGCACCAGATCCGGCTGCAGTTCTTTAAGCACGGGCTCGAATCTGCTGAGCAGGGAGACTGTAATGTCAGTTATGCTCTGTCTGGGCTTCATAATGTTGAGGTTATAATCCGCCTTAACCTTGAAAATGTCCATTACCTGCATGAGCATCTCCCTGTGCTGCCCCGTGAGGCAGACCCTGCTCTCTATTTCACTGTCCCGCTCCAGCTCCAGGATAAGGGGGCACATCTTTATTGCCTCCGGCCTTGTCCCGAATACGCTCAAAACTTTTAACATTTTCCGTTCACCTGACCCTGTATTTATTAAGCTTTTATATAAATCTGTTTATAAATTATTATTGGCTTCCACTCAAAGGTATTTGCGGGCATAAATTTTCTATATTTCCGTCCAAGTCTCTGATGAGTATCGGGGCATTTATTATAATTTAACTGGAGCTGCAGCCAGTCTTTAAATTCTTACAGAAACAGATGTATATATTTCAGTTCTTTTAAGTCATGCTGCCCGATATTTACATTTTCGGTATAAATGTCTGCCCTGATTGATATCTCCGCTCAAAATTTTATTTATTATAGAATATTACAGTACTTTTGTAAAGATAATCTGCCTCTTAAAACAAATTTTATCAACAAAAAGCCATGATCATCTTTCTGCTTCATATCCTCATTATTGCAAAAATAAGGACACGGTTTTCAGCCGTGTCCTTATTGGTTTTCCTGTTTACAGCCCTATATGATTAAATCTCAAATCTCATAGACTGCCTTATACTTTTTCCGCGGAATTGCAAAAATAAGATATACGACGGAAACCAGTATTACCGGCAGGCTGGAGTAGAGCTGCCCCATGCCGAAGCCGAGACTGAGGCCCTCCCCTACTGCCGCAAGTATAAAAGCCAGAGCTGCCGGAACAATCAGCAGGATACGGCTCTTTGTTTTCTCAAAGGCCGCGGGTATACACAAAAAGCCCAGCAGGCCGCCTGCGCACTGCAGGACGGCTATGGCAATCCTGACCCTGTAATTTTCAGCGCACTGCGTTTTGAGCTCCTGAGAATATTCCTCCGCCGCAGCCAGAAGGCCCATGCTGTGTTTTGTTTTTTCCTCTATTTCATCATACTCCAAAAGCGTAAACTTTGCTGAGTTCAGCTTTCTCTCAAGGGTCTCCTGAGCCTCCAGTCTTTTTCTCTCCCCTTCCAGCATTTCAGATTTGTACTGGAGGTATTCCTTCTCTTTTTCCATATCGGCCTCTTCATCATCAAGCTGGCCCATCTTATACCAGATAAGCTCAAGCTGTCCCTGAAGCTTATTGTCGGAATCGCCGATTGATTCCTTCAAATCTTCCATTGCAGTTTTCATTTCCGCTATCGCTGCATCCACTATTACCTTTCTTGCGAAATCACTTTCGGCAATACCGGCCAGCAGTTTTGCAGCGGCATAGAGCATCTCCGCATCATTGCCTTCGGGTAGAACTGCATCCGGAGCAACCGCGCTTACTGCGGCCCTGATAGAGGCAACATCGTCCTTTGCAGTCTGATACTCATTGTAGGCATCAACCCTGCTCTGGTATTCTTCGCAGGCCTTATTATAGGCTTCAAGTCTGGCTTCATATTCGGGGTCCTCAACGCCTTCTCCGGGAGGATCGCCCGGATACACAGGCGGGCTGCCTGGATCCGCCGGAGGATTGCTCAGAATAGCAGCTGTTCTATAGCATTTATCTGCAAGGCTGCTGAGCTTGCTGAGTTCCTGTGCAAGCTGGCCCGAATTGGCCTCCAATTCACTTAGCTTGGCCTGGGCAATTATGTATCTGTCCTTCATATTTGGAATTTTTGCCTTGATCTCCCAGAGCTTGTCAGCGCCGCTCTTCAGTCCGCTGTTTGCGGCGGTGTGGCCCGCCACCTTCTCCTGGTGCTCTTTGGCCTGTTTGTTGTATTCTTTTTTGCTTGTATCATAATCCAGCTTCAGACTGCTGTAGGGAACCTTGCCTTTATTCTCTTTCTCCAGTCTGCCGTATGTATCAATCTTCTCATCCAGTACTTCGTATTTCCTTATTTTTGAATTTTTATCCGACTCCGCTGTTTTGAAGCTTATTGCGCCGTTTATGATCATAGCAAGACACATAAGTGCAAGCACGGCCGACAATATTCTGGTTAAGACCGGGTATTTCATATTTTCCCCTCCACTAAAGCATGGAAGCATTATATCCTAAAAATATTAAAAAATCATGTATTTTTTAAAAAGCCTGCCGGAAGAATTGATTTCTCCGGCAGGCTGAAAATACAGGACTTAAATCTGATATTTCTCTGTATATTCCGTGTAGAGCTCATCAAAATTGTGGGAGTGGAGCTCCTTAAGATTTATAACATAGTCATGGGCCTCACAGCTTTTCGTCTGAAGCTCAATAAGGGCAATTGCAATATTGGAGCAGTGATCCGAAACCCTCTCAAGATTTGTGAGGAGATCATTGAATATAAAGCCCTGCTCAAGGGAACATATCCCCTTCTGCAGTCTCTCAACATGTCTCAGCTTCATCTGGTCGCAGAGCACATCTATACACTCCTCAAGAGGCTCCACCTTGTAGGCAGTCTCCATGTCCTCATCTATGAACGATGCAATGGACAGCTGGAGTATCTCTTCCACGGCCCGGGCCAGCACAGTAAACTCCTTCTGGGCCTGGGGTGAGAAGTGAATCTTTTTATCATACATCTCCCGCGCGCTCTCGGCGACATTCATCGCATGGTCACCTATGCGCTCAAAGTCACTGATTGTGTGGAGATAGTCCGAAACTCTCCTGTTCTGCTCCGGCGTGAGCTCGTGGCCGTTGACCTTCACGAGATAGTTCCCAAGCCTGTCTTCAAAGCGGTCTATCAGATCCTCTACCCGCTCACCTTTTTCAAACTCCTCCGGCTTGTAATTTCCGATAAGCCGCAGGGAGTGGATCAGGTTATCCCGCGCCGTCTTGGCCATGGAATTTGCTGTCAGACGGCTCTGCTCAACTGCAAGGGCGGGGTGCTCAAGGAAGCGCTCATCAAGTCTGTCAAACTCCTTGTCGGCAGAAATCTCCTCATCGCTGGCCTTTACAAAGAACCTTATGAGGGCCGCAAGCTGCTTTATAAAGGGCAGCATCACCGCCGCGGTTATAAGGCGGAACACCGAGTTCAGTGCCGCAATGCTCACCGGATTCATAACCGAGCTCTTTATCTCAAAATCAAAAACAGCATCAAAGCCGTAGAAGAGGGCGGCGCAGAGCAGCACACCCAGCACCTCAATGGTGAGATAGGCAAAGGCGGTACGTCTGCCGTTTACCTTCGCCCCGAGAGCGGAGAGCAGCACAGGCACGGCGGCGCCTATCGCGATACCGAGAATTATGGGGTATGCCGTGGCGAAATTCACAGCCCCTGTCATGGAGAGGGCCTGCAGAATACCAACGGCGGCAGAGGCGCTCTGAAGTACGCTTGTAATCGCCGCGCCCACGAGTATGCCCAGAAACGGGTTTGAAAAGCTTGTGAGAACATTTATAAAAGCCTCACTCTCCCTCAGGGGAGCCACGGCAGAACTCATCGCCTGCATGCCGAACATCAGGACAGCAAAGCCCATAAGGATGTCTCCGGTGTGCCTGCGGACCGTCTTTTTGCTGAACATTCTCAGGATGATTCCGATTACGGCAATCACGTTAAAAATCGTCGCAGTGGAGAGGAGCGAGGCCCAGCCGCTGCTGTCGATACTGGAGAGGCAGATTATCCAGCCCGTCACGCTTGTGCCTATCAGGGCACCCAGAATAACGGAAATCGCCTGCTCGAACTTCATCATACCGGAGTTGACAAAGCCCACCACCATCACCGAGGTGGCAGAGGAGGATTGAATCACTGCAGTAACTCCTGTGCCCAGAAGAAGACCTCTCAGCGGGGTGCTTGAGAGGCGGAAAAGGATGAGCTCCAGACTGTTGCCGGCGACTTTTTTTAATCCCTCACCCATGAGGGTCATGCCAAAGAGGAAAAGAGCGACACCGCCCAGAAGGGCCAATACATTGCTTAGTCCCATAACTTTTCAGCTCCTGTAATCATAAGAAATATCAGTACTCAAATTCAGGCGTAATAAAATAAAAAGCTGCTTTAATAAAGATAAATTCAGTAATATGCAGGTCTTGGGAGATGTCCCTCCAGCATAACGCGGCCGAGGCACAGGCATTTTCCCCTGTCCTTTGCCGGAACACTGATATTTGCATCGGCCCTGGAGGGGTCGGCCGCAAGGAGATGAAGTGTACCCATGCAGTCCTCACACCACTGACGGCAGAAAATCCGCCCGTTCAGGTAAAAAATACCCGCGTCAAATTCCTCCAGAGGGACAGAGGCCTGCACATACACTGTCTGCCCCGGTTCAATATAGGGGCGCATGCAGTCCTCGCTGAGAGTGATGCAGAAATCGGCTTCTGAATTCTTTCCCCGGGGTCTCTCTATAAGCTCATACTCCCCGGCATCCCGGGCTGCCGGAATACCCTGCGCAGTGCTGTTTTCACACAAGGCCCAGTCCTCCATACACAAATCACTCTGCTTTATATGGTATAAGCTGCGGCTGTAATTGTCAAGATTATAATGGCAATTTGTAAACTTTCCGACAAAAATTTTGATTAGCTATTGGCAAAAAATAGTTTAGTGCTATCATGTAACTATTATTGATTATATACCGGAGTGTATCATGCTTGTTATAATTTTTTCTCTGATTGCCCTTGCGGTATCCCTTATCTATTTCTTTGCCGTAAGGCATGCAGTGCTGCCTGTACTTATTATCTTTGCAGTGGTGTTCCTGGCGCTCAATCTGCTGTTCATCCTTATACTGGGTGTGGGTGCTCTTTTTGTAAACAAAAAAAAGCCCATTAAGAAGCAGAGCGGCTTTTGCCGGGTGGGCTGTGCCGCCTTTGCAAGTCTCTTTATGAGCTATTTCGGCGTGCATTCCCATGTAAGCGGGACTGAAAAACTGCCCTCTCAGGGGCGCTTTCTTTTTGTGTGCAACCACCGCTCAATATTCGACCCTTTTATTGTGATAGAGAAGCTGGATAAATATAATATATCCTTTATTTCAAAGCCCTCAAACATGAAAATCCCCATAGTGGGAAATATTGCCTACGGCGCGGGTTTTCTCCCCATAGACAGGGAGAATGACCGCAAGGCCCTGAGGACCGTACTTCGGGCTGTGGAATATCTGAAAAAGGATATGTGCTCCATCGCCGTTTACCCTGAAGGTACAAGAAACAGGGGCGGCGGGCTGCTCCCCTTCCATGCGGGTTCCTTTAAGATTGCCCAGAAGGCTAAGGTACCGGTGGTCGTAGCCTGTGTCAGGGGTACAGAGAATGTTAAAAAACGTTTTCCCTTCAGAGCGACCGATGTTTATATGGACATACTTGAGGTGATACCGGCAGAAAAGGTCGCGGAGCTGAGCAGCAGTCAGCTGGCAGATTACAGCAGCTCCCTTATGCTCAGTCAGCTTGAAGCTGAGTCCGGTGTATCTGAAGAGGCTGAAAAGGAATGAAAAAAATCGCACTTGTGACCGGTTCCTCCCGGGGAATCGGTGCCGCCGCCGCTGAGGAGCTGGCAAAAAAAGGCTACGCCGTGTGCATAAATTATATTGAGCGCCGGGATCTGGCAGAGGCCCTCACAGAAAAGCTCAGAGCTCAGGGATTTCAGGCCATGTCCTTCAGGGCTGATGTGTCAGACCGTACAGCGGTGGACAGCATGATAAAAGCCATTCAGTCAAATTTCGGCGATGTGAGCCTCCTTGTAAACAATGCAGGGATTTCCACGGTAAATCAGTTTCAGGACATAAGCCCTGAGGAATGGAAGCGGACCATGGATGTAAATCTGGGCGGCTGCTTCAACTGCACGCAGGCTGTGCTGCCCCCTATGCTCCATGAGCACGAGGGCTGCATCATAAATGTGAGTTCCATCTGGGGCAGCCACGGCGCCTCCTGTGAGTCCGCCTATGCCGCAAGCAAGCACGCGGTAATAGGCCTGAGCCGTTCACTGGCGGCCGAGCTTGCCCCCTCAAATATCCGCGTGAACTGTGTCGCCCCCGGCGCCGTTGACACGGACATGTCCAGAATGCTGGGACAGGATACGGTGGACATGCTTGAAAATGAGGTCATCCCCATGGGCCGCCTCGGCAGACCTGAAGAAATTGCAAAGGCCATCGCTTTTCTCGCCGAATCCGGATACATCACAGGTCAGGTTCTCGGAGTGGACGGCGGCTTTATTATCTGAGCCAAATTATCAAAATGTATAAATACTCTCCTAATGTGGGAAGATTATAGTGCTGTTACATAGTATGTAATGGGCTATAATTTTCACGGAGTGTGAAACACATGGTCAAACGAGGAGATATTTATTATGCCGACCTCAGCCCGGTCGTAGGCAGTGAACAGGGCGGCATGCGTCCCGTACTGATAGTGCAGAACGACACCGGCAACAGGCACAGCCCCACTGTGATAGCTGCCGCCATTACAAGCCAGATCGGTAAGGCGCGGCTGCCCACCCACATAGAGCTCACAGCCCAGAGTGTGGGTTTAAACAGAGACAGTGTGATTCTGCTGGAGCAGATACGCACCATTGATAAATCGCGTCTGCGAGAACGTATGGGACGGCTTGACGACAGCACAATGAATGCTGTGGACTCTGCCCTGGCCGTAAGCTTCGGGCTTGAGGGCTGAAAAGTATAACCGGATGTTCCCGCTCATATATTTGGGCGGGAACATTTTTACTGCTTGGAGGCTTGGCATGGATTATCCTCTCATAATTTCAGGCAGCACCTGCGGGGAACTGAAGGTGCGGAAAGAGGGACTCTTCACAGTGTTTGAGGCTTCTGCGCCTTATCGTGACGAGCTGCTGAGGATCTCCGTGTACGGAGACGGCAGAGAGGCCTGTCTCGGGCTCATGGAGCCCAGGGGGAATAAGCTCTATATCCGCCGAAAGCTGAGCCGTCTGGATATGCAGGACTTTCCCCGAAATATTGAGTATGCGGCGCCACGGGGTCTGCTCCCGGAATGCAGTGCAGCAGATGATGAAGCCGGAGATGACGCTCTCTCCCGGGAGACGGATATAAATATAATTCCCGCTGCAGCAGACGAACCGGAGGAGGAGCCTGAGGCGAAATCCGACGGCGTGACATCTGATGATTCAGGGTCAGAGCAGCTCTGGTTCAGTCAGGGCGACGGCACACTCTTCGGCACTGCGGACGGCCAGCGCTATATTGCCCTTCCGGCACAGCTCAGGAAAAACACTGCCGGGCCGAGATTAAAAAATATCTGCGGCAGGATTTACATGTTATTTAAGTATTGAAAAACAATTTATATTATTATAAACTACACGTAATGGACATAATTGGATTCCGCGGCAGGAGACACAGAAAAACGCAGCAGAGCTGAATAGACCCTTCAGTACTTTTATATTTTTTCTCCGGAACCTGTCCGCTGCCCTGAGTTTATAAGGGCAGTTGCCAAATAATGTTTTATCTCATTATCAAAGAGGTGGGCAAAATAAAAAGACTTTTTTCTGCGGTGCTGGCAGTCTGTTTAATACTGGCCCTCTCTCCCCCTGCCTCTGCCCTGGGGAATGTAAAAAAGCCCGGTGACTGGCAGATAGTGAATATAAATACCGATGAGAGTGTTGAATACTCGGGAGATTTTTATCTCTCAGCCGCCGATTCTGTTTTCCGCAGCGGAGACGACCTGTGTTTTACTTTCAGCAACTCAGAGCTTACACTGAAAAATCTGTTTGCTCCGGGGAGAAGGATGCGCCGCTTTACTTTCCTGGACGGTGAGAAAATTTCGGAGAGTGATTTCGACTCCGACGGGCAGTTTACAGGTGAATATTTCTCGGGCGCCACGGAAGCTAAATCGGGGCAGAAAATAAAATCCGGCTCCTCTGAAGGCGAATCCGCAGGGACCATGATATGTCTCAGCAAAACACCCGGCGCATTCGAGTGTACCAGAGGAGAAGAAGTCATAACCGGGCAGCTCAAAACCAGATGCTCAGATAAATTCAATGAGCTCTGGGGCAGCAATCTGATGAACTGGGCCGACATAAGCGAGCTGAAGCTGAATCTCCTTGAAAATCCGGACGGGAGCATCACAGCAGTCAGAGAATATATAAAAGCAAACAACGGTTTCTATATGTGCTGTATAAATCCCGAAAATGTGTTTTTCCGCTCATATACAGACTTTTACCCGATAAAAGAGGGCAGCACTCAGCTCAGTCTCAGCAACAGGCTCGGTGATGAGCTCATAAAATTTGACCTCAGGGTCTGCAAGAATTCGGACGGTGAACTTGTCACAGACTGTCCCTGTCCCCAGTGCGGTAAAAATCAGGAGGGAGAATTTCATTTTCTCCCCTGCGGGCATTTCAGCTGTGCACCCGGCTTCAAGCCCGAAGAGCACGGAGTTCCCGAGTGCGGCATCGCCGGTCACTGCATCAGTTCCGGTACAGACCACAGCATGTGCAAAAACTGCCGTGAGCCCCTGTGCAACGGGAAGGAGCACGGTGTCGGTATCTGCCCGCATGTACATACCTGGGTCACTCTCTCGTTTGTCAGACCCACAGCCACGAGTGAGGGAAAAATTGTAAATAAATGTGCTACCTGCGGTTACGTCTATACGCAGGTGATCCCGAAACTGGCCCAGTAATTTACCTTTAAAGTTTCACATTTGTCTGAGTTTAAAAATATTGCTGATGATTTGACCGTGATATATTAGTAATATCCACAATATGTAAATTGATGGTTGATTTATGTTATTGATTCCCCTTTTTTTGCTTTTATCAATATTCTACCACCAAATAGTCTCATATTTGTGCAACACCCTTTGATTGCAAAAGCTCAGCTTCGTAATATAATAGATAGGCGTGAGTACATCATGGAGACGGGATATATCATGGATTATAAATTAGAAGACATTTTCAATTTAAAAAAGGTGAACCAGATTCTTGAGAGGATAGCATCAACTTTTGATGTTGCTGTTGTTATGGTGGACTATGAGGGCGTGCCCGTGGTCAGCAGCCATAATTTCAGACTGTTCTGCCTGGCTGCACGTTCCAATCCGGAAGAGAGGAAGCGCTGTGTGAAATGTGATGTCTTTGCCGGCCTCGAGGCTGTAAGACTCAACAGGCCACTTCTCTATTGCTGTCACAACAACATTGTCAATGCCTCTGTACCCATTGTTGTGGGTGACAATTATCTGGGGGCAATACTTCTGGGGCAGGTTATCATCGAGGATTCCAGTGAGAAGATCCGGGTTCCGTCCCTCCTGAGCGGAAGTGACAGCTCTGAGACCTGGAGAAATAACAGGCTGAATGAGTACATCGACGATCTCTATGAGCAGGTCCCGAAAATAGAGTATTCAAAGCTTGAAAAGCTTGCTCTGCTTATCGATTCATTTACTCAGTACACCATTGAACAGGCCGTGGCCATGCAGAGGAACAGGCAGAACTATGAGCATGTGCTCCGCTGTGCCTCCCCCTCTGTCGGTGCGGTTCAGGATTCTGCCGCGTATGGGGATACGGTAAAATCCCATTCCCC
>JBMNPZ010000036.1:0-16815 GCA_050943875.1 Candidatus Limivicinus sp. | reverse complement strand
GATGCTTTCGGAGAATATACGCTGTCAGACTACAGAATGAGCAGATTGAAAAATCTGAAGGGGAAAATGCAGAGACAGCAGAGTATCGGCGCAGGGCTCCTTCTGAATTATGCGATACAGAGACTTGCGCCCGGCATGGGAATTCCGCCGGACATTGTAACAGGAAAGTACGGCAAGCCAGAACTGAGGGGAGGGGAGCTCTTCTTCAGCCTTTCCCACTCAAAAAACATGGCTGCCTGCGCTGTATCGGACGGAGAGATCGGAATCGACATACAGATTACTTCAGACGGCAGCGAGAAGCTCATAAAACGCATTTTCCGGGAAGATGAGAGAAAGTATATAGAATCACATCCCGACAGGCAGTATGCCTTTACAGAGCTCTGGAGCCTCAAAGAGAGCTATATAAAAGCACGCGGCATGGGCCTGAAGATTCCGCTCTCCGGTTTCAGCGTTTTTGAGACAGCCGGCATGTGGCATGCAGCAGCGGGGGAATTTCATATTGGGGTATGCTCCATGAAATACCCTGAAGTTCGCCCCGATGAATTTAAAAGAATAGAATTGTAAGTATCTGCTTTATAACCTGATACATTATGCAGACAATCAAAATGCAGCCGTTCCCTTTATGACAGGGGAGCGGCTGTATTTTAATATTTTATGCTATTAAACTACAATGCTTTTATCAGTGAAAGCCGGTTACCCGTTTGACACAATATACAATCTGTATTATCCATATACATTTTGTATATGGATAATACTATACGTTTAAACCGGCTTCCCGCATCACATTTCTCAGATATGTATTGTGTTCTTCACTGATATTTACAAGGGGCATGCGGAGTATACCGGAATCCATACCCAGCATTTTCATTGCTGCCTTAACGGGGATGGGATTTGTCTCAATGAACAGTGCAGAGAAAAGCTTTGAATATTTGGTATACAGTTCAGCTGCTCCGGTAAAATCTCCGTCCAGACACAGCTGACAGAGCTTCGCGACGGCACCGGGCACTATATTTGATGCCACCGACACCACTCCAAGGGCACCCAGCGCCATCATCGGTATGGTGTTGTCATCGTTCCCGCTCCAGATAAATAGGTCGTTTCCGCAGCGGCTGACTACTTCCCCAACAAGACTGAGATTTCCCGAGGCCTCCTTTACGCCGATAATATTTGGGTGCTTTGAGAGCTCCGCATATGTGTCCGCCTTTATTCCGATTCCCGTGCGGCTGGGCACATTGTAGAGAATCATGGGAATATCTACCCTGTCGGCCACATAAGTAAAATGTTCCACAAGTCCGCTCTGAGTGGTCTTATTATAGTAGGGCGTCACCATGAGTATGGCGTCAGCGCCTATAAATTTTGCAGTTTCGGCATTTCTCAGAGCTGTTTTCGTGTTGTTGCTGCCTACACCGGCGATGAGTTTCATGCGCTTGTTGTTCTCTCTGACTGTAAAACGCAGGAGCTCTTCATATTCATTCCCGCTTATGTTCGGATTTTCTCCAGTTGTGCCGCAGACGACTATTGCACTTGTTCCGTTTTCATACTGAAAATCTATGTTTTTTTTCAGCTGTTCATAGTCTATGCCGTTTTCGGTGAAGGGCGTGACGATGGCCGTGCATGAGCCTTTAAACACAGGTGTTTTTACCATAATATCCTCCTGATAACTGAATTTATTCAACACCAATATAGTATTATTTGAAGTGACGGCTTATTACCAAATCATTGAAAAATATATTTTAATCTGCTATAATCACTTGTCAGCAGTCGTATATTCTGCATTCACAGGCGGCAGACAGGCCTGCACCGCAGCTGTAAACTGTACCGGCACGCTGTATCTCAGAAATTTTATGTCTGCGGCCCTGAAGATATTATTAGATTATGTTTATCGGAGCATATGTTGCATGAAAAAATCAGATTTTAATTTTTACCTTCCGGAAGAGCTTATCGCACAGACTCCTCTGGAGCACAGAGATGCCTCACGCCTTTTATTGCTGGACAAGGAGACGGGGGACATTGAACACAGGCATTTTTATAACCTTCCGGATTATCTGAGGGAGGGGGACTGCCTTGTCCTGAATAATTCAAGGGTCCTTCCTGCCAGACTTTTCGGAACCAGACCCACCGGCGGGACAGTGGAGATTGTGCTGCTCCGCGATCTTGGAGAAGGGCGCTGGGAATGCCTTAGCCGTCCCGGAAGAAAGACAAAGCCTGGAACCGAGCTCAGCTTCGGAGAGGGCGAGCTGACGGCTGTGGTTGAATCTGTGGCGGAGGGCGGAAACAGAATTATCAAATTCAACTACGAGGGAATTTTCCTTGAAATTCTGGAGCACCTAGGGAAAATGCCTCTCCCGCCCTACATCAAGGCGGAACTGAAGGATTCGGAGCGCTACCAGACCGTGTATTCCAAGGAGCTGGGAAGTGCGGCGGCACCCACGGCCGGCCTGCATTTTACCGTGGATCTGCTGGATAAGATCAGGGAAAAGGGCGTCAAAATCTGCTACGTCACCCTTCATGTGGGCCTCGGCACCTTCCGGCCTGTAAAAGAGGACGAGATAGAAGATCATGAGATGCATTCCGAACTCTGCATTGTCCACGATGATGTGGCCCGCACCGTCAACGAAACAAAGAAAAACGGCGGCCGCGTAATTGCAGTTGGCACCACATCCTGCAGAACCCTTGAGAGCTTTACCGATGACAGCGGTGTTCTGCATCCCGGTTCAAAGTGGACGGATATTTTCATATATCCGGGATACAAGTTTAAATGCATAGATGCTCTTGTCACCAACTTCCATCTGCCGGAGAGCACGCTGATAATGCTTGTATCTGCTCTCGCGGGCAGAGAGCATATTCTCAATGCCTACAAGGTTGCTGTTGAGGAGAGGTATCGCTTCTTCTCCTTTGGAGATGCCATGTTTATAAGCTGACCGGACTGTGGGAGGATTTTTCTGTGTATGAATTACTGAAGCAGGAGGGGAGAGCCAGAAGGGGGCGTTTTGTCACGCCTCACGGAGAGGTTCAGACCCCCGTATTTATGAATGTAGGCACGCTGGGCGCCATAAAAGGCGCTCTCTCCGCAAAGGACCTGAGAGATATCGGCTGCCAGGTGGAACTTTCAAATACCTATCATCTCCACCTGAGGCCGGGAGATGAGCTCGTCAGGGATATGGGCGGACTCCATAAATTCATGACCTGGGACGGGCCGATTCTCACTGACAGCGGCGGTTTCCAAATCTTTTCTCTGGCCAAACTGAGGAAGATCACCGAGGAAGGCGTGTACTTTAATTCTCATATCGACGGCAGACATATTTTTATGGGGCCGGAGGAGAGCATGAGGATTCAGGCCAATCTCGGCTCAGATATCGCTATGGCTTTTGATGAGTGTATCAAGATTCCTTCACCGAAGGAGTATGTCCGGCAATCCTGTGACAGAACCTACCGCTGGCTGAAACGCTGCAAGGAAGCCCTGAGTGAATATGACAGCCGCGAAGACGCCGTAAACCCGGGCCAGATGCTGTTTGGGATAAATCAGGGTGCAGTTTTTCACGATGTCCGTATTGAACACATGAAGAAAATTGCAGATCTGGATCTGCCTGGCTATGCAATAGGCGGACTTGCAGTAGGTGAGACACATCAGGAGATGTATGACACCATTGAGGCGGTTGAGGAGTATATGCCCAAGGACAGACCGCGCTATCTCATGGGTGTCGGCACCCCCGGCAATATTATAGAGTCTGTCTACCGCGGAGTTGATTTCTTTGACTGTGTCATGCCGGCCAGAAACGGCAGACACGGACATCTTTTCACCTGGAACGGTATAATCAATATAAAGAATGAGAAATACGAGAGAGATGAACGGCCCATTGATCCGGAATGCGGCTGCCCTGTATGCCGCAGATATTCCAGGGCTTACCTGAGGCACCTTTTTAAAGCAGAGGAAATGCTCTCCATGCGTCTGGCCGTGATACACAATCTCTATTTCTACAACAATCTGACAAAAAGAATAAGAGACAGCCTCGACAACGGCAGTTTTGAAAGCTTTCGCCGTGAATATTCTGAAATTTTAGATAAACGTATCTAATGGTCTTGAATAAATTAAATTTAGCTTGTATAATAGGCACATATTATTTTTGGAGGTACCAGGTATGTTATTTTTGACTGCTGCCCCTGCCGGCGCAGGTGCCGGCGGCGGTTCTATGCTGTTGATGCTCGTTTTGATGTTTGCCGTCTTTTACTTCCTTATAATCCGTCCGGAGAATAAGAGAAAGAAAAAGACCGAAGAGATGCGCAACTCCCTCACTTTGGGCGACGAGATTACCACTATTGGCGGACTGACCGGCAAGATCGTTCAGGTTACCGAGGATACTATCACTTTCGAGACCGGCGAAGACAGAGTTCGTATTCAGGCAAAGAAATGGGCAATTTCCACTACTGCAAGGATTGAAGCCGCCGAGGCTGAGGCGAGAAACAAGAAGAAAAAGAAATAATTTTTCTGAATGAATTTACCCCCATACAAATAGGATGTATTAAGTCCTAAGTATGGGGGTGTTTTATTGGAAAAATCAATTGATAAAAATACCGCAAGAACTGCGCAGGCTAAATTTTTGCTGTCGGCAGTTTTCACCTGGGCAGTTTCAGCTGCCGCGCTTTTGCTTGCGGCCTCATTTGCGGTCAGCCGCCTCATGGTGGGGGAGGCGGGAATAGGGTATATAAGTTCGACCATAACTTTTATCTCAGGCGCTATCGCAGGTGCAGCGGCCATGAGGAAAAGACAGAAAGCGGCGCTGTACACCGGCCTTATCTCGGGGACGGCAATAATTATACTGGCCCTTACCCTTGCCTTTATAATTGACAGCGGGGGGATAGAGGCCGGCAGTGTTTTGAGCCTTGTCACTTTTACTCTTGCGGGTTCGCTGACAGGGAGCGTTTTCTGCCCTGCGGGGAAGAGGAAGAAAAGAAATAATTTATCGGTGCACCGCTGAATAACTCAGATTTACATAATTTCAAAAATAATTAAAATTATTTTTGAAATTATTTTTTTCTATATCTGGTGTCATATAGTTTCAAAAATATCATTCTGCACCAGTTATTGTGTCTTAAAAGTTACAACAGTTAACATAAACGAAAAAAATTATTAAAAAATTGAAAAAAAGACTTGATTTATTTGCAACTTTGTAATATATTGTTACCAGACAATCAATTATGTTAATTGATTTTTTATTTATTCAGCGGGTAAACTTCAAAATTAAGCTTGTATATCAAGGCTTTCCAAGTTCCGGGTGTTTAAATAATATAGTTACATTTAGTTACTTTACTTTCTGAAAGAAGGGCGTTTGTATGCAGAACACAGAGGTCATAGAGATATTTGAGAAATATTTGACCACGGAGAAAAAGGCATCGGCAAACACCCTCAGCTCCTATCTTCGGGATATACGTCAGCTGGGAGAATATCTTGATGCCAATACCAGTGACAATATTTTCTCTGCCACCGAGAAAGACCTGGGCGAATATATTGACCATCTGCGTTCTGCCGGGAAATCTGTTGCCACAGTGTCAAGAAGCATCGCCTCAATAAAATGTCTTTATACTCATTTATGTATAAAGCAGCTGCTTGATAAAAATCCTTCCCTGAAGCTTGTGCCTGAAAAGAGCACCCAGAAGCTGCCCCAGATACTTACAAACGAGGAGGTTGAGCTCCTGCTGGCACAGCCCCAGTGCGTTGATGCGAAGGGCTACAGAGACAGGGCCATGCTGGAGCTGCTTTATGCAACCGGAATTCGCGTGACCGAGCTTATTGATCTGAATATCGGAGATGTGAACCTGGGCGCCGGAATTATTCACTGCGTGGGAAAGAATAAAGACCGTTATATCCCGCTCTATCCCGCGGCCGTAAAGGCAGTGAGCGAGTACATAAATCTCGTAAGGCCCCAGATGATAGCCACTCCGGAGGAGCAGTCACTCTTTGTGAATGTCAGCGGCGAGCGCATGTCCCGTCAGGGCTTTTGGAAAATTATAAAGTTTTATACTAAAAAAGCCGGAATTGAGAAGGATATAACTCCCCACACCCTGCGCCACTCCTTTGCTGCCCATCTTCTGGAAAACGGGGCTGATATCCATGCTATTCAGGAGATGCTGGGACACGCCGATATCTCTTCAACTCAGGTTTATTCCCATCTCATTAAAAAACAGCTCAAGGATGTATATAATAAGGCTCATCCCATGGCATGATGTAATATAATATCTAGCCGGTGCATTGCACCGGCTTTCCTTTTTGCCTTGCTATAAATAACTGATTATGCTAAAATTTATGCGGGATGTGATATGATGCGCATTTTGGGTATTGATCCGGGAATTGCAACCATCGGTTTTGGCGTTCTTGACACAGACAAAAGCAGCTACAGGCTCATTAACTGCGGGGTTATAACAACTCCTGCGCATATAAATCTTTCTGAGCGTCTGATTCAGATTTATGACGATATGTGCTCGTTGCTGGAGATGTTCAAACCGGATGCTGTCTCCATAGAGGAGCTGTTTTTTAATACAAATATTACCACCGGCATTGCCGTAGCCCACGGGAGGGGAGTTATACTGCTCGCCTGTGCCAAATGCGGAGTTAAAATATTTGAATATACGCCTCTGCAGGTCAAACAGTCTGTCGTTGGCTACGGCAGGGCTGAAAAAAGACAGGTCATGGACATGGTTCGCAGGCTCTGCGGCCTCTCTGCCGCACCAAAGCCGGATGATGCGGCGGATGCCGTCGCCCTGGCACTCTGCCATGCCCGCAGCCGCACTTCACTATTGTACAAAGGAGAAGACGCAGAATGTTCTACCACATAGAGGGAACAGTCACAGATATTGAGCAGAACCTCGTTGTTGTTGACTGCCAGGGTCTGGGTTTTGCCCTGAACGCCACGGCGAATACACTTTCCAATGTCAAATCCGGGGAGAGGGTCAAGCTGTACATAGCAGAGGGAATAGGGGAATCCAATTTTGACCTGTACGGTTTTTATACAAAAAGCGAAAGACGCTGCTTTGAGATGCTCACTTCCGTGTCCGGAATAGGCCCCAAGGCCGCCCTTTCAATTTTATCATACAATACGCCGGACGGACTGGCGCTTGCGGTGACAAACGGCGATGAAAAAGCGCTTACCGTGGCCCCGGGAGTGGGCAAAAAGATTGCCCAGAGGGTTATACTGGAGCTCAAGGATAAGATTTCCAAAGAATTCGGCACGGTGGATGCGGGCGCTGCCCCTGCGGTAAGTGCTGTCCCCGGACAGAACAGCAGTCTCAATGATGCTATGGCTGCGCTGGCCGCGCTGGGTTACAGCAGCGCTGATATTGCTCCGGTTTTAAAGAGAACAGATGTCAGCGGTATGACAGCAGAGCAGATTATTAAATCCGTGCTCAGGGAAATGATTTAATTTATCAGGTGAAACAATGAGTATAAATTTTTCAGAAGAAGTCAATGATGAAGTGATTACCACGGCGGCCGTTCTTCCGGAGGACAATAACGAGGGCTCTCTCCGTCCGAAAACCTTATCCGAGTATATCGGGCAGGAGAAGGTTAAAAAGAATCTTGAGATTTTTATTAAGTCGGCAAAGATAAGGAATGAGCCCCTTGATCATGTCCTGCTTTTCGGCCCTCCGGGGCTTGGCAAAACCACGCTTGCAGCGGTGATTGCAAATGAGATGGGTGTCAATATGCGCATTACATCCGGCCCAGCTGTTGAAAAGCCGGGTGATTTAGTTGCAATGCTGACTAACCTCAATGAAGGGGATATCCTGTTTGTGGATGAAATTCACCGGCTGAACCGCGCCTACGAGGAGATTTTATACCCTGCAATGGAGGATTTCGCCATCGACATTATTCTCGGCAAAGGTCCCTCCGCCAACTCCATACATCTGGATCTCCCGCGCTTTACCCTTATCGGGGCTACAACCAGATCCGGTCAGCTCACCGCTCCGCTGAGAGACAGGTTCGGTGTCTCACTTCGGCTGGAGCTCTATTCGCCGGAGGAGCTGCAGCGTATTGTTGTGCGCTCCGCGGGAATACTGAATGTGAAGATCGAGGCTGACGGCGCATATGAGATTGCCTCCCGCTCCAGGGGTACGCCGAGAATTGCGAACCGTCTGCTGCGGCGCGTGAGAGATTTTGCCCTGGTGATGGGGGACGGCACCATAACAAGGGAGCTTGCCGACAAGGCACTTTCAAATCTTGAGGTTGACAAGCTGGGGCTGGATTCCCTTGACAGGAGGATGCTCAGAAGTATTATTGAGTTTTATAACGGCGGTCCTGTCGGTCTGGACACCCTTGCGGCCACCATAAATGAGGAGGCAATAACTCTGGAGGACGTCTACGAACCTTATCTTCTGCAGAAGGGCTTCCTGACAAGAACACCCCGGGGCAGATGTGTGACAAGGAAAGCTTATGAGCATCTGGGGATAGAATACGACGGACAGCAGCAGATGGAGCTATGATATTTTGCTGTTTACTCGTAAAATAAAAAATAATTGTTGACAATAGTTATAACTGTCATTATAATGTATTTAAAATATTAGGTAATTTGACAGTTGCATTCTTACCCGCACTTTATGTTTTGTTTCCTGCCCATGTAGTTTTTGGGCAACTCTCTCTGATAGCGTTTTGCTTATCGGCTTTTCCCTGAGTTTCCGATTTTCCGGGTGCCTTGGTTCTGACCAGAGAGCATGGGACTTTGCGGTATTTTCTGTGTTTGTCTTGTTTTGCTATAGATTATGTTTCAGCAGTCTGCACCTGAGCAGTTTATGTGACAATGCAGTTTGAAAATCCGCTTTCTGGCGCGGAGCTTAATTGGGCGTTCTCAGCAAGAGCTGATCGCAAATATAGCCGATAATCGGCACTTTATCAAAAGAGAGGATTCGAAATGTACGAAGACAAAACCTTAGTTTGCAAAGAATGTGGTAAAGAGTTCGTTTTCACCGCTGGTGAGCAGGAATTCTACGCAGAGCGCGGCTTCCAGAATGAGCCCCAGCGCTGCAAGGCATGCCGCGATGCACGCAAGAATGCTGCACGTGGTCCCCGTCAGTATTACACTGCTGTCTGCGCAGCATGCGGCGGAGAAGCAAGGGTTCCCTTTGAGCCCAAATCCGATCGTCCTGTTTACTGCAGCGAGTGCTTTGCTAAGATGAGAGAGAAAGAGCAGCAGGGCTGATATACCTGACCGGAAAGGGGCGCTGTGGCGTCCCTTTTTTATTTTGACAATAAAAAGGAGATAAACAATATGGAAATTACCAGAGAAACACTTATTTCTGACCTTATTTCTAATTGCCCTGAGGCCATGCCCGCTTTTCAGGCCATCGGCATGCACTGCATGGGCTGTGCCCTTTCCAGCGGCGAGAATATTGAGCAGGCCTGTGCCGCTCACGGATATGATCCTGATGAGTTCCTTGTAAGCCTCAAGGCTTATCTTGAGTCCCTTTGATTTTAAGGGGAAAACTGATTAGAATTTTAATGCCACAGCTTCGGCTGTGGCAAATTTAATATTTTGAAAGCTGGAGGTGGGCAAATGAATAAGCGGCTGTCCTGTATACTCTCTATGATACCGGAGGGAAAAGGCGTCATTGATGTAGGCACAGATCACGCCTATCTTCCCACACAGCTTGCCCTTGACGGTTACAGCGGGAACATAATTGCCTCAGACATAAATGAAAAACCGCTCCGTAAAGCTGTCCATACAGCCTGCGAGGCGGGGGTCGAGAATAAAATTACATTTCTTTTGTGTGACGGCCTTGAAAAGTGCAATCCCCGGCTTGTGGACACCATTGTTATTGCCGGCATGGGGGGAGATAATATCTGCGGCATTCTTGACAGGGCCGAATGGTGTATGCACAGGTTTTACAGGATTATTCTTCAGCCCATGACAAAGCCTGAAATTCTGCGATTCTGGCTGGCATGCAATGGCTTTGAATTTCTGGAAGAGAGGCTGGTGCAGGATTCCGGAGAAATATATCAGATATTTTCCGTGCAGTACGGGAACAGAATTTCACTGAGTGACGCCGAACTTTATACCGGATCCTATGAGCTGGCCTCAAAAAGTTCTCTCTTTGAAAAACAACTGGAAATATATATCGGAAGATTTGAGAAGGCCTGTTCATCTATGTCCGAATCTGCAGATATAAAGGTATGCGCCAGATATAATCTGTATCGTAAAATCCTGAATGAGTTTTATAATATGCGGGAAAAATATAAAAGGAGTCTTGTGCAGTGACAATTATTAAAGATATTTTTGATTATCTGTGTTCCTTTGCTCCACTGGATCTGCAGATGGATTTCGACAACTCCGGATTTCAGCTTGGGAGAGTGAAAAACAGGGCGGAAAAAGTTCTTTTGAGTCTGGATGTGACGGATGATGTGGTAAATGAGGCGATAGATAAAGGCTCAGACCTTATAATCACTCATCATCCGCTCCTGTTCAATCCTTTGAAGTCAATAAGCGACGAGAAGTTTCTGAAGCTCGCTGCAAATGACATCGCGGTCATTTCAATGCACACAAATCTCGACATCTGCTCAGGCGGGGTAAATGATGTGCTGGCCCATATACTTGGGGCTGAGGTTCTGGACAGTCTGGATGAGGACGGCTGCGGCAGGGTCACAAAGCTTCCGGAGCCTGTGATGCTTGCGGACTTTCTGAAAAAATGCAGGTCTGTACTCAACACCAAGGGTCTGAGATATTATGATGCGGGACTGCCGGTCTCAAAGCTGGCCGTGATGGGCGGCTCCGGAGGTGACGCAATAGCGGCGGCAAAGGAGAAGGGCTGTGATACTTATCTCACTGCGGACATAAAATACCACCAGTTCCTCGAGGCCGAAAGTCTCAGTATTAATCTCATTGACGGAGATCATTTCTGCACTGAGAATCCCGTGATATATATGCTCAGGGATAAACTGAGTACAGAGTTCCCGGAAGTAAAATTCAATATTTCCGCTGTTCATCATCAGCTCATTGATTTTAGCTGAACTGCGGCTGTAATAAAAAGCCCCCGTTCCTCATAAACTCGTACAAACGAGAACATGAGAGCGGAGGCTTTTTTATGACTGATACGAATATATATCGTGATATTGCATTGCGGACAAATGGAGCTTTCATGCTCGGGGTTGTGGGCCCTGTGAGAACCGGAAAATCAAGCTTCATCAAAAGATTTATGGAAACTCTCGTAATTCCCCAGATAGACAATACCTACATGCGTGAGCGCGCGAAAGATGAACTGCCCCAGAGCGGTTCAGGGAGGACAATAATGACCGCCGAGCCGAAGTTTGTGCCTGAGGATGCGGTGACAATCAGGCTATCCGACAGCACCGAGCTCTCTGTACGGCTCATTGACTGCGTGGGATACATGGTGGAGGGCGCTGCGGGGCAATTTGAGGAAGGCGAAGAGAGAATGGTCACAACTCCCTGGTTTGACCATGAGATAAGCCTGACGGATGCGGCGGAAAAGGGCACCTATAAGGTTATTGCAGAGCATTCCACAATAGGGATAGTTGTGACATGTGACGGTACCATCTGCGACATACCAAGAGAAAAATATCTGGATGCTGAGGCGAGGGTTATAAATGAGCTTAAAGCCATTGGAAAGCCCTTTGTGGTTCTTATGAACAGTGCCAGCCCCGATTCTGAATATGCAAAGCGCACGGCTGAGGAAATTTCCAATGAATATGATGTGAAATGCCTCTCAGTGAACTGCCTTGAACTTGACGAAAAAGGTATAGGAAATATTATAGAATCTGTCCTGGAGGAATTCCCGCTGAAATCCATAGGGTTTGAGCTTCCGGAATGGCTTGACGCACTGCCTGTCGGAAACAGTCTGAAATCCGAAATATTCTCTGCCATTTATGACTCAGGCCGGTCCGCTGTGAAAATTAAGGACTGCTATTCAATAGTTGAAGAGCTCTCCGGCTTCGATAAGATAAGCAATGTTAAAATTGAGAGCAGCGACATGGGCAGCGGGAAAATATCCGTTGACATACAGCTGCCCAGGAGCCTGTATTACGAGACAATAAGCGAGGAGACCGGCATAGAAGTAAATAATGACGGGGATCTCTTCTCAACGCTGGCAGAGATGAGCGAGGTTAAGACTGACTACGATAAACTGCGTCAGGCACTTGAGGATGTACGCACTAAAGGCTACGGGGTGGTTATGCCGGATTCGGATCAGATGCACCTCGAGGAGCCGCAGATAGTGAGACAGGGAGGCAAATACTCCGTCAAACTCAAGGCGAATGCTCCGGCTATACATATGTTTATGACAAATATAGAGACAGAGGTGACACCGGCAATCGGCGGGGAAACCGCCTCAGAGGATATTATAAACTTCCTGCTCCAGGGCTTTGACGGAGATGTCAACAGAATATGGCAGTCAAATATATTTGGGAAATCCCTGAATGACATTGCAGAGGAGGGACTTACATCAAAAATTGAGGCGCTGCCTGAGGGCGCAAAGATTAAACTGCAGGAAACCTTACAGAGGATAATCAATGAGGGAAGCGGAGGGCTTATATGTATATTGCTGTAAATACTTTCGGCCATTTGTTTGACTAAAATAAAAGCAGCATATATAATAATGCCGAACCTCAAAATTATATATTCTGAGGTGGATAAGAATTGACGAAAAAATTTAACTGTATCCGAAAAAACAATCTCGGAGAAATTGCTCTTGCACTCGCCGTTGTTGCCTCAGTGACTGCGTTTTCTCTGAATTTATTTTCCCCGCGGCAGGAGACATTTAGGGAGACACCGGAAAAAACCCTGGTTATTGATGCCGGGCACGGCGGCCTGGACGGCGGGGCCACCGGTGCGGACGGTTCAAGAGAGAGTGATATAAATCTGGAAATTGCACTGAAGCTTGAGGCCATGGCGGGCTTCTTCGGTGAAAAAAGCCTGATGACAAGGAAAGATGATAACTGCGGAGCTGATGCGGCAGACTACAGTGAGCATCGGGAACTTGAGCGCCGCACGGAGCTTATAAATTCAGCGGCTGATGCGGTACTTATAAGCATACATCAGAACTGTTATCCCACAGCTCAGCCCAGCGGCGCACATGTGCTGTATTCACCCAACGGACAGAGTGAAGAGCTTGCGGAGCTTTTGTACGGCAACATTAAAACGGCTCTGGAGCCTCAGAACCGCAGGCTTCCGGCCGCCGGAGACGATATTTATATTCTGGAAAATGCAGACTGCCCGGCGGTGCTTATAGAGTGCGGTTTTGTATCCAATCATTCCGATATTACAAAACTGACTGACAGCGATTATCAGACTTCTCTTGCGGCCGTAATGATGGCCTCGTACATACAATACAGAGATAATGTTATTCAGACATAGTATGGAGAATTAATATGGCAAACAAACAAAAGACAATTTATGTCTGCACAGACTGCGGAAATGAAACTGCAAACTGGGCGGGACGCTGCCCCGCCTGCGGTTCATGGAACACTTTAAAGGAAGTTAAGCTGGAAGCAGGGAGCGGAAGAAATAAATCCGTCAGGAGTTTCAGAGACCCCCGGCTTCCGACTAAGCTTTCCGAGCTGGACACCACAGAAGAGATCCGCTTTTCCACCGGAATTTCTGAATTTGACCGGGTATTGGGCGGCGGGGCCGTTGTGGGCTCGCTTGTGCTCGTCAGCGGTGCCCCGGGAATTGGAAAATCAACATTGCTTCTCCAGATGTGCGGAGAGCTCAGCCGGGATAAAAAGATCCTCTATGTCACCGGCGAGGAGAGTGAACGGCAGCTGAAGCTCAGGGCCACAAGACTTGGCATTGACAACGAAGAAGTATATGTCCTCTCAGAGACCGATATTGACAATATAATAGCCTGTATGGAGAGTGTCTCTCCTGATGTCGTTATAATTGACTCAATTCAGACAGTATCTGACAACACCGTCAGCTCTGTCCCCGGCAGCATCACACAGGTGAGGGACTGCACGATGCGGATTATGCGCACCGGCAAGGAGAGGGGGCAGACCGTCTTCATTGTGGGTCATATAAATAAAGAAGGCAGCATTGCAGGCCCGAAGGTGCTGGAGCATATGGTGGACTGCGTGCTCTTCTTTGAAGGTGAGCGCAGTACAAGCTTCAGAATATTGCGGGCCGCAAAGAACCGTTTTGGATCTACCAATGAAATAGGTGTCTTTGAGATGGCGGACAAGGGCCTGAAATGCATGAAAAATCCCTCTGAAATGCTGCTCTCAGGCAGACCGGAAAACAGCCCCGGAACCTGTGTGGCCTGCGTTATCGAGGGAAGCCGGCCAATTCTGGCGGAGGTTCAGGCTCTCTTATGTCCGGCAAACTATAACCCCTCCAGACGCAGCAACGGACTTGATTATAACAGGGCTGCGATGCTTCTGGCAGTTCTTGAAAAAAGGGGAGGACTCCCGGTCTCCGGCTGCGATTCCTATATAAATGTTATCGGGGGACTTTTCCTGGACGAGCCTGCGGCAGACCTTGCGGCGGTTCTTGCCATCGCATCAAGTTATTTGGACAGACCCTTGGGTACGGACCTTGCGGCAATCGGAGAGGTGGGATTGTCCGGTGAAATACGCAGTGTAAGTCTTTTAAATCAGAGACTCTCTGAAATATCCCGCCTGGGCTTTAAGCGCTGCGTTGTTCCGGCTCACGCAAGGGACGAAATAAAGGAGTATGAAGGACTCAAACTCATACCTGTGAAAACTGTCAGAGAGGCAATTCATATGGTGCTTGGTAAAAATGGATAACTTCGTAAGCTCTCCGAATCTGCCGAAATGTGTTAAAAATGTTATAATATCTTCAAAATATTCAGATATACTGGATAAACCCCTGCAAAATCTGGGTATAATACCTATATATGTACCGGAAAACCCCTCTGTGGACAGCAGGCTTTCAGGGCACACCGATCTCTCTATTTTCCACGGAGGAGGGGATCAGGTCTTTCTGGCCCCATATCTTAAGAATACGAAAACAGCTGAAAAACTTGCAGAAATAGGACTAAGTGTGCATTTTACCGGCATTAATCAGGCAGAAAAGTACCCGTTTGATGCACAAATGAATGTCTGCGCTTTTGGAAACAGCTTTATTTATAACAGCAGGACAGCTTCATCTGAAATTGTTGATTATTTAACAAATAGCGGGAGACAGGGGATAGACTGCAGGCAGGGCTACTCAAAATGCTCAGTCTGTGTATTGAATGAAAATGCAGTAATAACATCAGACAGGGGAATAGCCGATGCTGCATCAGAGAATAATATTGATGTTTTACTGATTGACAGCGGCGGCATAAAGCTGAAAGGCTTTGACTATGGCTTTATCGGAGGTGCTGCATTTAAAATAAGCAGCAACACAATAGCTTTTACCGGCACGCTCGATTTACTTAGCCGAAAAGAAACTATTTTGTCATTTTTATGTTACCACAATATAGAGCCTGTATTTCTCACGGGACAGCCTGCTTTTGATATCGGCGGTGCTGTACCCCTGACAGAAAAATAAGTACCTGAATTTTTTCAGGTACTTATTTTTTACTCTAAGTCTGATTTTTTCATTCTGCCTATCGGGTTTGCCATAGCTGCCTCATGGAGCGCAGTATTGTCAAGATGTGTGTATATTTGCGTAGTATTGAGATTGCTGTGGCCCAGGACCTCCTGCAGGGCCCTTGTATCCACACCGTTTTTCAGCATCAGGGTTGCGGCTGTGTGTCTGAGCTTATGGGGAGAATATCTGGATGCATCCAGACCGGCCGCCATAAGCTTTTTATCAAGCATCTGTTCAACGCCCCTCGCCGTAATGCGGCTGTTGCGGCTGCTTATAAATAGTGCGTTTTTGTCTGCTTCCTTCAGGCGCCCGTTATCTCTCACGGCCAGGTAATCATCCAGGGCTTCCCGGCAGCCCTCCGCGAAAAATACAACTCTTTCTTTGTTGCCTTTGCCGAGAACTCTCACGTGATCCTCGTAAATATCAGTTACATTGAGCCCTACGAGCTCCGAGACCCGCAGGCCGCAGGACAGAAAGAGCATCAGAATTGCATAATCACGGAATGCAAATTTACCGTCACAGGCCGCCAGAAGGCGCTCACATTCATCTTCCTCCAGATATCTGGGCAGAGCGGCCTGACGCTTGGGCATGTCCAGTTCGAGGCAGATATTATTGTCAAGGAGGTGCCGCTTGGTGGAGAGGTATGTGTAAAAAGACTTTACAGAGGAAGTCCTCCGGCATCTGCTGGCGGCGGAGAGCGCTCTGCTGGAATCCTGCAGCTCAGGAGAAAAACTCTGATATCTGTAAAGCTCCTCAATTCTAATGCTTTTAATAAAATCAAGGTCTATGTCAATTATGTCTATCTCATTAAACGGTGTTCCGGCTGGCACAAGATGTCTGCGGAGCTTGATATAGCGAAATAGAATTTTCAGGTCTGTATAATATGCCATGACAGTTTTGTCAGAATGACCGCGCACGGTTGAGTGGTATTCAAGAAATTCCATGAGAATATCAGGAATATCGTCTATCCGGTCAAGGTTCACATAAAAGCCCCCAGTTTAAAAATAAGAGTATTTACATAATAAATCTATTTATAACTTCGTTAAATCTATATTATGCGAAGTTAGCGGTATATTTAGAAAAGGGACAGCCGCGCTTCCCCTGCGTTTATATTATCAAAAATTAAAGAAAAGTCAAGCATAAATATGAGGAGACTCAAAATTATGCCTGACTTTTATCATTGAAGTGACCCCAAAAAGTTAGACAATATTTTTAATTAAATACTGTTCAAGCTACCGAAAGGACTTGCTGTCTGTATAATGCGGGCGGCAAGCCCTTTAACTTTTCC
>JBMNPZ010000035.1:0-17252 GCA_050943875.1 Candidatus Limivicinus sp. | reverse complement strand
ACAAGGGAAGAATTCCTTGACTGCTGTCTTAATATTTTTACGGAGGTTCTTTAATTATGAAAGATATGCGGGAAAAATTGTTTTATGAACAGAAAAACGGTTATGAGCTTATTGATACTCAGGAGCGCATAAGGCTGGAGAATTACTGTGAAGGTTATATGGACTTCCTTAATGACTCCAGAACCGAGCGCGAGGCGGTTGTGAATGCAATTAAGCTTGCGGAAGCCAAGGGATTCACAGAATATGAGCCCGGAATAGAACTTAAATCCGGTATGAAGATATATAAAAATAATCGGGGGAAATCTCTGATGCTCGCGATTATAGGCCAAAAACCGCTCAGTGAGGGCGCAGTTATTGCAGGCGCCCATATCGATGCACCCCGCCTCGACCTGAAGCAGATTCCAATGTACGAGTCTGATGAGATGTGCTATTTCAGGACACATTACTACGGCGGCATAAAAAAATACCAGTGGGTCACGATTCCCCTTGAACTTCACGGTGTGGTAGCACTGAAAAACGGCGATGTTGTGAACGTATCCATAGGCCGTGAGAAAGGCGACCCTAAATTCGTTATAACCGATCTGCTTCCCCATCTTGCCCAGGATCAGATGAAGAAGACCATGTCCGAGGGCATAACCGGAGAGGCGCTCAATATTCTTATCGGCAGCACACCCTATGCAGATGACGGCAAGGATAAGGTCAAGCTCGCTGTAATGAGCATTTTAAATGACACATACGGAATCAGCGAGGAGGATTTCCTCTCCGCCGAACTCACTGCTGTGCCCGCCTTTGATGTCTGCGAAATTGGCCTTGACCGCTCCCTCATCGGCGGCTACGGCCATGACGACAAGGTCTGTGCCTACGCAGAGTTTAAAGCCATCCTGGACACTGAAAATCCGGAGAAGACATGTGTCTGCATACTCGCAGATAAGGAAGAAACAGGCTCTGACGGTGTCTCCGGTATGCAGAGCTCGGCATTTGACTGCTTTATGGAGGATCTCTGTGATTCTCAGAATGTAAAGCTGAGAAGATGCTACGAAAACAGCTTCTGCCTCTCTGCAGACGTCTGCAACGCCTTTGATCCCCTCTATCCCGATGTGTCGGAAAAGCGCAGTGAGTCAAAAGTAAATTACGGTATGGGTATTTGCAAATTTACCGGTGCCCGGGGCAAATCCGGCACAAGTGATGCCTCTGCCGAGCTTGTTGCATATCTCCGCAGAATTTTTGCCGATAACGGAGTTGTGTGGCAGATGGCCGAGCTTGGCAAGGTCGACCAGGGCGGCGGCGGAACCATAGCAAAGTATATGGCAAACCGCAATATTGACACCATTGATGCCGGCGTTCCTGTGCTCAGCATGCATGCACCATTTGAGGTCGTTGCGAAATTTGACTGCTACATGACCTATAAGGGCGTATTTGCAGCTTACGGAGTGAAAGAATAATTTTAATCCGGAAAATTCGGACGAATAAAAATCATCAGGATTTTATGCAGAATATGAATCATCCCCGGGCATAATAAGCCCGGGGTGATTTTTTTGAACGAGAACAAGGAAAATGAAATTACGGAGCTCGGCACCAGCAGAGAAGGAACCATTCAGTGCCTTACTATTGTGGGGCAGATTGAGGGGCACCAGCTTTTGCCTGATGATGTAAAGAGTACAAAATATGAGCATATACTTCCGCTTATTGCCGCTGTGGAGGAATCTCCGGAAATAAAAGGCCTGCTGATACTGTTAAACACTATGGGCGGCGATGTTGAGGCGGGCTTGGCCATCGCAGAGCTTATTGCCGGCATGAAAAAGCCCAGCGTATCACTCGTGCTGGGAGGGGGACATTCCATCGGCATTCCTCTAGCCGTAGCCGCCAGGAAAAGCATGATTGCGCCCTCAGCCGCCATGACCATTCATCCGGTCAGACTGAACGGAGTTGTTATCGGTGCTCCTCAGACCTATAATTATCTGTCGAGGATACAGGAGCGCATAGTAGGTTTTGTTACCTCCCATTCTCATATAAGCCGGGAGAATTATATGCGTCTTATGACAAATACAGATGAACTTGCAAATGATGTGGGCAGTGTAATCTATGGAAAAGAGGCCGTGGAACTCGGAATAATTGACAGCCTCGGCAGTCTCTCCGATGCACTTGAATACCTGCACAACTATCAGTAAATAATTTTGCTGCGGACAAGAAACCGCAGCTTTTTTATTTTAAACATAAAATTTAAAGGAAATATTTACCTGCATTCTCTATCCTCCGGCCTTTTTGAACTCTTTAAAAGCAATGCTGTCCAGGGGGTAAATTTCGTTTTAAATCAGTACATATTTGCCTCATATGGTATTGATAAGCCATTTATTCTTCCCGTGTTTAACATAAATTTAGCCGCAAAGAGCAAAGCGCGGCTCTTGTACTTTACAAAGTTTTATGTTAATATGAGCCTTACGATTACCGTGGGGGTTTGTGCAAATGTCCATATGGAACGCTATAGTTTTGGGCCTGGTAAAAGGAATTACAGAATTTCTGCCGGTTTCCAGTTCGGCCCATCTTTCAATTACAAATAATCTTTTTGACATGTCCACGGCGGATAACGGTCATATATTTTTTGAAGTTTTACTTAATCTTGGGATTTTTGCGGCACTCTGTGTTGTATACTGGCAGGAGCTGGTTCAGATGTTTCGGGAAATCCTTGGCGTTATGAATCTCGGCCCCTATGCCGGAGATCAGAGACGCCATCGTCCCGGTGCAAGACTTTTTATTATGCTCCTTCTGGCCTCACTTCCTCTTTTGCTGATAATCCCGATTCATCGTTTCCTCGATTCCATTTTTGATAACCATATTATTATCGGTATTCTGCTTGTCCTCAACGGCTGCATTCTTTTTGTCTCCGACAGAATGAAGCAGGGGACTAAGACAGAGACAAATCTGACAGTCCTGGATTCGATTATAATCGGTCTATGCCAGACTGTGGGAGTTATTCCGGGCCTGTCCAGAATCGGAACAACGGTCACGGCCGGAATTGCGGCGGGGCTTCGACCGGATTTTGCCCTTAGGTTTTCTTTCCTGCTATCCCTGCCTGTTATTCTGGGGGCAGATATTATGGACCTGACCGAAGCAATACGCTGCGGAATTGATGTCGCCAGTGTCCCGGCATATCTTCTCGGAATGCTCGCCGCGATGGTATCGGGTATAGCGGTTATTTCACTTTTCAAACACTTCTTTTCTTCCAAAGGAAAATTCAAAGGCTTTGCCTATTACTGCTGGGTGATGGGTGTACTGTCTATAATTTTGACTATGATTTTTTGAGCCGGAAAGGACTCTTTAAATGGCACAAAGTAATAAAAAATCAACAAAGAAAACAAGTACTGCGGCAAAAAAATCCACAGGCAGAAAGAAGGCTGAACCTGCCGTTCCGCCGTCTCCCCCTGCCCCTCCCATAAGAAGGGAGGTTACTGCTGTAGTATTTCTTTTCCTGGCTGTTTTTCTGATTATCAGTCATTATAATTCCGACGGCTCTTTTATAGTATTTTTCTCCAAGCTTGTAAAGGGCCTTGTGGGCTGGGGATTCTGGGTAACAGTTCCTGCTTTTATTGTGGTCTCATTTATACTGGGATTTCATCGGGGCCGTCCTGTGATTT
Source organism: Candidatus Limivicinus sp. (assembly GCA_050943875.1). Classification (GTDB taxonomy): domain Bacteria; phylum Bacillota; class Clostridia; order Oscillospirales; family Oscillospiraceae; genus Limivicinus. Next base: position 13,620 of record JBMNPZ010000035.1, on the reverse strand, counting down.
TCCGCAGCTTATGTGCGCTTATGGTGCCGCTCCTGGTTGCATCAATCGGCCACCTGTTTTTTGCCGATCCGATGCCTCAGGATATGGAGCTCCAACTCATGTGCGGGGAGCTTTTTGAGCAGGGACAGATGATGAAAAACGGCGGCGTACTCGGCGGCCTTCTGGCGGAGAGTCTGAGCAATGCTTTCAGCCTGTACGGAGCTCTGCCAATCCTCATAGTTCTGCTAGCCTTTGCTCTCTTTAAAGCATTTAACGGCAATATATTTAAGGCTGTTAAAAAGATGCGCGAGAGATCTGCTGTCGATTATGATCCCTCCATGTACGGAAATAAGCCGCCTGTTTTTGACGATAATGAATTCCGCGAGGAACAGGAGCTCAACAGAAAGACTGTGAAAAAGAGGAGCGGAGGAGCAGCCAAGATTGAGAAAATTCAGCGCAGGAGTTTTTCTGCAGCGGACATCCCCCTTGATTCTGACGATGAAGAGCTCCCACTCAGGGACAGCCGCAGGGAGATAACCGCCCCCTACTCTGTTGACAAACCGGATGAATTTAAATCCAAAGGCCGCAGAAAAAAAGCTGCTCCAATCATAGTTGAAAAAATGGATAACACTGCGTCTTCCGCAGAAGAGGCCGCAAGACTTGCAGGGGTCGATGTGGATGAACTGAGAAATACCGTCGAGGAAGTTATGAGATCCGAGACGATGAGTGCAGAAATCTCGGATCCCCCTGTAAAGAAAGTAAGCCGGGCCGAGGTGCATGCTGAGGCGGAGAATGTCGCAGCGGAGATTTCCGCCGGAGAAAATAAATCCGATTATGAGTTCCCGCCCTTTGATCTTCTGCGGAGCGGATCTGCTCCCAGTGTGGATTCACGGGATGAGATAATGCTCAATCGGGACCGTCTTGACAGTGCAATACACAGCTTTGGAATCAACGCCTCTATTGTGGATGTCACCAGAGGCCCCACAGTGACCAGGTACGATATAGAGCTTGAACAGGGCGTAAAGCTCTCCAGAGTGACAAATCTGGCCGGAGATTTAGCACTGGCTCTGGGAGTAATAAATGTACGTATTGCCCCGATTCCCAATAAGATTTCAACAGTCGGAATTGAGGTTCCCAACAAAATCGTCAGCACGGTATACCTGAGGGATATTATAGAATCTCAGAAGTTTCAAAACGCAAAATCCAAGCTCAGCTTTGCCCTGGGCAAGGATATCGGCGGAGAATGTGTGGTTGGGAATATTGCAAAGCTGCCCCATATGCTTATTGCCGGAACAACCGGCTCAGGTAAATCCGTCTGCATGAACTCGCTTATTATAAGTCTGCTCTACAAGGCGAAGCCCGAAGAGGTCAGGCTTATAATGATAGACCCCAAGATGGTTGAGCTGGGTGTATATAACGGCATACCACATCTCTATGTGCCTGTCGTAACGGACCCCAAGAAGGCAGCCGGTGCGCTCCAGTGGTCGGTTGTGGAGATGCTCAAGCGCTACCGTCTCTTCTCCGAGGCCGGTGTGCGGGATCTGACAAGCTATAACAAACACTGTAAGGAAGCGGGAGAACAGATACTCCCCAGAGTTGTGATCGTTATTGATGAGCTTGCCGACATGATGATGATTGCATCCAAGGATGTTGAGGAGAGCATATGCCGCGTGGCCCAGATGGGAAGAGCGGCCGGTATGCACCTCATTATAGCGACACAGCGTCCGTCTGCCGATGTAATTACGGGACTTATGAAGGCAAATATTCCTTCCAGAATTGCCTTTGCCGTGTCATCGGCACTTGAGAGCCGCATTATTCTCGATCAGGCCGGCGCCGAAAAGCTGGTTGGAATGGGCGATATGCTGTTTTCTCCTGTCGGCAGCGGGAAACCAATCAGAATTCAGGGCGCCTTTGTCTCTGACGAAGAACGGGAAAATGTCATACAGTTCATAAAAGAGGGGACTTCCACTGTCACGCAGAACAGCGAGATTGAGGAGTTTATGAACAAGGCTTCGGAGGACAAAAACGGAACAGATTCCTCCGGTAAATCCTCAAAGGACGACAGCCTTGCCTCGGAGTATGATGAGATGCTGTCTCAGGCCGTTGAAGTGGTGCTGGAAATGAAGTCCTGTTCGGTTTCAATGCTTCAGCGCCGGGTAAAGCTTGGCTATTCAAGGGCGGCAAGAATTGTTGACCAGATGGAAGAGCTGGGCATCGTGGGGCCCTATGAGGGCGCAAAGCCCCGCAAGGTTCTGATTGACCGTGACGGCTGGAATCAGATACAGGTCGAAATTGGACTTGCGTCAGCGGATGAATTTGCCCTGCCCGCCGAGATGAACGAGGAGAGCAGCCATTTTGACGATCTGGATGAGGATGAATAATACATATTAAATTAAAAAGGGCGTTTCAGACGCCCTTTTTATATTGCGGGGGTTTTGATTATGAACTTGTTTTGTCCCGAGATGGATTTAAAAGAAATAAACAGTATCAGTATGCTGGGGCTTGCACATATAGGCGACAGCGTGTATGAGCTCCTTACCAGGACCATGCTCTGCACCCAGGGTCACAGGTCTGTCACAGCCCTGCACAAGCTCACGGTCTCCTATGTCAATGCGGAGGCGCAGGCCCGTGCAGCAGAGAAAATACTGCCGGCCTTATCAGACGATGAGGCAGCTGTCTTCAGGCGCGGAAAAAATACAAAGGTCAACTCCGTGCCTCACAATTCCAGCATAGGACAGTACCATGCCGCAACAGCCGTCGAAGCTCTTTTCGGCTGGCTTTATCTCCAGGGAAAGCTGGATCGAATAAATAAACTTTTTTCATTGATTATGGGTGAATGATATGCCGCTTGATGCAATTACAATTTCAGCCCTTACAGAGGAATTAAAGGATAAACTCACAGGCGGCAGGATTGACAGGGTACAGCAGCCTTCCAGGGACATGCTGCTGATCTCGGTCCGCTCTCAGGGACAGAATCTGAAACTCCTTATGACATGCGGCAGCGGCTGTGCAAGGGTACATTTTACAGAAAAGAATTTTGAAAATCCCGCTGAGGCCCCCATGCTGTGCATGCTTATGCGAAAACATCTTGTTGGCGGGCGGATCACTTCTGTGGAGCAGCCGGACTATGAGAGAATGGTAGTAATCAGCCTTACAAACAGGGATGAGATGGGCTTTGATTCCGAGAAAAAGCTTATAGTTGAGCTTATCGGACGCAGTTCCAATGTGATTCTTACCGATTCAGACGGCCGGATACTCGAATGTATGCGGCATATGGGCTACGGGGGCGATTCATACCGCAGACTTCTGCCCGGGATGATCTACAGATATCCGCCGAAGCAGAATAAAGTGTCATTTTTTGAGTCCTCTTCTGATGAACGGGCGAAAATGCTTGCCGGTGCAGACAGGACAATGCCTGTGGACAAGTGGCTTCTGAGCAGTTTTTCCGGCCTTGCGCCTTTAATCTGCCGGGAGCTGAGCCATCGCTGCGGCGGCACTTTTGATACTCTTCCTGAAATACTGGATACTTTCCACGAGACTTTAATAAATCGTGAATTTGTCCCCTGCATGATATATATTGATAATAAGCCCAAAGACTTCTGCTTTATGGCAGTGAGCCAGTACGGCCAAGAGGCCGTCTGCAGGCGCTTTGACAGCTTTTCACGGCTGCTTGATGAGTTCTATTCTCAAAAAGATATTCTGGAGCAGCAGCGGAGGCGCAGCAGAGAGCTCAGCAGGACTGTAAAAAATCTCAGGGACAGGCAGCAGAAAAAACTGAACCTACAGTATGAAGAGCTTAAACAAACCTATGGCAGAGACCGGATTCGCAGAGAGGCAGAGCTTGTCACGGCAAATATTTACAGAATGAAGAGAGGCGACCGCATCCTTGAATGTCAGGATTATTATGAGGATGGCAGGCCGATAGTTAAAATCGAACTTGACCCCTTGAAATCCCCCCAGCAGAACGCGGCCTCAATGTTTAAGGAATACAATAAATTAAAGTCTGCCGAGCTCCATCTCACAAAGCTTATAGCCGAAGGAGAGCAAAATCTTGACTATCTCAACAGCGTGGTGGATGAGACGGACAGGGCTGAAAGCGAAAAGGATTTGTCACTTATAAGGGCCGAACTTACAAATTCCGGTTTTATCCGGACCTCCAGAAAAAGCAGGAGAGAAAAAGTCACGGGCCAGCCGATGCTGGAATTTGTATCTGACGATGGTTTTAAAATACTTGCGGGCCGCAGCAACAGTCAGAATGATGAACTGACAACTAAGCTAGCTAGAAGGACCGATTACTGGCTTCACACCCAAAAAGTTCACGGCAGCCATGTTATTATCCGCTGTGAGGGAAATGAGCCTCCGGAGAGAACAATCATGCAGGCTGCAGCTCTGGCAGCTTACTATTCCCAGGGCAGAGAAAGCGGGAAGATACCTGTTGACTGTACGATGGTAAGGAATGTACGCAAGCCTTCCGGCTCACTGCCCGGCAAGGTAATATATGCCGATTACAAAACTATATTTGTACAGGCCGATAAAGAACTTACTGAGAGATTAAAAAAATAGACTGCATCTGCAGTCTATTTTTTTCACTGTTTATCCAGCGTCAGCTGAACCGTCTTCTTTTGCCGTCAGCAGGGGGAATATAGCCGAATTGAATTTCAGGACGTATAGCTTTCAGCTTCTCATGTATCTTATCCACATCGGGTTCCTCATTGAATATAAGATTTGCAAACTCCTTGCCGTCATGGACAAGAATAAGACGGTAGTAATAATATGCCGGACTGTCGTCAGGCTGTACTTCACTTACACGGGTAAAAGCCCGGTCAATATATTCGTATGGCACATAATATTTTCTTCCGAGATCACGATAGTAGAGGCAAAGTTTGCCAAGCCGAACTCTTCCGATTGCTTCTGCTGCATTGTAATCATCAGCATGTTCCTGGTCGCTGATAATTTTTTTATCAACGCCTTTAAATTTCAGTTTTCCTAATCCGAACATTTGTCATTACCTTCTTTCTTTGTGATTATTGATTTCTCATAAAACTTCTCCGGAATTCTTTGTGCGGCCAGAGTGCCCAGAATACCGGCAACTATACCGACAATCAATCCACCCAGAACATCTGAGGGGAAGTGAACTACAAGATAAATACGGGAGAGCCCCATTAAAAAAGCAAAAATAAAAGCTGTCCAGCTGTAGCGTTTATTTCCCACCAGAAAAACCGGCGTCATACAGGCAAAGGCGGCGGTTGTATGACCAGACGGGAAACTCTTGTCACTCTCTGTATGCTGTCCCATCATCTGCCAGAGAGGATAGAACACGCTGTTTTCATCTGCATAGGGTCTCGGACGGGCAATCAAAACCTTGAGAACACAGTTTGTAATCAGTGCACCGATTATAATGCCCAAGAGCATGGAAGTACCGAATCGCCTTGTCCTGTGGAAAAGCATAAGTAATAAAGATAGTATTACAAGACAGATTCCATCTTTGCCGAGAAAAGATATAAGCTCCAAAAACGGTGTAAAGAAACCGCCGGCGGCTTCATAAAGTTTGTGTACCGCCAGAGTGATGCTCTGGTCAAATCCAGCAAAAAAAGTATTCAGCCATATTGCAGCTGCATTTATTTCCATTCACATTCCTCCCTCTTTCAGTGATATATTAACACACCGGCAACATTTAAGTCTAGCATAATTTGCATAATCAATGGGAAAATGTGCAAACTAGCTGTAAATCTGTAATGGAGGTAAATTTATGAAGCAGTTTAAAAAATCAATATTTGCTATTTGTCTTGCACTTTTTTTAGTGTTTACTGCGGCAGTGCCGGCGTTCGCCGAAAATTCTGCGCCCAAAGCAGAAAGTTTTGAATTGAGAACCTTCAGGAATACTTCAGTCGGGGGAAAGCTCATCGCATCCGACCCGGAGGGAGATAAGCTGGGCTATACAATCACAACCGAACCGGTAAAGGGTAAAATTGAGCTGAACAGAGATGGAAGCTTCGTATACACACCCGATGAAAACAAAAAGGGTCGGGACTATTTCGGATATAAAGCAATTGACATCAAAGGAAATGTATCTCAGGAAGCCACGGTGATTATACGGATTGAAAAGCAGAAAACAGATGTTCTGTATTCAGATATGTCCGGCAGAGGTGCTGAATATGCAGCCGTTCTGCTCAGTGAAGAGGGGATATTCACCGGGGAAAAAATAGGGGAAAAGTACTGTTTTAACCCTAAAAGAGCTGTCAGCCGGGGAGAATTTTTAAGTCTCTGCATGCTGACTGCGGATAAGCCAAGTGAATATCCGGTAATGAAAACAGGATTCAGTGATGACAAGTATATGCCGGTCTGGATGAAAGAAAATGTTGCCAATGCAACAATTCAAGGCATTTACTCCAGAAAAAGCAATGAAAACGGCACAGGCTTTGATGCTGATGCCCCCATAACAAAATCAGAAGCGGCGCAGGCGCTGGATAAAATTTTGGATAACGGTGCAGCACATGAAATTTTAACTGACGGAGTAAATGCAAACTGTGAGACCGGCTCCGGGGCTGATCTAAACAACATCAAAGGCGCTGAGGATCAGGATATCGGCGGAGACTGCCTTTCAAGAGAGGAAATGGCCCATATACTGGCAAAAGTAATAACAGCCTTAAAGAAATAACAGACAGTTTTCAGAGTTTAACGGCGGCACATGTTGTGCCGCTCTTTTTATTTATTATACTTGTTGTGGATTTCGGATCTGCATGATATAATAAAATAATAGATCAAAATTGGAGAATTATATGGACTCTTTTAAACTTGTATCGCCCTATTCTGCAACCGGAGATCAGCCTCAGGCAATAGATACGCTGGTTCAGGGTGTTAAAAACGGAATAGAGACACAGGTGCTTCTGGGCGTAACCGGTTCGGGTAAGACTTTTACAATGGCAAATGTAATTGCCCAGCTCAACAGGCCGGCCCTTGTGCTTGCACACAACAAGACTCTTGCCGCCCAGCTCTGCAGCGAGTTCAAGGAATTTTTTCCCGAGAATGCAGTGGAGTATTTCGTATCCTATTATGACTACTACCAGCCGGAAGCATATATCCCGCACACAGATACATTTATAGAAAAGGACTGCTCTATAAATGAGGAGATAGACAGACTGCGCCTTTCTGCCACTTTTTCTCTTCTGGAGAGGCGGGATGTAATTGTTGTCTCCTCCGTTTCCTGTATATATGGTCTTGGTGAGCCTGATGATTTCGCCAACATGGCAATCTCTCTCCGCCAGGGCCAGACGATTGATATGGATGAAATTCTTCGCAAGCTCATTGAGGCCAGATATGAGCGCAACGATATAGCCTTTGAAAGGAACAAGTTCAGAGTCAGGGGAGATACGCTTGAAATTTTCCCTGCCTACTGGAATGACAAGGCAATCAGAGTTGAGTTTTTCGGGGATGAAATCGACAGGATAAGTGAGATTAACATAGTTACGGGCTCCGCAATCAGGTATTTGAATCATGCTGTGGTCTATCCTGCGAGCCACTATGTGACCACAAAGGAAAAGATGAATTCGGCCATCTCCAGTATCCGCCGGGAATGTGAAGAGAGGGTAAAATACTTTCAGGACAACAACAAGCTCATTGAAGCCCAGAGGATAAAACAGCGCACAGAGTATGACATAGAGATGCTTCAGGAGCTGGGCTACTGCACCGGGATAGAAAACTATTCCCGAATAATATCAAACCGCCCCGCGGGAAGCCCGCCGATGACGCTTCTTGATTACTTCCCGGATGATTTTCTCCTCTTTGTTGATGAGAGTCATGTCACTCTGCCTCAGGTTCGGGCTATGTACAGAGGTGACCGGGCACGGAAAGAATCCCTTGTAAACTATGGCTTCCGCCTGCCCTCCGCCTATGATAACAGACCGCTGAAGTTTGAAGAGTTCACCCAGAGAATACATCAGCGCATATTTGTCTCAGCCACTCCCGGAGAATATGAGAGGGAGCAGGCAGGGCAGATTGCAGAGCAGATAATCCGGCCGACGGGGCTTCTTGATCCTGAAATTTTTGTCCGTCCGGTTGAGGGCCAGATTGATGATCTTATCGGAGAGATCAACAACAAGATTTCTATGGGGCAGCGCACTCTTGTCACCACTCTTACAAAGAGAATGGCAGAAGATCTCACCGATTATCTCATGAGCGTCGGTATACGCTGCCGCTACATGCACCACGATATAGGAACTATAGAGCGCATGGAAATTATCCGGGACCTTCGGGTCGGCGAATTTGATGTGCTCGTGGGGATAAACCTGCTCCGTGAGGGGCTCGATATACCTGAGGTTGGCCTTGTGGCAATTCTTGATGCGGACAAGGAGGGCTTTCTCCGCAGTGAGACCAGTCTCATTCAGACCGTTGGACGGGCAGCGAGAAACTCAGACAGCTTTGTCATTATGTATGCAGACAGTGTTACAAAGGCCATGAAGCTGTGCATTGATGAGACCAACCGCCGCCGCCGCAAGCAGATGGCTTACAATAAAGCCCATGGAATTATACCGAAGACCATAAAAAAATCTGTGCGGGATCTGCTTGAGATATCCACAGATACAAATACAGCGCCTAAATCCAGAGGCGTAAAAATGACGGCAAGGGAGCGCAGTGAACTTATTGCAAAACTGGAAGACAAGATGCATAAAGCAGCCAAGATGCTGGAATATGAAGTGGCCGCTCAGCTCCGTGATGAGATTATAAGTCTAAAAGGGCAGAAATAAGGTGACAAAATGAATTTAATGATTATAGACGGAAACAGCATAGTGAACAGGGCTTTTTACGGTATCCGGCAGCTCAGTGCTCCGGACGGAACACCCACTAATGCTGTCTACGGCTTTATAACTATCCTCCAGAGAATATATGACGAAATTAAACCGGATGCAGTCTGTGTGGCCTTTGACCTGAAGGGACCTACGTTCCGCCACCTGGAATACGCCGGCTACAAGGCCCAGCGCAAGGGAATGCCGGAGGAGCTTGCCGCACAGATGCCCATACTCAAGGAGACACTGGATGAAATGGGCATAAAGCGCTATGAGCTTGAGGGCTATGAGGCCGACGATATTCTGGGCACAGCTGCTGCAATATGCGAGGACAGAGGCTGGAACTGCACTGTTGTGACAGGGGACAAGGACAGTCTGCAGCTTGTAAGCGACAGCACAACCGTCTGCAATGTAAAAACACGGATGGGCCAGACGGAGACTATTTTTTATACTCCTAAGGTTTTTGAGGAAGAGTACGGGTTTGAGCCGAAAAAGATGGTGGATTTGAAGGCACTCATGGGCGATGCCTCTGACAACATACCCGGTGTCCCCGGTGTCGGTGAGAAAACAGCCCTTGGTCTTCTGCACCGTTTCGGCAGCCTTGATGATATATACAGAGAGCTTGACAGTCCGGATATCAGAGATTCCCAGCGCAAAAAGCTGAAAGCCGGTGAGGAGAGTGCCAGAAAATCCTTCTGGCTGGCCACAATTCTAAGGGATGCTCCGCTGAAATTTGAGCCTGAGGACAATCTCTGGCACAGAGACTATAAGGAAGGGCTTTACGAACTCTTTAAGCGCCTGGGCTTTAACAAGTTTATTGAAAAATGGGGTCTTGAGAGCAGCGGAGAAGATGCCGGGGAAAATGCAATTGATATCATTACCCCCACTGAGCTGGATTCTGCAGATGAAGCGGAAAAGCTCATTGAGAAAATTAAGAAAGCCGATTATATCGCTGTAGAAGCCGAAAACAGGCTGGACAAGCTGGAAATATTCGACGGTGAAAAGCTTTTTACAGCTGACTGGTCACTCTGCGGAGAGGAATATAATGAACTTTTAAAAACAATATTTTCTGCGGATGTAAAAAAGCTGGGCCACAACATTAAGGATCTTATGGGCCTGCTCCTTGATGAGGGACTCAGTACGGATGGCTTCATATTTGACACTGCCCTTGCGGCTTATCTTCTGGAGGCCACAGACAGCGATTATTCTCTGCCGCGCCTTTCCCAGGGTTATCTTGCTCAGGAGCTTTCCGGTGCGCAGGCGATTTACGATCTGTATCCCATACTGCTTGACCGGCTGAAGGAGCTCTCAATGGACCGGCTTTATTTCGATGCCGAGCTCCCTCTCTGTGCCGTGCTCGCCGATATGGAGCACACCGGCTTCTATGTGGACAGAAAGGCGCTTTATGATTACGGCGAGAGCCTGAATTCCGGAATTTCGGAGCTGCAGAAGAGTATATGGGATAAGGCAGGGGAGGAGTTTAATATAAATTCCCCGAAGCAGCTCGGAAACATACTTTTCGAAAAGCTGGAACTTCCCCACGGCAAAAGAACCAAGACCGGCTGGAGTACAAATGCCGATGTGCTGGACAAGCTCAGGGGAGAATTCCCAATAGTCGACGACGTTCTTGAATACCGCATGCTAACAAAGCTTAAATCGACCTATGCTGAGGGTCTGCTGAAGCTTATAGCCCCTGACGGGAGAATACACACAAGTTTCCAGATGACGGTTACCGCCACAGGCAGACTTTCTTCGACAGATCCCAACCTTCAGAATATTCCCGTGAGAAAGAAGCTGGGTGCACAGCTTAGAAATATGTTTGTTGCCGGTCCCGGTATGTGCCTTGTGGATGCAGACTACAGCCAGATAGAGCTCAGAATACTGGCCCATATGTCCAACGATGAAACAATGAGAAATGCTTTTATCAACGGTGAGGATTTCCACAGGATCACCGCCTCGAATGTTTTTAATGTCAGCCCTGAGGATGTCACACCCACAATGAGGAGCAGGGCGAAGGCTGTCAATTTCGGTATTGTGTACGGAATTTCCGCTTTTTCTCTCGCTCAGGATATCGGTGTCTGGACAAGTGAGGCCAAGGCATACATGGATGCATATCTGGAAAAATTCCACGGTGTGCGGGACTACATGAAGAATGTAGTTGAAAAGGCAAAGAAAGACGGATATGTGAGCACAATATACGGCCGCAGGAGGAAGCTCCCTGAGCTTAAAAGCTCAAACTTCAATACCCGTTCCTTCGGGGAGAGAGTGGCGCTGAATATGCCTATTCAGGGTACTGCGGCGGATATAATTAAACTTGCAATGGTGAACGTGCATAAGAGGCTCGTGAAAGAAAAGCTGAATGCAAAGCTTATACTGCAGGTGCATGACGAGCTTATTGCCGAGTGTCCTGAGACCGAGGCTGAAAAAGTGGAGACCATCCTGAAAGAGGAGATGGAGAATGCGGTCAGGCTCACAGTTCCACTCACTGCAGACGCCCACATAGGCCACAGCTGGGCGGAAGCGCACTGACCTACTAGGCTTGAAAGCTGGCGGAGATTTGAATATTCCAAATATATTAATAGAAGAAGGCTGCAAAAAATACATTGCAGCTCTTGAAAAGCTGGAAAATCAGTGCTTTTCACTCCCCTGGACAAAAGAGCAGCTGGAAAGTCAGATGCCGGATGACAGGCACATATTTCTTGTGGCTAAGCTGGGTGACTCTGTCATCGGCTATGCAGGCATGATGTACATAATTGATGAGGGCTATATATCCAATGTTGCGGTGGACGGTGCTCACAGAAAATCAGGTATAGGAAGTCTGCTCATTGAAGAACTTCTGCACAGAGCGGAAGCTCTCAATCTGCGCTTTGTAAGTCTCGAAGTGCGGGAGACAAATGAGCCGGCAAAGGCACTTTACGGAAAGTACGATTTTGAGCCTGTCGGTCTGAGAAAAAATTACTATGATTCTCCAAAAGAAAATGCTATAATAATGACCAGGTTTCTGAAATGAGGCGCATAATTTGAAAATATTATCATTTGAATCTACCTGCGACGAGACAGCCGCAGCAATAGTTGAGGACGGAAGAAAAATTCTTACCGACCAGATCTGCTCACAGGCAGATCTCCACGCTGTTTACGGGGGAGTTGTCCCGGAGATTGCATCCAGATGTCATATTGAGGCGATTTCTATTCTGGCGCAGAAAGCCATAGAGGCTGCAGGTATTGAGAAGAAGGACATAGATGCCGTGGCCGTGTCTTACGCTCCCGGACTTATCGGCGCTGTTCTTGTCGGCGTCAATTTTGCAAAATCCTGTGCTCTGGCTCTCAAAGTTCCGCTTATACCGGTACACCACATAAGGGGTCATATAGCGGCAAACTACCTCGCTTATCCTGAGCTGAAGCCGCCCTTCCTCTGCCTTGCCATATCCGGCGGCAATACACTGCTTGTCGATGTCAGGGATTACACCGATATGAAAATTCTCGGCGCAACGAGAGACGATGCGGCAGGGGAGTGCTTCGATAAAACGGCAAGAGTTCTCGGACTGCCATATCCCGGGGGCAAACCTCTGGATGAGCTCTCCCAGGGCGGGGATGACAGAAAATATAAATTCCCAATTTCCCATATAGAGGGCAAGCCATATGACATGAGTTTTTCTGGACTTAAAACAGCGGTAATCAACCTTGTCCACAATGCTGAGCAGAAGGGTGAGGAGATTGACCGCAGTTCACTTGCCGCGTCATTTACAAAAGCGGTCAGCGACAGCCTTGTCCCCAGAACCATGATGGCGGCAAGGGAGCTGGGCTATAAAAATATTGCGGTTGCCGGAGGCGTAGCGGCAAACTCCAGAATCAGGGCTGATTTCCACAGTGCTGCCGAGAAGGCCGGCTGCAGGCTTTTCATACCGCCTCTGAAACTCTGCGGAGATAACGGGGCCATGGTGGGTGCACAGGCTTATTATGAGTATCTTGCCGGAAATACAGCGGGCTCTGACCTGAATGCATACGCCACAATGGATCTTTGACTGAATTTTTTTGATAGGATGAGTACAGTTGGGTATACATGACGGACACAGAGAAAGACTGAGACAGCGGTTCACAGAACACGGCCTTGAAAATTTTAATGAAGTAAATGCGCTGGAACTGCTCTTGTTTTATGCAATACCCCGGCGGGATACAAATGAAATTGCCCACGCTCTTCTCGACCGTTTCGGCTCGCTTTCCGCCGTGTTTGAGGCCGGCGTGCAGGAGCTAAGAGATGTACCTGGTGTAGGGGAGAGCACCGCTGTTCTCATAAGTCTTATTCCGCAGATAATGCGCAAGGCTTTGATTTTAAAAGAGTCAGGACGCGGCGCTATATTAAGTTCAACCGACGCGGGAGATTATCTTGTACCTCGTTTTATGTATATGACAGAGGAGCATATTCTGCTGCTCTGCCTCAATTCGAAAAAGCAGATCAATGCCTGCATAGATGTCGGAAGCGGAGTTGTAAATGCTTCTGAAACAAGCACCAGAAAAATAGTTGAGACAGCCCTGAAATACAGGGCCAGCTCGGTAATTTTGGCGCATAATCATCCTGACGGTTTTGCCATACCTTCAAGAGAGGATGATATGGTGACAAAACAGGTTTGTTCCTCCCTTGAGCTTGTGGGCATACAGCTGATTGACCATATTATTGTATCCGGCGAAGATTATGTGTCCTATGCAGATTCCGGTTTAATAGGCAGGTGTAAATATTGATAATACCGGGTTATGTAAATTAATTTTTAGCGGCGTTTTTAACTGCTTGTTTGTAATGCGTTCACTATTTCTTAATATTTTATCAATATTCCCCTCATTTTGATGAAAAGATGTTGAAAAC
>JBMNPZ010000034.1:0-17646 GCA_050943875.1 Candidatus Limivicinus sp. | reverse complement strand
GCTGTCCGAATCCAGTTTCTCGCTAATCTGCAGTTTTTTATCCATCGGGAGCACCTCCAAAGCAGAACATCATAGCTCCGGTAAAAACGCACTTTAAATCAATTACCCGACGGGGCAGAGGGCGGGCGTTAGATGAAACCGATACTGTAATTCTGCAAATATATAGAGTAATTAATATTCATCTGATAAATTTTGTATCATACATTTATAATATATACAAAAAACCATGAAAAGTCAACAATTCAAATAGCTTACCGCTTCATTGCAGTAAATGTATGTTACAACTTAGAAAGTTTTTAATTCTTCTTATATGTGCGCAAATTTCTCGATAATTGTGCTTAATATGGCGTATTATTCGTATTATTTGGTTCCAATTAAAATCATTGACAATCATAATTCAAAGTGATATTATGAATCTAAAGAAAAGTCACATACATTTGGCTTCACCGTGCAGGGGGTATCTTTTTGCTGCGGTGCAAGTACAAGGGAAAAGGATAAGCAATATGACTGATACATCTGCAATTTCAGGGCTGAGAGGAAAACTCAGTCTTTCCGGAGATGTCTCCTGCTTCTGCGGCTTTGACGGATTCGTCGATGAGGTCGTACATACCGTGGACAGCCGGCTGGATGCGGAACATTATACAAGGATTGAAACACTCTCCGAATACGGAAAGCGCATTTCCGGGGCCTCCGGACTCAGCCTCAACGTGGAGATTGTACCCGTGAGCAAAAAGCTCGGCGGAAACGGCCCGATTTTTGCTTTGGGACTGAAAAACTACGGTGCCGATATAACTTACGTGGGCGCTGTGGGCGTGAATGCCCTTGACCCCGTCTTCGAGAAGCTGGCTGAGGGCAGCAGGATAATCGGCATTGCTGAGCCCTCCCGCACCGACGCCATGGAATTTATGGACGGCAAGATCATACGCTCAAAGCTCTCCTCCTTTACCGAGGTCAGCTGGGAGAGCATACTGAGGCATGTCGGCCTCGAGAGATTTGTCGGCTTCCTTGACGATGCCGACATGATAAGCTTCAATAACTGGACCATGCTTCCCTACATGAACGGCATCTGGGAACATATACTTGAGGAAGCTGTCCCCCGCATGGACGGGGAGAAGATTCCCGAAAAAGTTCTTTTCTTTGATCTGGCAGACCCCGAAAAGCGGCTGAAGAGTGATATCTGCCGCGCCCTTGAGCTTATAAAGAGCTTTAAGGACTGCGGCTTCTGCACTGTGCTGGGCCTCAATAAGAAAGAGGCCTGTGAGATCGCCCAGGTTTTGGGACACACAGTAGCAGATCCCAGAGATGAGCCTCTGAGGGCACTCAATGAGTTTATCGCAGAAAAGCTGGGGCTTGACTGTGTCACTGTCCATCCCCTGGACGGTGCCTCCTGCGTATACCGTGGCGGGTATCAC
The DNA here is from genome assembly GCA_050943875.1 of Candidatus Limivicinus sp. Lineage (GTDB taxonomy): Bacteria > Bacillota > Clostridia > Oscillospirales > Oscillospiraceae > Limivicinus. The sequence continues at coordinate 16,234 of JBMNPZ010000034.1, read as the reverse complement.
TATGTGACAGGTCCCTACTGCGCAAAGCCCCGCCTTACAACAGGAGCCGGAGACAACTATAACGCAGGCTTTGTATATGCCTTCCTGCAGGGCTGGAATATGGAGGAATGTCTTACAATGGGCACCGCCTCATCCGGCTACTATGTGAGAAATGCCCGCAGTGCCGACAGGCAGGAGCTCGCCGGCTTCCTCGAAAAATGGGAAAACGGCAGTCTCGACAGGGATGCCTGAGTCCGGAGAGAACTTATAAATCAGTTTATAATTTTCCCTGCCCCTCAATTTTTTTGCGGGCAGAAGAAAATATTGAATATTATTGGAGGTAAAAATATGAAGAAGCTCACCAAGAAAGCAAGTGAAATGACCGTTAAGGAACTGGCTTCCTACATTGACCAGTCTGTTCTCAAGCCCGAGTTTACTCAGGATGAGATCCGCAGATATATTCAGGAGGGCGTGGACTACGGCTGCGCCACCGTGTGCATCAACCCCGCCTCTCTGCCCATAGCCGAGGAGCTGTGCAAGGGCAGCAGCACCAAGATCTGCGTTGTCTGCGACTTCCCCTTCGGACTTTCCACCACCGAGTCCAAGGTCCTGCAGGCTGAGGAATACTGCAGCAAGCATGACATTTTTGAGCTGGACATTGTTGCAAACTACGGCTGGATACGCAGCGGTATGTGGGATGAGGTCCGGGCAGATCTGGCAGCCGTTATCAATGTATGCCACAAGTACGGCACTGCCGTAAAGACCATATTCGAGACCGATGCACTGACTCTGGAGCAGATCCTCCATGCTACCGACGTTGCCATTGAAGCGGGCACAGACTTTGTAAAGACCTCCACCGGCTTCTACACCGGCTCCCCCGCATACAGCAAGACCGGCAAGTGCGTCGGCGCCGCCTCCGAGCTCATTGAGGCAATGCTCAAGAGAGCCGACGGCCGCTGCAAGGTCAAGGGTTCCGGCGCAATCCGCACCCGTGAGCATTTCCTCGAGCTCATCGACATGGGCATCGACCGCATGGGCGTAGGCTTCCGCTCCACCCCCATCGTGCTGGGCTGCACCCCCGAAGAAGCAAAGAACATGAAGTAATCTTTTAAAAATCTTTTAATTCTCATAACCTTCTTAACGGCAGAGTCCGGGGAAAGATTCCCGGGCTCTGTTGCTTTCTCCGTACAATTCTCCGCCGCTGCCTTTAGGGTATCGGCGGACAGGCCGCAGGATTTTAAAAACTAGAAAGAAAAAACCTGAGAGAATTGATTTTCTCTCAGGTTTTTTAAATTCTGTATGCAGTTATCAGAGGAACTGCTTCATGTAGCGGAAGCTCTGTTCAATGCCTGCGCAGACATCGTCGTGGCTTCCCTCATATGCCTTGTCCTCAACCTCAATGCAGGCGGGGCCGCTGTAGCGGATGTCATTGAGTGCGGAAACAAAAGCGCCGAAATCTACGCCACCCAGGCCGGGGAGCTTGGGAGAGTGCCAGAGAGTGGGATAGGCAAAATGGCCGTACTCATCCAGCTTATCCTGATAGATTCTTATATCCTTGAAGTGGACATGGAAGATCTTGTCCCTGAACTCATAGATGGGCTTTGTCACGCTGGCACCGATGAGATAGAGGTGGGAGGGGTCATAGTTGAGGCCCAGATTGGGGGAAGGAATACGGCGGAACATCTCGCGCCAGATTGCGGGGCTGCAGGCAAGGTTGTTGCCGCCGGGCCACTCGTTTACGGTGTAGAGCATGGGGCAGTTCTCAATGCCTATCCTGACGTCCTTCTCCTCGGCGTACTTTACGATGGGAGTCCAGACCTTCTCAAACTTGTCAAGGTTCTCCTCGACGGTGAGATTCTTGTCTCTGCCGATGAAGGTGGTGATGAGATTGATGCCCATGAGTTTGGAGGCATCTATCAGCTTATAAATGTGCTTGACTGCGACATCTGCCGCCTCCTGGTCCGCATCCATGGGGTTGGGGTAGTAGGCCAGAGAGGAAATCTCGATGCCCCTGTCCTCTGCATACTTCTTGTAATAGAGGAGCTTTGCATCATCGCAGGCATTGAGGTCAATGTGGGTGACACCGGCATAGCGGCGCACGGCCTTGCCCTTGGGCCAGCAGCAGACCTCAACGCAGGAAAAGCCCACTTTGGCCGCATAGTCAATAAGTTCTTCAAAACTGTCATCAGGCAGAATTGCGGAAACCAGACCGAGTTTCATCATGATTTGTGTTACCTCCTGAATAGATTTATTTTTGTATTAAAACCGGGACTCTGTCTCAGAATTATATTTCGTCAATTTTGACCCAGCGGTGCTCCTCAGCACTGCGGACAACCGCGTCGCAGAGAGTCATCTCTCTCAGGCCGTCCTCAAAGGTGGCAAAGAGGCCCTTCTCTGTGGAACCCTTCTCTATGGCATCATAGATTGCCTTGAAGCTCTGCTTGAAGGTGTCGGGGAAGCCCTCAACATGGCCGCCGGGATAGCTGGTCGCCGCACCGGCAAGAGGACTGAGTATGGAGGGATCCTTGGGGGCCTTCTCGTTGAAGCGGTCCCGGTGGCCGATCCACAGCTCGTTGGAATCCTCGCTGTCCCAGTGGAGTGAGCACTTGCTGCCTGCGATGTCAAAAACTATCTGGTTCTTGCGGCCGGCAAAGACCTGGCTTATTGTGCAGTTGCCGTGGGCGCCGTTGTCAAAGTGGAAAAGAACCGTGCAGTAGTCCTCGGTGTTTATGGGCATCTCCTGATAATCCTCAGGGCGCAGAGCCATACCGGAATAGGTGGCAATGGGCTTGAGAGGCTTTTTGCGTGTCTTGTGGAAGGTGGCAAAATCGGCCATGACCTCCACCGCCCGCAGGCCTGTGATGGACTCCACCATATCAATCCAGTGGGAGCCGATATCTGCGAAGGCGCGGGACTTGCCGCTGACAGAAGGCTCCAGCCGCCAGCTGTAGTCAGTGTCGTAGTAGAGCCAGTCCTGAAGATATGCGCCGTGGATGGTATATACATCGCCCACCTCACCGGACTGCATCATCGCCTTTGCCTGCATGGCCTGGGGATACCAGCGGCAGTTGAAGTTGACGCCGTTAATGATGTTGTGCTCCTTTGCATACTTTGCAAGAGCCTTTGCCTCGTCCAGAGTCTTGGTGAGAGGCTTCTCGCAGACTATGCTGCAGCCCCTCTCCATGGCGTACATGGCCATCTCATAGTGGGCAACATTGGGGGTGCATATATGAACCACATCCGGCTTCTCAGTGTCTATCATTTCTTTATAGTCGCTGTAGCCTTTGGGAATGCAGAACTTCTCCGCAATTTTGTCCGCGTTGTGGGTGTTGCAGACTGCAACAACGTCAACATTGCCGAGCCGGCGAAGCGCCTCAATATGGGCAGCGCCGATGAATCCGACGCCGATTACACAGGTTCTGAATTTTTTCACCGCGAAATACCTCCTGATATAAATGTTAATCTCCGCGTAAAGTTGTATCGTACAAATAATAACATAGCTCCCTGTGAAATGCAAGGAAAAGATACTGCTTTCAGCCCCATCCCCTTCTGCGGCAGACGCAGTGCTCTAAAATTAATATCAAAATTTAATAAAATTCTTCGGATTTTCTGCTGAAAACCTGTATAAAATTTTACAGCTCAGCATTATATGCGGGTGGTCCGTTATATTATACAAAAGTAAAAGTAATAAATCATGCGATATTCACAAAGTTCCGAACAAATCAGCCGGTTTATTAAGCAGAGTCAACTTTCGGTCCCGGATTTTATATTCATCCCTTTTATTGCTTGCCCTGCAGTGCAGCCTGACTGTTTTATGTCAGGCTGGCTCCTGAATATGTTTTTCTAAATGTACCTTACATTAGGAGGGCATTTGCGTTTCGGAGAAAATCTCCCCCATTGGGCAGGCAAAAAATTCCGGGAAACCCCGCGGACGGGATTTTCCGGAATTTGAATTCATTATCTGCGGGGAAGAAACCCTCAGGCCAGGAAGCCCTCGATTATCTTCTTCTCGGCCTCCTCCTCAGTGAGGCCCAGGGTGCGCAGCTTTAAAATCTGCTCACCGGCGATCTTCCCTATGGCCGCCTCATGGATAAGGGAGGCATCCTTGTTGTGGGCCAGAAGTCTCGGGGATGCATCCACCACGGCCTCACCGTCTATTATGGAGTCACACTCGGTGTGGCCCGTGCAGGGGGCGTTTCCGGCGATGGTGGAGACATAGCTCTGGTATGATCTGTCCTTTGCCACCGAGCGGGAGACTATATCCGCACCGGAGCCCTCACCGTTCAGCGCCACATCAAAGAAGGTCTCCGCGTGCTGCTCCGCCTCGGTGAAGAGCCGCTCCCGGACAACTAGCCTCGCGCCCTCGGCCACCTCGGCGCTGGTCTTGCGGACGGTCTTGCTCACCCCGCTTATCTGGGTCATATCCATCTCCATGTAGGAGTTTTTTTCAAGCGTGACGGCGGTGACGGGGTCAATACTCCTGGTGCCGGAACCGCTGCCGGTGCCGATATGCTTTTCCACATAGCGCACATGGGCGTTCTCGCCCACGACAAAGCTGTGGATACCGCTGTGTCTGGCCTCGCCGCTGTCATCCGTGTGGACGCCGCAGCCGGCCACTATAAGGACATCCGAATCCTCACCCACGAAGAAATCGTTGTAGACAAGGTCATCCACGCCGCCCCTGGTGACGCATGCGGGAATATATACGGTCTCACCCTTTGTGCCGGGCTTTATTATCACATTTATGCCGGGCTTGTCCTTTTTCTGCACTATCTCAATATTCCTGCTGGAGACCTGACTCACACACTGGCCGTCCTGGCGGATGTTGTAGGCACCCTTGAAATTCTCGGCAGTGTCCATTATCAGCTTAAGCAGCTTTTTCGCAGTATCGTTCATTTTGTCACTCATTGAAAAGCTCCTTCCGGTTGCAGCAGTTAATATTGTCGCAGCCCTTTGCCAGCAGCTTGGCCGTCATCTGAAGACCGGGACCCCGGTCCTTCACCGAGCCCTCGGCAATAACAATTATCTCGTCTGCAATCTGGAGTATGCGCTCCTGATGGGAGATCACAAGGAGTGTCCCCCGCCGGCTCCGGCGCAGCTGCTCAAAGACCCCGATGAGGTTCTGGAAGCTCCAGAGGTCTATGCCGGCCTCAGGCTCATCAAAAATGGAGAACTTCGTGCTCCTGGCCAGGACAGAGGCGATCTCAATACGCTTTATCTCCCCGCCGGAGAGTGTGGCATCCACATCCCGGTCAAGGTAATCCTTGGCGCAGAGCCCCACCTTCTGCAGGATGACGCAGAGGCTGTCCTTGTCCAGCTTGTTCCCCGCCGCGGTCTCAATGAGATTTTTAACGGTTATGCCCTTGAATCTCACCGGCTGCTGAAACGCGAAGCTTATTCCCCGCTTTGCCCGCTCGGTGACATCCAGCTCCGTAATATCCTCATCATTAAAAATTATTCTGCCGGAGCTGGGCTTATCCACGCCCATAAGAAGACGGGCAAGCGTAGTCTTGCCGCCGCCGTTGGGACCAGTCACGGCTATGAGCCGGTTGTCACCCAGCTCCAGATTTATATCCTTTAAAACTTTCCTGCCGTCAGGTGCAGTCCAGCATATATCCTGCAGCTTCAGCATAAATGCAACCCCTTTTCTATCTCTGTCTTGCGGCCCCTCCGGGCCGGACCGTATTGCCCCGCATAAGGTGTGCAGGGCTTACAGCAATCGCAGACTCCCCGAAAAGGTGAGTCTGCGGCTTTAAATTCAGCAATGGTATTTTAAAATCATATCCCGGTATTGTCAACAGCAAAAACAGAATACCGGCGATAAAAGCTTAAAAATGCCGTGATTTCAGCAGTTTTCCTGCTCCTGCTTAATGGCGAGCTTTACAATCCGGCTCGTACCCAGGCGCTCCGCCCCCAGCTCTATAAAGTTCTCCGCGTCCTCAAGACTGGAGATGCCGCCGGCCGCCTTTATCTTAAGGGAGGCGGGGGAATTCTCCCGCATGAGCTTTACATCCTCAGGCGTGGCGCCGCCGGTGGAGAAGCCCGTGGAGGTCTTTATGAAATCCGCGCCGCAGCTGGCGACTATTTTACACATGTGGATCTTCTCCTCATCCGTGAGGAGGCAGCACTCAATGATGACCTTGAGGATATGGCCCCTTGTGGCCTCCCGCACGGCGCTTATGTCCTTCGCAACGCCGGTCCAGCAGCCGTCCTTCACCATTGAGAGATTTATGACCATGTCTATCTCATCGGCCCCGTTCCTGACGGCATCGGCCGCCTCAAAGGCCTTGGCGGCGGTAGTCATATAGCCGTTGGGGAAGCCGATAACGGTGCATATCTTCAGCCTGTCCCCGGCATAGCGCTTCGCACCGGCCACATGACAGGGGGGAATGCACACGCTCGCACAGTTATATTTAATTGCCTGGTCACAGAGCAGGCGGATATCTGCAGAAGTGCAGTCCACCTTCAGCAGGGTGTGATCACACTTTTCAAGTATTTCTTTTATATCCATAATTGTACTCCTTATTCGGTAGATTTATGCTCATTATTCTAACATTTTTAAGAGGTATATTCAAGTGCCGCCGCTAATACATTTGAATATCACCGGAAAAAGGATGGCTAAATTATGGACATGATTTCTTCCTCAAGCAACTACACAAAGCTCTGCGGCACCATGGCGGCCGCTCCAGTATATTCCCACAGCAGCAGAGGACAGCAGTTCTACACCTTCCCCCTGGAAATTCTCCGTCTCTCCGGGAACTCGGACACCGTAAATGTCATAGTGCGTCCGGAGATGCTTAGCCAGGTTGAGGCGGAGGAATACAGCAGGATATGCGTTACGGGCCAGGTGCGCACCTTCAACAACCGGCGGGGCGAGGGGGCAAAGCTGGTCATAAGCATTTTTGCAAAGGAGCTGTGCCTCTGTGACGAGGAGGACTGCAATATCGTGCAGCTCCGGGGCACCCTCTGCAAGGAGCCCAAGCTGAGAAGCACACCCATGGGCAGGGATATATGCGACCTCATGCTGGCCGTAAACCGCCGCTACGGGCGCTCGGATTATCTGCCCTGCATATGCTGGGGCGCCAGGGCGAGGCAGGCCGCCTTCTGGACCGTGGGGACCCAGCTGGCGCTGGAGGGCAGAATACAGAGCCGGAAATACATAAAGCTCACCGATGAGGGCGCCGTGGAAAAAACCGCCTATGAGATTTCGGTGACCGAGGCCGAGGAAATAAACGGGGACGAAGAGTAGACATACAAAGACCGGAGCAGAGGCATTTATGCCTCTGTTTTCGGGTTTCAGGAATTATTTTCATCTATATTGCATAATTTTTACATTTGTGGTACATTGGCCTTTAGTGTATCCACTATAAATTATGACCAGGGGGATAGATATGGAAAGACATGACAACAGGCCTAACAGACCTAATATTTTAAAGCTGGCAACCAAGATAAGCCTTGAGAGCCTGACTTACACCGGAATCGGCTACAACGACCCGGAGTACATAGTGCTGGACATTGCCCTCACAGACGAGATGTGTGAGGTTATGAACCACATGCGCTTCAACACTCCCCGCACCGCGGCAGAGATCTCCAGACGCTGCAAAAAGGATATAAACTATGTTCAGGAGCAGATAAACAAGCTCATGGACAGCGGCGTCGTCCACATGAAGCACAACGCCGAGGGCGTGGAGACCTATTACTACACCAACTGGGTCCCCGGCATAATCGAGGATATCCTCGCAAAGGACAAGCTTGTAAACGAGTACCCCATACTGGCGGACTGCTTTGAGGAATACACAAGGCTCAGATTTGAGGCTCTGGTTCCCCTGCTGGGCCGCGGCATGTCCTTCGTCCGCGTCATGCCTGTTATGAGTGCCATCGAGAACAACACCCACACCGCAGGCTATGACGAGATAAACTCCATCATTGAAAAGGCAAAATACATATCCGTCGGCCCCTGCTCCTGCCGCCGTTCACGCCGTCTCATGGGTGAGGGCTGCGGACATCTGGAAGACGACATGTGCATGTATCTCAACGACAACGCCCTGACCTTCGTGAGGACCGGCGAGCACCGGCTCATCAGCAAGGAGGAGGCCTACGAGATACTGAGGCGCGCCGAGGAGAACGGCTTTGTCCATGAGATAAACCAGACCCCCGGCTTTGACAGCGTCGATGCAATATGCAACTGCTGCGGCTGCTCCTGCTACTCTCTCCGTGTGGCAGAGCTCTTCCGCAAGCCCGACGGAATGCGTTCAAACTTCACAGCCGTTGTGGACAGGAACAAGTGCGTCGCCTGCGGCGAGTGCGTCGAGACCTGCCAGACCAACGCCCTGAGGCTGGGCCAGAAGCTGCCTGAGATAAAGCCTGTAAAGGTTGAGGACGAGAATTACGGCGCCAAGACTTCCATTTTCGACAAGAGCACCTACAATGTGCATTACCGCGAGAACCGCAAGGACGTCGTGGAGACCGGTACATCTCCCTGCAAGGCCGCCTGCCCCGCCCACATCCCCGTGCAGGGCTACATCAAGCTGGCCTCCGAGGGCAGATACAGAGAGGCCCTTGAGCTTATAAAGGCCAAGAACCCCTTCCCTGCCGTCTGCGGACGCATATGCAACAAGGCCTGTGAGGAGGCCTGCACCAGAGCTGTTGTGGACTCCCCCGTCGCCATTGACGATATAAAGAAATTTATCGCAGAGAAGGATCTGGAGGCGGAGCACCGCTATGTGCCCAAGATGCTAAACCAGATCGGCAAGCCCTACCCCCAGAAGGTGGCAGTTATCGGTGCAGGCCCCGCCGGCATGAGCTGCGCCTACTATCTCGCGGTCAAGGGCTATCCCGTGACCATATTTGAAAAAGAAGATAAGCCCGGCGGCATGCTCACTCTGGGCATCCCCTCCTTCCGTCTGGACAAGAAGGTCGTCAACTCCGAGATAGACGTCCTCAGAGAGCTGGGTGTTGAATTCAGGACCGGCGTTGAGGTGGGAAAAGATGTCACACTGCCTCAGCTCCGTGAGCAGGGCTTCAAGGCCTTCTATCTGGGCATCGGCGCATCAAAGGGCGTCCCCGTGGGCTGCAAGGGCGACGATCTCCCCGGCGTATTTACCGGCATAGATTTTCTCAGAGCTGTAAATCTGGGTGAGAAGCCCGAGGTTGGCAGCAGCGTGGCGGTCATCGGCGGCGGCAATGTCGCAATAGATGTGGCCCGCACCGCCCTCCGTCTGGGCGCAAAGAATGTGACCATTGTCTACCGCAGAGGCAGAGACGAGATGCCCGCGGCCGACGATGAGATTCAGGAGGCCGCAGATGAGGGCGTCAGCTTCAAATTCCTTGCCTCTCCCGCAGAGATTCTCGGCAGCGGTAAAGCGGAGCAGCTTAAGGTCGAGCTCATGGAGCTGGGCGAGGCTGATGCAAAGGGCCGCAGAAAGCCCGTGGGCACCGGCAAGTTTGAGATAATGGATGTCACCGCCGTCATCTCCTCCATCGGCCAGAAGATCGACCTCTGCGGCATGGATGAGGGCACCGGCATGAAGTTCGGCCCCAAAGGCAATGTCATCGCAGACGCCGTCACCTACCAGACCGGCCAGCCCGATATATTTGCAGGCGGCGACGTGGTCACAGGGCCCAAATTCGCCATTGACGCAATCGCGGCAGGCAGAGAGGCCGCAATCTCCATCCACCGCTTCGTACATCCCGGCCAGAGTCTTATTTACGGCCGTGACAGACACGACTACAAGCCTCTGGACACCGGCAACGTGGCACTGGCCCTGGATTCCTTCGACAGCTATCCCCGTCAGCACGCCAAGAGCGGCTCCCCCGCAGAGGCCAAAAAGACCTTCAAGGACCTCCGGGGCACCCTCACAGAGGAGCAGATCAAGAAGGAGGCAGACCGCTGCCTCGGCTGCGGCTGCGTAGTTGTGGACGACTACATGTGCATCGGCTGCGGCATCTGCACCACCAGATGCAAGTTTGACGCCATACATCTGGAAAAGGTCAGTGAGTACAAGAGCAGGAACTACTACAGCACTCTCAGCCGCGTCGTGAGGAATGTCCCCAAGACCATAGGCGGACTCGTGAGCGAGAGAATGAAGAATAAAGAGCAGTAATAACTCCTCTCACCTCTGAAACCCAAAATTATCAGACCCCGCTTTCCCCTAGGGAGAGCGGGGTTTTTGTTGTGTGAGGGGCGATTATAGTTTGTTTTCGGAAGCTTTGCCGAAGCTGTTGACCGCCCTCTTTTAAAGGGCTATCCTAGTTTCCGGAGGTGGTCATATGTGGAAAAGATACGCGGTCCTGCTGCTTGCGCTGCTGATGACCGGGACCGCGAACATGCATTTCTGCTGCTCCGTCACTGTCAACGGAGAGAGGCTGGAGGGGCTCTACAGTCCGGAGACCGTACGGAGGGCGGGGCTTGCGGCGGAGAGGACGGCGGAGGAGATCCTGCCCGGTGAAAGTCCGGCGCCGGAGATACGAAAGCTCTGCCGGCTGTCCCTTCGCCCGCCGGAGGGGGAGCTGCCGGTGCTCACGGATAAAATTCTCAGGTCGGAGCCGGAAATTATCTCCGCCGTGGCGGTGAGAACATCGGAAGGAAATCTCGGCTGTGTGGACAGCAGGGCAATATTCCTTGAGAGACTGCACCGGCACATATTTACGACTTTGCCGGACAGTGCCTCGGGTGTCAGGCTGGGCGGGGAGCTTGAATTTGAGAGAGTATATACCGGCAGCGGCCGGAGGCTTGACTATTCCCCGATGGTGCACTGCCTTACCGACACCCTGCCTTTAATCTATTCCGCCTGAATAAACGAAAATCAGACTGATCATCGTGTCAGTCTGATTTTTTTGAATTCAAGAGAAGCTTATCTGTCTCTGCCTCTGTGAATATCTCTATATTCTCTTTTTTCAGTTTCTCCACCGTGACGCCGTCGCCGGAGATGAGGGTCTTTGAAAATGTGCCGTCGTATATCTCATCCCTGCCGCAGGAGGGGCTTCTGGCCTTCAGAAGCGCGAGGTCTATATTATATCTCCTGCACAGCTTCAGCGCCGTCTCAGCACCCCTGCTGTACTCCTCCGTGACATCCGCACCGGCGGAGCTCACGACCCTGTCCCCCAGCCTCTCGCTGGGATTTCTCGGTGTGGGCAGGCCCCCGGCAAACTCGGGGCAGACGGGAACAAGCTCATATTCTTCCCTCAGTGCCGCAAGAACTTCCTCAGGCAGGGCATTGCTGCCCCCGGAGTACTTGCAGCAGCTCCCTGTAAGGCAGGCGCTGACAAGAAGTTTCCTCACGGCTATTTCCTCATGGTAAAGCCCAGAATGGCCCCGCAGACGCCACCTATTATATGCGTTATCTGGGAGACATTGTCATGGAGCATCACGCCGTCCACTATCTCGCCGCCTATGATGAGCACAAGCACAAGAATAAGCGTGAGGGGTATGCAGCCGCTGCGCATGCCGGAGACAGAGGACATGACTATCATCATAAAAACTATTCCCGAGGCGCCCATGAGCGAGCCTGAGAAGAAGAGCCAGTGCACCATGCCGGAGATGAGGGCCGTGAGAAATATGGCCCAGAACAGATTCTTGCTGCCGTACTTCTCCTCAAGGTTGGGGCCCAGCACCAGAATCATCATCATGTTGCCGATATAGTGGCTGTAGCTGCTGTGTCCCAGGACATGGAGAATAAAGCGGGGATATGTAAGAAAATCCGCCGCGCTGGAGCGGTACACCGAGAAGAGCTTCACCGTGGTCCAGCCACCGGTGAGGGTGTTGAGTATCAGCGCTGCAAGAGAGAGCAGTGCAAAGCTCAGCACAACGGGGGAATTATACTGTATTTTTACAACATGCTTTTTCAAATGTCCACCTCATGCGCCTTAAGGGCAGCCCTGTAATATTTTTCGGTACCTGCATCAAAGCACACCATGCGCACTCTCTCGATATCGCTGTGCTCCCGCAGGTAGCCGCAGATGGTGTCCGCCGCAATCTCGGAGGCTTTTTCCAGCGGGAAGCGGTAGACCCCGGTGCTGATTGAGGGGAAATCTACTGTTTTGCAGCCGTATTCCGAGGCAAGGCTCAGGCATGAGCGGTAGCAGGAGGCCAGAAGCTCCTCCTCGCCGTGTCCGCCGCCCCGCCATACGGGGCCGGGGGTGTGGATAACATATTTTGCCTTCAGTCTGTAGCCTTTGGTTATTTTGGCCTTGCCGGTCTCACAGCCGTGGAGCGTGCGGCACTCTGCCAGAAGCTCCGGCCCGGCAGCCCGGTGAATGGCGCCGTCAACCCCGCCGCCGCCCAGAAGTGAGCAGTTTGCGGCGTTTACTATGGCGTCAGAATCCTGCCTGGTTATATCGCCCCGGATGACTTCAAATCTGGCCATCTTCACTCTCCCCTGTCTTTACAATTACTTTGCCGTCAGCGGCGGAGAGGTAAATTCTGTCCACACCCCTGCCCCGGCAGTCGATGAGCTTTGCGGCAACCACATCCTCAATATTCTTCTGAATGAGGCGGCGGAGATTTCTCGCGCCGTAGGTTATGGAGTAGCCCTCCTTCACAAGGTAGTCAAGGAGACTCTCATCCCAGATGAGCTCATGGTCATGCTCTCTAAGGACGCCCCTGACCTCCTCCAACATGAGCTTTGCAATTCCTCTGAAATTCTCCTCCGTGAGCTGGTTGAAGCATATGACCTCATCCACACGGTTTATAAACTCCGGACGGAGGAATTCGTTCAGAGCCTTCATTGTGCGCTCCCTGCTCATATCGCTGAGGGAGCCGCCGAAGCCCACACTGCCGGTCTTGCTGTTGCTGCCGGCGTTGGTGGTCATGACTATTATGGTGTTTTCAAAGTTTACAGTCCTGCCCTGGGCGTCGGTTATGCGGCCGTCGTCCAGAATCTGCAGGAGTATATTCATAACATCCGGGTGCGCCTTCTCAATCTCATCGAAGAGCACCACGCTGTAGGGCTTGCGGCGTATCTTCTCCGTCAGCTGGCCCGCCTCGTCATAGCCCACATATCCCGGGGGTGAGCCTATGATGCGGGAGACGGAGAACTTTTCCATGAACTCCGACATGTCAAGGCGTATGAGGGATTCGGGGCTGTCGAACATGTCAGCCGCAAGGCGCTTTACAAGCTCTGTCTTGCCGACACCGGTGCCGCCCACAAATATGAAGCTCACAGGCTTCCGCTTGACCTTCAGACCCACGCGGCTCCGTTTTATGGCGGCGCAGACGGCCTCGATGGCCTCATCCTGGCCGACTATATGTTCCTTGAGGCGCTCATCCAGCTTTGCAATGCGCTCGAACTCATCCTCCCGGATGCTGGAGGCGGGAATCTTTGTCCAGAGCTCTATTACACGGGCCAGATTATCCATGGTGAGCTCCGGTCTCTCGCTCTTCTTCAGCTCATCAATCTCCTGCTGGAGCTTCATTTCCTTGCTCCTGAGCTCGGCGATGCAGGCGTAGCGCTTATCCATCATCTCGTCCGTCATCTCCACCCCTGCGGGGGAGTCGGCGGCCATAAGGCCCTCCCGCTCATAGCGGATATTTTCAAGGTCCCGCTCCTTGAGCATAAGGTCGTTTATATTCTTATCCTTCAGGTTTACATCGGAGCAGGCCTCATCAATGAGGTCAATGGCCTTATCCGGCAGGAAACGGTCGGTGATGTAGCGCTCACTCATCAAAACCGCCTGCCTGCACATCTCGTCAGAGATATGCACCCCGTGATATTCCTCATAATAATGGGCGATGCCCTTCAATATTTTGATGCTGTCCTCTATGGAGGGCTCATTTACCGTGACGGGCTGGAAGCGCCGCTCCAGTGCGGAGTCTTTCTCGATATGCTTGCGGTACTCTGCAAAGGTGGTGGCGCCGATTACCTGAATCTCTCCCCTTGATAGGGCGGGCTTCAGGATATTTGCGGCATTCATGCTGCCCTCGGCATCCCCGGCGCCCACTATGTTGTGGACCTCATCGATGACGAGGATAATATTCCCGTGCTTGCGTATCTCCTCAATAAGCCCCTTCATTCGGCTTTCAAACTGGCCCCTGAACTGGGTGCCCGCCACAAGGGCCGTGAGGTCAAGGAGAAAGACCTGCTTATCCTGGAGCTTGTAGGGCACATTCCCCATGGCGATTCTCTGGGCCAGGCCCTCGGCAATGGCGGTCTTGCCCACGCCGGGCTCGCCGATAAGACAGGGGTTATTCTTCTGGCGGCGGTTCAGGATCTGAATCACCCGCTCCAGCTCCTCCTCACGGCCTATCATGGCGTCAAGCTCTCCGGCCTTTGCCTTGGCGGTGAGGTCTATGCAGTAGTTGTCAAGATATTTCCTCTTGACCCTGCCGGACTCCTTCTTCTCATCCCTGGGCTTCTCAGAAGGGGCGGGGCCTGCATTCTCTCCGTTCCCCGCATTTCCACCTGCGCCGAAAAGCCGGCTGAGGAAGGGGAAGGTGGCAGTTTTGCCGTCGTCGTCCTCGCTGTCCGCGTCGCTGTCGTCCAGGGCCATGAGGTCCTCAACCCCGTTCATGGCGTTCATCATGTCGCCGGAAATATTGTCCAGATCCTCATCGGATATACCCATCTTCTCGATGACATCATCCACGGGCTTTATGTGAAGCTCCCTTGCACATTTCAGGCACAGGCCCTCATTCACGGTCTTGCCGTTTTCAATTTTGGTGATAAAAATAATAGCTACGTTTTTTCCGCAGCGTGAACACATCATAGGCTGCATATAATCTCCATTCTGCCCTCAGGCATATGCAAAAATATATATTAAAATATTTTAAAATAAGCGGAGACGGCGGCATTAAGCCCCCGCCCCTGATTATAGGTTCTCATTACATCAGTGCGTTGGTTATAAATCTGAAGGCCAGGAAAAATCTCGCAAGGGTGGTCTTGCTCATAGTATCTCTGCCTATCACAATGCCCATGAAGCTCAGAAGCCAGCAAAGCAGTATGCAGTAGATAAATCCCTTTACAAAGCCCAGAATTGAGCCGCCTATCTCATCCAGCCCCTCCATATTGGGGAGCCGCATGGAGAGATTTCCAATGCTTCCGATCGCAATGAGCAAAATGAGTATCATGAGGAACACAAGCGCCGTACCGGCCACATAGCTCACGGTGTCGCAGATGACCGCCACCACAGCCTCCGTCATATCCATCTCGCTCTCATTTTCCAGTTCCACCGCGTCTGCCGCCAGCTTGTCGGCGGTCTTTGAATAAAAGCCCGCGCTGGTGAGGCACTCATAGGCGTAGTCGGATTTAAGAGAGGCATCCTCGGTGAGTATGTCGTTTAAAGACTTCTCACTGTCGCCGTAACCCATATCCTCAAGGATCTCCTCCCGGTTCTTCTGGGAATCCACATAGCCGCTCACGAAAGGCTCCAGCGCCGGCACAAGCTCATGGGAGTAGGCGGAGGACAGGAGGCTGCCGCCGAAAAGCGCCACAACCACCGCGAGAATACCCGCAATGCCGCCTATGAAGCCGCGCTTGTAGCCGTTCCATGTACAGAGCGCTATTATTATCAGTAATACAATATCAATTACAGCATTCATATGTGATCTCACCTTTTGTATGTATTGCCCGGAGCCGGCGGCCGCCGGAATACATTTTATTTATACCATATAATTGTGAACAAATATATCAGTTTCAGTCCGCCTCCGGGAACAGCTTTCCCACCTCTCCCTCATACCAGACACGGTTGAGGTAGAGCCCCTGGGGAGGCATCGTGGGACCTGTAAGCCGCCGGTCCCCCTTCTCCAGAAGTCCCGGTATATCCCCCGGCAGCAGCTTGCCGTAGGAGGCGTAGACCATGGTCCCCACCATGGCCCGGCACATGTTGTAGAGAAAGCCGTCGGCGCAGATTGAGACGGTGATTATATCCCCCTCTTTTTCCGCCCTGCACCAGTACACCGTGCGCACCGTGGTTTTGGTCTCCGTGCCAAGGCTCCGCACCGCCCTGAAATCGTGTGTGCCCTCAAAGGCCGAGGCCGCCGCCTGCATCAGATCCATGTTCAGGTTCTGGGGGTAAAAGCACACACGCTTTTCCATGAAGGGGTCCCGAATATTATTATTGAGTATTTTATATATATATTCTTTTTTTATGCAGGAGGAAATTGCATTGAATTCTTCCGGCGCCTCCGCCGCGCCGGTGACGGCGATGTCCCCGGGCAGTCTGGAATTTACGGCCAGCGCCACCCTGTCAATGGGTATGCGGCAGTCGGTCCTGAAGTTTGCACAGTAGTGGAGTGCGTGGACACCCGCGTCCGTGCGCC
>JBMNPZ010000033.1:0-19587 GCA_050943875.1 Candidatus Limivicinus sp. | reverse complement strand
CATAAAGCAGGACAGCACCACCTCACAGGGTAGTCCGCCCTCGTCGCCCAGGCGGGCAGATTCGGGGCGCACAACGGCGGTGTACTGCTCCCCTATCACCATGTCGTCCTTCGCCCTCACGGTCATCTCCTGGCCGTTCACATCGAGGACAGCATCCTCACCGCTGAGGGATTTCAGACTGCCCCGCAGGAAGTTCGCCTCACCGATAAAGTCGGCCACGAACTCATTTATCGGGTGGTAATAGATGTCCTGTGGCGTGCCCATCTGAGCTATAACGCCCTTGTTCATAATTATTATTTTATCGGACAGCGCCATGGCCTCACTCTGGTCGTGGGTGACATATATGGCGGTGATGCCGACGCGCTGCTGTATTCTGCGTATCTCGGTCCTCATGGAGACCCTGAGCTTTGCGTCAAGGTTGCTGAGAGGCTCATCAAAGAGCAGCACGGAGGGCTCAATCACCAGCGCCCTTGCCAGGGCAACTCTCTGCTGCTGGCCGCCGGAGAGCTGGTTTGTCATGCGGCTCTCCATGCCGTTGAGCTCGACCAGATCCAGAATATCCATGACCTTTCTGTGGATCTCGTCCTTGGGCAGCTTTCTCAGCTTGAGACCGTAGGCCACGTTGTCATAGACATTGTAGTGCGGAAGCAGGGCATAGCTCTGGAACACCATGGCGGTGTCCCGCTTATTGGGTGTGAGCTCGTTTATCGGGTCATCACCCAGATAGATCTCGCCCTCATCCGGGCTCTCAAAACCGGCAATCATGCGGAGAGTCGTGGTCTTGCCGCAGCCGGAAGGTCCCAGCAGGGTAATGAATGAGCCGGGCTCAATGTCAAGGTTCGCATCCTTTACAGCGTAAAAGTCCTTCTTTGTCTTGGGGTCCTGATATATTTTGGAGATATGCTCCAGTCTGACGCCTTTTTTAACCTTTTCCATAGCTCATGCCTCCTTTATTTTCCGGCTGGTGCCGAAGTGTTTGGTTATAAGCTCCATGAGCAGCACAGAGCCATAGGTTATTATGATGAGTATAGTTGCAAAGGCACACGCGATGCTGTAGGAACCCTTTTCCGCAAACTCGTTGATCTGCACGGTTATCAGCAGGAACTGAGGCGTCACCAGGAGAATTATTGCGGAAATAGCGGTTATACTGCGGACAAAGGCAGTGACAAGGCCGCTGAGGAAGGAATCCTTAATAAGGGGAAGTGTAACAGTCATAAAGACCTTAAAGCTGTTGGCGCCCATATCATAGGCAGATTCCTCAATGGATTTGTCAATCTGCCGCAGGGCGGAAATAGCGCTTCTTGTACCGGTGGGCAGGCTTCTGACAATAAAAACTATAACCAGTATAAGGCCTGTGCCATATATTCCCTGCATAAATCCGGTGTGGAACAGTCCGCCGGAGAAGCCCCTTATATATCCGACACCCAGAACAGTGCCGGGGACTGCCATCGCAAGCATGGAGACAGCCTCAATAAAACCCTTGCCCCTAAAGTTCCGCTTTACCACAAGGTAAGAAATGATCATGGACAGCAGAGCCGTTATGGGAGCCGCAATAATGGAGAGGGTGAAGGAGTCCTTAAACGCCTTGAGGCCCTTGTAGCGTGTAAATACCAGCTTGAACCACTTGAATGTGAGCGGTGTGAATTTATATCCCCAGGTGGGGAAAAGTGCGCCTATAGGGACACAGATGTACATTATCATGACAAAGAGGGCAACCCCGCCGCAGAGTACGGAGAGGGGCCTTGTGACGCCCTTGTCCCCGATGAGTGCCCTGCCGCGGCTGGCCTTGCCGGTGAGGGTTGCGGCAGTCTTGGCCTCAAGATAATATTTCTGTATGATAAACATCAAGAGTGTGATGCTCAGCAGCACAACAGCCATTGCAGCAGCACCCGCCTTGTCGTAGGCGCCGGTGATCTGCAGATAGATCGTTGTGGCAAGAGTGTCATAGGAGCCGCCGATGAGCATGGGGTTTGCAAAGTCCGCAATGGACTCAATAAATGTGACCAGAAATGCATTCCCCAGGCCGGGCAGCATAAGGGGCAGGGTGACGCTGGTGAAAACCTTCATGCGGGAGGCACCCATGTCTCTCGCGGCCTCTTCCAGCGAAGGGTCAATATTTTTCAGCAGGCCCTTGAGCATCATATAGCAGACCGGGAAAAATGTCAGGCTCTGGACAACCACAATTCCCCAGAAGCCGTAGACGCTGTTGTCGTAGATATGGAGCAGGAAACGGGTTATAATACCCGCCTTTCCGAAAAGCATTATCATGGACAGAGAGAGCACAAAGGGTGGCGAAACCACAGGCAGAGTGGAGACGACCTTGAAAAGGCCGCTTGTAAATCTGCCGAGCTTCACATATACCTCCACATATGCAAAAAGCAGGCCCACGGCGGTGGACAGCAGACCCACAAGCATACCCACCTTGAGGGTATTCCAGAAGGCGGTGCGGAAATTCGGCATATCAAGGATTCTTCCGAAAGCATCCAGGCTGAGGCCGTTTTCCCCGTAAAAGCTGTCCACCAGCAGTATGGCCAGAGGATACAGAATGAACAGGGTCAGAAATGTGACTATCAGGACTATTGTAGTCACCATTATCGGGTCTGCCATGAGCTTTTTTCTGTCCAGTGAGGCGCTTTGACTTTTTTTAGCCATAGAGACCTCCTCTCTTTTTCTTATACTGAAAAGAGGGGGATGGCGCAAGCCATCCCCCTGCCATTAAAATCTTCTTATTATTCTAACGGGAAATTACTCGGTCTTGAAACGGTCGTCGCCGCCGTTCAGAGCCTTCATGACCTCTTCAATGTAGGTCTTTATATTCTGCTTTGCGTCCTCAAAGTCATAGTCCATAACGTTCTCGGGATCAAGTCCGAACTCAGCCGCCTGCTCAGGCTGCTTTGCGTTATCGATGACGAGGAACTGGTAAGAGCCGTTCTGTGCGGCCAGCTCAACACACTCGGGAGAGAGTGCATACTCGATCCAGAGCTTTGCGGCATTGGGATGTGCGCAGCCCTTGAAGATGGCGGTTGCGCCGATCTCAAAGGAAGTGCCGGTGGAAGGAATGATAAGGCCGACATTCTCGTAGCCGTTATCGACGATCTGGGTAATGCCGTCATGGAGGAAGCCAATACCCACAATGCACTCACCTGTGCCAACGTTCTTGGAGGGGCCGGAGCCGGACTTGGTGTAAACTTCGATGTTCTTGTCCAGGTCTACAAGGTACTGTATGCCTTCATCGTGGCCGTACTTCTGAATCATGGTGTTGATGACCAGCTTTGCAGTGCCGGCAGTGTTGTAGTTGGAGAGCCACACAAGGCCCTTATACTCGGGCTTGAGCAGATCCTGCCAGTCCTGAGGAGCTTCGAGGCCGAGGCGCTCAAGCTCATCGGTGTTCACCATGATGCCCAGGATGCCCTTGTAAATGCCGTACCAGCAGCCGTCCTTGTCTCTGTACTGCTCACCAAGCAGATGGGAAGCATTCACAGCCTCGTAAGGCTCAAGCAGGCCTTCCGCCGCGCAGACGTTGTAGGGGTCTGTTGTGCCGCCGAACCAGGCGTCAGCAGAGGGATTGCCGTTCTCTTCCTCTATCTTGGCCTGAACCTCACCGGTGGAGAGGCGCTGATAGGTGGTTGTAATTCCGTAGAGCTCCTGGAAATGCTCACATGCTGCGGCGAGGTATTCCTCCTCGCAGGAGCCGTAAACAACAAGCTCACCCTCGGCCTTTGCGGCCTCGATAAGCTCTTCCATGGGGTCTGCCTCGGCAGGCTCCTCTGCGGGTTCCTCGGCAGGTGCTTCTGCCGGTGCCTCTGCAGGGGCCTCTGCCGGTGCTTCAGCAGGTTCTGATCCGCAGGCTGCAAATGAGAGAACCATCACAGCTGCAAGCAGTATCGCCAATAGCTTTTTCATCTTATTACCTCCGTAAAAAAATTTTCTTGTGGACTTTAACCACATCTAATGCAATTATAGCTTTTATTCGTGAATTGTCAATGCTCATCAGTAATAATTTGTCTAATTCAGGTAAATTATTTTTTTATAAACAAATAATGGAAAGCCGCTTTTTCATCAGGCGGCTTTCCACTTATCAGTATATTTTTTTCAGTTCATTCAGTGCCCCGTAAATGGTGCCCGTATTGCAGGAAACAGTCACATTGAAGCCCATATCGAGGAGCTGAGCCGAGCAGTCACAGGGCACAAAGGGGTGGTCGGCCTCCTTCAGCATGCTGACATCGTTCAGCCCGTCCCCGCAGCACACAAGGATTTTCCTGCCCAGACGCTCCGCCAGCTTTCGGGCGGCCCGCCCCTTGCTGACATTCTTCGCCTGCAGGTCGATTATGCGGGGCATTGCAAGGTCGACCTCCATGATGTCCCCGTAGTCCCGGCGCATTTCCTCCGCGGTCTCCCTAAAGTACTGAAATTCACCGTTTATATCCTCATAGAAGGCCGCCGCCGTATGGTCAATAAATGTACCGGAAAACGAGGGCTTTATGAGGGGCAGCGGCAGCTCATCCACCGTTATAAGCTTGTGGGCCGCCCCGAAGAAATCGAGAAATTTATCCCGCATCGGGTTTTCCTCAAAGAGATAATGGTAGTCCACACCCTGTATTTCCAGCCACAGCCGGGGATACCTGTCGTGGAGCTCCCGCACCAGCTCACGCCCGCCGGGGATCTCCTGCACATCCAGCAGCTCCCCGCTGACGCTGTCATAAATCGCGGCACCGTTATAGAGCACCAGAGGGGCGTTTGTGGGCACCATGTCCATGTATTTTCTGAACATCGGCACACTGCGCCCTGTTGCCATGGTGAAAAGTCCGCCCTCTGCCTCAAACTCCCGTATCGCTTCAATATTTTTCTGCGGGATATTGCTTTGAAAATCCGTAAGTGTACGGTCAAAGTCCGAAGCCATCAAAATATTTGAAAATCTGCCCATTTTGCACCTCATTATCATTCTTCCCGTCCAGTATAGACCGAAAAGCAGTAAAAAAACAAGTCTTATTTTTGCTTTTTATGCTCATTTGGTGCAAAACTTTAAATATGGGCCCTCTTTTGCAGCATTCCGGTTTTCCCGGCCGGACTTCGGTATTCTCTCCGCCGACGGATATCTGGCAATTTTACGAAAAACACTGTATAATGGGCGCTGCGGTTTTCAGCCTTGTAAAAATGCAGATTTTTTTGCACCCGCTGGAATTTTACGGCCGGAAAAATTTATTCAGAAATGAGGAGGCAGACTATGCTTCGAAAAGACAGAGAGATGGACCGCGGCTACGCTTTTAAAGTCATCGACAGCTCCATGTACGGAAATCTGAGTCTTGTAGCTGATGACGGCAGACCCTACGGGGTGCCGCTGTGCTTTGTGCGTGACGGGGAGATTCTCTATTTTCACTGCGCCAAAAAAGGCATGAAGGCAGAATGCATCGCCCGCTGCCCCTGTGTACATATAACTTTTGTCTCCTTCTGCAGGGTGCCGGAGCTGATGAGTCCGGAGGAGGCAGCCAAAGCCGCACTTTCACCTGAGACCGCCGGGACCATAGGCGACAGGGTCTTCACCCTTGAATTTGCCTCCGCCGCCGTTGACGGTACAGCAGTCCAAGTGGATAATGAAGCCGAAAAGCGCCGGGCGCTGGAGCTGCTGAGTCAAAAATATGTGCCGGAATATATGGAATTTTTTGACGCCGCAAACGGCAGTGCGATAGACAGCGCCGCAGTATATAAAATTAAAATAGAAAAGCTCAGCGCCAAGAGGAAGGAATTCGGCAGAGGCGGCGGGGAGCTCAAATGGGGCAGGACGGAATAGATCCGTCCTCAATTTTCTGCACCGCTCCCCTGCCGGTATGCAGATTTGCCCTCCCACGTAAGCTTTCGGGAGGGGGGCTTTTATGTTATGTTAACTATAATTATGTAAACAATACTCTGAATTTTATATTGCTTACAGGTAAAACGCAAAAATACAGCTGCCGGCTCTCAAACCGGCAGCTGTATGCTTTTATTTTAAGGAAAGTCAATTCTGACTCCCTGTTATTCGCCTATGATGCCCGTCCATAGCTGTTTTATTTTCTCTCTGGAAAAATCCCGGGACCGTGTCATGGCGCTGCGGGCCATCTGTTCCCTGAGTGTTTCGGAATTGATAAGTTCAAGGGTCTTTTCGCAGAACATCTTCTCATCCCTGTCCGGAACCAGAAAAGCATCCTTTCCGTCGGTCAGAACCGCTCTGGGGCCGACCCTCACATCAAAGGCCACCGCGGGCAGGCCGCAACTCTGGGCCTCAATGAGTACAAAGGGCAGGCCCTCACTGCGGGAGGTCATGGCAAATATTGAGGCGCTGAGCATCTCCCGCTCCACACCGGCACTGTCCAGCCTTCCGGTGAGAGTGACGCAGCCGCCAAGCCCCAGCTCAGCTATCAGGGACTCAAGCTTTCCTCTCTCCTCGCCCTCCCCTACTATTCTCAGCTCCCAGTCCGGAGCTTTTTCATGGACGGCGGCAAAGCAGCTTATGAGCCTGTCAAAGCCCTTGACCTCGTGCAGTCTGCCCACGGCCAGTATGATTTTCTTTTTCTTTTCAAGCTCGACCTTTTCCGGATAATGATCCAGGAAATTCGGCACACAGACAAGGCGCGTGTGCCCGTTGTCACCCATCATCTCTCCGACCTCCTCCACAAGCTGGGGGGTCAGCAGAGCAAAAACATCGATATTGTCATAGGAATTCTTAAAATCTCCCATCAGCTTCTTGTCAAATCTGTGATCCTGATGGAGCTGGGCGATTTTGAGGACATTCCTGTCGCCGTATTTTGAGAGGACCACATTGTCCTCCGGTCTTGTGGTGATGAGGACGCCGTCATGGACAGACTTCACAGCCTCGATAACCGCCCGCTTTTTATCCCGGATAATCCGGACGCCCCTGACGCTCTCTTTCACGGCGGAGACAGGGTTCAGACTTTTGACCGCGGCCTTCCACTCCTCCCGGTTGGGTATCTCATCCAGAAGGTAGCGCACAGCAACTCTCTCATCAAGGGGAAAGGCAGGGCCCCCGGGCATATTATATACGCTGAGGATTTCCACCCGGTACTGCTCCGCAAACAGATTTGCCATACTCATTATTGCTTTTTCAATCCCGCCATAGGCCAGATGGAGGGCTATTATTCTCACAGTTTTCATCAGAGATCTCCAATATTTCAAACAGTTTTTCATTTATTGTACCATCTGGGAATTGCCTTGTAAAGCGCGTTCAAACCGGGGTTTCTCTGCCGTCTTAAAGAAAGGGTCCCCGATATTTAAAGGCCGCACTATAAATTTAATGTAAATAATCCCGCGGCCGCTGTGCGAAGCGGAAAAATATGATATAATCGGAAACTGTGAAAATAAATGATACAGAAAGGCACAGGATAATGACGCCGGATTACGAAGTAAAATATAAACTCAGAAGTTCTGATTTTGACTGCTGCAGCAGACTGCTCCCCTCTGCAATTATGGACTTTTTCCAGTCCGCCGCCGGGGCCCACTCGGCACAGCTGGGCTGCAGCTCTCAGGATCTGATAAAGAAAAACCTGCTCTGGGTGGTGATGCGCCTGAAATTTGAGGTGCTGGGACAGCCGGAATTCTATTCGGAGATCATCTCCCGCACCTGGCCGCTCCCCGCCAGCAGAATGGGCTACACAAGGCAGCACGTGCTGGAGGACATGGAGGGCAGGACGCTTGTGAAGGGTCTAACCGAATGGATAGTCATGGACGCAGAGACAAGAAAGCTCACCCAGGTGGAGAGCATGTACCCGCCGGAGATGAAGTTTAGAACTGACAGAGTGATTGAGGGCAGGCTCAAAAGGCTGCGGGAATTTGAACCGGAGGGCGAGGCCCATATTATCTGCCCCGGCTACTCCGCCCTCGACCTGAACGGGCATGTGAACAACACCAAGTACGCGGATTTTGTCATGGACGCCCTGAAGCCCGGCAGAGATGAAAATATAAAGAGCTTTCAGATAGATTTTCACCGTGAGCTCAAATGCGGCAGCAGAGTTCAGGTCTGCAGCAGGCGGGATGGGAATATTATCCGCTGCAAGGGTATAAACGACGAGGGCTTCAGCGCATTTATGTGCAATGTGGAGCTGGGCTGAGAACTTTTGCAGAAGATTTTGGCTGCGGCAGGATATATTCTGCGGGGCAGACAGGATTTTCCATACTTGAATTACTTCAAAATATAAATTATAATGGGAACAAGGTAATTATTCAGGCCGCGGCGGTGGTTTTCTGCGGTCGGCCGGGAGAGAAAGAGGTTTCGGGTATGGATGACAGAGTAAAATTCATAAGAGATTTAATATTTAAAACTGCCAGGAAGAACAGCCCGAGCGGAAAAAAGGCCTCAGTTTCGGCCTGGTATGAGTATGTCAGGGGGCTTATCCTGAAATCCGAAAATATCTCGGAGGCAGATGAGCGGCTCCTGCTCATTGAGCTTAAAAAAGAGGCCCTGAAAAGGCTGAAATCCGCAAAGGATGCCGGTGAGCTGTCCCCCGCGGATAAACGCCTGGCCGTATTTCTCACCGAAAAAATATAAGCTTTGATTTTTAAAAATATCCCGATTTCCATAACGGAAATCGGGATATTTCTTTATGCTTTTGAATAATTGTGTTTTGCCGCGCAGAGGGGGCCTGATATGGTAAGCCGCAGGCCCCCCAGCCGCTGAGCTTTTACTCAGTCAGCTCAGTCGTCTTTTCTGCGTTTTTTGTGTCTTCTCACGATTGCCCAGACCGCAAGGCCGATCAGGGCTCCTCCGCCCACAGCCGTGCCCGCAATGGCCCAGCCCAGCTTTGAATCATCACCGGTTCTGGGACCGAAATAGGGGTTGAGGAAGGGTATGCCCAGATCCACGCTGGCGGGCAGTTCATCCAGCACAACCGAGACCTGTGTGGGCTGTCCGTACTGGTTGAACGCAGTCAGCGTCACCCTGCCCTTTACGGGGACAGTCTCCATCTTTCCGGCGATTTCAAGCTCCATGTTCACGGTGAATCTGCCGTCGGAACCGGCGAGAACATACTTTCCTTCACCGTTGTTGTAATAAGCTTTTTTCAGTGTTCCGGGTCTGCCAATCTGTATATTGGTGTAGTCCGCAATCCAGTTTTTGAATGCCGCACCGTAGGCCGCCCGGACTGACGCCCTACCGTCTCTGTCATAGTGGTACGTACCGCCTGCCACGGCGACAGTGCCGCCCAGGTTGAAGGCCGTGGTATTCTCCACCAGGAGCGTAGGAACGAAGCCCACACTTACAGTTGTCTCGCGGGGCATTTTTGCAACACTGTCAGCCAGTGTGAGTGTTACGCGGTTTCCACTGGCTTTGATCCTGGCATCAGGGAAGCGTCCGCCTGTAAGCTTGCTTATATCGCTGTAATCTTCAATCACATACCTGAAGGGCGTGTCTGAATCATGGTCCGTGTATTCCACAACGATCTGCGGAACCTTGAGCCAGGTCTTCTCGTTGAGCCAGGAGACAGAGAGTGCATTATCCTTATAGCCGTCCACATCCCGCGGACTTGAGGAATCAACCGTGCTTCCGACGGCCACGAAGCCGCCCGCGTTGGTCGTGCCGGGATGTGCGGCGTTTTCCGTGACGTTGTCAATCTTAAGCCTGCAGTCCAGCGTATTCACAAGATCAGGCAGTTTAAGAGCACTGTTTTTGCCTGGTTTGACTCTGACCTCAGATACCTCATGCACATAGCCTTCGGCGCTTTCCTTCGTCTCTCTGACAATATAGGCCTTCACCCTCAGTTTAGCTCCGTTGGATTCTATGCAGCGGGGCAGATTCCCGGCGCTGTATATCCAGTAATTTTCCTTGTCGGGCTTTTCAAATTTGAACCCGGGCTGTTTGAGTTGTACGAGCTTGTTATCCTCAGTTTCAAGCCAGAGCTCAAGCTCTATATTATCAGGTCTGATTTTCTGCTTGTTGTCAAAATCTTTCCAGAGCTTCTTGCCGCTGATGCTCACGGCGGGCAGGGTATTCCAATGCTCACTGAGGCTGTATTCAGAGCTGTCCCCACTGACTACAGAATTTTCCTCTTTGTGTTCATAATAGTCCGGAACAGTCTCGACCGCGCGGTATTTGAGCTTCTTGCCGTCTTTATTCTCTGCCGGGAGATTCTCCACGGTCAGCTGCCAGAGATTGCCGGTTTTATCGGCATTGCTGCTGTTTAGAGAGACGGTCATCACTTTCTTATTGCCGTTTTCGGTCTCTGTCACAGGAGTCCAGTCTTTTTCTGCGGTGCTTGCCGCCGGGGCAGACTCTATGACAAACTTAATGTCTTTGGGACGCAGCTCATTGTAGTTGGAATCGTCCTCCCAGTGTTTTTTGATCACAAGCTTTGTTCTCTCAAGGCTGTTTGTGAGAGTGCAGTCCCAGCTGCCGTCCTCGGCCTTGTTGAAGTTCTCTGTGCTCAGCTTATACGGGGAATTACTCAGGTCCTCCGTCACTCTGTAGAGGCGGTCTTCTCCGTTGGGCCCGTATTTCGGCACGACAATCTCCCTGCCGTCCCAGCTGCTGCCTTCACCGCTGAGAGTATCCGTGACTGTTTCCTTATTGTCCCTCACAAGGTCGTGCCATGTCTTTCCGCTGTCGTCGGAGTACCGGACAGTGAGCACAAGGCTTTCAGGTCTCAGGCCGTACCTGTTGTCCTCATCCTTCCAAACCTTATGAGCCTGCAGTTTCACGGTCTCAAGGCTGTTTGTAACTGCGGGATTTAATTCTCCGGGACTCTCCTCCCAGCCGGCAGCATAGCCGCTGCCGGGGACAAGCTTTCCGTTCGCTACAGGATTCCCTGAAGCATCCACCTCAACTGCCCTGTAAACTACCTCGGCAATTTTGTTGCCGTCTGCTGCATTTCTCAGGTATTTCGGGAGATTGTCCCATACGAAACTTGTCTTATTGTTTTCCTGCGAAAGAACAGCATCTTTGAACTTCGAATCTGTCCATGTGCTTCCGCCGTCAAAGGAATACTGCAGGAGCATGTGAACCTTATCAGGACGGTAGTTTGAAAAGCCTTCATCATTCCACTTTTTGGTTTTCTCCAGCTTTACCGTGGGCATGATATTAGTGATGCTCAGCTCTGCTTTTTTGCCTTCTTCCACAGCTGCAGCATCTGATTCAGCTTTTTCGCAGCAGTAGGGATAAGGTGCTTCCCCAATGGGGTACTCCGTAAATTTATAGCTGAAGCTTCTTCCGTCGTCAGCCACCACAGGAAGTTTCAGGCTGAGTGTCCACTCATTCTCACCTGTCTTGTCCCAGTCATCTCCCGTCAGCAGACAATTACCATATGTAACCCAGTTGTCTGTGGAGTAAAAGAGCACGATGGGCAGGTTTTCAGGTCTGAGTTCAGGCTGTCTCTCATCACCCTGCCATATCTTTTTCAGCGTAAGCTCACATGTGCGCATGGTGTTGGTCACAGTCTGCGTCTGGAGCTCCTTGTCAGACTTTTCGGCGCTGATCCATTCGGGAGAATAACTGACAGTATAGGCAGAGGAAAGTCCCTCGGTCACTTCGCCATCTTCAAATACTTTGTCCGCGGCACCTCCCGTGCCGGGCACGAACTCCATCCAGCGGTACTTAATCTGCTTAATTTCACCCTTACTGTCCCTGCTGTAAATTGGAAGATTCTCAGCTTCTAAAGCTCCGCCGTCGTCTGATTCGATTGTAACGCGGTTCAGTATCACATTACTGTAGTATGAGTCTTCAACATTTTTCCAGTCTGTGCCGTCAAGACTGTACTGAAGCTTAACATGGACATAGTACGGCGTCACAAATGCAGCCTTAAGATTTCCTTCGGGCTCTCCGGCCCATTTCTTTTGAACTTTGATTTTTCCGCTGTCTCTGGTATTGGTTAGCTCCAGCCTGGCCTCTGCATCCGGTGCCGCGGGCACCTCGGCAGCTTCTACAGTCTGTACGCCGCCCGTATATACGACAGAATAACCCGTGGGAACAACTTCCTCGAATTTATAGGTTATAGGCTTTCTGTCATCGAGACTGCCTGAGTAGCGGGGCAGATTCTCAAAACTGACGGTCCAGGTATCATCGGGATTTTTCACCCATTTGGGCCATTCGGTGCCTTCGCGAAGCTGAACCTTCTCAAACTTGCTCATACTCCCGCATCTGTAGCTGAGGGTGTACTCCAAATCATCGGGGCGGATATCCCAGCAGGTTCCGTCCATTCCGTCTGTATTGAATGCAGGCTCATCCCATTTTTTTGTGACTGTAATCGTAATGGGGTCGGCAGTGTTCGTAATATTTTCTACAACTTTCTTTTTCTCACTGTCAATACATTTACCCCCGTAGTATATACAGGGCTCAGAGCTGCTGCTTCCACTCGGGTCGTAGGCAGTGGCATATCCGGGGCAGCCTTCACCGGCAGTACCGCAGCTTTCAACGACTCTGTATTGGTACTCTGTTCTTTCTGCACCGTTATTACCTCCGGTGTATGCCGGGAGATTTTTGAAGGTATATTCAAATTTTCCGTCTGTTCCGACAGTCCGGTCATTTCCAACTTTTTCCCAATCCGTATCCGCTGTTTTCCGCTGCAGCTCGTAGCTGATGGATGCAGGGCTTCCTTCCGGATATAAGGTGGAGTAATTGCCACTCCAGGTCTTGTTCACCTTGATATCGAAGCCTTTAAGTTCATTTTTCACAGAGTGAGTATTTCCCAGAACAGGGACATCCTTTATCTCTGTGTAGCCGGCATAAGGGCCGTCTTCCACAAGCCTGTACTCAAGCTCATTGCCGTACTTATCGTATTTTGGAACACTGAGCGTCTTCTGCCACTTTGGTGTAGTGTCGGCAGTAAGGGTATAGTCCTTATACTCAGTCCATTTGGATGTGGGAACGTTCTTCACTCTGTACTCGAGTTTGACTTTAATATCAGGCCTGTCGGCAGCCCAGATTTCATCCCCGACCCAGTTCTTGCGGATGATGAGGTCCATTTTTTTGAGAGTATTCGTGACTGTAAAACTGTATGCATTATCTTTATCGGGTTTGACTTCCGAGCTGAAGATCTTATCATACGGTTCCGCCAGTTCCTCAGTCACCCAGTATACATACTTATTTTCAAGACTGCCGGTGAGATCTTCATGGGGTCTGTCAGGATAAACCGGGAGCTCACTCCATGTGGTTTCCCAGATATTGGAATTGTCTTCTGATTTATCGGAGTTACTCAATGGTTTTGTATTTGTAAAAGTTTTATCCTCTGTTCCATTTAAGCTGCGATGAAGGGTTAAGGTAATTTTTCCAGGCCTGAGCTCTTCGAATTTTTCGCTGTCCACGCCGTCATTTATCCAAACCTTTTGGGCGGTTACATCTATATAGCTCTTGTTGACAAGGCCGAAGCTGGCAGCTCCTACTGGAATATATTGCCCTGCTATCAGTCTGGCTATTTTATAGCTTTCACCATCCTTCCATTGGACCACCCCGTATTTCTTCTGCTCCCAACTGCCTTCCTCCTCAGTCAGAGAGTATTTAATTGTTTCGCCGTTCCCGTCTTTCTTCGGCAGGTACACAGTCAGGGATTTGATATTTGTCTTGCTGCTATTTTTGGGTATGGTATAAGTTTTGACAGTATTGTCTCTGCTGACAGTGTATCTGCTGACAGTGTACTTAATATCTTCCGCCACATCGTCATTGTCCCAGACCTTCACAAGCCTCATGGGCCGGGCGTCCGTGAGGGTATTTGTAAAGCTGAAAACTCTATTCTCCCCTGTCGGTTCGTCAGTGGTGCAGGTATAGGCCTTGGATTTTACTTCAACCGCACTGTCACCCTCGCCCGCTGTTATGCTCTTTTCAGCGAGTTTGTATTCATAAGCTACCGCTTTATCACCATT
The DNA here is from genome assembly GCA_050943875.1 of Candidatus Limivicinus sp. Classification (GTDB taxonomy): domain Bacteria; phylum Bacillota; class Clostridia; order Oscillospirales; family Oscillospiraceae; genus Limivicinus. Next base: position 5,754 of record JBMNPZ010000033.1, on the reverse strand, counting down.
GTAGTAATACTGCGGCAAATCTGTAAGGTCAGCAAATGTGATTTTGCCGGCAAGCTTGCTGCTGCCCTGGTTTTCCTTACTCTTCAGCCAGTCGAATTTATCTGCCAGAGAAGTATCATTCTTTCCAGTCCAGCTCAGCTCAAAGTTCAGCTTCAGCGGCAGCGGCTCAACCTTGGAATCAACATAGCCCATAAAGGCAAAGTAATCCTTGACCTGCTGCTCTGTAAGCTTGTCGCCGCCCGCTTTCCAGGTCTTTTCAGCTTCGATGCTGACTGTTTTAAGGGTATTTGTAAAGCCCTCGTAGGGGACGCCGTCAATTTTGCCGTATTTACTTCCTGTGTAGGCGGCTTTATAGGGCGCTCCCAGTTCTTCCTTCACCTTATAGATATAGGGCCTGCCCCAGGGGTCGTACTTGGGGAGCTTAGTTTCGTCACCTGTTACGGTATAAATCCAGATGTTATTATTCTGAGTTCCTGCCTCATCTGCCCCCGCGCCGTCTGCGGCATCGGGGATGTACATGCTCCAGGTCCCGGTAATATCCACAGGCTTTCCAGTTGTCTCCCCCTGAGAGTACTGAACAATATTATATTCCAGAGCGCTGCTGTAAATTTCGGGCCTGAGAACGTACTTATTGTCAAAGTCAACCCATTTCTTGGCAAACTTCAGTTTGTTTGTACCCGGGACATATGTGTTCTGGGCTTTCGCATTGTAATTTCTGCCGTCAGTGTGCTCCACGCCGGTTATGTGCTGAGAAATATCGTCGGTGGAGAATATAAGGACACCGTCTCCGGTAATCTTATCTGTCCCCCACTTTGACTTTACTTCATAGCCCTCAGTTATGGGGATCTTTTTACCTTCGGCATCAACATAGTACATGCGCTCGGTTATTTTGTACTGGTAGACCTTGCCGTCCGGGCTGTAGTACGGGAATCTCACTCCATTCTGACCGGAATATTCAAAGCTTATCTCGTCATTTTCCCCTTCTGTTCCGTCAGGTGTCGCGGTCTTTACCCACTCCGCACCGGTAGGCTTAAGGTCTGTGCCGCTCTCGCTGTCTTTCTCTGTGACATACTGAGTCAGGGTAAATTCAGCGACAGGCTTTCTCTCCGGGTCCGCACCGCTCCATTTCCAGAGCTTGCTCACCTTGATTTCAAGGCCCTTTTCGCCGCCCTTATAGAGGTTTACAATATTATTCTCAGGATATTCCTGATCATATATGGTCTCAAAAATTTCCTGATTCGGATCTTTCGGAGCAATAACTTCCTTTACGTAGTAGTAGTATGGTCTGCCGAATTCATCATACTTGTCCAGGAGGCGGTCAAGGGGCGTGCTGCTGCCGGATCCGCTGCTCTCACCGACTTCGACCATGAACCTGAATCTGCCGGTCTGTTTGTTCACATCGGTGGTCGCAACATAGTGATCCTTGTCGTATACCTTCTCTGCGTTTACATTTCTGTAAAGCTCCACCCTGACATCCGGAAGCTCAGACCTGTCGGTAAAGTAGCCGGGCAGCTTCAGCCAGCGTTTAATTCCCTTGTAGGTTCCCTTTCCGACTATGGTATTTATTATAGTTCCGGCGTTGTTGCGGCCAATGCTGCCGATATTACCGCTGCCTTCTTCGACTCCGGCGTAAGCTGCGGCATTCTTTTGTCCGGGCACAGGTGTGGCTGTGTACGGGAAAGCCTCATATGGACTGTTCTTTCCTGACGCCGGCTGGGGAGTAAGGACTGAGAGATTGTTATAGTAGGAGCAGGCATATCCGTCGCCGTGCATATCCTCCATAACGTAGTAGAAGTAGCGCTGTCCCTTACTGTTGTAGAGCGGCCATTCTCCGAACCTGCATTTCCAGTACCACTGGTCTGAGGTATCCCAGAGCTTGGCGGCATCCTTCAGTTCAAACTCGCCGACCTGCTCACCAAGTCTGGCTCTGTCTGTCGTGCGGTACAGCTTCAGCACAATATCAGGGCGGGGTGATTTATCCCTGCCCTCATCGCGCCAGACCTTATTGACATAAATCATGCCTCTCGCGGAAATACTGTTTGTGAAGGTCCATGGCATTATGTCGTTGGTGTGCTTTTCACCCACTATATAGTCTCCGCGGGTCACTGTGCTGTAAACAGGATATTCGGCGCCGTTCACGCCGTTCACGTTGAGATTGCAGAGTCCTCCTTCAAAATCGAATGGGTCTCCAATCTGATTACCATTTTCATCCATCAGTACAAGAGCGGTTTCAGCTATCTCATAGTTTATAATTCTGCCGTTATCATCGTACTTTCTCAGGTTGTGTATTTCCTTTTTGACAGTACTGGATATTGCCTCGCTGTCAGGCTTAAAATCAATGATAAAGCTGTCGGATGACAAATTGTCCGGGTCATCAGCAGGTGCGCCCTCGGCCGTATAGTAACTGTAGTTCTCCTTGTTTATATATTCACCGTCATCCTTGATCCTGAACTTTGCCTTAAGCCCGACATTATTCAGGTCTGCGCCCATATTCCAGTTCTTTTCTATGGTGATCTTAAGAGAGCCCTGGCGGAGATTATAGACGGTATATACATTTTCGCTGCCGGCTTCCTTCTCGGTCCAGGTCTTATAGATATGCTGATCCGTATCAACGCGGCCGGGGGCTTCAGGGGCATATTCTGCAGGGTACTTCGCCTGGTACTCTCCGCCGCTGCCCATGGCAATTTCCCGGACACTGTAATGGTCATATTCTTTATCACCGTCCACGGCCCGGCAGTTCACAACATCCGTCCAGTTATTTTTCACAGACAGGACGGCCGGATCTTCTTTGTTCAGGCAGACGGTTGTTCCCGCCATGGAAGCTTTATCAGGATCGGAGTTCTGTTCCGCAGCAGGAGCATCAGGATATGTATAGTAAATGCCGATCTGTACAGGCAGGCGGTGCAGGGTGTCATCGTCATCAAGCCATTTCTTTGTGATCTCGAAGGTCAGTATATCCCCGCCTTCTGTGGTGTTGTAGAAAGTGGCAGTGGGTATGGCGCCGAGAACCTCAAGCGGCCCATCTACGGTGTTGTAGTCCAGATCAGAGAATTTATACTTCTTGCCGCCCACCTCTATCTCTCTGCTGGTCTCATCGGCGTAGTAGTATATGGTATAGCCGTCCTCATCATAGAGTGGGAGGTGCGAGACAACATATTCATAATTACCGGTGCCGGTGAGTCTGAGTCCGCCGTCCTTCATGACCTCAGTGAGTCTGGCAGTACCGTAGCCGTCTGTGGGATCCTGAAGCTTTTCATCCAGGTTTTCCTTTTTAAGCGCAACATACTCCTTTTTGCCGCCGGGTCTGCTGTTGAGGCAGCTGATTGTGAATTCAGTGGAAGCCTCCTCAGTCGGTTCGGGATTCCAGTTTTTTCTGATTCGTATCTCCGTCTCGCCGATAAGCCGGTTTACAATGCTCCCGTCCTTTTCATAGCTCAGCCTGAATTCATGCTCGCCCACCTTATATGTATCTTCTCCGTCCCTGATATCTTCCGGCGTGGGAACAGATTCAGCAGCTTTGCCGTCAATGGCAACTTTGCTCTCTACAATGCGGTATTTATTGAGCAGGCCGCTCTTGTCGTACTTTGGCAGATCGCCAAACTCTACCTTCTGGCCCATCGTCTCCGCCGTGAAGCCGCTGACAGTCTTGGTTTTTACTTCACTATTCTCGTCCAGGCAGTCTATAAACTTATTTTTATCATGGCTGAAGCACTGCAGAGTAAAAGTGACCTCTGCCTTCATGCCCTGAAGTGCCATGGACTTGAAAACCTTGGTCGCACTTGTTTTTGTCTCGGCTACAGGCATATTGGTGATTGTACCGCCGTTAAATACAAATTTTTCCTCATTACCCTCGGGAATACCCTCCGGAATATTCAGGGCAGTATTTCCAATGCATGGTTTGTAGTCAGTGTTTCCCGACATCTTTTCCGTGAGGTAGTAGACATACTCCCGGCCTTCTTCATCATAGCGGGGAAGAAGAGAGTTTTCCCCTACGGTGTAGGTAATATCCGAGGGCTTACCGGAGGGAACAATCCGTTTCTCTTCCGGCAGAGCCATTTTGTCCATGCCCTGAACCGGGGACCTGTCAGCTATACTGCCGGCGCCCTCAGCATAGCGGTAGAGGCGGAAGGTGACCTGGTTTGGCCGGTTTTCCATTTTGTCTGTATCTTCTGTATATTTGTCTTTCCATATTTTTGTAAAGTTGAATTTGACAGTATCCTCAATTCTCACTGTGAGCACGCCGTCATTGAAGATTCTCTTCTCCTGGCCGAGATAGTTTCCCGTATTGCTTATTGACGTCACATAGTGGCCCGCCGCAGGTTGGCCCGGCGCGGGTTCTTTGGGCCTCAGTTCATCTTTGAGGCCGACGGAATAGACATTCTGCAGTCCTTTGGCATCGAACGCGACAAGATCTTTAAGTGTAATTTTCCAGAGCTGAGAACCTGTATTTTCAACGCCAATGCCGGTGGGGACAGAGGCAGAAGTCACACACTGTAAATCAAAGAGTTCGAAGAATCTTTTCAGGCTGAGATTCTCCGGGCTGAGATTCTCCGGGCGGGAGTCCTTGGCTGAAATGTCCTTCCAGTCAATATAAAATTCAAGGTCATGGAGGGCGGTAAAGCCCACGGTCGGAATGTCTCCGGGTGCCAGAGGATTCGGTTCAGGAATAGGAGTAACATTTTCCGCAGGAGCCGGCTCGCTGTATATGTAGCCGTTGGGACATGCGGATGCCACCCGATACTGTCTTCCCTGCTTCGGCCAGGCGTCTGTAACCCTGCAGTTCCAGTAATTGGCGGAATCTCCCTCTATTTCAACCATAATATCTGCAGATTCTGCCCAGTTTGCACCATTGTCATCAGAGTACTGAACCTTGGCGACACCGCCTATATTATCTACAGCGGGCCGGTGTCCATATTCGTTGTGGTTATCATTCCAGTCAATTTCGAAGTACCGTATGTCAGGTTCAGGTTTGGTATAGCTTACAACAGGCTTTATTTCTTCCCCGGGTGCAACAGGTGTAATTGCGTTTTTCTCGCTGTAATTTTCGATGTAACCATCAACACTTATAGGCACTACCCTGTATGTCCTTGTGGAGTTGGAGGCTGGGTCTGTAAATGTATATTTCCATAAATTCCCATCTGCTGCGTATCCGGGCACTGCAGATGTCAGCGGCTGCCAGTCTCCGCCGTTGTCACTGTACTGGATAACAAAGAAGTCGTTATTAGCAGGCCGGTGGCTGGTATCTCCTCCGTCCTTCCACTCCACATTGAAGGAGAGCTTCTTCTCAAATTCCTTATAGAGCTCTATCGGGTCAGCCACACCGCCTGTCCCGCTGCAGACTGATGAAGCCTGCGGGGTGTAAAATCCGCCGAGCACGGGGAGGGTGTATGTCAGAGTCGAAGCTGCCCACTCTGCGGGGGTAAGCAGATTAATTGTGACTGTAAAGTTAGTATCTGTTCCCTCAACAGAAATTCTGTTTTTGTCCGTAATTGGTATCTGTGTGCTGCCGCCGTCGGGGCTGTATATAAGAGTTCCTTTTTTGAGAGATTCCGGATCGAAGCCGTCTTTATTGTCAACATTTACTGTAAAGGTACATGTATTTTCAGGCATACTCTCATCCACAACATCTGTCGCCGTATTCTCAGCTTCGGGGCTGAGAATAAGCTGAGTGTCCGATATGGTATATCCGGGAGTAGTTGCAGAAAACAGGGCCATATACTCACGCCCAACGGGGCGTTTTTCCGTTCCATCGGT
>JBMNPZ010000032.1:0-20139 GCA_050943875.1 Candidatus Limivicinus sp. | reverse complement strand
AGCTGTATTTAATCGGAGGAGGTAAATAAAATGTTGAAACTTTTATGGCTGACGCCTGTTGCCGCGGTTCTGGCGCTCATATATGCGGTATACAAGGCAGTCTATGTAAAAAAAGCCGAAGCAGGAAACAGCAAAATGCAGGAAATCGCCTCAGCCATTGCCGAGGGTGCCGCTGCTTTTCTGAAATCGGAATATAAGATCCTCGCAGTTTTTATAGTAATCATCTTTGCCGCCATAGCTTTGTTTATTGATATCGGCACCGCACTGTGCTTCCTCTTAGGTGCCGCTTTCTCCATGCTGGCGGGCTTTTTCGGAATGAGGGTCGCCACAAGGGCCAATGTACGCACCGCCAATGCTGCGGACAAGCATGGGATGAACAAGGCCCTGTCCATTGCATTCTCCGGCGGCTCTGTCATGGGCATGTGCGTCGTGGGTCTCGGTCTTCTGGGCTGCAGTCTCATATACATGCTCACAGGCGACTACAATATACTCTTCGGTTTCTCTCTGGGCGCCTCTTCAATCGCCCTCTTTGCCCGTGTGGGCGGCGGCATCTACACCAAGGCCGCCGATGTGGGTGCCGACCTTGTGGGTAAGATAGAGGCCGGAATTCCTGAAGACGACCCCCGCAACCCCGCAGTTATCGCAGACAACGTGGGTGACAACGTGGGCGATGTAGCCGGCATGGGCGCAGATCTCTTTGAGTCCTATGTGGGCGCGCTCGTCTCCGCCCTCACCCTGGGTGTGGCGGGCAGAGGCAGATTCCCCGGTGCTGGTGAGTTCTACCCCCTGGCCATTGCAGCCGCCGGAGTTGTGGCCTCCATCATCGCGAGCTTCTTTGTACGGGGAAAGGATGACTCCGACCCCCACAAAGCGCTGAAAATGGGCACCTACATCTCCGCCGGAATCGTGGCCGTGGCTTCCGTATTTTTCAGCAAGCTCTTCTTCGACAGAATTTATTTCTCCGCCGCAATAATCTCCGGGATTATCGTGGGGCTTGTAATAGGCCTTGTCACCGAGATATACACCTCTGAGGATTTCCGCTCTGTAAAGCGTATCGCAAACCAGTCCGAGACCGGTTCCGCCACAACTATTATAAGCGGCGTTGCGGTGGGCATGAGAAGCACCTGGGTCCCCATTCTTCTCATATGCATAGGCATATATATCTCCTACGGCGTCACAGGCGACCTCTACGGCATCGCCCTTGCGGCGGTGGGCATGCTGTCCACCACCGGCATCACTGTAGCTGTCGATGCCTACGGCCCCATCGCCGACAACTCCGGCGGCATAGCGGAGATGAGCGGAATGGATCCCAAAGTCAGAGAGATCACAGATAAACTGGACGCCGTTGGCAATACCACGGCCGCAATGGGCAAGGGCTTCGCTATCGGCTCCGCCGCCCTCACCTCTCTCGCACTCTTCGCATCCTACGCCACCGAGGTTAAGCTTCAGACTCTGGATCTGCTCTCTCCCTATGTCGTGATCGGTCTCCTCATCGGCGGCATGCTCCCCTTTGCATTCTCCGCCCTCACAATGGACTCCGTGTCCAAGGCCGCGTACAAGATGATTGAGGAGGTGCGCCGTCAGTTCAGTGAGATACCCGGAATTCTTGAGGGCAGGGCAAAGCCCGACTACGGCACCTGTGTCTCAATATCCACAAAGGCCGCGCTCCATGAGATGATAATTCCCGGAGCCATGGCTGTTGTGGCCCCCCTGATTGTGGGTCTGGTGTTCGGACCCGCGGCCCTGGGCGGACTTCTGGCAGGCTCCCTTGTAACAGGTGTCCTCCTTGCAATCTATATGTCCAATGCAGGCGGTGCCTGGGACAATGCCAAGAAATACATAGAAGAGGGGCACAACGGCGGCAAGGGCTCCACGGCGCACAAGGCCGCCGTTGTGGGCGATACAGTGGGCGATCCCTTCAAGGATACCTCCGGGCCCTCTATAAATATACTGATAAAGCTTATGACAGTTGTCTCTCTCGTCTTTGCGCCGCTCTTCATAAAGTACGGCGGACTGCTGTGAGCTGAAAATTTATAAGAATCAGGCTCATGCTCCAAAACTCCCTTAACCGGTGCGGCCGCATCAGCGGCTGCGCCGGTTTCTTTTTTATGGAAAAGCCGCAGCAAAAGCGGGTATTTCAAAGGCGTTGGAAACAAATTTTTCCTCTCTCCGTCCAAAGCCTGTATGTGACCTTGTCACGGTCAAATCTTGACATAAATTGCCGCGGACTGTATAATAATTTGAAAATAAAATTACTATTCTAATAAGGAAATACCTATGAAAATATTAAAAAATGTATTGCTGTGGGTTCTGCTTATTGCTCTGATTGCATCGGCAGCCGGAATTTTCAGGCTCAGGCTTATACAGCTGAATGCCGAGCAGGATGAGCTGCAGGAGGAGAAAGAGGCCGCTGTTCTGGCGGCTGAGTCAAGTCCGGAGCCCACCCCGGCGCCCACACCCACACCCACGCCCACACCCGAGCCGGAGCCGGAGTTCTTTAAACTGTCGTTTATAGGTGACTGCACCCTCTGGTCATCGGTCCAGTTTGAGCTGAACGATGTGGGGCTCCCCAAGGTGGTCGGTGAAAACTACGCATATCCTTTTTCAAATACAGTGCAGTATTTCAGCGACGATGAGTACACCTTTGCAAACCTTGAGTGCACCTTTTCCGACACGAAGCTCTATTCGGGACAGCAGTTCTATTTCCGTGCCCCCTCCAGCTATGCAAACATACTTGTAGAGGGTGATGTGGACTTTGTCACAACGGCCAACAACCACACACTGGACTTCGACGAGATAGGGGCCCAGCGCACTCTTGAAGCTCTGGACGCGGTCAAAATCCCCCACGGCAGTGAGAGACAGGGCCAGGTCGTGACCACAAAGAACGGCCTCAGCATTGGCATATATACCGCCGGAAACGACATGCGCCCGGACTGGAAAACAGACGAGGCCGTGGCCGCTGTCAAAGAAATGAAAGCTCAGGGCGTTGATCTTGTTATCTGCATGTTCCACTGGGGACTTGAGCTCTACTATTCCCCCAATGACAACCAGATAAATCTCGCCCACGCCTGTATCGATGCCGGTGCGGACATAGTGTACGGAAGCCATCCCCACTGTCTGCAGCCCATTGAAAAATACAATAACGGAATCATCATGTACAGTATGGGCAACTGGTGCTTCGGCGGCAGCACCCGCCCCTCCGACCCGGACACAGCAATAGTTCAGGTCACAATAAAGCGGGATGTTGACGGCACAATAAGCACTGAGGGCTTTGAGGTCATCCCCTGCTGTGTCAGCAGCAATATCGAGGGGGCCATGAATATGTCAGACAACTACAACAACTACTGCCCCACCCCCTACCCAGAGGATTCTGAGGGCTACCAGAGGGTCATGAGCAAGCTGGACGGCAGCTATCAGCCCAAATCTCAGGGTGCAGACTACTCCAACTTCTATGCGAGCTGGGGCTGATACCAGTTTTTCTCCCGCTATATTATTTATCTTATCTTTGCAAATCTCACGGCCCCGTGCCGGCAGGCAATTACAGAATTTAACATTGTTTTCTATAGAACGGCTCTGTATTTCATTGTATATACAGAGCCGCTGTCCTTTTATGAGCAGAAAATGTGTCCGCCGGCTCCCCGAGGCAAGCTGTAATGCAATGCCGACTGCTGTGGTCTAAATGAAGCTTCTGGTAAAATAAGATCATCTTGTAACTTTTCTAATCCATTTGTAAGAATTTACTCTTATACCCACTGTAATGCACTTTAAAATCTGATCAGCTTTCAGCCAGAAAAACACCACCACAGGCGGGCTGTGGAGCACAAACGCGCATAAGGCAGCCACGCACAGACAGGAACCAAGGAAAATCGAGTTGTTGTAAAGTTGAAACTTTGTATCTCCACCTGCGCGTATAATGCCGGTATCACATGCCATCTGATAGCAGGTGCCGACCGAGGCTGCGGACATAACCGCAGTGAACTGCAGTGTAAGCCTTCGGGCCTCCGGACTGAGCTTGGGATAAAGCTGCATAACAGGGTATCTCAGGAAGTAGATGATAAGGCCTGTGACGACTCCTATACCTAAAAACATCAGCTGGAAGGTACGGGTGTTCTGCTTTATGCGCTCATTATCTCCCTCACCAACTGACTTGCCGGTGATGATTCCGGCCGCTGCTGCGGCCCCATAGCCCACCACCGTAATTATCTGACAGAGCAGCACCGACACAGCATTGGCGGCCGTAATGTCCCCGGAATTATCCATGTTGCCCAAAATACCGGTCTGAACCATCATCATCAGGCCCCAGAAGGCCTGAGCTATGATAATGGGCAGAGACACATGAAAGAAATCACGGATAAAGGACTTGTCAATAAACACGAGCTTTTTCAGACTGAGATTCAGGCGGTGCTCACGGTATTTGAGAAAGAATATGAGAATAACAAGCTCTGCAATCCGGGATGTGAGCGTTGCAATAGCTGCACCTTGAATTCCCAGAACAGGGGCACCCAGATTTCCAAATATAAACACCCAGTTAAGGCAGATATTTATGCAAAGGGTGGAAAGTGAAAGTATATATCCTATTCTCACCTCGCCGATTGCCCGAAGTGATGCCACAAGCATATTAGTGAGAGCAAATATCAGGTAAGTAAAACAGATAATACGCAGATATTTCACCGCTTCTGCAATCACCGCACCGTCATTGCTCATCAAACGGATAATCTTTTCAGGGAAGAAAAATACGGCGGTAAATACAGCAAGAGCCATGCCTAATCCAAAACGCAGGCCCGCACCGATGATGTCCGGAACGGGCTTAAGATTATTTCTGCCCCAGTACTGGGAGCCGATTACCACGACCCCCTCGCCTACACCCACAACAAGCATCTGGAGGAGAAACTGAATCTGATTGCACAGTGCGGCACCCGAAAGTGCATTTTGAGAAAATCTGCCGAGCATAAGGTTGTCTGCCAGATTGACAGAATATGTGAGCAGATTTTGCAGGGCAATGCTGATCGTCAGCACAGCAAAATTCTTATAAAATGATTTGTCATGCACAAATTTCATCGGATAATGTCCTCCTCGCCGGAAGAAAAGACGACAAAAAAATTTATATTTCCTGCGCCTCCACTCTCCCACCGGTAGAGTATAAGCCCGTAATGCAGAACATTGCAACAGGAAAAATCTCAAATCTGATTTTTCAAAAGACTGGAGAGCTGAATTTAAAAACAGCAGCAGTGAAGGCGAAAACTATGGCAACAGCTGAGGTAAAAGCCAATAAAGGCATAAAAATGCAGCCCTCAGAAAGGGCTGCACCTGATTCAAAGTAAAATTTTAACCCCGGAGTGGAAATTCTGTTTTCCGGCAGAGCTCCACGCCTCAGTGCTGATTATACGTTTCTATTTAAGTTTACATAACTTTGTTTACTTAATGTTAAAGAGCCTTTTCCCGTTTTCAAAGGCTGCATTGCAGACCTCCTGAGGTGTGAGGCCCTTCAGCGCCCCTATCTTTTCCGCCACATATTTAAGATTCGCGGAGTTGTTTCTGCTCCCCCTGAGGGGCACGGGGCTGAGATAGGGGCTGTCTGTCTCCAGAAGTATCCTGTCCAATGGGCAGAGCTCCAGCACTTCTGCCGCCTTTCTGGCGTTTTTATAGGTCACCGGCCCGTCAAAGCCAAGGTACCAGCCCCGCTTCAGCAGCTCCTTTGCCATTTCGGCGCTGCCGGAGTAGCAGTGGAACACCCCTCTCAGTCCGGGATAGCAGGACACAATTTCGAAGGAATCCCCGTGGGCCTCCCTGTCGTGGACAATTATCGGCATGTCAAGCTCCAGAGCAAGTTCAATCTGCTCTCTGAAGATCTGCTTCTGCTCCTCCTTTCGGGTATCGTCCCAGTAATAGTCGAGGCCGATTTCACCGATTGCCACACACTTGGGGCGGGAGGCCAGCTCCCGAAGCTCCGAAAGATAACCGGGTCCGGCGCTGTCTATATCCTCGGGGTGGAGACCCGCGGCGGCATATATAAAGGAATATTTTTCCGCCAGCTCCAGTGCTTTTCTGCTGCTGGCCATGCTGCAGCCCGGGTCCACTATAAGTCTGACCCCGGCCTCCCTCAGCGCCGGGAGAAGCTCGTCCCTGTCACTGTCAAAAGCCTCATCATCATAATGGGCATGAGTATCAAAATACATATTTTATCCAGCTTTCACTTTTATTTAGTTTATTATATATATTTTGGGCGGCCTTGTAAACATCATCTGATCCTGCCACGCTGCAGTTTTCCCGTCTGCGGCGCCCCCCCTAAAAAGCAAAACCCGCACCCGGGAAGTGGGTGCGGATCTGCTAAACATATATAGAGGTGTTGATTTGAAAGATCTTCTGATTTAAATTCTGCTGATATAAATCAGCTGCGATTACTTGATTTCCAGCTTGCGGCTCTCAGGCAGGGTCTCAACCTTCTTTGGCATAACAAGGGTCAGGATGCCGTCCTCATAGCGGGCTTCGATTCCGTCGATGTTGATGCCGGTGACATCAAAGCTGCGGCTGAAGGAGCCGTAAATGCGCTCCCGCTTGACAAAATTCTCCTTCTTGTCATCCTTGTCGAGCTTTCTCTCAACGCTGATGGTGAGGCAGTCGTTCTCAATGTCGATGTTGATGTCCTCTTTCTTGAAGCCGGGGAGCTCAGCCTCCAGCTTGTAGGCATCGCCGGTGTCGCTGACGTCGGTGCGGAAGGGGGAAACTACAGGGCTGTCGTCAAAGAAGCTGCGCTGCATCTCCTCAAGCTCGCGGAAGGGATCATAGGCGTTGATATGGCGAAATGTACGGTCAAAAGGAATAAGTTCAAACATAATGTATATACCTCCAAAATTTTTACTAAGTTATGTTCAGCAAACTATTTATTCCGTTTGCTGTTGTATATAAAATACCGTACAAATATTACTAATTATAGTAGAATGTATGAACAATCTATGAATATTAGCACTCGTTACATATGAGTGCTAATATAACTCATAAAAGGACGGCAGAATATACCAGAGCTGTCCTGCCGTCCTTTTTAATACTGTTTCAGAGAATTTTTGCAAGGAAGTCCTTGAGTCTGGGATTCTGAGGATTATCAAAAATATCCTCCGGCTTCCCCTCCTCCAGGATTTTGCCGTCGGCCATAAAGACGACCCTGTCGCTGACCTCGCGGGCAAAGCCCATCTCATGGGTAACCACCACCATGGTCATGCCGGTCTTGGCAAGCTCCTTCATGACCTTCAAAACCTCGCCCACCATCTCGGGGTCAAGGGCGGAGGTGGGTTCATCAAAGAGCATGACCTCAGGCTCCATGGCTAGGGCCCGCACTATTGCAATGCGCTGCTTCTGTCCGCCGGAGAGCATTGCCGGATATTCATCCGCCTTGTCCTCCAGATCCACCCGCTTTAAAAGCTGCATTGCGATCTCATCCGCCTCGGCCTTTGTCTTCAGCTTCAGCTGTACCGGAGCGAGAGTGATATTCTTCTTTACCGTCATATGGGGGAAGAGGTTGAAATGCTGGAACACCATGCCCATCTTCTGTCGGTGGAGGTTGATATCCACGGATTTGTCGGAGATGTCCACGCCTTTGAAGTATACGGAACCGGCTGTGGGAGTCTCCAGAAGGTTCAGGGATCGGAGCATTGTGGACTTGCCGGAGCCGGAGGGCCCGATAATAGCCACGACCTCACCCCGGTGCACATCCAGGCTGCAGTCATCAAGGGCCTTCACCTCGCCGTTGTTGTATTCCTTTACAAGATTTTTTACAGAAATTAAAACCTCAGACTTTGTCTCCACGGCGCATCCTCCTCTCTATTGCCTCAATTCCCTTGGAGGCGGGGTAGTTTATGCAGAAGTAAATAAGTGCTGCCAGAGTGTAGGGTGCAAGGGTGATATAAGTGGAGCTTGCCACTGTCTTAGCGGCAAACATCAGCTCCGCCATTCCCAGCATGGAGCATATGGAGCTCTCCTTGACCATTGTGACAATTTCGTTTGCCAGTGCCGGCAGTACATTTTTGATGGCCTGGGGCAGCACCACAAGGCGCATACTCTTCACAGAGCTCAGGCCCAGAGACCTTGCGGCCTCAGTCTGGCCTATGTCCACCGCAAGAATTCCGCCGCGGAATATCTCAGCCACATAGGCTGAGGAGTTCAGCGCCAGTGCCACCACCGCCGGTATGAAGCGGCTGATGTCCACGAAGCCCAGAATTGTGATCCTGGGGATGGATACCACGCCGAAAACACCGAAGTAGATGATGCTCAGCTGTACCAGCATGGGGGTAGAGCGGAAGACCGCTATGTAAGCACCGGAAATAAACTTTATTACCTTATTCCTGCTCAGGCGCATCAGGGCCAGAAGCAGAGCCGGTATCACCGCGAGGGTGACGGACACAACTGCAAGAAGGAGGGTGTATTCAATGCCCTCTATAAAAATCTGACCGTATTTAGGTAAAAAGGAGAAATTGAAAAAGCTTGCAGGGCTCATGCCCTCAAATAATTCTGCCCAACACATTATAATGTTTCCTTTCTAAGCGGATTGCGCACAAATTGGAAAGCCGAAAATATTCGGCTTTCCAAAATAGTGCTTCTGAATCTGAAGATCCTGACTCAGTCAGCCCTCGGCGCTGACTTCGACTGCAACACCGCTCAGTTCGTCGGCCTTGTCGATGAATTCCTGAATCTTGCCCTCGTCCAGCATCTTTGCAATTGCCTCATTGATACCGGGGAGCAGATTCTTGGGGTCGCCCTTCTGGACTGCAATGCAGTAGGGAGAGGCCGCACCCAGCTTATCGGAGGCCGCCGCAACCGCAAGGTCGGGGTTGGACTCCGCATACTCAAGGGCAACGCTGCCGTCAAGAACTGCGGCATCAATCTTATCGTTTACAAGCTGGTTTACAATGTCGGTCACGACCTGAAGGGAGACGAGGTTTGCACCGGTGAGCTCATCCTTGACGATGGCTTCCTTGGTGGTGGCTGTCTGGGCCGCAACACTCAGGCCCTCAAAATCTGCCAGCTCTGCCAGCTTCTCTGCCTTGTCAGCCTTGACAAGAATCATCGGGGGATAGTCGGTGTAGTAGGGATCGGAGAAGTCTGCGGATTTCAGACGGTCCTCAGTCTCTTCCATTGCGGCAATTACTATGTCGTAGTCACCCTTCTGGAGTGAGGGGAGCAGGTAATCAAATCCCATGTTCTCCACCTGGAGCTCCTTGCCCATGTTCTCTGCGACATAATCTGCCGTGAAAACATCGATGCCGCCGAAGACCATGTCGCCGTTCTCATCGGGATACATAAACTCAAAGGGGGCGTAGTCGGCGGAGGTGCCCATAACAAGCTTGTCGGAATCGGCGGGAGCTGCCTGCTCACCGGAGCCGCATGCACAAAGTGCAAATACCATGGCCAGAGCCATAATCAAAGTAACTGCTTTTTTCATTTCCTTTTCTCCTTAATTATTTTATTTACTGGTTAATTATTCATTTGCCTCTCGACAGTTTGGAGTATAGCACGAATAAATATGCATTGTCAAGCTTAAATATGCACTTTTTTCAAAAAATTTTCAGCTTCGTTTTGTGCGGTTTTTATAAAAGCGCTGAATTCACTGTTGCAAAAGCCTTTTTTGCCGGTTATAATAAGTCTGAAAGCCGGTTTTCGGCTCTATTCTGTATATATTTTGGTGATTTTATAATGAATAATTCAATGAATATTATGAATAACTCATATCTGTACATAGATATGCATTTATTCAGTGAAAATATGCATAATATTCTAAAATCCCTGCCCTGCGGCTGTTCGCTGATACCCGTGCTCAAAAATGACGCCTACGGGCTGGGACTTGAAAAGATAGCCGCTGCGGTCTGCAAATATGATAATGTAAGCTGCATTGCTCTCGCCCATATTTCCGAGGGGCTGAGGCTGAGGAAACTGGGGATAACAAAGGATATACTTATTCTGGGCTGTCCTGTCCCCTTCCTTATCCCCGCCGCCATTGAGGCCGGACTGACCCTAACCCTGGGGAGCAGGGAGAGCACAGCTGCCGTTGAACGGGAGGCAGAGAGGCTCGGTATGAGGGCAGCTGTCCAGATAAAGCTGGATACCGGACTGCACCGCATAGGCATAGAGCCTGGGGATGAGCTGGAGAGCTTTATACTTCAGCTGAGGGACTGCAGAATGCTGGATATAAAGGGTGTATATTCCCACTTTTCGAATGCGGAGGATGAGCTCTCGGATGAGAGGCAGTTTCGTCTCTACCTGTCCGCGCTGGATACTCTCGAAAAAAATGGTATAAAAGCCGGTCTTCGGCATATCTCCTGCTCCGCCGCATTTGAGCTCTATCCGGAGTACAGCCTGGATGCAGTCCGTCTGGGCAGAAGGCTTTTCATGGATGCCCCCGGTGTCTCCGGCGGGGAGATTCAGGAGCCTGCCTCCTGGCGCAGCTTTATCACTGCGGTGAAGCTGCGGCGGAAGGGCGATAAACTGGGCTACGGCGGGAAAATCACACTGAATCGGGACAGAATTGTGGCCACCGTGGGTGTCGGTTACGGCGACGGGCTGAATCCGGCCCTGTGTGAGGTAAATGCCCCGGTGCTTATTCACGGACGGCGCTGCCCTCTCCTCAACTGCTGTATGGACCAGTGCCTTGTGGATGTCACCGGACTTGACTGCCGTGCCGGCGATGAGGTCACATTTTTCGGTCACGACAGCAAAGGGAATTTTCTCTCATCTCAGGAGGTGGCCGCACTCATAGGAGACAATGAGGGCTGCGGTCTCACCTCAGCTCTGTCTAGGAGAGTGGCAAGAATCTACAGTGAGTAATTATTTTCCCGCAGCATTTACAAGCGCAGTGCCTGTATAGTATAATGTGTCCAAATAAAACAGTAATAAAGAGAGCAAAGGAGAGGCTTTATGAGTATTGCTGACGAGATATTTATCAATAACTGCAGGGATATACTGGACAACGGCGTCTGGGATACCGATTTGAAGGTGCGCCCCCGCTGGGAGGACGGCAGCCCCGCCCACACCATCAAAAAGTTTGGAATAGTGAACCGCTACGATCTCTCTAAGGAGTTTCCTATACTTACTATCCGCCGCACCTACTGGAAGTCCGCAATCGATGAGCTGCTGTGGATATGGCAGGCCAAGAGCAACAATGTGAAGGATCTGCGCACAAGGGTCTGGGATGCCTGGGCGGATGAAAACGGCTCCATCGGCAAGGCCTACGGCTATCAGCTGGGCGTCAAACACCACTACCCCGAAGGGGATATGGATCAGGTCGACAAAATAATCTGGGATTTGAAAAACAATCCCGCGTCAAGGCGAATAATGAGCAATATTTATAATTTCGCTGATTTGAGTGAGATGGCCCTCTACCCCTGTGCCTATTCCATGACCTTCAATGTCAGCGGAAATAAGCTCAACGCAATACTGAATCAGCGCTCCCAGGACATGCTGGCGGCCAACAACTGGAATGTGGTGCAGTATGCGGTGCTGACAATGATGATGGCCCAGATCTCCGGCTTTGAGCCCGGTGAATTCATACATGTCATTGCAGATGCCCACATCTACGACAGGCATGTGGACGCAATTAAGGAGATCATAGCAAATCCCCCCAAGCCCGCTCCCCGCTTCATAATAGATCCGGAGGTGGATGATTTCTACAAATTCACCCGGGACAGCTTTAAAATGGAGAACTACCAGTACTCAGAGTTTAATAAGAAAATCCCCGTGGCGATATAATTTTCTGTATACGCTTAAAGCGGCCTTCCAACTGATTGGGAGGCCGCTCTTTTCTTTAGTTTTATAATTATTATGTCTATTATATTATGTAATGTATTTTATGTTAATTTATATTTCCTATAAAAATCTCCCAGCCGCGAAGCTGGGAGATTTTAAAATGCTGTAAAACTGTCATAGGGCTCAGCCGCCGAATTTGACGATGATCCTGTTCTGGTCCTCCTGCATGATTATTGAGCCCTCATCCGGATAGCAGGGCACATCATCATACCAGTCGATAAACATCAGGTCCTCCGTATAGGCGTAGAGGTCCAGGCCCAAATAGTATTTTATGAAATCTATTCTGGTGTAGATGTTCACAAGCTCCTTATTGGGTCCGGCCAGCTTGCTGGTGTCAATTTCATAGAAGGTTTTTATACCGCCGGCGCTGTTGCCCACGATGTCGATGACGGTGTCCCTGTTGAAGCCCGGCGTGTCCATAACCTCTGCCATGAGGGTATTGTAGAAGGCGTAGGCATTCTCATACTGGAGATACATTTTCAGATAGACCTTGTTGGCAAAAAATACATTGCCGGCAATGATGAGGAAGAGGGCAAGGGCCGTGACATCGCGCCCCGCCAGGAGCTTTCCGTCAAATCTGTCCGCCGAGATGACTGCAAAAATGTATACGGATATGAAGCTCAGAAGCACCAGAGAGTGAATAATATCGGTTGATGCGATGAGATATATGCAGTTCACGCTCAGGGGGAAGATAAGGAGAAGTACCAGAGAGAGCAGGATTTTCCGCCAGTTCTGCCCGCAGAGCGAAAACTTTATAAATCCGGCTGCCGCAGCAAGGGCACAGACAATATGTGCGGCCAGGGACAGCTTTGAATTCACATATCCGAAGTAGCCGTCCGTGAAGGTGTGAGCAAATGAGGAATAGGCCAGCAGAATACTTTCCAGAATATTTCCTGAGGCGGTGACCTCATAGTTCTGATATGTGCCGCTGCCGAAATAATCCACAATAAAGGTAATCGCATAATAGAGGGCAAGTGAGGCGAGAAGCATGAGGAAATATCTCAGGCCCTCCTTAAGCACCTCAGCAGCGCTGCTGTCCCTGTCCATCAGGCGCTGAATGAGAAGCAGTACAAAAAAGCTGGCCGCGATGCTGATATAGGCCTGATAAATGCCCAGGGAAAAAGCCAGAAAAGCCGCAGATGCAAGCCTGTTCAGCCAGCCTTTTTTTATGAAAAGATACACGGACAGTACCGTAAGAAATATTGCCAGGGCGTAAGCCGCACTTGTAAACATGAAGCAGAAATTGCCCACCAGTGCCGGGAATGACATCACGATGCCTGACAGCAAAAGCTGCAGCAGTTTGCTTCTGACATTAAATATCCTTACGATCAGGCACATCGAGAGTGACAGAAGCAATATACTTACAACTCCGTAGAGCCAGGGCACTGAGACATCCGGAAACAGGATTTTTACCGCCTCAAGGCCCCAGCGTCCAGATGTGACCGTCGCGCCCTTGGAAAAAAGTGCGCTTATCTCGTCTGCATTCAAAAGCTTGTTTGAAAAGGCGAACATGTGGGCAAGGAATCCGAAAATGAGAGATGAGATCAGCGGAAGTCTGTTATTGTACGCCGCTGCCCTGCACCAGATAAAGAAGCGCTCGCAGAGAGAGTATTTTTTGTTCATTTCCAGTCCCCCTCTCAGCCCAGTCTGACCACAATGAAGTCGTCAATTTTCTTTACGGAGCCGTAATAGGGATACTCCGCCATATCCTGAAATTCATCAAGGCCCTCTATATACTCCAGTTCCTCCTCTGTGGCCAGGGGAATATCCGTGCCCAGATAGCGCCGCAGAAAGTTCTCCCGGGAATAGATATTCACAAGCTCCCGTCCCGGCCCCATGATGTAGCCTGTATCCAGCTCCGGGAAGGTGTAGAGGTTGTTGTCCTGCACGCCTATTATGGCAAGCTTGGAATTTTCGTCAAAGCCCGCAGTGTTCTCCGCCCTTGAGAGCAGTATGGAGTAGAAGGAGTAGGCGTTTTCGTACTGGAGATATTCCCGCAGGTAGACCTTGTTTGCAAAAAACACATTGCTGAATAGGGTGACCGCCATGGAGATATAGAGAACATCTCTTAAAATTCTTTGGGCGGCACCGCTCCCGCAAAAAACTCTGTCCAGGATAAGGGCCGCAAAAATATATACCGCGATAAAACTGTACAGCACAAGGGTGTGGACGGATTTTTTGGCCATCACAAGGTATATGCTGTTCATCGCCAGAGGGAGAAGAACCGTGCACAGCAGCAGAAGGGCCGCAGTCAGCAGGTCTTTCTCCCGGATTTTGCGGACGGCAGTCCACAGTACGCCCCCGAGGCATACGGCAATGCAGAGAATGTGCAGATATCTGGAGGCCTCATTTGTAATCAGGGCAAACTCCCTGTATGAGAGGGTGTAGTAAAAGAAATTATAGGCCATGCGGATTCTGCCGGGCAGGCTTATATCATTTACATTGTTCTTCACATAGTCGTTGAATTCAGCGCCGCTTATGTAGAAGGCCACGTAGCTTAAAGCGAGATAGACGATGACGGCAATAAGCATCACCGCAAGGTACTTAAGTCCGGAGACGATAATCCTGCCCCCGCTCTCCCCGCCGTCAATGCAGCGCTTTATCATATAGAGGAGAAAAATGCTGGCCGTGACGGCGGCATAGGCCTGATATATACTCAGGGAAAGGACCAGAAGCAGCGCCGCAAATACCCATTTCCATACTCCCCTGCCCTTCAGAAATACCTGACAGCTCAGCACGGAAAAGAGGAACGAGAGAGCATAGGCCGAGCTTGTAAACATGAAGCAGAAAACCCCGGTCTCTGAGGGGAAAGAAACAATGATCCCCGCCAGCAGCACCCGGAGGAGGCCGGATCTGATCTCAAAAATTCTGATAATGATGCAGGCGGAGACCGCCAGCAGAACTATGCTTACTATGCCCCAGAGCCAGGGCACAGAGTAGTCCGGGAAAATAAATTTGACGAGCTCCAGCCCCCAGCGCCCGGAGGTGACTGTCGCGCCCTTGCCGAAGAGGGACTCTATCTCATCCGCGTTCACAAGCTTGTTTGTAAACGCGAACATGTGCGCGGCAAGGCCGAATATCAGGGCAGATATAAAGGGCAGCGCGTATTCCGCAGACCCTCTCCGCAGACGCAGGAGCAGGCGCTCCAATTTTGTTTTTTTACTTTCTTCCATGAGAAAAATATTCCTCTCTCTCACTTTTCACTGCCGAAGCGCATGAAAAGTCTCGAAAAGCCGTAGGCCGCCACCGGCAGCATAAGCACAAAATAGGTCGCCGCATGCTGGGACTTCGCCTCAAACAGCAGGTGATACAGCATGCCCCCCAGTATCACAAGGGGCAGCAGGGCCGTGAGCGTGTCCCTCTTTTTAAGGAGCAGACACAGGCCCAGAGTGAAGCCGAAAAATATGAGCTGCTGATATAAATCCATGAGCTTTGCAATGCCCCGGGGGGCAGTCTCACAGATAAAGTTATAGAAAAAGCCCGGTTCGCTGAAGTGGCTGCGGACCTGATTGTTCCAGATACCCTGGCACGTGGGTTCATTCCACTGGCTGAGGAATTTTCTGCCGAAGAACCTCAGGCACTCCCGGGGCTCCTCCGAAAACTCCCCCATACGCTCCTTAATTCCTTCTCCGGCAAACTCCGCGGTTTTCTCCCCGTCATAGTCAAATCCGGCATAGGCGGAGGTGGTATAGTCCGTGTCGTACCAGCCGGAGCAGCTCTGCCCCTCGTGCATGCCCATGGCCATCCAGCTTATCTGGGGGATGCCCGGTCCGAAGCTGCATTCACAGCGGGCCTCATAATATTTTTGAGGCAGACCCCTGACAAGGAGCACTGAGGCGAGCATAAGCACAAGAAAGCCTGCGGATTTCAGTGCGGATTTCACCTTGTCTCTCCGGCACAGGCATATAATCCAGATTATAGTTACAGCCACAACAAAAATGAGGCTGTTCAGCTTTAAAACCACGGCCAGAGTCAGGGACAGGGCGCAGAGGAGGCCGTGATACCATTTCCTGTCCTTCTGAAACGCAAGGAACATCCAGCAGCCGAAGCACGCGAGTCCCAGTGCCGGAATGTTGCCGTACATATAGGTGCTGAGCAGCACCGGCGGCAGGCAGAAAATCAGCAGCACAGACGTTAACTTCTGCACCCTCAGGCTGCTGAATAAATATCCGGCACAGTAAACGAGGGAGACGCAGGCCAGTATTATAAAGAGCACATTCATCCCCTGAAGGGCCAGACTTGAAAAGCCCTCCGGCACGTTGGGCAATACCAGATTGAAGATGCGGAAAAATACCTCCTCATAAAGGGCAAAGCCCAGCTGGTAGGGAAAGAATGTGAAATATTCATGGTAATAGGAATAATCCCCCCTGGCCGCCTGCCTCGCAAAAAAGGTGACAGCATAGGAATCCTCCGAAGGCTGAAGCTTTGCGGAGGCCACAAGGAATATTCCGGTAATAAATATGAGTCCGGACATAATCAGCACCTGAGTTTTAAGCCGGATAAATTTTACGAATCTGAAGACGAGATACAGCAGTGCCGTATACATCGTCAGCATAATCAGGTTGAGGAAGAAATTATCGTATTCAAAGCTGACAAGCTCCCCCCTGCCGCTGCCGACGCTGATCGCCGTAGTCCTTAAAAGTGACACGGGGAAAAGGAAGAGCATAAAGACGAGCATAAATACAAGTATCACGGCGACACAAAATCTGGTGAATTTATTTCCCTGTACTCCGGGCCCTTCTCTCATTTCTTTTTCCCCCGATTTCTTTTATTTCTGTTCAGCCGAGTTTTACTACCACAAAATTCCCTATTTTTTTCACCGAGCCGTCATATGGATACTCAGGCATTTTTGCAAGCTCCTCACTGCCTCCCGATTTCTCCCAGTCCTCCCAGTCCGGGGCAGGCGGGCAGAAGCCGGTATAGTATGTGAGGAAGTCTCCCCTGCTGTATACGTTTATGAGCCCCTCCATCACACCCACCAGATTGCTCGTATCTATTTCCGTGGATTCATGGAGCAGATTGTCCGCATCCCCGGATATGAGCACCATGGTATCTCCGTCAAAGCCGGGACAGCTCTTGATTCTGGTGACCAGGGTCTGATAGAAGCTGTAGGCGTTCTCATATTCAAGCTTCATTTTGAGATACAGCTTGTTGGCATAGAGAATATTGCATGCCACAATAAGCGCCATGGCTGCCGATATGATATCCCGCAGTGCAAAATGTCTGTCCGCCATGAGTCTCTCCGCGGCAACAGCCGCCAGTACGTAAACGGCCACAAAGCTGTAAAGCATGAGGGTGTGCCGCAGTGCCGATACGATGTAGAGGCAGTTTACCCCGAAGGGCAGAAGCAGCAGGCATACTGCAAGAAGCAGAGCACGCTTTTTATTTTTCGCCTTAACCATATAGTATACAAGCTCAAAGCCAATGATAAGGGCACAGGCGATATGGAGTATCTCCGAAAACACGGTGGGCACAAGGTCATAGTAGCCCCTGTAAAAATAGCCGAAAAATGCGGTAAACGCTACGCGGAGGCCGAAAAGCACAGACTTCAGGTCTGTCTGGAAGCTGGCGTCGGCATATGAATTATACTCAGTGCCGCTCACGGCCATGAAGATCTTATTTATGACGAAATACAGCACAAGCCCTGCCCCAAGCCCGATGATGCAGCGAAGGCCGCAGCGGAGAATATCCCGTATCTCCCACTCATCCTCTATAATTCTCTTTATGAGATACACAAGGTAAAGGGATACTGCTAGGGAGAGATAGGCCTGATATATTCCCAGAGACAGCGCCAGAAGGACGGCCCCCAGGGCAACTCCCCATTTTCTTTTATACAGTGTAAAATAAACCGAGCCCGCCGCCAGCAGTACCGCCAGAGCGTAGGGCGCGCAGGTGAACATATAGGTGAAGGTCACCGCCTGAGACGGGAACACCACCATGAGACAGGACAGGAGCAGCTGAAAAACCGGGTTTTTGATCTCAAATACCCGGATAACGATGCAGACCGCCGCCGTGAGCATCAGCAGGGACAGCATCCCGTTAATCCAGGGCATTGACACATCCGGAAAAATCCAGCTTGAGAGCCACAGCGCCCAGCGCCCGGAGCTTATGGACGAGCCCTTGGCAAAGAGCCCGGAGATCTCATCCAGATTCAAAAGCTTATTGGTAAATACAAAAAGGTAGGCCATGAGCCCGGAGATCAGGGATGAGAAAATCGGCAGTTTAAAACGCCGCACAGTACCGTATAGCTTTGCTGCGGCCTTTTCGCCTGCCGATCTGCTGCAATTCATATAAGCTCTCTGCCTTTCTTTATCTCAGTCTGATTATTTCCCCGCTGCAGGGGCCTATGCTGCCGTTGTAAACTCCGCAGTTTGCCTCCCTGCAGTCGGCTGTAAAGCTGCACTCGCTTATCCCTCTGTTGACGACCGCCAGATATGCCCCGTTCTCAGCCTTTTTTCCGAAGGCGTCGCGGCCTGAATTTATATAGCGCAGTATCATAAGCACATCCGCGTTGGCCGCCATGAATCTGGCTTCCCCGGCGCTGAGGGCATCGGCGCCGCCCCTCATATTTGAGAGATAGACATAGTAGTCGTGGAGCTCCTGACTGCCCTCCTTAAAGGGCAGACGGTTGAAGGGGTCGCAGACGCCCCTCATCCCCTGCTCATCGCCGTAATATATGCTTGGCACGCCGGGTATGGAAAACTGCACAATGGCGCAGAGCTTTTCAAGTACGAGGGCCCTGTCCAGCGCCTCCTGAGAGAACTCTATCTTTACCTGGTCCTCCCTGGAGAGATCGCGGATATTGAAGTTCACCGCCAGAGCCGAACCGATTCTGTCCACATCATGGGAGCTGAGAAGGTTCATGAGGGAGTAGTACATGGGCTTCGGATAGTTCATCTGCTGGGCAATAAGGAAATCCCGGAAGCCGTAGGCATTCATCTGATTCCGCGCAAAGTTTATGGCGGCATTTCTGAAGGGATAGTTCATAACGGAGTCAAGAGAATAGCCCAGGGCATAATTTCTCCTGCTGCCGTAGCTCTCCTTTATGACCGCATCCTCCCAGACCTCCCCGATTACCGGGGCATCCGGATTGCTCTTCTTCACGGATTTTCTTATCAGTGCCAGCACATCATCCGGCAGTTCGTCCGCCACATCCAGCCGCCAGCCCGAGGCACCCCGGGCAAGCCAGGTCTTTATAACGCTGTTTTTGCCCTTTATGACAAAATTCTGCCAGCTCTTTTTGTGCTCATCCACCTCCGGCAGGTCCTTAAAGCCCCACCAGCAGCGGTAGCCGTCGGGGAAAGATTTGAAATCATACCAGTCGTAATAGCTGGATTTCTTTCCCTGACAGGCCCCCACTGAGGGATAATTGCCGTAGCGGTTAAAATATACGCTGTCGGCACCAGTGTGGGAGAAAACCCCATCCAGTATTATTCTTATGCCCTGTCTCTTCGCCTCAGCCGCCAGATTTCTGAAATCTGCCACCGTGCCCAGAATGGGGTCAGGCTGCATATAGTCAGAGCAGTCGTAGCGGTGGTTCGAGCGGGCCTCGGTTATGGGATTTAGATATATACAGCTTATCCCCAGCTCCCTGAGATAGGGCAGCTTCTTCTCAATGCCCTTAAAGGTGCCGCCGTAGAAGTCGTCCGGGCAGTAATCTTTTTCAAATTCTCTGGGCTGCCAGCGCACAGGTTCGTCCCAGCTGCCGTGGAGCTCTGCAAACTGGCCGAGGGAGCGGTGGTATGCCACACCCTTCTCCGCCGTGTCATCATCGGAGGCGGCAAATCGGTCCGGGAAAATCTGGTACATCACACTGCGGCGAAACCAGGCGGGGGTGTCAAAATCCCGCAGGGCCACAGTGAGCCGGAAGCCCGCATTCTCTTCTCTGGAGAGCCTGCCCCTGTAGCCGCTCTCATCCGGGCAGAGCCAGTAGCTCCCCTCTGCAGTCTCTATGCGGAAGCGGTACCACATGGCCTGGGCCGTCTCAGGGGCGGTAAAATTCACGAAATATATCTTATCGTGCCGCTCCATATCGAAATTTCTGCATACGGAATCGCTCCGCAGCTCCAGCTGAGCAGATTTTATTCTGCCCCCCAGGAGTCGAAAAGCCAGATATACATTTTCCCCGCAGCGGGCGGCCCCGAAGGGCCGGCGGTACTGGGGCAGTCTGCTGTCATGGACAGCGGATATTATCCCGGCGGTGGCGGAGCGCATAATATTTATAATATTTGCGGTGCGGGCCTGATATTTATAGACCTCACTCACAATTATGCCCCTGGCCTCAAGGTCGTCGCAGCACTGGGCGGCCACATTGTAGGCGTCCAGCATGGAAAAGCCGTAGTCATCCAT
>JBMNPZ010000031.1:0-20175 GCA_050943875.1 Candidatus Limivicinus sp. | reverse complement strand
GTAATGGCTTTTATTTTTGAGCTAGAATTGGTGAAATTTACTGGGCGCTAAATGGTTAAACTCACTGGACCCGAACAATGATAATTATAAGAAAAGAAACGAATTATACAATTTGACAAATCGATATGCACAAAGAATTACTTGGCATTTGTATAGAATATATCGGGCACGTAACTCTATTGTCCACTCAGGAAAAAGGCCAACTGATTTGAAAGATCTCGGTGAACATTTACATGCTTACGTAGATAGTTTAGTAAACGAAATGGTTGTAAAGTTAAGTGTAGGTACGTTTTGCCACTTTTCAAATGTGATAGTTGATTTAGAACTTCAACAGGAAATTAGCGATGAATATTTCAAAAAAAGCGAACCTATTGATAGCAAAGTAATTGAACTGATCTTTTCTCAATTTAATTCATGGATTGATTGATATTAAAAGAACACCGGACGCAGAGGCCATACACCCCCGCGCCCGGTGCTTTGTTATGTTGGGATCACTCGTCCGTGAAATGAAACTGCCGCACCTCAAAGTCGGCATCATTCATGGCATCCAACTTATCGGCGGTCTGGCGGACCACGACGACTGGGCAGTTATTATCTGCTTAGTTGGAGGAGGACAGGAAATTCACGACGGAGAAGCAGGTATCTCGGAATGGTTTAATGCAATAAATTTTCATTTTCCCCATTGGAAAGTTTTTTGCTCAAATAGAATGACAAGCTATGAATATGTTGGAGACAGTTCTGTCGATGAGTTGCTATATAACGCAGATGTCCATAAGTGCAGTGAACTTCATTTGTCCGTCTCTATGCGCAGTTTTAGGAGTGAGTTGGTTTCTGCATTTGCAAAAGCAGTGATTGACGTACAAGTACGTGAAGCTAAAGATCTTTATAAGCAAATAACTAAAATAGATCCAATTACAGGCAAAATGAAGTATCCAATTTTATTAACAAGAGATCTTTCAACGGCCAAAAATTGGGTACGCAGCGTAAGCCTGGGGACAGAGCGCTACGGAATAATAGCTAGTTCCGGTGCAAAACGTCTGCGTGCAGACGGCATATAGTACCTAAAGATATAGACGTAGAGAAATGGGTCCTTAACGATAAAGATGACGTAAATTCTTCATATTTTATGGAGGTTGCAGCCTCAGAATTTAAGATACAAGGTCTTGAAATTGATTATGCTGTTGTTGCTTGGGAAGCCGACTATCGATTTATAGACGGCAGATTTACATATAACAATTTTCTGGGCTCTTCATGGTCTAAAGTAAATAGCCCAATAGCACAGGAATATATGAAAAATTCGTACCGAGTCCTGTTGACCCGTGCTAGACAAGGATTCATAATTTATATTCCTAAAGGCAATCCGGAGGATTTAACAAGAAACCCGGATTTCTATAATCAGACGTATAATTACTTAAAGTCAATTGGCATATACGAAATTTAATAACATGCATATTATTTTATAAAAATGGTTGAGAAGCAACAGATTGAGCCATAGCCAAATGAAATCCCGGATGTACATCAGGCGGTATAATATACCCAGCAAATGTGTCAATGTGTTTCTCCTTCTAAAATCTGAGCCTCATTTGCATAAAAATCAAATTACAGAATAGATACCTTAAAGTACACATTTAAAATCCATAAGCAAAAAAGGGCCGGTACTCAAATCGAGTATCGGCCCTCCTTATATAGGCGCTTTTGCTTTAATTTGTGGTAAGTCAGTGGTAAATCTGCCTCTCAGCTTACCGGAAACCCTTATATATCAGTGCTTTGCGGACTCCTATCAGTACATGCCGCCCATATCGGGAGCTGCGGGAGCTGCAGGCTCCTTCTCGGGGATGTCGGCAACGAGGCTCTCGGTGGTGAGGACCATGGATGCAACGGAAGCTGCATTCTCAAGAGCGCTGCGGCAGACCTTGGTGGGATCGACGATGCCCAGATCGATCATGTCGCCGTACTTCTCATTTGCTGCGTCAAAGCCGTAGTTGGCCTTGTCGCTGCCGTAGACATTGTTCAGGATGACTGCGCCCTCAAGGCCTGCGTTCTTTGCAATCTGAACGATGGGGGCCTTTAGAGCCTTTGCCACGATTGCGG
The DNA here is from genome assembly GCA_050943875.1 of Candidatus Limivicinus sp. Taxonomy (GTDB): domain Bacteria; phylum Bacillota; class Clostridia; order Oscillospirales; family Oscillospiraceae; genus Limivicinus. The sequence goes on along the minus strand of JBMNPZ010000031.1, from coordinate 18,084 downwards.
CGCCGGTCTTCTCGTCGCCCTCAAGGCCTGCTGCAGCCTTCTCTGCGGCCTTTGCGCCGAGAACATAAGCAGTGCCGCCGCCGGGGACGATGCCCTCTGCGACTGCTGCGCGGGTTGCATTCAGTGCATCCTCAATGCGCATCTTCTTCTCCTTCATCTCGGTCTCGGTTGCAGCACCGACCTTGATGACTGCCACACCGCCGCTGAGCTTTGCGAGGCGCTCCTGGAGCTTCTCTCTGTCGTAGTCGGAGGTGGTGGTCTCTATCATGTTCTGAATCTGGTTTGCACGGGCCTTGATATCCTCGGAGGCACCTGCACCGTCAACGATAACAGTGTTCTCCTTGGTGACCTTGACCTGATGAGCCTGACCCAGCATGCTCATGTCTGCATCCTTCAGCTCCATGCCGAGCTCGGAGGAGATGACCTGGCCGCCGGTGAGGATTGCGATATCCTGGAGCATCTCTTTGCGTCTGTCGCCGAAGCCGGGAGCCTTGACGCACACGCAGGTGAAGGTGCCGCGGAGCTTGTTGAGGATGATGGTTGCAAGAGCTTCGCCCTCTACGTCCTCTGCGATGATGAGGAGCTTGCGGCCGGCCTTGACTATCTGCTCAAGGAGAGGCAGGATTTCCTGAATGTTGGAGATCTTCTTGTCTGTGATGAGGATGAGGGCGTCATCGATGACAGCCTCCATCTTGTCCATATCGGTTGCCATGTAGGGGGACAGGTAGCCGCGGTCGAACTGCATGCCCTCGACGACATCACTGTAGGTGTCTGCGGTCTTGCTCTCTTCAATGGTGATAACGCCGTTGCGGCCGACCTTCTCCATTGCCTCTGCAATGAGACTGCCGATGAGCTCGTCACCGGAGGAGATGGTGCCGACACGGGCGATGTCCTTGGTGCCGGAAACAGGCTTGGATGCGGCCTTGACTGCCTCAACGGCGGTCTTGGTTGCGTTCTGGATGCCCTTGCGCATGACCATGGGATTTGCGCCTGCTGCCAGGTTTTTCAGGCCCTCGGCGATCATGGACTGTGCAAGCACGGTTGCGGTTGTGGTGCCGTCACCGGCGACATCGTTGGTCTTGGTGGAAACTTCCTTGATGAGCTGTGCGCCCATGTTCTCGTAGGCGTCCTCAAGCTCGATTTCCTTTGCAATTGTGACACCGTCGTTGGTGATCACGGGTGCGCCGAACTTCTTGCCCAGCACAACATTGCGGCCCTTGGGCCCGAGAGTTATTTTGACGGTATCGGCCAGCTGATCAACGCCGCGCTCGATAGCCTTTCTTGCTTCTTCACCGTAAATTATCTGTTTAGCCATGGAAATATACCTCCTTATTCGATAACAGCCAGAATATCAGACTGACGCACTATGGTGTATTCTACATCGTCAAGCTTTACCTTGGTGCCGCTGTATTTACCCACAAGGACATTCTGTCCGGCCTTAACAATCATTTTGACCTCGTTGCCGTCTACCATTCCGCCGGGGCCAACCTCGACGACTTCGTAAACTTCGGGCTTTTCCTGAGCGGATGCTGTGAGGAAAATGCCGGAAGAGGTGCGCTCCTCCGCTGCGTTCTGCTTGAGTACAACTCGGTCAGCTAAAGGTTTGAGTGTCATTTTATATACCTCCAATTTTAACAAATACAAATTCAGCATTGTTAGCACTCAAACTACCTGAGTGCTAACAATGCTAATAATAACACAGTTTTTTTAATTTGCAAGCCCCTTTAGCGAAAAAATGTGGAGGAATTTATTAATTTTTTGTGACAAAATTTTATCTTCCTGAAGAAACAGCCGAAAAAGCCTCAGACTCCGGGGGCTTCCGCCGGCTTTTCATTCCCGAAAAAGCTGTTGCCTCTGGGCACTATGAGCCTGAGGCAGCCGGGCACAAGCTTCAGGCGGGCAATATCTGAGTGGAGAGCCTCGCCGTCCACGTTTATGACATTTTCCTCGTCGAAGCCTATCTCTATCTCCCTGCCCCTCAGGTGGACAGCGCGGTCCTTGAAGGTCTCGACCTCGCCTTCGGCATATTTCTTTATAAGCCTGGCAAAGGTAAAGAGGCTGACCTTCTTGACCACATAGATATCCATAATTCCGTCGTCGGGCCTTGCATACTTGCTGGGGTTGAAGCCGCCGCCGTAATATCGGCCGTTGCAGGCACAGACCAGGGTGTGGTCACCCTCGGCGTAGAAGTCGCCGCACTTTATGTACATTCTCCGGCTTATGCCCTTGAGCATGTTCACAATGGCGGAGACAACATAGGCTGCCGCGCCGCCGCAGAGGGGAAGGGAACTGTATTTGTGCACATCCGTGCCGATTCTGGCGTCTATGCCCACGGAGCATATATTGGCGCACCAGCGTCCGTTGCAGTCTATGAGGTCAATGGGGTGCTCTGTCCCGTCCAGAATGGCGTCCAGATCCCTGTAAAGCTCGGCCTCATCGCCGAACATCCGGCAGAAATCGTTTCCCGTCCCCGTGGGCAGCGGGCATACGGCCACATTGTCCAGCTGTGCCGCCCCGCAGACACATTCATTAAATGTGCCGTCGCCCCCGCAGGCATAGACCCTCAGATGCTCCCCTCCGGCGGCCTCCCGGCGGATCTTGTCCGGTGCATCCATGGGGGCCTTTGTCACATATATCTCATATTCGCTGCTGCTGATGCCGCGCTCTGCAAAAGCCTTCCCTGCCATAGCCTCCACGGCCTTTGTGGCGTCCTTTCCGCCGGCCGTGGGATTAACGATAAAGAGATGCTTCATTACAGTTGTCCTTTCCAGTTTTATTTCTTTCCTACATCTTTAAAGTACATAAACAGGTCGCATTTGATCATTCCGTTGTAGAGCTTCCGCTTTTTGTCCGCCTGACGGCCGAACTTCCGCTCAAACTCGGTGTGGGAGGAGAGAAGGTAGAGCTGCCAGTTCTCACTTGCCCTGTAGCAGCGCCCGAAGGCCTCATAGAGAGCCTCCGCCTCCTGCTTCTCCATTATCCTCTCGCCGTAGGGGGGATTTGTCACGATGACGCCCCGCTCGGTCCTGCGGTCAAATTTTGTGGCATCGGCCTGCTCAAAGCGGATAATGTCCGCCACTCCGGCTCTCTCAGCATTTTCTCTGGCAATTTCAAGGGCCTTCGGGTCAATGTCCGAGCCAACTATATTATAATTCCCATGGAACTCCCTGCTCCTCGCCTCGTCTCTCGCCTCCGGCCAGATTTTCCTGTCGAAAATCCTCCAGTCCATGGCGCTGAAGCTGCGGTTTATTCCCGGGGCGATGTTCCTTGCTATGAGGGCGGCCTCTATGGGGATAGTGCCGCTGCCGCAGAAGGGGTCGCAGAAATCATCCCGCCCCCGGTATCTGGAGAGCTTCACCATAGCGGCTGCCATGGTCTCCTTCAGGGGGGCCGCATTGTGGGCGGGCCGGTAGCCCCGCTTGTGGAGTCCGTCGCCGGAGGTATCTATGCACATGGAGACGCAGTCCTTCATTATGGAAAACTGGATCTGATAACACTCGGCGGTCTCATCAAACCAGCTGATGCCGTACACGCTTTTCAGCCTCTCCACTATGGCCTTCTTTATAATCTTCTGGCAGTCTGAGACGGAGAACAGCGTTGAGTTCAGGCTGTAGCCCTTTACCGGAAAAGCGGCATCCTTCGGGATGAACTCCTCCCAGGGGAGGGATTTGGTGCCCTGGAAAAGCTCCTCAAAGCTTCTGGCCTCAAAGCGGCCCAGTTCAATGAGAACTCTCTCCCCAACCCTCAGATTTATATTGGCCCTTGCCACGCTCAGCTCATCGCCGGCAAAATAGACCCTGCCGTTTTCGGAGTGCACATCCTCCATATCAAGGCGTTTAAGCTCATCTGCAATGGGGCGCTCAAGACCCAGCAGACAGGGAACACAAAGCTTTAAATTCATATCTACGCTCCAAATAAAACAATAAAATTGATGCCCGTAAACACCCTTCATAATACTACAATTTTTTTAAGTTGTAAACTTTGAAAAGCCGAAAATCGGCTGTTTCAGAGGCCGAATACCGATAATTTCCGAAATATTTCCGGGTGAAAAAGAGAGCGGGGAAGCGTAAAATTTAGTTTACATAAATAAAAATAACAGTGATTTCGGGGCAAAATCAGCAAAATTAGATAGAAAATCAAAAATACCTATTGAAATTTTTCGCAATTAGAGTTATATTAACCTCAGGTAACAATTTGTTCATCTTTTTGGAGGGCTGTGTGTCTGTGGAAAGAACGGAATTTCTTGAGGTGCTGAAGAACTCCTACAGCGCCTACTACAATATCATTCCTCAGGAGACAGAGACTGATCTGCCCCTGATTTTCCGGGCGGACTACAGTTCCAGAGATGAGAGATACTGGGTCACGAAAAAGATCAAGATCTGGGCTAATGAGAAAAATGAGTATGCCTACATATTTTCTGCGGAGAGCTTTGACAGCGATATGGTTGACAGATGCGTCGCCCGTGCGCTGGAGGAATCCCTTCCCCGTGTAAAGCCCCACAGTGAGCACCAGTATTCCAATGTGAAGACTCTCTTCGTGGCTGACAGCTTTGATAAGGACACAATAAAGCATATCCAGAAGCTGAAGTTTGAAAAGAGCTATAAGCATTCACTCCACGGTTTTACAATGCTGAAGGCAGCGGCCGTGGACCTCAGCCGGGAGGAGGCTTATCCCAATGCGGCGGCGTATGAGCTGACCGCCTACTTTAAGAAGCTATTTGCAGCGGGTAGGAAGTAAGCCTGCTGCGAAAGCAAATAAAACATTTTTTATTAAGGAGTGAAAAGTGTGAGCGCATTACTTATCCTCGTTATCGCAGTCGCTCTGCTTGCTCTGGGCTATGTATTCTACGGCTCATGGCTCGCAAAGCAGTGGGGTGTTGACCCCAACAAGGAGACTCCTGCACACACCAGTTACGACGGAAAGGACTTCGTTCCTGCTAACCCCGCAATACTGATGGGTCACCATTTCTCCTCAATCGCCGGTGCAGGCCCCATTAACGGACCTATCCAGGCCGCAGTTTTCGGCTGGGTTCCCGTTTTCCTGTGGGTTGTCCTCGGCGGTATCTTCTTCGGTGGTATGCATGACTTTGGTGCTCTGTTCGCCTCTATCCGCCACAACGGCGGTTCCGTCGGCGAAGTCATCAAGGACAGCATGGGCGTCAAGGCACAGAGATTGTTCTCAATCTTTGCTCTTCTCGTTCTGATCCTGGTCATCGCATCCTTCACAGCAGTTGTCGCAGGCACATTTACATCTGAGGGCCCCGTATTTACTACCGGCCGTGCAAATGTTTCCGCAAACGCATCAACTGCAACCACTTCTCTGCTATTCATTGTAATAGCAATCATCTTCGGTTACTTCGTGTACCGCAAGAACGCAAAGATCGGCCCTGCTACCATTATTGGTATCATCGGCATCTTCCTCATCACCATCTGCGGCCTGAACCTCGGCATCAACGCAAGCCGTACTTTCTGGGTACTGTTCATTGCAGTTTATGTCATTCTGGCCTCTCTGCTCCCTGTCTGGATTCTTCTCCAGCCTCGTGACTATCTGTCCTCCTTCCTGCTCTATGGTATGATGATCATTGCATTCTTTGGCATCATATTCTCCGGCGCGAAGGTTGAGCTTCCCGCATTCACCGGCTGGGCCGGCTCCGAGGGCGATTCCAGCCTGTTCCCGACCCTGTTCATCACCGTCGCATGCGGCGCTGTTTCCGGCTTCCATTCACTGATTGCTTCCGGCACCACTGCAAAGCAGCTTGATTCCGAGAAGGATGCAAAGGTCATCGGCTACGGCGCAATGATCATCGAGTCCGCACTCGCAATCATCTCCATCATCGCAGTCGGCGTTGTGTACTCCAAGGTTGACGTATTTGCAGCCGAGGGTGCAGAATCCGTGTTCTCAATGAAGGCACCTCCTACAATATTTGCAGGCGGCGTTGCAACCATGGTTGCACATGTGTTCAAGGACAGCAAGAACGTTTACGACACAGTCTACACACTGCTGACTCTGGCCGTCTCCGTCTTTGCACTGACCTCCCTTGACTCCGGCACACGTCTTTGCCGTTACCTCTTTGCCGAGCTCCTCATTCCCGAGGGCAAGACAATCGACGATCTGAAGGGTGCAAGAAAGTTCTTCGCACAGCCTCTGGTATCCACTCTTATCATGGTTATCATCGGCTGCGGCATGGGCTTCCTCGGACTGAAGCAGATCTGGGGTGTTTTCGGTGCTGCAAACCAGCTGCTCGCAGGTATTGCTATGCTGGCAGTTGCTACATGGCTGGCCAAGATCGGCAGAAACAACAAGATGTTCTTCGTTCCTATGGCCTTTATGCTCATTGCAACCATCACCTCTCTTGTCATGACCATCGTCAAGAAGATTGGCCTTATCGCTGCTGCAGGTGCTGCATGGGGCGACTGGTTCCAGCTCATCTGGTCCATTGCTCTTATTGTTCTGGCTGTTATCCTGGTTATCCAGGGCATCCCTGCTCTCGCAAAGAAGGCAGAGAAGAAGGAAGCTTAATTCCTCTTTCTGTTTGATTTAGAGAGAACAATACGATAAGCAGAAGGGACCTCCCGTTTGGGGGGTCCCTTTTTTGATGTTATTGAATTAAGCATAAGGCTTTTATTTTTACATCCCCTGTGATATACTCCACAGAGAAGAAAATAAGGCTCCCCGGTTCTGGCGGGGAGCCTTAAATAAAAGACAAAGTCAGGTAGAGAATATGCAGATAGATTCCACATTATATACCGGCAGGCCGGATGATAAGAGAATAGACAAGGAGGAGCGCTGCTATGAGCTCCTGGACAGACTGAACATTGAATACCGCAGGGCTGATCATGAGCACGCAGATACTATAGAGGCCTGCCATGAGGTGGAGAAGCTTCTGGGCTGCAGCATCTGTAAGAATCTGCTCCTCACCAACAGGCAGAAGACAGCGCTGTATCTTCTGATGATGCCGGGTGACAAGCCCTTCAAAACAAAGGTGCTGTCCAAGGAGATAGGCAGTGCCAGACTCTCCTTTGCAGCTCCCGAGCAGATGGAGGAGCACCTGGATATTACTCCCGGCTCCGTGAGTGTTCTGGGTCTCATGAACGATAAAGAAGGCGCAGTCAGGCTCATTATAGACAGAGATCTTTTAAAGGATGAATTTCTGGGCTGCCACCCCTGTATAAATACATCCACACTGAAGATAAGCTTCAGTGATGTCATTGACAAGCTGATACCGGCCATGTCCCACGATATAACATATGTGGACCTGCCCTGGGAATGCGACTGATTGGGAAAATCCTGTCCGGAATGCAGATCAGCAGCCCGGGACAGGCGTGTAGGCGTGGTCGATGGTGACCACCGCGTAGTGGTCATCCCAGGTCTCGTGGACAAGCTTCTCTATTTTTTCCTCCAGCTCCTCATCCGTGAGCCTGCAGTTTGCCGGCGCGACTGCGTCGAATATGAGATTTGTGTGTGTCCTGCCGGGGACCATCCTGAAATCGTGGATTGTGATTTCCGGGGAGACCTTCTCTTTAATAAGCTCTGCAACGCCGTTTCTGTGTATGTCAAGGACGGCGTTTTCAATCTCTATGGGGTCCATATGTATTGTGGCAAGGCAGCCCAGCTTGTTTTTCAGCTCAAGCTCAGCCCGGTCTATGGCGTCGTGGAGCTCGAACATGTCGCCGTGGCCGTCAACCTCGGCGTGGAGGGATATTATCAGGCGGCCGGGACCGTAGTCGTGGACAATGAGGTCGTGTATACCTCTCACCTCGGGATAGGACATCACGATCTTGACAATCTCATCCACAAGCTCCCTGTCCGGGGCCTGACCCAGGAGGGGAGAGAGTGTGTCCTTCATGGCGCTGTAGCCCGCAAAGCATATGAATACTGCCACCGCAAGGCCGGCCCAGGCGTCTATGTTCACATGGAAGAAATAGGATATTCCCATGGAGATGAGGACCACAAGGGTGGAGACTGAGTCCGAGAGTGAGTCAGTGGCCGTGGCCTGCATGGCGGCGGAGTTTATTTTTTTGCCTATTGAGCGGTTATACATGCTCATGTAGAACTTCACAAGGATGGAGGCCACAAGGATAAGCGCCGGCAGCAGCCCTGCCTCCACGGGGGTGGGGTTTATTATTTTCTCAACTGAGCTCTTGCCCAGCTCCAGACCCATCATTATTATAAGGGCCGAGAGCACAAGGCCGGTCAGATATTCAGCCCTGCCGTGGCCGAAGGGGTGTCTGGGGTCGGGCTTTTTTCCGGCTATTGCGAAGCCCAGAAGGGTAATCACGGAGGAGCCGGCGTCCGAGAGGTTGTTGAAGGCGTCCGCGATTATTGCCACGGAGCCGGAGATGAGGCCGGCAAAATACTTGCCGGCAAAGAGTATCACATTCAGAACTATTCCGTACACGCCGCAGAGTGTGCCGTAGGCCCGGCGGACCCTGCCGTCGTGTACATTTTCACTGTCTTTTATAAAAAGTTTAGTCAGAAGTTTCAGCATTTTAAAAATCCAGACTTTCCATATTAAAATATTTTTCGGCGAAGTCCACCCTGTCCACCCGAAATTCTCTGCCCTTCAGGTAGTTCAGGATGCCCGCGTCGGTGGGGAAGGCAAACGAGAGCCTGTAGGAATAGAGGGCCTGGCCCTTTTCGCCGAAATCCCTGTTCACACGCTCCCTGCCGTATTTGGTGTCCCCCAGAAGGGGCCAGCCCGCATGGGCCATCTGTGCCCTTATCTGGTGGGTGCGCCCGGTCAGAAGATGGCATTCCACAAGGGAGAGCCTGCCCCTGGAGCAGATGAGCCGGTATTCCGTGGCGGCTCTTTTTGCGCCCTCTGCATCCTCACCGCGGATAAAGACCTGATTTTTCCGCTCATCCTTCACGAGAAAATCCTCAAGGAGCCCTGCGGGGGGATCAGGTCTGCCCGCAACGGCGCAGAGATAATATTTCTCAATCTCCCTCAGCTGTATCTTGCTGTTTATGATTCTAAGGGCCTCCGCGTTCTTTGCGGCGATGACGATGCCGCCGGTGTTCCTGTCAATCCTGTTGCAGAGCGCCGGGGCGAAGGAATTCTCCTCCCGGGGCCGCCACTCGGACTTTGCGGCGAGATAGGCCTGCACATTGGCGATGAGTGTGCTGCTGTCCCAGACACCGGAGCTATGGCAGAGCACGCCGGGCTTTTTGTCCAGCAGCAGGATATTCTCATCCTCATATACTATGTCCAGCCTGGGCCTGTAGATTTTGAGATAGGAATTCTCCTCCCTGGGCTTTTCAAAAAACTCATCGTTGATGTAGAGCTGCAGAGTGTCCCCCACGCTGAGTCGGGTATCCCTCTTAGCGGCCCTGCCGTTGAGCTTTATTCTCTTGATGCGGATGTATTTCTGCAGCAGGGACTCGGGGAGCAGGGGTACTGCCTTGCCCACGAAGCGGTCCAGTCTCTGGCCGGCGTCATTCTCTTTTATGCTAATTTCCTTCATATTAAACAAACCTGCACAAAATTATAAAAAAACCAAAAATTCCGAGCGTTTTTGATTATACAACAGAAAATATCTGTTGACAAGCCTTGACAAACAAACTATAATACTAAAGCTGATATCAGCAGAGAGGTGCAATATGAGGCTGAATTTGAGAGAAATAATTGAAGTGCCCGGTGCATCTGTGCCCTTCGAGTGTGAGCTCGGCACGGAGAATCTGGACTTTCCCTCAGTGGCGGCCTATAAATCTCTCCCCCATGCTGTCGGCAGGGTGTACAATGAGGCCGGTGTTCTCCGGCTTGAGGGTACGCTTACGGCTGAGATGCGCTGCATCTGTGACCGCTGCGGCAGTGAGTTTGACAGTACCAAGGAGACAAAGCTTGATGCTGTTATCGCGGAGGAGGAGAGCGAGGACAATCCCGAGCTCTTCATTCTGGACGGGGATGAGGTGGACCTGGACGAGATCCTGTCCACACTGTTCATCCTTGACATGGAGACCAAGTTCCTTTGCCGAGAGGACTGCAAGGGTCTCTGTCCGACCTGCGGAAAGAACCTCAATCTCGGCCCCTGCGGCTGCAGGAAAGAACCGGATCCAAGATTTGCTGTGCTTGAGCAGCTTTTGGATAAAGACCCCGATGGCGAATAAATAATAGAGCTGCTCATAAACAGCTGTATCAGGAGGTGTCAACATGGCAGTCCCAAAAGGAAAAACATCAAGACAGAGACGTGACAAGAGACGTTCTTCTACCTGGAAGCTCAGTGCTCCCGGCATCGTGAAGTGCCCCAACTGTGGCGCGTTCTGCATGCCTCACCGTGTCTGCAAGGCTTGCGGTCAGTACAACGGCCGTCAGGTCGTCAGCGTTGAGGAGAGCAAGTAAAAATGCTTTAGGAGGAGAGGATAAAACCTTTCCTCCTTTTGCGTATGTCGGGGCAGAAGCTGTCCAGTACACGAATAAGAGATTGACCGGACAAGAGCTTTCGATAAGCTTTTTACAACTGGGGTAGTTTGCAATGACAATGGAAAATGTTATAAAATCCATAGATGAGGACAGCCCTCTCCGGGGTCTTGCGGCCGAAGGAGACAGGCTTCTTTCCATAAACGGGCATAAAATCCTGGATGTGCTGGATTATAAGTATTATGCCTACGACCCCCGCCTCACCGCGGTGTTCTCCCGCCCCGACGGGACGGAGTACACTCTGGAGCTTGAAAAGAATGAGGGCGGCGACCTGGGTCTGGATTTTGAGAGCTACCTCATGGATAAGCCCCGCTCCTGCGCCAATAACTGCGTATTCTGCTTTATTGATCAGAATCCGCCGGGCATGAGAAAAACCATGTATTTCAAGGATGATGACGCCAGACTGAGCTTCCTCATGGGCAACTACATCACCCTTACGAACCTCTCCCAGAGGGAGATTGAGCGGATAATAGCCCTCCGCGTGAGTCCCATAAATGTGTCGGTCCACACCACAAACCCGTCACTCCGCTGCAAAATGCTGAGGAACAGGCGGGCGGGGGAGAGCATCGCGGTGATGCACCGTCTTGCAGAGGCGGGAATAGAGATGAACTGCCAGATAGTGTGCTGCCCCGGTCTCAATGACGGCGCGGAGCTTGAGCGTACCATGAGGGATCTTGCGGAGATGTATCCCGGAGTCCACAGCGTCTCAATAGTGCCTGTGGGCCTCACAAAATTCAGGGAGGGTTTATATCCCCTGACAGCCTTCACTCCGGAGCATTCGGCTGAGACCATAGACATGGTTGAGGCCTTCGGCGACAGATGTATCGAAAAGCTGGGCACAAGGATATTTTTCTGCAGCGACGAATTTTACATCAAGGCCGGCAGGGAGCTCCCGCCGGATGAGTTTTATGAGGAGTACACCCAGCTGGAAAACGGCGTTGGAATGCTGCGGCTGATGGAGACGGAATTCCTCTCCGCCCTGAAGCTCTCGGATGAGCCGGACGGTCGGCCCTTCTCTGTAGCGGCGGGGACATCCGCGGCCCCCTTCCTTGAGGGACTCCTGAAAAAGGCGGGGGAGAAGTACAGCGGGCTCAAAGGCAGAGTGTATGCTATAGAGAATAACTTTTACGGGCACAGTATAAATGTCTCCGGCCTCATAACCGGCAGGGACCTGATATCCCAGCTGAAAGGCAGAGAGCTGGGGGGGAGACTCCTTATCTCCCAAAATATGCTCCGGAGAGACGAGATGGATTTCCTGGACGGCATCACACTGGAGCAGGCCTCAGAGGAGCTGGGACTGCCCATATACCCGGTGGAGCAGGACGGCTTTGCCCTCTGGGACGCGGTGAGCGGTGAGCTGCCGGAGATAGATGAGCCCCGCTGTGACGGGGAAGAGACAGAGTACTACAAATACAATCAGAACTGAGAAACGGAGGGGTTTCAAAATGCCAAGACCTCTTGTGGCGATAGTAGGCCGCCCCAATGTGGGGAAGTCCATGCTCTTCAACAGACTTGTGGGGCAGCGGCTTTCCATAGTTGAGGACACCCCGGGTGTCACCCGCGACAGGCTTTATGCCGAGTGTGAGTGGTGCGGCAGAAAATTTGATATAGTTGATACCGGCGGAATAGAGCCTAGAACTGACAGCGAGATACTCCAGTTCATGCGTGAGCAGGCCCAGATTGCCGTAGATTCCGCTACGGTCATTGTGCTTGTCACGGATATACGTACCGGCGTCATGGCGGCGGACAAGGAGGTTGCAAACATGCTCCTCCGCTCTGGAAAGCCGGTGGTGCTGGCCGTAAACAAGGCGGACTCCACAGGTGAGCCCGACCCGGCGGTATACGAGTTCTATTCCCTGGGACTGGGCGATCCAATCGCAGTCTCCGCAATACACGGACACGGCACCGGGGATCTTCTGGACGAGTGCCTCAAATATTTTCCGGAGGACGAGGGTGAGGAAGAGGAGGACGACAGCATAAAGGTCGCCGTCATCGGCAAGCCCAATGTGGGAAAATCCTCCCTTATAAATCACATTCTTGGGGAGAAGAGGGTTATTGTCAGCAACGTGGCCGGAACCACAAGGGATGCCGTGGACAGCCCCGTGGAAAACCGTTTCGGCCGCTATGTCTTCATTGACACCGCGGGAATCCGCCGCAAATCCAAGGTGGAGGAGCGGGTGGAGAAATTCTCCGTAATGCGGGCACAGCTGGCTATTGACCGGGCGGATGTGTGCATCATCATGCTCGACGGCAGGGACGGCGTCACGGAGCAGGACACCAAGATCGCGGGTCTCGCCCATGAGGCCGGAAAGGCCAGCATAATCGTTGTCAACAAGTGGGATCTTGTGGACAAGGAGACCGGTACCATGGAGAAGATGCGCAGGGAGATAATGCGGGACCTCAGCTTTATGAGCTACGCCCCCATACTCTTTATCTCTGCCCTCACGGGTCAGCGCACCGACAGGATATTTGAGCTTGTGAACTATGTGAACGAGCAGAGCAATATGCGCATCACCACCGGCATGCTGAACAATGTGCTCAGCGACGCCCAGGCCAGGGTTCAGCCCCCCACGGACAGGGGCCGCAGGCTCAAGATATATTATATGACCCAGACAGGGGTAAATCCCCCCAACTTTGTGATATTCTGCAATTCGAGGGAGCTCTTCCATTTCTCGTATCAGCGATATATTGAAAATCAGATCCGGGCGGTATTCGGCCTTGAGGGCACGCCCATACGCATTGTGATAAGGCAAAAAGGTGATAGGGAATGATTGTTTACTGGTTTCTGCTCCTTATTACTTCAATTTTTGCCTACGGTCTCGGCAGCATGAGCACGGTTGTTATTGCCTCAAACTATGTTTTCCGCGCAAGTCTCCACAGCCTCGGACGGGGCAATGTGGGCCTTTCAAATTTTAAGAGAATATACGGGGCCTGGGGCTTTATCCGGCTCCTGATCGTGGAGCTTTTAAAGGACATTCTGCCCGTACTTCTGGGCGGCCTCCTGCTGGGAATCAGGCACCACGCGGACATAGGCTTTGTGTTTGCCGGCTTCTGCGTGGTCCTGGGCAGGCTCTACCCCCTATTCTATAATTTCAGGGGCAGCCATGCCAGTATCTGCCTCATAGTCACGGCCTTTTTTGCGGACCCCTCGGTGGGCGCCGCCGTGGCCGTCATGGTGCTGCTGGTGACATTCTCCAGCCGCTATGTGTCCATGGGCGCTGTAGCCGGTGCCTTTGCCCTGGCGGTGGTCTCCGTGCTGCTGGTGGATGATGCTCTTATGAGAAATCTGCTCCTCATCACCGCGCTTCTGGTGTTCGTGAAGCATATTCCGGCCATTTCCCGTGTTGTGAACCACAGGGAGATAAAGCTGAGCTTCAGAGAGGACATCAGCTACAAGCTGGATGAAAAATTCTGATATAACAATTTATCCCCTGAGCTTCTGCTGAGGGGATAATTATTTGTGTATTTTGTGTTTGAAAAAGAGCGGTAATTATAATGATATATGATTTTTACCGCCCCTCTTCGCCTTGACTTTTCAAAAGACATGGGTTAAAGTTTAGCTGTTCCGAAGAACTTTTCAGGCCGGATCTGTCCGGTGACGGAGGATTTTCATTGAATCTTACAAACAGCAAAAGAATACTGATTCTGGCCTCGGCGCTCATAGCCATAGGCCTCGTGCTGCTCATTTTGTCCGGGCTTGATATGCTCTCCTACTACAGGGGCGAATCCTACGGACAGGAGGACGCGGCCGCGGCGGCGCTGTTCCGGGGGGATGCCCTGGATGCGAAGGAGCTCTTTTCAGAGCTTATCACTGAGAGAGAGCTTGAGGCGGAGCGCAGGGCCGATGAGGCCATGGAGAAGAGGGTGAACGACAGGATAGAGGGCTTCAGCAAAGAGCTTCTGATCCTTGTAAATCCCTGGAACAATGTGCCTGAGGACTACAGCCCCAATCTGGGTGAGGTGGAGAACTATCTTGTGGACCGCCGCTGTGTCAATGCCCTCGGCGCCATGCTGGAGGACTGCCGCGAGGCGGGAAATCTCCCCGTTATCTGCTCTGCCTACAGGACAAACGACTATCAGGAGATGCTCTACAGAAATAAAATTCTGCGGGTTCTGGCCGCAGGGGTACAGCCGATGGATGCCCCCGCCGTGGCGGCTCAGTCGGTGGCTGTCCCCGGCACCAGTGAGCATGAGCTGGGTCTTGCGGTGGATATAATAGATGAGCTGTACACCAATCTGGACCGCTGGCAGGAGCACACATCCGTGCAGCAGTGGCTCATGGAAAACTGCTGGAAATACGGTTTCATTCTCCGATATCCCAACGAGTGCAGCGAGACCACCGGCATTATATATGAGCCCTGGCATTACCGCTATGTGGGGCTCAAAACGGCGAAAGCCGTGACCGAATCCGGCCTCTGCTTTGAGGATTACCTGAAAACGCTGGAATGATCCGTACAGCGATTATAATCTAGCAGAAAAAATAAACCCGCTCCGCAGTCTTTTAAAACTGCGGAGCGGGATTTTTGCATATTCCGGAATTAAAACATTTTCAGCTTTGCATTGAGCTTTTTATATATACGCTCCACAAACCAGGGCTCCGTGGAGGCGGCCAGGGCTTCATTGAGACCGAACCATCTGACTCCGCTGTTCTCCTCCTCACATACTCTCAGGGCCTGACTCTCGTCGGCCTCCAGCAGATAGGTCACATTCATGTGCAGGTGGCTTGCCACATAGCTCCCGTGCTTCTCATGGCCGTCGACCGTGAGTATCTCAAGGGAATATATCTCAGGGCTCACCGGGACGGCGCTGACTCCGGTCTCCTCCTTAAGCTCCCGCAAAGCCACAGCCAGAAGGTCCTTATCCCCGTCTGCGTGGCCGCCGGACCAGGTCCAGGCCCTGAATATCTTATGGAAGACCATCAGGAGCTTTGTCCTGTCCCTGTTGACCACCCAGGATGAGGCGGTCATGTGTGCGACGGAGTTTGAGCGGAGAAAGGCGTCATCGTTTCTGCTGAGAAAATCCAGCATTATCTCCTTATCCCGCTGCTCCTGCTCATTGAAGGGGCAGTAATTTTTTATATCGTCAATTATCATCATTCACTCACGGTGTATACATCCCGGCGGAGATGGAGGAAGGTGGGCAGCTGCTGCCGCACGGTGTCGACCCTGTCAAAGTCTATGTCCGCATAGAGGATCTGTTCCTTTTCATCACACTCCGCGATGACCGAGCCGAAGGGGTCGGTTACTGTGGAGTGTCCCCAGCACTCATAGTCAAAGCCCTCATAGCGGGCAGCGGAGGCACCGGCGATAAATAGCTCGTTGTCCACGGCCCGGGCACGGAGAAGCAGCTCCCAGTGGGCAGGGCCGGTGGTCATGTTGAACTGGGCGGGGAGAAGTATGAGCTTTGCACCCCGGACGGCCATGCTGCGGAAAAGCTCGGGAAAGCGGAGATCAAAGCAGACCGCCAGACCCATTCTCCCGTATTTTGTGTCAAAGACCGTGATCTCAGTGCCGGGGGCGAAGGTGGAGGACTCCCTGAACCTCATGCCGGGCACGTCGATGTCGAAGAGATGCACCTTCCGGTGTTTTGCGATGATCTCACCGTTTTCGTCAAAGACAAAGGCGGTGTTGTATATTTCCCCGCCGTCGGTCTCGGGGATGGAGCCGCCCGCAAGGATGATACCGTTGTCCTTTGCCCAGCGGGACATTGCCGAGACGGTCTTTTCGTGGCCCAGTGCCGCATAGGGCTTAAAATATTTTTTCGCATAGGGGCAGTTGAACATCTCCGGCAGGACCGCGAGCTGAGCGCCGTTTTCCGCGGCCTCGGTGACCATGGCTTCAGCCTTCCTGAGGGTCTCGTCCTGATCTGTCTCTGTCCTCAGCTGACATACTGCAAGCTTCATAGTGAATCCAGATACCTCCCGATATCAAAGTCATAGGTTTTCTCGTCCTTCCTCAGGTACAGCGGGTGATGGGGGTGGCCCTTCTTTGAGCATTTCCCCGCCGCAAGCCAGCGGGCGCCGTATTCCAGGCCCAGAGAGACCATATCCCGCACACAGTGGGGGAGATAGTCCCGCTTTTCGATTATGGTGCCCCAGGCGGCCCAGACCGCAGGGACGGAACCGCTGTCGGACACGGTTTTCAGTATGTATTCAAAGGCCGCCATGTTCTCATGGTGGAGCCTCGGATTCAGTTCACTGTCCATGTCGTCAGGCCTCGTGGCCCTCTGGGCGTAGACATTGAACATTATCCAGCTGTCATAGCCGTTGCCCTCCGCGATGCGCTGCACGGATTTCAGGGTGTTGTCCAGATCGTCCGGCGCGGCGGTGGAGGGATTTATACCGACGCAGATGAGGGGATTTCTGCCTCTTGTGCCCAGAATATAACGGTATTCGGTGTAGAAGTCCGGCACATAGAGCCATTTATCCGCATCGTAGCCGCCGCCCCGTCCCGAGAGCTCGAGGGCATGGGCAAAATCCAGTATATCAAGTTCCTGAGTTTCAGCGCTTGGGATGTGCATAAGAGAGCACCTTCATTACAGTAAAATAGAGATAATAAGGGGCATGGTGACAAGGGAGAGAGTGGTAGTGGCCAGCACGCCCTTGGAGGAATACACCGCATCATAGTCATACTGGAGCGCAAACACGCTCACAATGACGGCACTGGGGCAGCCTGCAATGACCACCGAGGTGGCAAGCAGTGTGGGGTCGTTCGTGAAAAACCGCATTATAAACCAGATAAGCACCGGGCACAGTATCAGCCGCACAAAGCAGATGATGTATACCTTCTTGTCCCGGAAGGCATCCAGAATATTTATGGGCCCCAGGGTGGCACCGATAACAATCATTGACATGGGCATGGTGGCGCCGGCGAGGGAGCCGATGAGCTCCTGTATAAATCCGGGGATGGGAATGTCTGTAAGGAACAGCAGGAATGCCGCAAGGGCTGCAATCAGCGGGGCAGAGAGAATGTCTTTAAATCTGAAGCTGCTCTTTTCACCATTTCCGCGTCCCCTTTTAAGGAGCCATGCGCCGAATGTGTACAGAATTATATTGAAGGGGATATTGCTCACCATTATATAGAGCACGGCGGTGGGCCCGTAGAGATCCTGAACTATGGGCAGGCCCACAAACATATTGTTCATCACGCTGATAAGCAGCACCGCCACAGGTGAATTCTCTCCCCCAAGCTTGAAGAGACGGACTGTTATAAGGGCGAGAATGTAGGATATCACCACTATAAGGGCCATCAGCAGCAGAATTTTCATAAGCTGGGAGTTGGATATATCCGGCTTCTTACCCACCACAGAGCTGAGGATAGAGGCCGTGAGAAACACATTTATAACAAGCTTGCTGGCCGATTTGGCGAAATCCGGACCGAAGAATTTCTTCCTTGCGCCGGCATAGCCTATCAGCATCAGCACAAGGAATACAAACATTTTTGAAAGCAGTCTGGAAATAATCATGATAAGCGGTCTCCTTTGGGGTTTTGTTATATGTGAAGTATCAGCTTTGCAACATAGATATATATGAGGAGGGACACAGCGTCCGTGACAGTGGAGATCAGGGGGTTTGCCATCACCGCCGGGTCAACCCCTATCCTCTCGGCCAGAATCGGCAGCGCGCTGCCCACAACCTTGGCAAAGAGCACTATAAAGAGAATTGACAG
>JBMNPZ010000030.1:0-21438 GCA_050943875.1 Candidatus Limivicinus sp. | reverse complement strand
GCTGGGTCAGGCTTTCGCCCATTGCCCAATATTCCCCACTGCTGCCTCCCGTAGGAGTCTGGGCCGTATCTCAGTCCCAATGTGGCCGTTCAACCTCTCAGTCCGGCTACTGATCGCAGTCTTGGTAAGCCGTTGCCTTACCAACTAACTAATCAGACGTGAGCCCATCAATCAGCGGATTGCTCCTTTGGTACATCAGGGATGCCCCCAATGTACATTATGCGGTATTAGCAGTCGTTTCCGACTGTTGTCCCCCTCTGAAAGGCAGGTTGCTCACGCGTTACTCACCCGTCCGCCACTCGGTAGTCAAAAGCAAGCTCTTGATACCTCGTTCGACTTGCATGTGTTAGGCACGCCGCCAGCGTTCATCCTGAGCCAGGATCAAACTCTCAATAAATTGTATCTCAACTGATTTCTCAGTTAAAATCTAAGTTATCTTGAAGCTTTCCAGCTCTCAAAAGAATCTTTGTTTATAGTCGATTTCTCGACTTAAGAACCCTTTTCTGGTGCTTATTTAGCATAAGCTTTGTTTCTTACATTGTTCAATTTTCAAGGTACAATCTCTTTCTTCGGCTCTCTTGCGAAAGCTTACTTACTATAGCACATTGTTCCAGCCTTGTCAAGAAGTTTTTTGAAATTTTTTATTTCGCTTTAACTCTTTACTGCTTTAACTCAGTGCCGCTCTCTCGAGCGCTTGGTTAATATACCACCCTATTCGCCTCTTGTCAACACTTTTTTTGATATTTTTTAATAAATTTCAGATATTTTTTTCGCCTCCTACATATTGTGGAGTTTTATGGGAATTATACACAACATGTATAACTTTTCTCATTACTACAATTCCTATCATTCTCTCCGTCTCCCGGAGTATGATTCCCAGATTAAAATGGATTTTGTAAACGCGGTCTTTGCCGGCTGCAGTGATTTCCAAACCAGGGAGATCTGCGTCGGCCTGGGGGACAGAATTCTCATCTCTGCCTGCTGGCTTGACGGGACAGTCTCCGGGGGCGATGTCTCCGAGGATATACTCCGCCCCCTCACCCAGTTCTGGCGGGGACTCCAGGCCCCGGACGAGGCCGCGGCCTTTAATCTGATTCTTAAGGGCTCAGTCTACAGCTACTCCGTCAGGGAGTGCAGCAACTGCGACGAGCTCATCTATTCCCTGACCCACGGACACTGCGCCCTGATTTTTGATGACATAGGTAAGGCCCTGAGCTTTGAGGTGAAGACCGCCCAGACCCGCTCCATCTCCGAGCCCACCATGGAGAAGGCCCTGAAGGGGGCCCGGGATTCCTTTGTGGAGACCCTGAGAATCAATACCTCCCTTGTGCGCCGGAGGATATTCAGCCCTAAGCTGAAGCTCATCGAGAGCACCGTAGGTCGGAAATCCAACACAAGGGTGGGGCTCATGTTCGTGGAGGGCATCGCCGACAGCGGGACTGTGGCTGAGGCGGCAAAGAGACTGGATGCCATGGACATAGACGGGCTCCTCTCCTGCGGCATTCTGGAGGAGGCTGTGTCGGACCACCCCCTCTCCCCCTTTCCCCAGCTCATACACACCGAGAGGCCCGACCGCTTTTCCCAGTATCTCATGGATGGGAGGGTGGGAATCCTTGTGGACGGCATACCCTTCGGCCTCGTGCTGCCGGTGACCTTCGCGGAATTCATGAAGGTGACCGGGGACAGCGGCATGCACTTCATTGTGGCCACGGGCATAACCCTGCTCCGCTATATTGCCCTGCTCCTGGGGGTCTGCCTCCCCGCATTTTACGTGGCGGTGGCCACCTATCACCAGGAGATGATCCCCACACCCATGCTCCTTTCTATAATAGAAGCGAAAAAGAATGTGCCCTTCTCCACGGCCCTGGAGGTGCTGGGGATGCTCATGGCTTTCAGTCTCCTTCAGGAGGCCGGCCTGCGGCTCCCGAACCCCATAGGTGACACCGTGTCCATAATCGGTGCCCTCATCGTGGGCCAGTCCGCCGTAGAGGCCCAGGTGGTCTCCCCCATCGCAATCATCGTTGTGGCGTTGTCGGGAATCGCCTGCTACACCCTCCCCAGTCAGGATATGAGCTTTGCACTGAAGCTCACGAGACTGCTGCTCCTGCTGGGGGCGGCCTTCGGCGGGCTCTACGGCGCGGCCCTTGTAAGCTGCCTTGTAACCCTCCATCTGGCGGGGATGGACAGCTTCGGCGTGAACTACACCGCCCCTGTGAGCGACGGGCAGCCCGGGGGCATCAGAAGGCTGCTGCTGAAAATACCCAAGACCCGGGATAAATACCGGGACCCGCTCCTGAACTGTCCGGATAAAAGGAGGCAGAAATGAAAAAAATCATGTGCTTTTATATGGCCCTGTGCTCTCTTGTCATGTCCTCATGCAGCGGAATCGGCGCAAACTACAGGGAGGTGGAGGAGCTGCTGGTGATTCAGACCATGGGTCTCGACTCTCTCCCCGGCGGGGTGGGGCTCTCCCTTGCGGTGGCGCCCAACAGCATATCCGGTCTGGGGCCCGTCCGCCTCTCCGGCAGCGGGAGTACGATTGCGGGAGCCATCGACGACGCCAGACGCCGCTCCTACGAGGAGGAGCTCTTCTATTCCAATGTAAATAACATCCTCATAGGGGAAAAGGCCGCCAGGGAGGGCATAGGCGAGTACATGTCCTATATCTGCCAGTCCCCGGAATTTCGCGTGGACACGCCGGTCTTTCTCATAAAAGGGGCCACGGCGGAGGACTGCATCATGAAAAGTGGGGACGAGGTCAGCGGGATTTCCGACATACTCCAGGGGCTTCGGATCTGCCTTGAAAACCGCGGGGGAATTATCTACTCCGCCTCGGATATAGTGAGAAGCAGTCTTCGAAACGGCAGCGCCCTTGTATGCGCCCTTGAGCTCTCCGAGAGCTCCCAGACTTCATCCGGATCTCCAAAGGATGAGGAAGAGAAAACCCCAGGGGAGAAAGACGCCGCCCCGAAAGGCGGTAAGGATTCCCCTCAGGGGCTCTCCCCCGCGGTCTGCGGCTACGGAATAATTAAGGACAGAAAGCTCTGCGGCTATATAGATCTGGAGGACGCCCTGGGCCTCAGCTTTCTCACGGATCACGTGGGGACAAGCGAGGTGAAGGTGCGGGGCAAATCCGGCGGGACCGTCACCCTGCAGATCAGCGGCGGCGGCAGCGACATCAGCCCCCGGCGGGGGGAAAACGGTCAGCTCACCGGGCTCGACATCTCCGCCGATGTCTCGGCCTGCGTGGTTGAGATTGAGGGAAAGGGGGATTTGAGCGACGGGGAATATGCGGATTTTCTCACGGCCCGGCTGGAGGAATATGTCTCGGATAAGATTGGAAAGGTGCTGAAGCTCTCAGGGAAGCTGGGGGCGGACTTTGCGGGCCTAGCCTCAAGGGTGGAGCCCTCGGACCCCCGGGCCTTCCGCAGCCTCAGCAGTGTTTTTTCAGATCTGCTCCCCTCTCTGGAGCTCCGTGTCTCGGTCCGGGGGGAGCTGAAACACACAAATGATATAAAGGATACCTGGACTTGAAAACAGATTACAGCTTCAATAAACGGCAGCTCCTGTCACTGTGCAGCGTGATGCTTCTGGCCCCCGCCCTGAGGATAGTCCCCCAGTCCTCCGCCGAGGAGGCGGGGCGGGCCGGCTGGATCTCCGTACTGCTTAGCCTGCCGCCCCTCATACTCTATATTTATTTTCTCCGCAGCTTTCTCTCCCGCCGTCAGGAGGGTGAGGGTCTGGGAGAGCTTGTTCTCCGCTGTCTGGGGGATAAAATTGGGAGGCCGGCGCTGATCTTCTTCGCGCTCTGGTTTCTCGTATACGGCAGCTTCATGCTCCGCTCCGGGGCCGACAGGATGATTGCCAGCATTTATCCCAAAAGCAGCGCGGAATTTTTCGTGATCACCATGGGTATTTCCGCGGTGATTGCCTCTCTCGGCTCCGAGCGGACCCTCACAAGGACTGCAAGGCTCCTCTCCCCTGCGGTCCATATTGTGCTGCTGATAATGCTGACAGCGGCGGCCTTTAAGACTGAGAGCTCAAATCTCCTGCCCCTTTCCGCGGCGGACACCCTTCCGGCTCTCTCGGCATCCATACCCTGTCTCGGGGTGCTGGTGCTGCCTCTCTACATGAGCGGCTTTCTCTCACGCCTTAAAAAGGAGGAGAGGGACAGCCCCCGTCCGGCGCTGCTCTGGGCCATAAGCTCGGTGCTTCTGCTCTTCTGGCTGAACGCGGATATCATCGGCTCCTTCGGGCCGGAGCTCACCGTGCGCCTGTCCCAGCCTTTTTTTGCCATGGTGCGCAATCTTGTTTTCTTCCGGCAGCTGGAGAGGGTCGACGCCCTTGTGGTGTCGCTGTGGATATTCTCGGATTTTATCCTCATCTCAGTGTGCATCTATGCCGCCCAGCACTGTCTCAGGCTGGCCTTCGGCAGGGAGACCGGCTTTCACGGGGAGATATTCGCCGACATGAGCTGCGGCCGCTGGTTCATACCCCTCTGCGGCTTTATTGCCATACTGGGCGGGCTTTTCCTGGCCCCAAGGCCTCAGCTCTTCCGGCTCTGGTCAAAGCGTCTCATACCCTCTGTAAACCTCATCACGGCCTTTCTCCTGCTGCCTGCGGTCTATGCCTTCGGACGGAAAAAGGGGAGAATTTAAAAAGAGATGCCGTCTCAAAATCTGAGACTGCATCTCTTTTACTGTACTAATTATAGTTTATAGTATGTTTTATACTCAGGCGGCGTAGTCTGCCAGATTTATGTGCTCAAATCCGGGGGCGTATTCCACCTTCAGGCCGTCCATCACTGCTATTATCGCGGAATTGAACTCCTGATTTGCAAACATGGCTCTGGCGTTCTGGGCAGTGCCCTCACGGGTGTAGCTGATCGCCCTGTCCGCATCCAGAGGCTGGCGGAGTATTATATGGAAGCCGTAGTCGGACTCCACAACGCCTGAGACCTCGTTCTCCTTCAGGGACTTGCAGGCCTCCTCAAACTCCGCCACCATCGTGCCGGGGGTGAAGATATAGCCGTCGGGATAGGCCTCCTTGCCGCTGTCCTCGCAGTATTTGGCCTTCATCTCCGCAAATTTTTCTGCCCTCTCCTCCGGGTCCTCTATTGCGGCCAGCTCCTCTGCAAGTTTCCCAGCCTGGGCCTTCTTCTCCGCAATCTTGTCCTCCGCAAGGGCCTCTCTGGTCTCCGGATCAATGCTCATAAGGAGAATGTGGCTCGCCGCCATGTAGTCGTTGTCCTCGAGGAACTTCAGGGCATCCTCATCGCTCACAAGCTCCGCATCCCTGCCGTACTTTGTGTTGTAGGCCCTGGTGTTGAGATACATGGCCCTGTTGAGGCGGTCGTAGAGCTCTCTCTCCATATAGATCTCGGACAGATATTTATTGAAGTCCTCTTCAGTGGCATCCTCGCCGCAGCTGACCTTCAGGGCCTCCTTCAGGTCGTCCGCAATGCTCTCCTCATCCTCTTTTTTCAGCTCTATCTTATTGTCGGCTGCGTATTTCTCTATTGCGTAGAGCTGGCAGAGCATCTTTTCCGCGTCATTCACCACAACATCGCCGAAGTTCTCCCCGCTCTCCTCTACGGCCGTGTCGCCCCAGTTTATCTGTGCGCCGGTGTAGGCCGCAAGCTGGCGGAAGTAGTTCTCCATCTGATTTGACTGGAGGAAAAGCCAGTAGAAATACTCGCTCCATTTCACATCCTTGCCGTCCACTGTCATCACCACAGAATCCGGCTCATGGAGTCCGTATATCTTTTCATAATCGAGAGTCTTTGCCTCCTCAGGAATCTCGGTCTCTGTGCCCTCCTCCGACTGGGCGGGGGCATTTTCATTTGCCGCAATAACGGATTCCTTCATCCCGTAGTTGAGGTAGCTCACAACTCCGGTGAAGATTATGCAGATTATAAGCACAATCACAAGAAATTTTTTCATTGGCTGAATACCTCTTTTTCATTTTTGATTTTGGAATTTTACTGAAATATATCACTTTTTTTGCTTTTTAACAAGTTATGACAGGAGAATTAACCGCTTATTCATTATTGTCAGCGGATTTTTTCTCCCCGGCCCAGTCGGCACAGAATTTTCTGGCCTCGTCGATGACTCTTCTTCTGTTTTTAACCCTGAGCCGCAGGCAGGGTCTGGAGCCGGCCTCCACATGGAGTCTTGCGGTGTATTCCGGCCTTGCATAGAGCTCTGACACCTTCTCTATGTTGAAGTTCTCAAGAGTGAAGCGGAGATAGCCCTCCTTCTGGGTGATGTCCGTGATGCCCGCCTTTCCGGCCTCGCCCCTCAGAAGTGAGACATTGATGAGGGCCAGCACACCGGGGGGCGGCTCTCCGAAGCGGTCTATGAGCTCATCCGTCAGGTCGTCGGCCTCCTCCTCGGTGCGGATAATGGCGATGCGCCGATAGATGTCCATGCGCTGCTCCGGCGAGGGGATATATCTGTCCGGTATATTCGCCGCCACCGCCAGGTCAGCGGAGCAGTCCGCCCGCTGGGGCTGGGGTATGCCCTTTGCCTCCAGCACGGCCTCGTTCAGCAGCTTCATATACATATCATAGCCCACATCCGTCATGTGGCCCGACTGCTCCGCCCCCAGGAGATTGCCCGCGCCCCTTATCTCCAGGTCACGCATTGCGATCTTGAAGCCGGAGCCGAACTGGGCAAAGTCCCTTATGGCGTTGAGTCTCTTCTCCGCCACCTCCGTCAGCACCTTGTCCCGGCGGAAGGTGAGATAGGCCGAGGCCCTGCGGGAGGAGCGTCCAACGCGGCCCCTTATCTGGTGGAGCTGGGCGAGGCCCAGCCTGTCCGCATCCTCTATTATAAGGGTATTCACATTGGGTATGTCGATGCCGGTCTCTATTATAGTTGTGCACACCAGCACCTGGGTCTCCCCGCTTATCATGCTCTCCATCACGGAGGCCAGCATGTCCCTGTCCATCTTGCCGTGGGCCACGGCCACCGTCACATCCTCCAGCATGTCCCGGAGGCGCACGGCGGTTCTGTCTATGTCCTCCACCCGGTTGTGGAGATAGTAGACCTGGCCGCCCCGCTGGATTTCCCTGCGTATGGCGTCGGCCACGATGTTCCAGTCGTGCTCCATCACGAAGGTCTGCACCGGCAGTCTGTCCTCCGGCGGCTCCTCCAGGGTGGACATATCCCGTATGCCGGACATGGCCATGTTGAGAGTCCTGGGTATGGGTGTGGCCGAGAGGGTGAGCACATCCACGCCCCTGGCCAGCTCCTTTATATGCTCCTTATGGGTGACGCCGAAGCGCTGCTCCTCATCCACCACAAGAAGCCCGAGATTTTTAAACTTTATATCCTTTGACAGCAGCCTGTGGGTGCCGATAACAAGGTCACAGCGGCCGCTTTTAATATCATCGATAGTCTTTGACGCCTGGGCACCGGTGCGGAATCTGCTGAGCACCGCGATATTCACGGGAAAGCCGAAGAAGCGCTGCAGCGCCGTCTGATAGTGCTGCTGGGCCAGGACCGTGGTGGGCACCAGAATTGCCGCCTGCTTTCCGTCCAGGATACACTTCATCACCGCCCGGAGCGCCACCTCCGTCTTGCCGTAGCCCACATCCCCGCAGAGGAGTCTGTCCATGGGCACCGGGGCCTCCATGTCCTTTTTTATCTCCTCCGTACAGCGGAGCTGGTCCTCGGTCTCGGTGTAGCCGAAGTTCTGTTCAAACTCGGTCTGCCACTGGCTGTCCGGGGAAAAGGCGTAGCCCGGGAGCCGCTGGCGTCTGGCGTAGAGGTCGATGAGCTTCTTTGCCATATCCTTTGCGGCGCTCTTGGCCCGGCTTCTGGTTCTGGCCCACTCGGTGCCCCCCATTTTGGAGAGCCGGACCACCTTGTCCTCCCCGACGCCGGTGTATTTTGTCACCATGTCCAGCTGGGTTGCCGGCACATAGAGCACGTCGCTCCCGGCGTAGTTTATCTTTATATAGTCCTTCTCCAGGCCGTCCGTGCTGAGCTTTACTATTCCGTCAAAGCAGCCTATGCCGTGGTTCTCGTGGACAACATAGTCCCCCACGGAGAGGTCGGAGCAGGAGTTGATTCTCTGCCTGCTGGGGGGCAGCTTCTTTCTAAGCTTCTGCTTTCTGCCGCTCCGCCTTATGAGCTGGGCATCCGTCAGCACCGTGAGCTTTATCTCCGGGTATTCTATCCCCGAGGATATGGAGCCCAGGGCGATGGAGCAGTGCCCGAAATCCGGCAGCTTCGTGAGCTCATCATGGATGAGGGCGGGAATGTCCTGCTCCTTAAAGAAGCTCCTGAGCACCTCTGCCCTTCTCCTGTCCCCCGCCAGCACCACCACCCGGTAGTTCTGTTTCAGATAGAGCTTCACATCCTCCGCCGCTGCGGCCGCGTTCCCCGCGTAGGAGGGGAGCTGCTTTGCAGGTATGCTGGTGATCGTCTTTGGGGAAACCGGGTTCTGGCCCATGGTGAAGGCGTCCGCCATATAGAGGGGGTAGTCCTCCAGCCGCCTCATAAGGGCATCAAAGCTTAAATAGAAGCTCTCCGCCGCCGCGGCCACCATGCCCCGGCGCTGGAGCTCTGTTATATCTCCGCCCAGCTCCTTTACATATTCTCTTGCCCTCTGGGCGCAGCGCTTGGGCTGGTCCAGAATCACAAGGGCGTCCTCCGGTATATAATCAGCGCCGCAGGCCATGGGGCATATCACCGGCAGGTACCTGTCCGCATCCGAGAGCAGGGCCCCCGCCTTCAGCCTGTCGGCGTCGGACATAAGGGTGCTCACCAGCTTTGCGGCGTTTTCGCTGCTGCGCTTTCTGCCGTATTTCTCTGCCAGCTCCTCAATCTCCCGGCCCAGAGCCGCAGAGCCGCCCTTTGCCATGGAGGGGAGGGCCTCCGCCGCCGGGAGTATGACGCAGCTCTTTACCGCCTCGGTGCGCCGCTGGGTGGAGATGTCAAAGCGGGACATGGAATCTATGTCGTCGCCCCAGAACTCGATGCGCACAGGCTCCCTCTCGCCGGGGGAGAAGAAATCCAGGATTCCGCCCCTCACCGCAAACTGGCCGGAGCCCTCCACCTGCACGCTCTTCACATATCCGCAGCGGACAAGGGCGTCCTCAATATCCTCAATGGCATAGCTGCCGTTGTATTCAATGGGAAATGCCGCCTTTTTCAGGGTCTCCGGCGGAATAGAGCGCTGTATGAGGCCGGACACCGAGGCACAGCATATCTCCGCCCTTCCCTCCATGAGCTCATAGAGGGCTGCAATTCTCTTCTGCTCCGCCTGCCTTGAGGCGGCCTCGGTGGGATAGAAGGTAAAATCCCTTGTGGTGAGCGTCAGCGCCTCTTTTGAGAGCATTGAGCGGAGGTCCTCTCCGAAGCTCTCCGCCGCGGTGTCATCCGGTGAGATCACAAAGAGAGGCCTCCCCAGCTCCAGATACAGCGCCGCCGCCAGATTTGCCCTGTGCACCGGAGAGAGGCCGGAGACGAGCGCAGGAAGTCCTCCGCTCTCCACCAGGGACGGGAGGGCGGCTGCTTCCTTATTTTTGAAAATCTGCCTTATCAAAATATCCATTGCACGCAATTATAGCAGAAAAAAAAGATATAATCAATCGCATTGAGCGGGCGGAAAAGCCCTGACTGATTATATCTTTTCATCTTTTTTATTTCTTTACCGGCCGCACATCTATCATGGAATCCATGGCCATGGGGCTGAGGCAGCGGGAATAAAAATCATTTATTATTCTGTGGTACACGGGGCTTATCTCGGCTGTCCCCTTAATAGGCTTCACCATCAGCTCCACCTCTGTTCCGCCTATGCGGTAGTCGCTCTCCGCCGTCTCAAATCCGAAGCGGCCGAAGAATTTTTCCAGCTTCCGCACATAACTGCCGTCCTCATCCTCAAAGGCCAGGACCTCGGCGAGGATACCCTGTCTGTCGGCGTAGTATTTATCTATGAGCCTCATGCACTCCACGCCCATGCCCTTGCCCCTGAACCAGGGCATCACTGCTAAATATTTCAGCAGCACATAGCCGTAGAGACTCCGGCAGAAGGTGATGGCGTAGCCCAGATCCATGCCATTCTCGTCATCATAGACTATGAGCATCTCCATATTGCCCTTCATCATGGCGCCGTGGATTGCAAGCTTTGAGAGGAGCTCCCGCTTATCAAAATCCACCTCCAGCAGTCCGTAGTATTTCTGCAGGTCCTTGTGTCCGCCTTTTCTTATTTTCAGCATTTTCAGTCACCTTTCTCTAATTCCTGGGCCCGCACCAGTCCGGCGTAGACCTGATTTTTTTCCATGAGCTCCCTGTGTGTGCCCATCTCCACTATATGCTCGCCCTCCACCACGGCGATCCTGTCGGCGTTTCCTATGGTGGACAGACGGTGGGCAATTATTATCGTTGTTCTTCCGCTGCTGAGCCTGTCAAGGGCCGCCTGTATTTTCTGTTCCGTCACCGTATCCAGAGCCGATGTGGCCTCATCCAGCACCAGAATCTTCGGGTTTTTCAGAAATACCCTGGCGATGGATATTCTCTGCTTCTGCCCGCCGGAGAGCATGACTCCCCGCTCGCCTATATAGGTGTCGTAGCCGTCGGGCATCTCCATGATCTCATTGTGTATCTCCGCGTGCACCGCGGCCTCCACTATCTCCTCGTCTGTGGCGTCCGGCCTGCCGTAGCGGATATTTTCCCGGACAGTGCCGGCAAACATGAATACATCCTGCTGAATAAGCCCGATATTTTCCCTGAGGCTCGTCTGGGTGACGCTCCTCACATCTCTGCCGTCCACCAGTATGCTGCCCTCACAGACATCATAAAAGCGGAGAAGCAGCTGGCAGAGGGTGGTCTTTCCCCCGCCGGAGGGGCCCACTATTGCGAGGCACTCCCCGGGCTTCACATGGAGATTTATATGCCTCAGTACCGGCACGCTGCTGCCGTAGTCAAAGCTCACATCCCTGTACTCTATCTCGCCCTTCACATCCCGGAGCTCCTCCGCCCCGGGGCTGTCCTTTATCATGGGCTCCGTGCGCATTATGCCGAGAAATCTCTCAAAGCCGGTGACGCCCTTCATGTATATCTCGGTAAACTGGGCGAGGCGGCGTATCGGGGAGACAAAGGTTGTGACATAGAGTGAGAAGGTTATGAGCTCAACATAGTCCATCCTGCCCCGCATTATGAGAAAGCCCCCCAGGGCAATGACCAGCACCTGCAGGGCGCCGGTGGTGAACTCCATGCCGCTCTGGAAAAGGCCCATGGTCCTGTAGTACTCCACCTTGGAGGAGCGGAAGAGCTCGTTTGCTTTATCAAATTTGGCGCTCTCCTGATTTTCATTGGCAAAGGCCTTGGCCGTGCGTATGCCTGAGATGCTGCTCTCAATGGCGGCATATATCTCCGCGGTCTTTCTCTTTACCTCGGTGTTCGCCCGCTTCATCTTCACCCTCTGGCTCAGGGTGAACCAGAAGCAGAGGGGCAAGGCGATGCTCAGTGCCAGGGCGAGACGCCATTCAATTGTGTACATCACGCTGAGTGCGCCCACTATTGTGAGGGTGCAGATGAGTATGTTCTCCGGCCCGTGGTGGGCAAGCTCCGTCACATCGAATAGGTCGCTTGTGATATGGCTCATCAGCACGCCGGTGCGGTTTTTGTCGTAGAAGCTGCAGGAGAGCTGCTGCATATGGCTGAACACATCTCTCCGCATGGCGGACTCCACCTGCACCCCCATCCTGTGGCCCTTTACGGTTATCACGTAGTAGAGAAATCCCTTCAGCACATAGGCCAGAAGCAGAATCCCCATCACCGTGAAGAAGGCAGAGAAATACCGCCCCGGCAGCAGCCTGTTCATGGACATCCTGGAGACATAGGGAAAAGCGAGGTCTATGGCGGAGGCCAGCACAACGCAGCTCATATCGGTGATGAAGAGCTTTTTCTGCTGTGCGATATAGGCCGCAAACACGGCCAGCGGTTTTTTGCCGTAGTCTATCTTTTTCATCTCAGCCCCCCGCATATTCGTCTCTCCGCATCACGGCGAGGGTATCGCAGCGCTCATTGAGCTCATTGTCGGCGTGGCCCTTGACCCAGTGATAGCTCACCTGATGTATCTGGTCCAGCTCCAGCAGCTCCTGCCAGAGGTCCGGGTTCAGGGCCGGCTTTTTGTCCGATTTCACCCAGCCCTTTTTCTGCCATGAGAGCACCCAGCCCTTCACAAGGGAGTCTATCACATATTTTGAATCGGAGTAGAGCTCCACAATGCAGGGCTCCTTAAGGGCCTTCAGGGCCGAGATTACCGCGGTGAGCTCCATGCGGTTATTCGTGGTCTCCCTGGCCCCGCCGCTTATCTCCTTTTTTATTCCGTTGTAGTCCAGGACTGCAGCCCAGCCCCCTGGGCCGGGGTTTCCGCTGCAGGCCCCGTCGGTATAGATAATCACTTTTTTCATATTACATCTTATATTTTTCTGCCGTCGCAGCCGTTTTTTTCAGCGCCGCCGGCCATCTTTCAAAAAAGCTCTGCCCCCTTAAAATTAAGGGGGCATTGTCTTTCAGTGACATTTTCTTATAATTTGTTCAAAACCCAGGTTTTTACTCACTCTTTATCCTCATTTTCCCCGGGTTTTTCCACATTGTCATCAATGTTTTCCACATTGTCTCCGTTTTCGGCCTCTTCCTCGTCCTCCTCAGGCTCTTTTTCCGTTGTTTCGATGGAAATGACCCTGCTGTCCTCATTGAGGCGCATCACAAGTACGCCCTGAGTGGAGCGGCCCAGAAGGCTTATCCTGTCCACGGGTATGCGGATAATGGTGGCGTTGTCGGTGATGACAAGTATATCCTCGTCATCGTTCACTATCTTCACATCTGCCACCCTGCCGGTCTTCTCGGTGATGTTGTAGTTCTTCATGCCGAGGCCGCCCCTGCCGTGTACGCTGTACTCGGAGCAGAGTGTCCGCTTGCCGTAGCCGTTTTCCGTGATGCTGAGAAGTGCGGAGCCGTCGCTTGTGCTGCCTGCACCCACGACAAAGTCCCCGTCTCTCAGTCTTATGCCCCTGACGCCCATTGCATTTCTGCCCATGGGCCGGACATCATTCTCATTGAAGCAGCAGGCAAGGCCCCGGTTCGTGGCGATGAGTATATTCTCGTCCCCTGTTGTGGCCATAACGGACATGAGCTCATCCCCCTCCTCAAGGGTGAGGGCCCTTATTCCGTTGGACCTGATATTCTTAAGAGCGGACTGGCTCATGCGCTTGACGGTGCCGTTTCTCGTGACAAAGACAAGGTAGGCGTCCTTTTCAAGGCCCCTGGACCTTATCATGGCGCTGACCTTCTCCTCCTGGGCGTCCTCAATCTGGAGTATGTTCACAATATTGGTGCCCCTTGCGGTCCTGCCGGCCTCGGGGATATTATAGCCCTTCTTCACAAAGACCTTGCCCTTGCTGGTGAAGAAGAGGATATAGTCATGGGTGGAGGCGGTGAACACGGTCTCCACATAGTCCTCATCCTTGGTGCTCATGGCCCGGATTCCCCTGCCGCCCCGGCCCTGAGACCGGTACTCGCTCACCGGGAGTCTCTTGATATAGCCGCCGTGGGTCAGGGTGAAGACGCACTCCTCCTCCTCAATGAGGTCCTCTATGTCTATCTCGTCCGCCACATCCTGAATCTCTGTGACCCGCTCATCCCCGTACTTGTCCCGGAGAGCCGTGAGCTCCTCCTTCAGAAGCTGCTTTATAAGCTGGGGATCCGCCAGAAGCTCCTTATAGTGGGCGATCTTGCCGGTGAGCTCCTTATATTCATTCTCAAGCTTTTCCCTGTTGAGTCCCTGGAGGGAGATGAGCCGCATGTCGCATATGGCCTGGGCCTGTACATCCGAGAGTCCGAAGCGCTCCATCAGTCTCTGCTTTGCGTTGTCATAGCTGCTGCGGATTATCTGAATGACCTCATCTATGTTGTCCTGGGCGATGAGCAGGCCCTCCAGCAGATGTGCCCTCTCCTCCGCCTTTTTCAGCTCAAATCTGGTACGGCGGGTGATAAGGTCCTCCTGGAATATGAGATACTCGTCCAGAATATGTCTCAGGGAGAGTATCTTCGGCTGACTCTGGTTATTCACAAGGGCCAGCATATTTATGGAGAAGCTGGTCTGGAGCTGGGTCTGGGCAAAGAGGCGGTTCAGCACCACCTGGGGATTTGCATCCCGCTTGAGCTCGATTACCACCCTCATGCCATTCCGGTCGGTCTCATCTCTCAGGTCGGAGATGCCCTCAAGGCGCTTCTCATGGACCTGAGTTGCTATATTCTTTATGAGCTGGCGCTTATTTACCTGATATGGCAGCTCCGTGACGATTATTCTCGTCCTGTGGTCCCTGCCGTATTCCTCAAATTCGGTGCGGGCCCTGATGATAATTCTGCCCCTGCCGGTGGCATAGGCCTGTCTTATACCGCTCCTGCCCATTATTATGCCCCTTGTGGGGAAGTCGGGCCCCTTTATATGCTGCATAAGGTCTGCAAGCTGGGCCTCCGGATTGTCAAGGACGCAGATGCAGGCGTTTATCACCTCGGTGAGGTTGTGCGGGGGGATATTTGTGGCCATGCCCACGGCAATGCCGCTGGAGCCGTTCACAAGAAGATTCGGGAATCTTGAGGGCAGCACCCGGGGTTCTTTTCTGGTCTCGTCAAAGTTCAGATCCCAGTCCACGGTGTCCTTTTCAATATCCCGCAGCATCTCATTGGAGATCTTTGAAAGTCTCGCCTCGGTGTAGCGGTAGGCCGCAGGGGGGTCGCCGTCCACGGAACCGAAGTTGCCGTGGCCGTCAACCAGCCTGTACCTCATTGAGAAGTCCTGGGCAAGTCTCACCAGTGCGTCATATACTGAGGCGTCGCCGTGGGGATGGTAGCGGCCCAGAACGTCGCCCACGCAGGTGGCGGATTTTTTGTAGGGCTTGTCGCTTGTGAGGTTATCCTCAAACATGGCGTAGAGTATGCGTCTGTGAACAGGCTTCAGACCGTCCCGGACATCCGGCAGGGCGCGGCCCACGATGACCGACATGGCGTAGTCTATATAGCTGTTCTGCATCTCGGAGACAAGCTCCGACTCCACTATCTTCTGATTCGGAAAAGCTATCTCTTCCGGTTTGTAGTCTCTCTTATGTGCCATTTATACTCCATTCTCCCCCTTAGATGTCCAGATTGACAACGTATTTCGCGTTCTGCTCTATCCATTCACGCCGGGGCTCCACATCCTCGCCCATGAGCACGGTGAAGACCTCATCGGCCTCAATGGCATCCTTCAGGGTGATTCTCCTCAGTGAGCGCTTCTCCGGGTCCATGGTGGTCTCCCAGAGCTCGTGGGGGTCCATCTCGCCGAGGCCCTTGTAGCGGGCGATGTCTATCTTCACATTGGGGTTGTCGGCCCTCATCTCCCGGCTTATCTTATCCCGCTCCTCATCGGAGTAGGCCACCCTCTGCTGCTTGCCCCTTGTGAGCTTGTAGAGGGGGGGCACCGCGGAATACACATAGCCGTGCTCAATAAGGGGCCGCATATAGCGGAAGAAGAAGGTCAGCAGCAGTGTCCTTATATGGGAGCCGTCCACATCGGCATCCGCCATGATTATTATCTTGTGGTAGCGGAGCTTATCAATGTTGAATTCATCCCCGATGCCTGCGCCCAGAGCCAGAATCATGGGGTAGAGTTTGTCGTTGCCGTAGATTTTGTCCGCCCTGGCCTTTTCAACGTTCAGCATCTTGCCCCACATGGCGAGTATGGCCTGGAAGCGGCTGTCCCTGCCCTGAATTGCAGAGCCTGCGGCGGAGTCGCCCTCCACGATGTATATCTCACAGAGGGACGGGTCTCTCTCGTTGCAGTCCTGGAGCTTATCCGGCATCTGGCCGCTCTCAAGTCCGGTCTTGCGTCTCACGGACTCCTTGGCCTTTCTCGCGGCCTCCCTCGCCCTGTTGGCCATCATGGACTTGTCAAGGATTATCTTTGCGGTGGCCGGGTGCTCCTCCAGATATACCCCCAGCTGGTCGTTCACTATGCTGTCCACAAGGGTCCTTATATAGGCGTTCCCCAGCTTCTGCTTGGTCTGGCCCTCAAACTGGGCGTCCGGCAGCTTCACGGATATTACTGCCGCTATGCCCTCCCGCACATCCTCGCCGGAGACCTTGTCGTCTCCCTTTATTATATTGTTTTTCACACCGTAGGCATTTATGGCCCTTGTGAGCGCCGCCTTAAAGCCGGTCTCGTGCATGCCGCCCTCCGGTGTATTTATGTCATTTGCAAAGGAGATTATGTTCTCGCTGTAGCTGTCGTTGTACTGGAGCGCTATCTCCGCTATGGCCTCGTCCTTTTTGCCGCTGAGATATATCACATCCTCGTGCATGGGGTTCTTGTGCCGGTTCAGGTAGCTCACAAACTCCCTGATGCCGCCCTCATAGCACATTTCGGTCTCCTGCTCCAGCCCCTCCCGCTCGTCCTTCAGGACTATATTCAGGCCGCCGTTGAGAAAGGCCTGCTCACGCATGCGGGTGCGGAGTATCTCATAGTCATAGTTTGTCTCGTCGAAGATCTCGGCGTCCGGCTTGAATCTCACGGTGGTGCCGGTTTTCTCCGTCTCCCCTATGACCTTTATATGCTGGGTTATATCCCCTCTGGAGAATTTCATCTGCCAGATTTTGCCGTCCTTGTATACCCGGACCTCCAGCCACTCGGATAGGGCATTTACAACCGAGGCGCCAACGCCGTGGAGTCCGCCGGAGACCTTGTAGCCCCCGCCGCCGAACTTTCCGCCGGCATGGAGGACGGTGAAGACAACCTCAAGGGCGGACTTGCCAGTCTGCTCCTGAATATCCACGGGGATGCCGCGGCCGTTATCCTCGACCCGGATTACATTTCCCTCTTCTATGGTGACGCACACCTTTGTGCAGAAGCCCGCCAGGGCCTCATCTATGGAGTTATCCACAATTTCATACACAAGGTGATGGAGTCCCGAGGACGAGGTGGAGCCTATATACATTCCCGGGCGTTTACGCACGGCCTCCAGACCCTCAAGAACCTGGATCTGCGAGGCATCATATTCATTTGCTTCGTTTATGTTGTTAATATTGTCTGACATTTTTTCCTCCATGGGGAATTAAATTATTATTCCGTTTTCGGCCCTTTTCAGCAGCGTAGCCGTGGCCATCTGACTCAGATACACCCGGCGTTCGCCGCCTCTCTCTGTGACGACGAAGGATTTCGGAATATCCTCCGCCGCGTTTATAACCTGACCCGCCTTTTCGGCGCAGTTCAGATATTTTCTTGTCAAATGGGACTGGGAGCTTATATCCAGATCAAAGATTGCCACTATCTCATCGGTATTCACCACAGTGCCTTTTCCCAGATGCAGATACATCAGCTTATTTTTCCCTTCTCCACATAAAAGACCCTGCCGCCGGTGCGCTTTGATATGCCCTCATCCTCGCAGCAGCTTATAAAGGTCTGGCCGCCGCCTATACGGTTGAGCACATATTCCTGCCTCTTCATGTCCAGCTCCGACAGCACATCATCCAGCAGCAGCACCGGATATTCCCCGGTCTCTGCAAGAAATATCTCCCGCTCTGCAATCTTCACGGAGAGGGCCGCTGTCCTGGTCTGACCCTGGGAGGCAAAGTTTCTGGCCGCCCTGCCGTTTATATATATCTCAAGGTCGTCCTTGTGGGCGCCGGTGAGGCACTGTCCGGAATCTATTTCCGCCTGCCTGTGTCTCTCCTGATGCTCGCATATATCATAATAAATCTCTTTTGCGGAGGCGAAGGGATCCTTTACCGTGCTCACGGTCTTATATTTTATCTCCAGCTTTTCCCCGTTTCCGGAGAAATCCCTGTGTATAGGCTCCGCCGCCTCATTGAGTCTGGCGGCAAAGGCGGCCCTGTATCTTATGAGCTTTGCCGATGCCCTGCACAGTCCGTCTGAGAACTCATCCAGAGTGTCCAGCAGGGAGGGCTTTTCTCTCCAGTCTCTCAAAATTTTGGATTTATTCTCGTAAAATTTATTGAAAAAGGAGAGAATTTCGGCATATCTCGGCCTTATCTGACTTATGGCGTTGTCCATGAGTCTTCTCCGCACCGCGGCCCCCTCTTTTATCAAATTCAGGTCGTCGGGGCAGAAAAGAACTGTATTTACTACTTCCGATAGCTCGGAGGCTTTTTTTCTCACGCCGTTCACGGTGATCTTCTTTGCCTGTCCGGGAGTGAGGAGAATCTTTATTGTCTGCTCCCTCTCATGGCTCAGCACCTCCGCCAGTATCTCGGCCCGGTCGTAGCCGAAACCCACAAGCTCCCTGTCAAATCTTGTCCGGAAGCTCTTTCCGGCGGAGAGCATATATATGGCCTCCAGAAGATTTGTCTTTCCCTGGGCATTCTGTCCGTAGATCACGTTGGTGCCACCGGAAAAATCGGCGGTCTCCCACTCGTAATTTCGAAATCCGTTCAGGGCAATTTTATTTATTTTCATTCCGCCGCGATCTCAATTTCATTTTCTCCAAATGAAACCCTGTCTCCCGGATGTATTTTTTTGCCCCTCATGGTGCAGACCTCTCCGTTCACCTTTACAAGGCCTTCAGCGATGAGGTTTTTGGCCTCTCCCCCGCTGGAGACGGCATTTGCAAGCTTCAGGAGGGAATCAAGCTTTATAAAATCTGTCCTTATATATATTTTTTCCATATTTTTCATTTATCAGTCACCGGCCCTGAGTCTCACCGGCAGAATCATATATGTGAAGTTCTCTGTCCCGTCCGCCGCCTTTACAATGCAGGGGGATGATGGGCTGTTGAGGCAGAGATACAACTTATCATCCGAGGCCGCCTTCAGGGCATCGGTGATATATCTGTCGTTGAAGCCTATCTCAAGCCCCTCGCCGCTGCCCTCGCAGCCGCATACATCCTGTGCCCTGCCTATGGGTGTGGTGCAGAGGAGGTCGATGCAGTCGTCGCCGAAGGTCATGCGCACGGGGCTTATATTTTTCTCGCTCACGATTATGGCCACACGGTCTATGGAGCTCATAAACTCCGAGCGGTCTATGGTGATCTGATATTTGAAGCTGTCGGGGATGGATTTCCGGTAATTTAAGAATTCACCTTCAAGTCTCCGGCTGATGAGCACCGTGTCACCGATTGAGAAGGCAATGTGCTTCTTCCCTACGGAAATGCTCAGCTCGCCCTCCTCGTCGGAGCAGATTTTCTCCACATCCGTGAGGGAAGAGCCGGGGACCACAAAGCTGCAGCTCTCCATATGGGCGTTCTCAATTTTCTCCACTCTCTTTGCAAGCCTGTAGCCGTCCACCGCCACAAGGGTCAGCTCGTCATCTGCTACCTCAAAGAGAATTCCTGTGTATATGGGTCTCACATCGCTGTCGGAGACTGCAAATATGGTCTCATTTATCATCTTTTTCAGTATGGGCTGGGGAACCGTTACGTTGTTCTCCTCCTCAATCTCCGGCATCTCCGGATAATCCTCGGCGAACATGCCCATGAAGTTGAACTCACTTCTGCCGCATTTCACATGGACATTGCAGTTTGGATCCGCTGTCACCGTGACCATGCCGTCGGGAATCCTTCTTATCATCTCGCCGAAGAGTCTTGAGTTGACAACAATGTCCCCTGCCTGCTCCACCTGGGCGTCTATTACTGTATATATACCTTTCTTCAGGTCGTAGCCGCTGATCTTTACCCCTCTTGCAGCGCTTATGAGCAATCCCTCAAGTGCGGGTATTGGGCTTTTTGCGGCGGCGGCTCTGGAGGCCGTATTTATTGCATTCTGGAGTACGTGTTTTTCGCATGAAAATTTCATTTACTGGTTCCTCCTTTTTTCTTATAAGTAAATAAATAATAATAATTTAGTAGTCTTATTAGTAGGACAAAAATCTGTTGAAAACTCCGAATTTACATTGATAAACCGTGATTTTTTATGTTGATAATTTTGTTTATAAAAAATCGTTTATCAACAGGCAATAGTTACAAGCAAGTTTTCAACATTTTCAACCGAGTTTTCCACAGGCAAATGTTGAAAACTCAAATCATTCATATTGAGTTGATATTTGATGTAATATCTCTCACAGTTCCCGCCATGCTGGGGTCATTTTTCAGCAGATCCTCTATTTTTTTAATGGAGCTGAGGACGGTAGTGTGGTTTCTGTCCTCATATTCCGCGCCTATATCCTTCAGGGAGAGATTTGTGAGTGAGCGCATCAGGTACATTGAGACCTGCCTTGCCATGGCCGTATTCTTTGATCGGTTCTGTCCCCTCAGATCCTCCTCCCTCAGGGAGTAGTAGCGGGCGGTCTCCTTGATTATGCTGTCCGGCGTGGGGATATAGGTGCCCAGCCTTATAATGTCCTTTATGGCCCTCTTTACTGAGTCTATGGTGATTACATCGTCCAGTATCTCCTTATAGGCCGTGAGACGCTTTATAACGCCCTCAAGCTGTCTTATATTGGCGGTGATGTTTTCTGCAATGTAGCTCACGGCGTCATCCGAGAGAATGAGGCCCAGCTGCCCCGCCTTGTTTCTTATGATGGCCATTCTGGTCTCCAGGTCCGGGGGCTGTATGTCCGCCATGAGCCCGCCCTCAAAACGGGTGCGGAGTCTGTCGTCCAGCAGGGTCATCTCAAGGGGCGGCCGGTCTGAGGTGATGACTATCTGATGTCCGGCCTCA
Organism: Candidatus Limivicinus sp.; assembly: GCA_050943875.1. Lineage (GTDB taxonomy): Bacteria > Bacillota > Clostridia > Oscillospirales > Oscillospiraceae > Limivicinus. Next base: position 772 of record JBMNPZ010000030.1, on the reverse strand, counting down.
TAAATATTGTTGAAGGTGTGGAAAAATTCATTCTGCGTCTGCTGTTTTCCGGCGATGAACTGAATATCGTCCACCAGGAAGAGGTCCACATTTCTGTACTTTGTTCTGAACTCCTCCCCGGTGCCCTCTCTTATGGACTTGACCATCTGGTTTGTGAAGTCGTCGCCCTTTATATAGGCAATCCTCTTTGTGTGGTCTCTCTCATGAATCGCCTGTCCTATGGCCAGGAGCAGATGGGTCTTGCCCAGACCTGAGTTGCCGTAGATGAAGAGAGGATTGTAAGTCTGCCCCGGATTTTCCGCCACTGCTATGGCCGCGGCATGGGCAAATTTATTCGAGTTGCCCACTATGAAGCGGTCAAAGGTGTAGCCCGCCATCTCAGGCAGGGTGTTGTCATCCTTTTTCACATTTATGTACTCATTGATTTCGTCCCCCACAAGCACAGTGAGCTCAAAGTCACAGGAGAAGAGATCACTCAGAGCAGCCTTTATAATATCGCTGAACCTTGAGGAAATTATAGATCTCTTGAAATCGTTGTCTGTCTGAAGTATAAGGCGGCAGTCCTCAATCTCCACCGGCACACAGTCTGCAAACCAGGTCTCTATGGCCGTTGGAGTGAGTTTTTTTGACAGAACCTTCATTACTTCCTGCCATACATCATTTACCGAATTCATATAACACCTCGGGTAATTATAATACACATTTTAATCGACTTATTATAACAGAAATTGCGCTTATTTACAATAGCTGAGTGCAAGATATAAATATAATA
>JBMNPZ010000029.1:0-22725 GCA_050943875.1 Candidatus Limivicinus sp. | reverse complement strand
GGCAATGGCTGAGGCGATTTCCTGCATTTTGCTGTTTCCTGCTTCGGCTTTTTTTACATAGACTGCCTTGTATACCGCATATATGAGCGCCAGAACCGCGGCAACAGGCGTCAGCCATAAAAGTTTAGACATTATATTTACCTCCTGCGATTAAATACAGCTCTCACTTTGTGTATTTTAACCTATAAAGCCGCTTTTTTCAAGGCTGCAAGGAGTCAAAACACAGCAAAATGCACAAATTCATGCAAAATGCTGAAATACAAAAAGATAAACTGAGCAATTATAGTGTTTTAGCACAAAAATCAGAGCTTTTTGGAGACTAATAAAATTATAAATTTCAGTCAATGAATTAAAAATAATTCATATTACCTTATTAATATAAAAAAAGCATGGAAAAACTTGAAATCCGGCAAAAAAATAAATGATTATTGCCTAAATAAATGCTGTCATTTTGACCAAGATATACTAGACACTGCTGAAAACGGACAAACCGCGAAAAAATATTTGAAAATAAATGAAACATTTGCTTCTGAAATTCGTAGTATACATGAAGGCAGTTTTAAAGCCTGAAAAATAAAAGCGTAAAAACTATATCTTGTGCAGAGAAAAATAATTGAACACAAAAAGACGGATTAGTTACAAAGCAGTAAAAAATATTGGCAAATTGAAAAATTCTGCTTGCAATTTTGAAATCATTGTGTTACATTATTCATGAGCTTTTGAGGAATCAAGCTCTGCAACGGCCTTGGAACAGCGGGTTGAAACAGCATTTGCCCCCTGACATCCAGAGCTTAGACGGCACGGAGACCACATTTCATCAGTTTGTAAATAATAAAAATAATTTGAAATTTATTGTTGCCAAATTGATAATAGTGTGTTATTATATGTGCCGTGAAGATATTGTAAACTAATTCTCATAAGGGGGATTTTAAAATGAAGACTATGAAGAAAGCCGTTTCAATACTGCTGCTGGCCTGTATGCTGGCATCGGTAATGTGCGTCTCCGCCTTCGCAGCAGGGACACCGGCAAAGATTACTATTGTAAATGCCGATAGCCCCATCACTATGGGTAATGGTAGTTCAGTTATTACTTTCACTTTCATAGTGTCGGACAGTGCTGATCAAGCTGTAGATGGTCAGACTGTCGATGTTAAAGTCAACGGTAAAGCTGTCACGGTAAAACCTACTGATAGTGAAGGCAAGACTGCGTACACTGTATGTGGTGCTGACACGCTGATACACGAGGGTCAGAACAGCATTGAGGCCATAGCTGGTACGGCAAGTGCGTCTAAAAACTTTACGGTTGACCCCGCTCCTGTTGTTCCCGGCAAAGTTGTGCTTGATAAGTATGAGATAAATCTCAACGGTTATGGTGCGACGGACAAGATTAGTGCAAGCTTCGATAAAGGAGTTGCAGCGGCAGGTGAGTTCACATTCACATCCAATGCTCCCGCCATTGCCTCCGTCGACGGTGACGGCAATGTAACTGCACTGAGCGCTGGTACAACGACTGTTGTTGTTGCTTCCAAGACACACGGCTTTACCGCACCCTGCACCGTCAATGTTAATATTTCTAAAACCGCTATTACGGTCACTCCTGAGGTTTCAGGCATGGAAGTTGGAGCTCCGGCAATACAGTTCACAGCGAAGGTTGAGCCCGCCGAAGCCGACCAGACTGTTGAGTGGATATCCAGCAATTCCGGCGTGGTCTCAATTGACCAAAATGGCATTGCCACAGCAAAAGCTGCAGGTACTGCAACTATAACTGTCAGGTCTATGCCGGAAAAAGCACCTTCCTATCAGTTTACCATTAATGTTACCGACCCCAATGTGAACGGTGTTTCAATAGATGGCCGCAGCCCCATGAAGGTCGGTGAGAACCAGGAGATCACAGCCAAACTCAACGGTGATGTCCATTTTCACCACTGGGAGATCGTGACCAGCAGTCTCATTTCTGTAGCAAACCCCAACGGCCAGAAGACAACCCTCACCGCTCTTGCCCCCGGCAGAGCTACACTTAGAGCGTATGTAGCCGACAATAAAAACTCCGGGACCTTGTACAGCAGCGGAGATTTTTATATCGACATCACCTCTGCAGGCACACTTCAGCTTGTTGCAAATCCCGAGTCTATCACGACCGGACAGACCTCCACCATTACTGTACAGAATGCAGTTAACGGTGAGACCTTCTCCTGGGTATACACTCCAAGTCTCTCCTACGGCGTTGTAGATAAGTCCTCTGCCAATGCCACAAGCGCAACCATTACAGCAGGCGGCCTTGTGGGCACAGTGACTGTCACCGCAACCTCCAACAATAACAAGAGCAGAACTGCAAGCTGCACCATCAAGGTAAATACTCCTTCCAGCACCGGCGTTGCACAGATCTTCCCATCTGTGGCCTACTGGTCCAGAGGTGCAGGCGATCTTAACTTCCGCCTCGATCCTCCTATCTGGAACAACGGTATAGTCATTGATAATCAGATCATCTACAACACTTCCGGCAACAACTACTACACCTATTACAACGGCCGGCTGACTCTCAAGTCCGCACTTCTCTCCAAGCTTGATGCAGGTTCCCATATTCTCCAGGTCGGCACTGCCAATCCCAGTGCACCCGGCGAGAACGGCACAGCGGTTGCCACCATCTACATCAACGGCTACGCCAGCAACTACGGCGACACCAACCATGTAAAGGGCAGCCCCTACAACCTCTACTTCAATGCTTCCTCACCCATCAAGGGCGTCTATATCAGCAATCAGTGGATAGACCCCGCAAACTATGTTCTCTCCAATGACGGCAAGAGCCTCATGCTCAAGTCCGGCTTCCTGAACATGCTCAACTACGGCAACTACACCATGACCCTTGATACCGGCAACAACACCAGTCAGACTGCAACATTCAGAATCGTCACCGCAAACTACGCCCCTGCAACCGGCGACTCCAATAACATGTTTATCTGGCTCGCGGTTCTGGTAATTTCCGGCGCAGGCATTATGGCTCTGATTCCCAGAAAGAAAAAGCAGCTGCAGCTGCCCAGGTAAAGTATTGAAACAGCAGGAATAATGAGTTAAAATGTACCCCGGCGGGAGACCGCCGGGGTATTTTTGTATAAAGCGGTAAGAGTGATAAAATGCAGATAGTTTATTTGGATAATGATATAGTCGTGTGCGTAAAACCCGCGGGGGTACTCTCCACCGATGAGCCGGGCGGCCTGCCGGAGCTTGTGAGGGCGGAGCTGGGAAATCCGAAGGCTGACATCCGCACGGTGCACCGCCTGGACAGGGTGGTCAGCGGCCTTATGGTTCTCGCCAGGAATGCCGCCTGCGCCTCGGCGCTCAGTGCCCAGATCCGGGCGGGGAGCTTCGGCAAGGAGTATCTCGCGGTGGTGCACGGCAGGGCAGATGAGGCCGGCACTCTGAGGGACCTGATTGTCAGGGACAGGGCGGAGAGAAAGAGCTATGTCACGGATAAGCCCGGGAAATACGCGAGAGAGGCAGTGCTGGATTACAGGAGCCTAGGTTTTGAGCAGGGGCTGAGCAAGCTGAGCATTATACTCCGCACGGGCCGCACCCATCAGATTCGCTGCCAGTTTTCCTCAAGAAATCTGCCCATAGTCGGCGACAGAAAATACAGCCTTCTGGAGGACGGCTGCGACATCGCCCTCTGGTCCTGCGCTTTGAGCTTTGCCCATCCTGTGACTGGGGAGAGCATGAACTTTCGCCTTCCGCCTCCGGATATATGGCCCTGGACACTTTTTGAAAACTGAAGAAAAATATACATCGCTTCCGGAAAAAGAAAAAATATTGGTCAAATTACACATATAAGTGAGCTTTCAGAGGCGGCCCGGGCCGTCTCTTTTTTATACTATGACTATTAAAGATATGTAAACTCTTCCCAAAGCTCTTGCCAATGGCATTTGGCTACCGTATAATCATGAATTGTTTCCATCGGAATTTAATTTTAAATTATCAGCGGGAGATTGTCATGGTTGTTGTAAAATATATCCTCACAGTGGTCCTTGCCTATCTTCTGGGCTCATTCAGCATGTCCATATTTCTTTCCAGAAAAATAGGCGGCGATGTACGTACAAAGGGCAGCAAAAATGCCGGGGCGACCAATATGGCGCGGGTCTACGGAATGGGCTTCGGCGTGCTCACTCTTGCCGGGGATATGCTGAAGGCTGGCATCGCCATGTGGATTGGCAACCTCCTTCTGGGGGACTGGGGCATATTTGCCGGCGGCATTGCCAGTCTCATCGGCCACTGCTTCCCAATATTCCACAGTTTTAAGGGCGGTAAGGGCGTCTCGGTGGGTGCGGCTCTTGGACTTGCCCTGGACTGGCGGGTCTTTGTCACAATAATCCTGGTCTTTCTCATTGTTGCACTGCTGAGCAAGAAGGTCTCACTGGGCTCCATCTGTGCGTCCGTTTCTATTTTCATTGCGGCCCTGGCATTCGGCATGCCTCTGCCCAAGGTTCTTCTGGCCTTCTTCGGCATGATTATTGTGGTTGCACGGCATAAGGAGAACATAGTCCGTCTCATCCACGGCACGGAGCCGGATTTCAGAGCCGGTTCCATGAAGAAAAAAGACGCTGAGAAATAAAATATTTACACACATAAAAAGTTCGGCTTCAAATCGGCCGGGCTTTTTTTAAGCCGTTTTGAGGGGAAGAACGCACCGGCCGCTTACCCGGACGGCGTGAAGTTCATCGGCCGGTATACAATTCGGTCATTTGAACCGGAATGTTTAAAACAGAGATGCCGAGGCTTGCAAATTCGGACAATTATGGTAAAATAATCTGATATTATAAATAAATGCGGTGCCTATGAAAAATATTACATCGAGAAAAAATGAATATATCCGGCATCTTCGGCTTCTGGCGGGGGATGCGGCGTACAGACGGCAGGCCGGGGAATATCTCTGCGACGGTATGAAGACCCTCGGGGAGGCTGTCCAGTTCGGGGCGGAGGTCACATCCGTACTGTGGAAGAACAGCGCTCAGAACGCGGCGGGGCTTGAAAAAGCCGGGGAGTATATTGCAGACAGCGGGCTTTTTGACTACGCCTCCGTGATGAAGAACAGCCCCGGCCCTCTCTTTACCGTGAAAATTTCGGAAAATCAGACCGGCAGTCCCATAAAGAGTGCTGTTATTCTGGAGTCTGTGCAGGACCCGGGAAATGTGGGCACGGTGGTGAGAACCGCATCTGCCTTCGGGATTGACGCGGTCATACTCACCGGAGACTGCGCCGACCTATACAATCCGAAAACCGTCCGCTCCACCATGGGCGCAATTTTCCGTCAGCGGGTGCTGCGATGCAGCCTAGAAGAAGTGAAAAATCTGCTGAGGGAAAATTCCCTGTCCCTCTACGGCGCGGCGCTCTCCGACAAAGCTGAAGATATCAGAGCGGTCAATATTAAAAATTCCGCTGTCGCCATAGGGAGCGAGGGCAATGGCCTGAGCCGGGAATTTCTGGATATCTGTGACGGTACGATTATAATACCCATGTCTCCGGACAGTGAGTCTCTGAATGCCGCCGTCGCGGCCTCGGTTGCGATGTGGGAGATGGCGCGGTAAATATTGCCGCTGCACCTTATATACAGAGAGAAGTGAGGTCATGTCTGAACTTAAATACTGGCTGTGGCTATCCGCCGCCGATGCCTCTGCAAACTCCAAGGGGGCGCTGATTGCCCGCTACGGTGATGCCGAGGCGGCCTTCCTTGCTCCTGCCGGCGAATTTGCGTCGGTCCCCGGCGTCAGCCGCAGGGATGCCGAAATCCTGGAGAGCAGGGATATGAGTTCCTCGGAGTATATAACAGAGCAGTGCGGTATACACCACATTGATATAATAAGCTATCAGGATGCGGCCTATCCCGGACGCCTGAGAAATATCTATGCCCCTCCCGCTGTACTCTATGTCCGGGGGCGGCTGCCGCGGCTCGATGACAGCGCGGCTATCGCAGTTGTGGGCACCAGAAGGGCCAGCCGCTACGGAATCAAAATGGCCCGCAGCCTGAGCCGGGAGATCGTAGACTGCGGTGGAATTATTCTTTCCGGACTCACAGACGGGGTCGACGGCGCCGCGGCCGCTGCTGCACTTGCGGCGGGCGGAATCTGCGTCGGCGTTCTGGGCACCTCCCATGAGGAGGACAGAAATGCCCTCTCCCGAGATGTGGCCGCAAGGGGAGCAGTCATAAGCGAATACCCGCCCGGGAGAAAATCCCAGCGGGGATTTTTCAGGGAGCGCAACAGGATCACCGCGGGGCTCTCCGTGGGCGTTGTGGCGGTGGAGGCACCGAAAAAGAGCGGCACTGCGCTATTTGTAAATGAGGCAGCTGAGCAGGGAAAGGAGATTTTTGCGGTTCCCGGCAATGCGGACTCCGAAAACAGCGTGGGAACAATTGAATTCCTGAAGGACGGCGCAAAGCTTGTCACCTGCGGCTGGGATGTTATGAGCGAATTTGAATGGCTCTATCCGGATAAGATACACAGGGTGAAAACTGAGCCCCGATTTGCAGCGCAGAGAGAAGAAACAGATTCTCCGCTGCCAAAAGTCCCCAAAAAAGTCATTGACAAGGGAAATGACAGGGGATATATTGACTTGAAAGAACAGCTGAAGGATTTATCCGAGGATCAGCTGAAAATAATAACGGCAATAGACAATGACGCCACACATATAGACGATATAATAGAAGCCACCGGCCTGAGCACAGCCACTGTCCTCGCCCAGCTCACATTTCTGGAGATAAAGGGCTATGTGCGCCGCGAGGCCGGAAGGCGGATTTCATTGAATACAGCAAAAAAGTGAGGAACCGTAATGGCAAAAGCAAAGGACCTTGTAATAGTTGAGTCCCCGGCAAAAGCGAAAACTATAGAAAAATATCTGGGCAGCGGCTATAAGGTGACCGCATCCATGGGCCACCTGAGAGATCTGCCCAAGAGCAAGATGGGTGTGGATATAGAGAACGATTTTGAGCCCCACTATATTCCGGTGAGGAGCAAAAGTGCCCTTATAAAGGAGCTCAGGGCGGAAGTGGCCAAGGCAAATACAGTCTATCTCGCCACCGACCCGGACCGTGAGGGGGAGGCCATCTCATGGCATCTGAAGGAACTCTTCGGCCTGGATGACAAGAAGGCAAAGCGCGTGACTTTCAACGAGATCACGAAAAAAGTGGTCACAGAGAGTATAAAAAATCCCCGGGCCATAGACCAGGACCTTGTGGATGCCCAGCAGGCCAGGCGCATTCTGGACAGAATCGTGGGCTATGAGCTCTCACCCCTGCTGTGGCGGAAAATTAAATCCGGCCTCTCAGCAGGGCGTGTCCAGTCCGTGGCCACAAGAATGGTCGTGGACAGGGAGGACGAGATAAAATCCTTCGTCAGCGAGGAATACTGGCTTCTGGACGCCCACCTCAGCCGGGGCGAAAAAGGCGGCAGCTTTACGGCCCGCTTCCACGGCAGGGACGGGAAGAAACTGGAGCTCCATAATGAGGCCGAGGTAAACGAGGTCATAGAAAAGACAAAGGACGCACCTTTCATTATAAAAACCGTGAAGCGGGGCCAGAAGCAGAAATCTCCGGCACCCCCCTTCATCACCTCCACGCTGCAGCAGGAGGCCTCAAGACGCCTGGGCATGACGCCGAAGCGGACCATGTCCATCGCCCAGCAGCTCTATGAGGGCGTAGAGATCACGGGTCAGGGCAGTGTCGGCCTTATAAGCTACATGCGTACCGACTCCCTGCGCCTGTCCGAGGAGGCACTGAGCGCCGCTAAGGACTACATCATCGGCCGCTACGGCAAAGAATATTATCCCGGACAGCCCCGGCACTACAAGACAAAGGCCGGTGCCCAGGATGCCCATGAGGCCATACGCCCCACGGACGTGAATCTCAGCCCGGATGTGGTTCGCCATGACCTCACACCGGAGCAGTACAGGCTTTACAGACTTATCTGGGGCCGTTTCACTGCCTGCCAGATGTCCAACGCGGTCTATGACAATGTGGCGGTGAATACCGTATCCGCCGGCTACGATTTTAAGGCAAACTATTCTGAGATGAAGTTTGCCGGCTATACTGCAGTATATGAGGAGGCAAAGGACGAGGAGAGCGCGGAGATCGACAATCCTCTGCCCAATCTCGCTGAAGGGGAGCAGGTCTATCTTGAGAAGATGAGCCCGGACCAGCAGTTCACCCAGCCCCCCGCCCGTTTCACCGAAGCCACCCTTATAAGGGCCATGGAGGAGAAAGGCATCGGCCGCCCCTCCACCTATGCACCCACGATTTCCACAATTACCTCCCATGACTATGTGATAAAAGAGGGCAGATACCTCCGGCCCACACCTCTGGGAGAGGTTGTAAACGGACTTATGAAGGAGCATTTTGCCGACATAGTGGATCTGAAATTCACAAACCATATGGAGGCGGAGCTGGACGAGATAGAGCAGGGCAAGATGCCCTGGAAGAAGGTCCTTGAGAATTTTTACGGCGATTTCAGTAAGGAGATGGATGCCGCGGAAAAGGCGCTGGACGGCGTAAAGCTCACGGTGCCCGATATCCTCAGCGATGAGTACTGCGATGTCTGCGGCAGAAGAATGGTCGTTAAAAAGAGCAAGTTCGGCTATTTCCTGGGCTGCCCCGGCTTTCCTGAGTGTACATTTACGAAGCCCATCGTGATTGAGATGCCCGGCAAATGCCCCAAGTGCGGCGGCAGGATATTAAAGCGCACCTCCAAGACCGGCCACGTGTTCTACGCCTGTGAGCGGGGACCTGAGTGCGGCTTTATGACCTGGAACGTGCCCACAAAGGATTTCTGCCCGGCCTGCGGCAAGACTCTCTTTAAGCGCAGCGGCAGGGGCGCACAGAAGACCTTCTGTATAAATGAGGAATGTGAAAACTATGCCCCGGAGATGAACCGGGTCTATAAAAAGAAGACCGACGCCGATAGCCCGGCGGAGGGAAAGAGCGAAAAGGCGGGGGAGAAAAAGCCCGCAAAAAAGACAGCGGGGAAGGGTACTGCCAAAAAGTCTTCCTCCAAATCCGCCGCCTCAAAGAGCGGCGCGGCTAAAAAGACAGCAAAGAAAACCACCGCCGCAAAGACTGCGGCGAAAGTAAGTAAAGAGACAAAGGAATAAACAATGAAGTCAGTAACTGTCCTGGGTGCCGGCCTTGCCGGAAGTGAATGTGCCTGGCAGCTGGCCCGGCGTGGAATAAAAGTGCGGCTCTATGAGATGAAACCGGAGAAGATGAGCCCTGCCCACTCCTCCCCCTATTTTGCGGAGCTGGTTTGTTCAAACTCCTTCAGGAGCGACGAGCTCACAAATGCCGTGGGGCTTCTCAAGGAGGAGATGCGGCGTATGGGCTCCCTCATAATGGAGAGCGCGGACAAAAACCGTGTCGCCGCCGGCGGCGCGCTGGCCGTGGACAGGGTCGGCTTTTCAAGGTATATCACCGAAAAGCTGGAGAACTGTGAAAATATTGAGATAATCCGTAAGGAAGCGGCGGAAATCCCCGAGGGCGAAGTGGTAATCGCCACCGGCCCCCTGAGCAGCGATGCCATCGCGGAGAAAATCGCTGCCCTCTGTCCGGACAGCGATCTCCACTTTTACGACGCCGTTGCCCCAATAGTCAGCCTTGACAGCGTGGACATGGACAGCGCATTTTTTGCCAGCCGCTACGACAAGGGCACTGCAGATTATGTAAACTGCCCCATGGACAAGGACGAGTATATGGCCTTTATAGCTGAGCTTGTGAAGGCGAAGGAGGCCCCGGTGCACGGCTTTGATGACGGCGGGGTCTTTGAAGGCTGTATGCCGGTTGAGGTCATGGCCAGACGAGGTGCGGACACGCTCCGCTACGGCCCTTTAAAGCCTGTGGGTCTGGTTGACCCCAGAACCGGCAGGGAGAACTATGCGGTCGTGCAGCTGCGGCGGGACAACAGGGAGGGCAGCCTATATAATATGGTGGGCTTCCAGACCCACCTCACCTGGGGTGAGCAGAAGCGGGTCTTCTCCATGATTCCCGCCCTTAAAAATGCGGAATTTGTCCGCTACGGTGTGATGCACAGAAATACATATCTCAACAGCCCGAAGCTCCTGGACAGGTATTACCGCCTGATTGCCGAGCCCCGCATAAGCTTTGCGGGACAGATGACCGGGGTTGAGGGCTATGTGGAGTCCACCGCCTCAGGCATGCTTGTCGGCATTGAGACGGCGGCGAGAATCCTTGGGCTTGAGAGCGTGGATTTCCCCCAGGAGACTGCAATCGGGGCTCTTGGGCTCTACATCTCCGGCGGCAGCGTGGGAGATTTCCAGCCGATGAATATAAACTTCGGTATTATTTCGCCCCTGGGCCGCAGGGTAAAGGGCAAGAGAAACAAAAATGCAGAGATTTCAAAGCGGTCTCTTGAAATTATAGACGGGCTTATGGAGAAGGAGATTTTCAAAGTATGAGAGTTATAATTGACGCCATGGGCGGAGACAACGCACCGGAGGCAATTGTCAGGGGTGCGGTGATGGCAAAGCGCAGACTGGGTGTGGATGTCACACTGGTGGGCATTGAGGAGAGAGTCAGAGAGTGCCTCAGGAATGAGGACTGCGATGACATCGATGTCGTGAACGCCTCAGAGGTCATCACAATGGAGGATGACCCCAGCACAGCAACGCGGCATAAGAAGGATTCCTCCATGACGGTTGCACTGAATATGCTTCGGGACGGCGAGGGCGACGCCGTGGTTTCCGCGGGCAGCACCGGCGCACTTCTCACCGGGGCGACTCTTATAGTAAAGCGCATCCATGGCATCCGCAGGGCGGCTCTCGCCCCGGTTTTCCCGGCGGGGGAGCATGGGGTCATGCTGATAGACTGCGGCGCCAATGTGGAGTGCACACCTGAGTATCTTCTCCAGTTTGCCTATATGGGCAGCTTTTACGCGGAGAAGGTAATGGGCTGCGAGAAGCCCAAAGTGGGCCTTCTAAATGTGGGCACCGAGGACACCAAGGGCGGCAGCCTCCAGCATGAGGCCTTTGCCCTGCTGAAAAAAGCAGACAGCGAGGGCAGAATCTCTTTCGCCGGCAATATTGAGGGCACAGATGTATTTACCGGAAAGGTGGACGTGGTGGTTACCGACGGCTTTACCGGAAATGTGCTCCTGAAGACCACAGAGGGCGTCATAAAGTTCATGGGCAAAGCCTTCAAGGGCGTGTTTTTCAAGAGCTTTAAGAACAAGCTTGCGGCCCTGGTGCTGAAAAAGGACATAGGCATCATGAAGAAGTCCTTTGATGTGAACGAGGTGGGCGGGACGGCTCTGGTGGGCATTTCAAAGCCCGTTGTGAAGGCCCACGGCTCCTCCGGGGCGGAGAGCCTCTTCTCAGCTGTGCGTCAGGCAATTGCCTTTAAAAACGCAGGAATTATTGAGGATATTGAGAAAAATATCGACTATATGAAACTGACAGAAGACTGAAGCGTACTGAATAATGATTGAACTTGAAGAAAAAATAGGATACAGCTTTAAAAATCCGGAGCTCCTGCTCACGGCCCTGACCCACAGCTCCTGCGCCAACGAGAGACCGGAGGAGGGGGAGAGCTATGAGCGCCTTGAGTTCCTGGGGGACTCCATTCTGGGGCTGGTGACGGCGGACTTCCTCTATCACCATGAGCCTGAGCTGCCGGAGGGCAGAATGACCAGGCTCCGTGCCGAGCTTGTATGCGAGGTCAGCCTCCATAAGCTGGCTCTGGAGCTGGATATAGGGAGTTTTATGCGCCTCGGCAGGGGTGAGGAGCTCAGCGGCGGGAGAGAGCGCCCGTCCATCCTCGCCGACATGGTGGAATCTGTGATTGCCGCAATTTACCTGGACTCCGGCATGGACGAGGCCAGAAAATTTATAATGGACAAACTTCTCAGCAGGGCGGAGATCGGTGAGGAGCACAGGATCGCCGACTATAAGACCGAGCTTCAGGAGCTTGTACAGCAGGAGAGTGACAGCCATATCTCCTATGAGCTCACGGGGGAGAGCGGCCCCGACCACAATAAGCGCTTTACATTTCAGGTGTCCGTAAACGGAAAAGTGTCCGGTGAGGGCACCGGCCGCACGAAGAAGGAGGCCGAGCAGGCGGCAGCCTGCAGGGCACTGGAGGCGCTGCGGAAATGAGTGCAAGAGAGAGTATAATTCCCATATTTGTGCCCCATCTGGGCTGCCCCAATAACTGCGTGTTCTGCAACCAGCGGAGGATTTCCGGCAGTCTCACTCCGGCCACGGCGGAAGATGTGGAGAGGGCCATAGAGAATGCCTCCACCCTGCCCCGCAGCGGCGGAAAGCGTCAGCTGGCCTTCTACGGCGGCAGCTTTACCGCAATCCCCGCGGAAGAGCAGGAAAAGCTTCTGGCAGCCGCAAAAAAATATATAGACAAGGGAGAACTGGATTCAATCCGCCTCTCCACAAGACCCGACGCCATAGACAGCAGGGTGTTAAAGCGCCTTGCAGATTACGGCGTCGAGACTGTGGAGCTGGGTGCCCAGTCCATGAATGACGAGGTCCTTCGACTTTCAGGCCGGGGCCACACCGCCGCGGATGTGGCGGACGCCGCGAAACAGGTAAAATCCGCCGGATTCAGGCTCATTCTCCAGATGATGACGGGTCTTCCCGGGGACAGTGAGGAGCGGAGCATAGAGACAGCCCGTCAGCTCATTGCCCTAAGGCCGGACGGCGTGAGAATCTACCCCACGGTTATAGTGAAGGACACCGCCCTCTGCGATATGTGGCGGCAGGGTAAGTACAGGGAGCACAGCGTTGAGGACGCGGTGCGGGTCTGCGCAAAGCTTGTGCCGCTCTTCAAAGAGGCGGGAATACCCATAATAAGGCTGGGTCTCAACCCCACAGACGAGCTCTCAGGTGGCTCCGCCGTGGCGGGGGCGTATCACCCGGCACTGGGCGAGCTTGTGAAAAGCAGGATCATGTATGAGCGGGCCTGCGAAGTTCTGAAGGATGTAAAGCAGGGGAGCCGGGTTGTTCTCGGTGTCAGACAGGACAAAATTTCCCAGATGACGGGCCAGCACAGGGCGAACGTGCAGAAGCTCACGGAGAAATTCGGCCTGAAATCCCTGAAGATAAAGGCCGCCGCAGCGGGGGAGGATGAAATAATCCTTCTCTCTGCCGAAGCTTCGGCAACGAAAAAAATATAAACAGAAAATCAACAGCCGGGGAGCAATAAATTCCGGACACAGGAGTCGGCTTATCTGCTTTCCCGGCTTGAATACTATGATTTTAAACCGAGAGGAGAGGGCACCATGAAGAGAAGCGAGATAAACAGAGCGCTTAAGGAGCTGGAGGAGATGTGCAGGAAATACTGCTGCTATCTGCCCCCATTCTGCAGCTTTACCCCGGAGGAGTGGCGGCATAAGGGCCACGAATATGATGAGATAAGAGACTGCATGCTGGGCTGGGACATTACGGACTACGGCCTGGGGGACTTTGATAAGGTGGGATTTTCCCTTATCACCATCCGAAACGGCAATCTCGCCATGAAGGACAAATATCCCAAGGTGTACGCGGAAAAACTCCTCTATCTCAGGGGGGGGCAGTATTCCCCCAACCATTTCCACTGGTACAAGACCGAGGATATTATCAACCGGGGCGGCGGAAATGTGCTCATAAAAGTTTATAACAGCCACGAGGATGAGAGCATAGACTACGATTCCGATGTGACCGTCCACACCGACGGGCTCTGCCGCACCGTGCCTGCGGGCTCGGTAATCCGCCTCACACCCGGGGAGAGCATCCATATTCAGCAGTTCATGTACCACGACTTCAATGTGGAGAAGGGCAGCGGGAATGTGCTTCTGGGCGAGGTGAGCCAGTGCAACGATGACAATAAGGACAACCGCTTCAATCCCCCCGTGGGCCGCTTCCCCGAAATTGAGGAGGATGAGCCGCCCTACAGGCTTCTCTGCAATGAGTACCCGGCGGCAGAATGAGAGGAGATGTTTTTATGACAGATGTTGCTGCATTCGGTGAGCTTCTTATAGATTTTACCTGCGTGTCCACAGATTCCCAGGGCTACCCCACCATGGCGGCCCATCCCGGCGGCGCTCCGGCAAATTTCCTTGCGGCGCTGAGCAGACTCGGGGCCGGCACTGCGCTTATCGGCAAAGTGGGGGCGGATGCCTTCGGCAGAATGCTTATTGGCACGCTGAAAAAGGCCGGAATAGAGACAAGGGGAATCGTCTCCGACAATAAAGTTTTTACGACTCTCGCATTTGTGAGTCTGGATGAAAAGGGCGACAGGGAATTCTCCTTTGCGAGAAAGCCCGGTGCCGACACCTGCATCAGTTTTGATGAGGCAGACCTCTCTCTTATAGACGAGGCAAAAGTGTTCCACTTCGGTTCACTCTCCCTCACAAGCGAGCCCGCCAGAAGCGCCACCCGTCAGCTGGTGGAATATGCAAAGGCCGGCGGGAAGCTAATAAGTTATGACCCGAATCTCCGCAAACCCCTGTGGGATAACCTTGATACAGCCGCGGAGCAGCTCCGCTGGGGTCTCGGCATGGCGGATGTGGTCAAAATCAGCGATGAGGAGGTCAAATTCCTCTTTGATATGTCCCCGGCGGAGGGGGCGGCGCATATTATAGATAAATACGGCGCAAAGCTCGTGTTTGTGACCTGCGGGGCCGAGGGCTGCTGGTTTTCAAATAAAAGGGCCTCCGGCATGGTTCCGGCCCTTGAGGGGATAAAACCTGTCGACACCACCGGGGCCGGGGATATTTTCGGAGGCAGCGCCATGTGGAAGCTCCTCCGTAAAGGCAGGGCTCCTGAGGAGCTGGGCGGGGATGAACTGAGAGATATCGTGTCCTTTGCCTGCGCGGCGGCGGGGCTTTCCACCACAAAGCCCGGCGGGATATCCAGCGTGCCGGGGCCCGAAGAGCTGGCTGCAGCGCTGAAAACTGAAAGTATATATTGCTGAGAATAAAATTCAGAAAAGCTTCGGCCGGCGCCGGGGCTTTTTCTGTCAGAATTAAAGAATAGTTGATAAAAGTGATACCATTTTACTCCGTAAAAGTGGTACAATATATAAAAGTATGCGGAACCTTGCAAAATAAGGAAACAGAGAGAGTGAATAAAATTCCATGAAGGAAAAATTGAGTTCAGCCTTTAAAAAAATATTTAAGCGGCACAGAGAGGATGAGGCGAGACCCGCCCCTGTCCGCTTTAATCCGGAGCCGGGCACAGGTCTCACAAAAGAGCAGATCATGTCCCGGGTGGATGACGGCTTCATTAATATGGTCAGCGACAGCTCCTCTGTTTCGGCAAAGGATATTGTCCGGAGAAATATTTTCACCTACTTCAACTTTATCTTCCTCATCATTGCCGCCGTGCTGCTCTACGAAAAGTCCTACAACAACCTCACATTTCTTGTGGTTGTGGTTGTGAACACGGTCATCGGCATCGTACAGGAGCTGCGCTCAAAAAAGATGCTGGAGGAGCTGCAGTTTGTGTCCTCCCCGGAGAGTACAGTTATCCGTGAGGGCAAGGCCCAGCGGGTGCCCAGCGAGCAGCTTGTGCTGGATGACATTGTGATTTTCAGCGCCGGAAACCAGATATGTGCCGACGCCACGGTGTGCGTGGGGGAGCTCACGGTGAATGAATCCCTTGTGACCGGCGAATCCGACGAGATAAAAAAGAAGCCGGGGGACAGCCTACTCTCCGGCAGCTTTGTAGTCTCCGGCAAGGCCAAAGCCAGACTGGACAGTGTGGGTGACGACGCCTTTGCCGCAAAGCTCGCGAGAGACGCAAAGAAAATCAGAAAGAAGCAGGAGCCGGGGATGATGAAGTCTCTCACGAGGCTTATTCAGATAATCGGCATCGTTATAATCCCCTTTGCGGTCCTGATGTTCATAAATCAGTATAAGGTCCTGGGACTCTCGGAAAAGGTGAGCGTGGAGAATACGGCGGCCTCTGTCATAGGGATGATCCCCGAGGGCCTCTATCTCCTCACAAGCCTCGCCTTGGCCGCCAGCACCATACGCCTTGCCCGGAACAAGACCCTTGTCCACGAGATGAAATGCATTGAGACCCTTGCAAGGGTTGATGTGCTCTGTGTGGACAAGACGGGCACCATAACGGAGCCCCAGATGAAGGTGGAAAAGATCATCGATCTCTCGGATGAGGGCACGGAGGACTGCTCCGGAGAGATTGCGGATTTCGTGGGCAATATAAATGCCGACAACGAGACCATGAAAGCCCTGAAGGCCCAGTGGGCAGACAAACCCCCGAAGCGGAAGGCTCTGAGGACGAGGGGCTTCTCCTCCGCCACAAAATACAGTGCCGCGGATTTCGGACCGGAGGGCGCCTATATTTTGGGCGCGCCTGAGATGATTGTGCCGGACAGCACAGAGGATCTCAGAAATATGATTGCCGAGCATTCCTCCATGGGTGAGCGGGTGCTGCTCTTCGCCTCATATGAGTATGAAAAGGACAGCCCCGAGGATATCTTCCAGGGCGGCAGTCTCGGTGAGGTGGTGATACCCATGGCCCTCATTGTGATGTCCAACGCCATAAGGCCCCAGGCAAAGGAGACCTTTGAATATTTCCGTCAGCAGGGCGTCACCGTGAAGGTGATCTCAGGCGATAACCCCATGACGGCTTCCATGGCGGCCCAGAAGGCGGGAATCCAGAACGCTGATGTGTGCATTGACGCCTCAGTCCTGAAAACCGACGCGGATGTGGAGAAGGCCGCCTCCGCCTATACTGTGTTCGGGAGAGTAACGCCGGACCAGAAGCGCCAGCTTGTGCGGTCGCTTAAAAAGGCGGGGCACACGGTTGCCATGACCGGCGACGGCGTTAACGATGTCCTCGCCCTGAAGGATGCCGACTGCAGCATCGCGATGGCCTCCGGCAGTGAGGCGGCGGCGAATATTTCAGACCTGGTGCTGCTGAATTCTGACTTCTCCAATATGCCCAGGGTGGTGGCGGAGGGCAGGCGTGTCATAAATAATATTGAGCGCTCCGCCTCCCTCTACCTTGTGAAGAATATTTTCGCCTTTATTCTCTCGCTCATAAGCCTTATTTCCGTGTCCCTCTACCCCCTGAAGCCTGTGCAGCTGTCGCTGATTTCCGCGTTCATGATCGGCATACCCTCTTTCTTCCTGGCGCTTGAGCCGAACCATGAGCTTGTAAAGGGCAAATTCCTGCGGAATGTGCTGTATCGTGCACTGCCTGCGGCGCTGACCTCGGTGCTGCTGGTGGAGTGGGCGCTGCTCTTCGTAAATGTGTTCCATATAAGCCCTGAGAAGGCCTCCACCATGTGCCTCCTCCTGTATGCTCTCTCGGCCTACCTTATGCTCTACAGGGTGTGCAAACCCATGAATGTGTGGCATGTCCTGCTCTTCATTCTCATGGGTGCGGGCTTTATCGGCACAATGTTGATTCTGCCGGGCTGGTTCCAGATCACGGCACTGGATCTGAGATGCGCGCTTATCCTCTCGCCCCTCTGCCTCCTTGTGCTGCCCATCGACTACGCCTTCCACAGAGTTCTCGATACTCTTGCCCTGTGGAAAAACAAGACGGCGGAATTTTTCCGGCGCAAAATTGAGGAGTTCAAATCCAGAAAGAAAAAGGAAACGGCCTGAAAACCGTGTATCAGAAATACCGCAGCCGGTGCTGTCCGGCTGCGGTATTTTTCTGCTCCTGCCCGCGGTGAATGACAGCTGAGGAGAAAAAATACCGCAATACGGGCTTTTCAGGGTGAAATATTCTTGATTTAATGATTTATGCGTGATATATTAAAGTGATATTCTGGTTTAGTATGCATTCGGACGGCAGCAGGGCCCGCTGAACTTCGGCCCAAGCTGCCCGGGGATGCCTGAGGACAAATAATTCAGGAAGAAAAAGGGAATATATGTATTTAAAAGCATTGGAAATCCAGGGCTTCAAGTCCTTTGCGGACAAGACCCGGCTTACATTTGAAAAGGATATTACCGCCATTGTGGGCCCCAACGGCTCCGGCAAGTCAAATATTTCTGACGCCATCCTCTGGGTCATGGGCGAGCAGCGCACAAAGGCCCTCAGGGGTGCAAAGATGGAGGATGTAATATTCGGCGGCACAGAGAAGAGGGGCGCCCTGGGCTTTGCTCAGGTGAGTCTCATAATTGACAACTCCGCCCACATATTTGACAGCGACAGCAGCGAGATTATGCTCAGCCGCCGCTACTACCGCAGCGGGGAGAGCGAATATTATATAAACAAGGAGCCTGTCAGATTAAAGGACATAAATAATCTACTCATGGACACCGGCCTCGGCAGGGACGGATATTCCATAATCGGACAGGGCAGGATTGCCGAGATTGTCTCCACCAAGAGCACCGACCGGAGGGAGATCTTTGAGGAGGCGGCGGGGATATCCCGCTACCGCTACCGCAAGGAGGAGGCCGAGCGGAAGCTTGAAAAGACCGAGGAAAATCTCCTCCGCATAAATGACAAGATAGAAGAGCTTGAGATGCAGGTGGAGCCTCTGAGAAAGCAGTCGGAGACCGCAAAAAAGTATCTGAAGCTGAGGGATGAGCTGAAAATACAGGAGATTTCCGCGTGGATGGAGAGCCTTGACAGGCTGCACAGCCAGGCGGAGGCCATTGAGCTTGAATTTAAGCAGGTGAGCGACAGCCTGACCGAGGCCAAGCTGAAACTGAAAAGCCTCTACAGCTCCTCCGACTCCATATCCGAGCGCATGCATGAGAAGGATGTGGAGAGCGAACAGGCGAGAGAGCGCCTCTCTGCCGCGGAGGCTGAGGCTTCCGAGTGTGAGTCCGGGGTGGCGGTTTTGAAGGCCAACATGGACAGCACAAAAGAGGCTATGGAGCGCATGTTAAGAGAGCTTGAGGAACAGCAGAGCCGGGTCGAGGAGATCCGGGGCCGCATGAATGAAAGCCTGAGCCGGGTTGAGGAGATAAAGGGCAGCCTTGCAGAGCTGGAGGAGAAGCTTTTTTCCAACAGCAATGTGCTTGAGGGCTGCCGCATCAAGATAAAGAGCCGGGAGACGGCCCTTGCCGACATAAGCGAGAGGGCCACAAAGCTGCAGATCGATGCCCGCAGCATGGACTCCCGTATAAATATGCTCTCCGAGATGGAGAGAGACTATGAGGGCTTTTCAAGGGCCGTCAAAACCGTCATGAAGGCGGCCGGCCATGAGAAGCTAAGAGGGATTTTCGGGCCCGTGGCCACCCTTTTAAAGACGGATGAGGATTGCGCCGTGGCGATAGAGACCGCTCTCGGCGGCGCTGCCCAGAACATAGTCGTGGGCAGTCAGAACGACGGGCGCAGCGCCATCGAGCTTTTGAAGCGGATGGACGCGGGGCGTGCCACCTTCCTGCCTGTGGACACCATCAGGGGCAGGGTCATGGACGATGCGCCGGAGCGGGACCCGGGCTTTGTGGGCATCGCCTATGAGCTGGTGCGCTTTGACGACAAATTTGACAATATATTTAAAAATCTTCTGGGCCGCACTGTTGTGGCGGAGAGCCTGTCGGATGCCGTGCGCATGTCCAGGGCCAGCGGCAGCAGACTGAGAATAGTCACTCTGGACGGCCAGCTTATAAATGCGGGCGGCTCCATGACCGGCGGCAGCACCGCTAAGAACAGCGGCATCCTCTCAAGGGCAAACGAGCTGGAGAAACTTAAAAAGCAGAGGGTCCGCCTTCAGGAGAGCGAGAAGAGCTGCGCAGAGCAGCTTGAGCGGGCAAAGTCCAGCCTCGCCGCGGTGCGCTATGACCTGGACATGGCCCTTGAGGACCAGACAGAGCTGAAGAGCCGCCAGTCCTCCCTTGAGGCGGAGGCCAGGGCCACTGAGAGCTCGGCCGCCCAGCTGAAGGCAGTTCTGGACAGCCTCTCCGATGACGGCGAGGTCCGCCGCAGGGCTGTGGAGGCCCATGAGGCGCGCATCGCGGATTACCGCAGCCGCTGCGGGGAGAAGGAAAAGCAGCTTGAATCCATAAAGGAGAAGATAGCCGCCGCAAAAGAGGAAATCAGCGAGATAAGCAGCAGAAAGCTGGAGCTGGAGGGGCGGAGAACAAAGAACGACAGGGACGCCCAGCAGTGCAACAGCGAGATCCTTGATCTGGAGCGGAGCAGCGCCAGGATTGAGCAGAAAAAACAGGCCTCCGACATGGAGGAGAAGCAGATTCTGGACAGACTCTGGGAGAACTATGAGCTGAGCCACAGCGCGGCGAATGCCCTTCGCCAGCCGGTGGAAAATCTTCAGAAGGCCAATAAGGCGATAAACGAGCTGCGCCGGCAGATAAACGCCCTGGTGAACCCCAATATCGGGGCGATTGACGAATACAAGCGGGTGAATGAGCGCTACGAGTTCCTCACATCCCAGCGGGACGATGTGGACAAGGCAAAGGGCGAGCTTCTGGGCATAATCACCGAGATAACGGACGAGATGAAGAGCCTCTTTGTCAGCCGCTTCAAGGAGATAGACAGCTGCTTCCGTCAGACCTTCCTTGAGCTTTTTGGAGGCGGCAAGGCTGCCCTTGTGCTTGAGGACGAGAATGACGTGCTGAACTGCGGCATAGACATAAAGGTCCAGCCCCCCGGGAAGGCGCTTTCAAATATCAGCCTGCTCTCCGGCGGTGAGATGGCCTTCGTGGCTATTGCGCTGTACTTTGCGATACTTAAGGTGCGTCCCACTCCATTCTGTGTTATGGACGAGATTGAGGCCGCACTGGATGAGGCAAATGTGAGCCGCTATGCGGAATATATGCGCCGCATGTCCGACAAGACCCAGTTCCTTGTGATAACCCACAGGCGGGGCACCATGGAAGAGGCGGACATGCTCTACGGCGTGACCATGCAGGAAAAGGGCGTCTCCACGGTTATACAGCTTGACCTGGACAGCGCCAAAAAGACAATTGAGGAGTGACATATGGGCTTATTTGATAAAATATTCGGCGGTCTCAGCAAGACCAGAGACAAGATGGCAGATCTGGAGGAGCTTTTCCAGGATTATGCCCCCGACAGCGAGGACTTCTATGACGACCTGGAGGAGCTGCTGGTGATGTCCGATGTGGGCGTTGAGACGGCCGCAAAGGTCATAGAAAAAATGCGCAAACTCACCTGGGAGCGGCGCTTCCGCCACGGAGACGAGGCGAGGGCCGGACTTATTGAAATCCTCACGGGACTGCTCTCGGCCAATGATACGGCCCTGAAGCTGGACACAAAGCCCTCGGTCATACTCATGGTGGGTGTGAACGGCGTGGGCAAGACCACGACTATCGGAAAGCTTGCCCATCAGCTCACGGCGGAGGGGAAGAAGGTCTTGCTCTGTGCCGGCGACACCTTCCGCGCCGCGGCGGGGGAACAGCTCAATATCTGGGCGGAGCGCAGCGGGACGGATATTGTCCGCCATGAGGAGGGCAGCGACCCTGCGGCGGTGGTCTTTGACAGTCTCAGCGCCGCCAAAGCCAGGGGCACGGATGTGGTGATCATCGACACCGCGGGCCGGCTTCACAACAAGGCAAACCTCATGAATGAGCTCTCCAAGATACGCCGCATTATTGACCGGGAGCTTCCGGATGCCGATGTGGAGACACTGATGGTCCTGGATGCCACCACGGGACAAAACGGCCTCATTCAGGCGAGAGAATTTCAGAACAGCTCCGGCCTCACCGGAATTGTTCTCACAAAGCTGGACGGCACCGCGAAGGGCGGCATAGTTTTCCCCATAGCCTCGGAGCTGGGCCTGCCGGTTAAATTCGTGGGTGTGGGCGAGGGAATAGATGACCTCATACCCTTTGACGCAAAAAATTATGCAGAGGCGCTTTTTAAATGATAAAGATAATACTTGCAAGCAATAATAAGAATAAGCTCAAGGAATTTAAGGAGCTTACGGCTGACATGGATGTGGAGATCGTGAGCCAGCGGGAGGCCGGCTGCGATTTTGAGGTGGATGAGACCGGCAGCAGCTTTGAGGAGAATGCATATCTCAAGGCCAGCGCCGCCACAAAGGCCACCGGCTGCATCGCCGTGGCGGACGACTCCGGCCTTGTGGTGGACGCCCTCAACGGGGAGCCGGGAATATATTCCGCCCGCTACGGTCTGGGGCATGAGGCCTCGGATGCGGACAGATACAACTACCTCTTAAAAAAGCTGGGGGACGAGAAGAACCGCTCCGCCCGTTTTGTCTGCTCCATCTGCTGTACAATGCCCAACGGCGATGTGCTGAGGGCAAGGGGGGAGTGCGAGGGCGAGATTCTCCATGCCCCGGAAGGGAACCACGGCTTCGGCTACGACCCGGTGTTCAAACCACTCTGCAGTGATAAAAGCATGGGGCTTCTTACGGCAGAGGAAAAAAATAAAATTTCCCACAGGGGAAAGGCTATGAGAAAGTTTATAAAGATATTCGAGGAGTATTTGAATGGCAATAACAACTAAGCAGCGGGCCCAGCTTCGCTCCATGGCGATGCAGGAGGACACAATAATTCAGATCGGCAAGAGCGGGATAAACGAGGCGCTCATAAAATCCGTGAATGACGCTCTGAGGGCGAGAGAGCTTGTAAAGGGCAGAGTCCTGGAGAACTCCATGCTCACGGCTAGAGAGGCCTGCGACACTCTCTCCGAAATCTGCGGGGCCGAACAGGTTCAGGTCATAGGCACAAAATTTGTGCTCTACAGACGCAATGAGAAGGAGCCTAAAATAGTTCTGGCAAAGGACAGGAAAAAATGAAAATTGCTGTATACGGGGGC
>JBMNPZ010000028.1:0-24101 GCA_050943875.1 Candidatus Limivicinus sp. | reverse complement strand
CAGTTGCGGACAGCCTTGTATTTGCAATTGAGAACAAGCTGTCCCGCCCTGCAAACTTCTACGGCGTCGGCGGGATGAAGATTTTCCGTGACCTCATTTATGTCATGCAGGGCCTTATGAAGGCCGACCACAAATTTTATAAGGAGCACGGCATCTATGATTTCCCCCAGAAGCAGAAAAAGCGTATCCTCCAGATGAAAATGGTGGGGGCCATGATGGCTGTGCCGTCCGTACAGAAAAAGATGCGGGGGCAGATGTCCCGGTACATCATTGCGCCCTATGAGAATGTCGTGGAGCAGGCCGGCAAAGCTCAGCAGAAGTGAGTACAGATCCGTTTGCCCGGCACAGCCGCCGTTTCATATGCAGGCTGCCGTATTTACAAAATGTTTGCGGGATAACTGCAGACTATTCTCCGGAAATGTATTATTCTGTCCTGCGTTAAGTTAATGCTTAGGAGGTTTTCCCATGGGAAAGATTTTATGTACTTCCCTTTTGATTCTGGGGATTCTTTTAATTCTTCTCCTTATTCTGTGGCTGGCTGTGCCGAACATGATTTTCAGCTATATATTCTCGGTACCGAAAAGGTCCAAAAAAATTCCTAAATATTATATAGGCACTCCCCACTACAATGTCTCACAGGCCGGACTGAAGCTTATGAAAAAATTGAAGTCTGAGGATGCCTATATAAATTCCAGAGACGGACTGAAACTGCACGCTTATCTCTTTCCCGTCGAGGAAAAAAATCTCAAAAAATTTGTCATTGGGATTCACGGCTACCGCTCCTACTCCCGGCCTGAATATGCGCCGTATATTGAATTTTACCGCTCCCGGGGCTACAGCATGCTGCTGCCGGACGACCGGGCCCATCGCCCCAGTGAAGGGGAATACATAGGCTTCGGGGTACTGGACAGGCTGGACTGTGTGGATTGGGCAAAATATCTCGTGCACAGCTACGGAGAGGATACGGAAATTCTGCTCCACGGTGTCTCCATGGGCGGGGCCACGGTCTGTGCCGCCGCGGGTGAGGATGAGCTTCCAAAGCAGGTCAGAGGTATAATTTCCGACTGCGCCTTTACAAGCGGCAGGGATGAACTCCGCTACCAGCTGCGTGAGATGGCTCATCTCCCTGCAGATAAGCTCCTGCCGAAGGTGGAAAGAGTATGTGAGGCAAAAGCGGGTTTCAATCTGCACAGTAACACCGCGCTTCAGCAGGTTAAAAAAGCCCGCGTCCCCATGCTCTTCGTCCAGGGTGGAAAAGATGTGCTTGTCCCCCCGAAAATGGCTGAGGAGCTCTATGAGGCCTGCGGCTCTGCAGAAAAGCGTCTGCTCATGGTTCCGGAGGCAGGACACGGCGAGAGTATTGCCTTTGCACCTGATGAATACCACAGGCTGATTGAGGAGCTATTCATGAGCTGACACATCACGAAACAGTCTCCGCGTACTTCATATTTTGTTTAGGCGCAGTAACCATCCAGGCCCGCTTTGGAAAGATTTCGTTCTCCGGGATGCGATGCTGAAAGAATTATAATTACCCTAAGGCCCTAGCTGTGCCTAAATCCTGAGTGGACTTTATATTTAAATTTTTATTGTTCCAAACTACCAATAGCGATCAAATAAAAAAGTTGCAGTCTATAAACAACTGCAATTTTTTTAGGTAAATTAATTTACTGAAACAGACAGAGTTTTTTGATATGTACCCCCTTTACTGGGCATGAACATGTCCCTGTCAAGTAGGCCACAAAAATAAATAAAAATTTATGCAGCTGCTATCCTCACGAAAGGGTAGCGGCTGTTTTTTAAGCCGCAAACTGGGCCTTGTATTTCGCAATCCGTCTATTAGGTGCAATGGGGTATTGCGCTGGCTTACCTGCGGCAAAGGCTTCAGCCCGGACTTGAGCCGGAGGCTTGTCACCAAATCGCTCTTGAAGCCGCTCGTTATTGTAGAAAGCAATGTAATCTGAGATGGCCTTACGCAGGGAATCCGCATCTGTGAATTTCCTGTTGTAATACATCTCAGACTTTACAATTCCCCAAAAGCCTTCCGCAGGACCATTGTCAATACAATGTCCTACCCGGGACATGGACTGCACCATGCCCTGCTGCTCCAGATTCATTTGAAAGACCTTGCTGGTGTACTGAAAGCCTCGGTCGCTGTGAAAGAGAGGCTTGGCCTCCGGGTTTGCCTGGATTGCCTTCTGGAATGTATCCAGCACCAGCTTATTGTCATTTCTTCCGCGAATGACCCAGGATACAACAGATCTGTCATAGAGATCCAAGATGGCACTGAGATAGAGCTTTTGCACTTTGTTACTCTGGTACCACTTGAACTCTGTCACATCTGTTACCCATTTCAGATTGGGGGCTTCTGCGTAGAAATCCCTGGCCAGTAGATTTTCCGCTGTGGTTTCCGGTGTGGAGTGCCGGTATTTCTTTTGCTTTCTGCGGATTACAGAATGGATATTCAGTTCATTCATCAGCCGGTGAACACGCTTAACATTGTAATGCCTGTGGTTCAATGCATTAATCCAGCGGCACATCCTCTTTCGGCCCAGAATATGACCGAAGCGCTGGTCGTATTCCTGAATTAACTGAGCCAGGACCCGGTTTTCCAGTTCTTCTGCCGGAATCTCCCGATGAAGCCATTTGTAATATGCAGCTCTGGTAATGCCAAGTTTCCTGCACATCCAGCGAATACTCCAGGATTTATGTTCATAATAATACTGAATTGCCAGGTATTTCGATTCAAAGCGCAGTCTGCCCAGCCTCACATCCCTTCGAATTCCTTCACTTTTTTTAGCAGTTCATTCAGCATATTGCTTTCCTCCAGCTGCCGTTTCAGACGCTTGTTCTCCCGGCGCAGGCGCTCCAGCTCGTCCACTTCTTCATCGCTTTTGCGGTGTCCTCTCCTGTCTTCAAGACCATCCTCACCCAGCTTCTCGTATTTCTGTACCCAGGAGTACACCTGACTGTAGGAAACATCAAACAGTGCTGCCGTACCTTTGTAATCCTTGTCGTGTTCGATGCAGTATTCTGCAATTTCCTTACGCTCGCTGAGCGTTGTTTTCCTTTTTGCCTCTGCCATATAGACCTCCCGTTTCGGTTCGTAATCTTTGAGTTCCATATGGGCATTATACTTCTTTATCCAGTTCCTGAGTACCTTTCTGTTGGAAATATTAAACTTTGCAACCGAATCGTCTACTGTTCCTTGACCGGATAGAACAAATTCTACACACTGAATCTTAAACTCCTTTGAATACTGAGCGTTTCCAAATGAATGGGCAAAGCAGGAAGCCCCGTGCTCCTGATATTTTCGTACCCATTCCCTCAGTGTCCTGCTGCTGATTTGATTCTTTTCAGCCAAATCCTGATACGAATCCTCTCCGGAAAGGTATTTTTCACAGAGTTCAATCTTAAATTCCGGCGTTTTTCCTGATCTGGACATAAAATAGCCCCCTTGAAGTAGTTTTGCTTATTTCCTTGGTCTACTTCAAGGGGACTATATCAGCACCCAGTAGAGGGGGTATTTCTATGCGTTACAGCTATGAATTTAAGAGAAAGTGTGTGGAAATGTATCGGTCTGGCCAGTGGCCAGAAACACCATCCGGAATTAAACAAGCTAATTTTAGAGAAACGATCCGCAAATGGGCAAGGTTGGAGGATGCAAATGGACCGGAAGTTTTAAAGCACAAGGGCAGCAATAAAGTATGGACGCCAGAAGAACGTCTTGAATTAGTTATGCAGGTCATAGCTGGGAAATCCAATAAGTCCGTGGCACTAGAAAACGGTATTGACGATGGGATGTTATATAGATGGGTTCGCAAATATAAAAAATGGGGGTATAATGGGCTGGTAGTATGTAAGAAAGGACGGCCGGCGAGGAATCCTGAAATGAAAAAAATGAATTTTAACAACCCCAGAAAGCTCGAAGAAACGGAGTACGAAGAACTGATTCGCCTCAGAGCTGAGAATGAGTATATAAAAGCGGAGAATGCTGTCATAAAAAAAGAGATCGCCTTGAGAGAAGAAAAGCAGGCTGCGCAACTCAAGGCGAAAAAGCAGCAGTCGTCCAGGCGCTCCGCAAAGAGGGGCATAAACTGAAGTACCTTCTTCCGGCAATGGGAATATCCAGATCTACCTACTATTACGAGATTAAAAAGCCGGATGTGGTAGCAGAACGAAATGAAGCTCTGCTGAAAGAAATTAAAGATATTTTTAAGCAGAATAAGAGCAGATACGGTGTCAGAAGAGTGTATCAGGAACTTATCCGCAGGGGTTATACCGTCAATCACAAGAGGGTGCAGAGGCTCATGCACAAGGCAGGACTATTGGGAAAGCATCCAAAGGAAAAGTATCATTCCTACATAGGCGAGGTTGGCAGGGTCGCAGAGAACCTTATTAACAGAGATTTCAGCACCACCGCACCTCTGCAGAAGTGGGCAACCGATGTATCTCAGTTTAGCTTCCCCTGGGGCAAGTGTTATCTTTCTCCCATCCTGGATATGCACACAAACGAAATAATTTCCTACGATCTGGCCCTTAGTCCCAATATGGAGCAAATTCAACGAATGCTGAGCAGAGCATTTGAGAAGTTCCCGTCCCTGCCCAGCCTTATTATGCATTCAGACCAGGGCTGGCAGTACCGTCACGCTTACTACCGCAGTCAGCTGGCTGAACACGGTATTTTGCAGTCCATGTCAAGAAAAGGCAACTGCTATGACAACTGCATCATGGAGACATTCTTCGGCAGAATGAAAAATGAAATGTACTATGGATGTGAAAAAGAGTACAGTTCTTTTAAAGCTTTCTCAGAGGCCGTAGAGAAATATATAGACTATTACAACAATAACAGAATCCAGAAGAAGACAAAATGGATGCCCCCTGCTAAGTACAGGGAAGCATCCATATGTGTAGCGTAATTTAATTTTCAATGTGTCCAGAATTCTGGGTACATATCATTTACCACTCTGTCTGTTATATTTCTTGAAAATAATTATAACTGTATTATCAAAAATATCTGCTGTCATTGATTAGGGCAGCGGCCTTACATCCTCTAGCTCCAGCGTTTTCCCGTCGCTGAGGAAGAAAATATCGTTCATAACCGAAGTGAATACAGTTGTGCCTGTCCTGTCGAAAGCCTCCCTGATCTTTTTCTCAGGTGCAGCGGCGGTTACAACCGCGTTCTTCGGCGCAAGCCTCTCTATAAGCTCGACGCCTTTTTTCGAATTTCTGCCGTGGTGGGCTGCCTTATAGAGTTCAGGTCTCTCAGGCAGCTCCAGCTTCAAAAGCTCGCCGAGGCGCTCTTTTTCCGCATCACCCGCCATAAACATCACCACATCCCCGTGGCAAACAGTGAGAGCCAGAGAATAATCATTGGATTTGTCATACTCCCTCCGCTCCGGCGGAAGGATTTCAATTTCAATGCTTCCGCAGTGGATCCGCTCCTCCTCAGCGGCGGCAGAGACGGGTATTCTTCTCTCTTCTGCCTCTCCGATAAGCTCAAAGTATTCCTCCTTGCCGCCGCCCTTATAAGCCGGCGTAATAATCTCTTCAACACTGAAATTCTTCAGGATCTCCGATGCGCCGCCCACATGATCCCTGTCCGGATGTGTCAATATAATAAAGCTTACAGTCTCCACATTTTTCTCCCGGAGCAGACTGATTATATGAGCCGCATCCTCAGCCTCACCGGTGTCCACCAGCACACATTCATCTCCGCTGAGCAGTATGGTGCAGTCTGCATCATACTCTGTGCCGGCAAAAATAAATTCTGCATTTTCCGGAGCAGGGCTCATTTTCAGCTTATAAACACTTATAAAAATTACTGCAAGAAAAATACATATGGCTGCAGAGCGCAGCAAAACAGTTTTTCTTTTATCCAAAGCAGCTCCGCTCCTTCCCTCTGGTCGGTCATAATATCGGGTTCATTTTTAATACGAGTATTTTATCATGAAAAACAGCTGCAAACAATGTATCAGATAAAAATTACCGCATATTTTACAGCATAATAAAAGAAATTAACCGGCTTTCAAATGAGAGCCGGTTAATTAATATCCAGTATTTAATTCTTACAGGCTGATATTTTATTCTGGAAATCAGCTGAGAGTGTTCCTGTACTCATTTGCACTCATGCCCACAATCTTTTTGAAGGTGCGGGCAAAATGCGCCACATCGGAATATCCCACCATGCAGCCAATGTCGCCTATTTTGAGCTTTGGATCATGCATAAGCTCCTTTGCGGCATCCACCCTAATGGAGTTAAGGATGTCATAAAAACTCATCTCAGCGTGCTTATTCAGCAGCTTGGAGAGATGCCACTGGGACACATAACAGCAGTCGGCCACATCCTGAAGAGAAAGCTTCTCCCTGTAATGATCTTTCATGTAGGAAACAGCCTGATTCACAATAAAACTGCCTGCGCTGTGATCCTTGCTGTCATCCTGAGTTTCCTCCTCAACGCCGCTGCGTTTGTCCAGTATCTCCTTCATGGAGCTGAGCGCTTCGTTGATCTCGTCCATTTTCGAAGGCTTCAGAAGAAAGCGGTGCACACCAAGCTTAATAGCCTCCTGAGCATAGCTGAAATCTCTGTAACCGGTGAGAACTGTCACCAGCATATCCGGGAACTCACTCCTGAGTCCTGCAAGCATGGTAAGACCGTCGGTGCCGGGCATAAGTATGTCGGTAAACACAATATCAGGCTTATATTCCCTGATTGCCAAAGCACCGCTCTGGGCATCGTCAGCAGTGGCTATGACCTTACAGTCATAGTCCCCCCACTTTACGACCTTGCGCAGGCCCTCAATAATAAGCTGCTCATCATCAATGAGAACAACCCGGTACATAATTCATTCCCCTTTCCTCAGGTAACAAACGGAATAAAAGATGCAGCCTGCCACAAGACAGTCTCTGCCGTCTATAATATATAATATTTTTCCTGAAAAAACAAGTGTCAGCCTTTGACAGCGCCAGCTGTAAGTCCCTTAATAATATGCTTCTGCAGGCAGACATACACGATCAGAACCGGAATAACAACCAGTACGACCGAGGCCGCCATAAGACCGTAGTTGACACCGGCCTGAGAGCTTATCTCGTTGAGAAGTCCTGTAATCGCACGCTCCTGAGGGTAGCGGAGGAAGAAGGACTGGGTAAAGAGGTCATTGTAGCTCCAGAGGAAGGTGAATATTGCAACAGTCGCAAAGGATGATTTTGCAGCAGGAATGATAATGTGGAAATAAATCTGGAAAACATTGCAGCCGTCAAGGTAGGCGCTCTCCTCCAGATCAATGGGCACGGACTGGATAAATCCCATTAAAATAATAATGGCAAAACAGAGGTTGCCCGCAATCTGCGGCAGTATCACAGCCAGAAGACTGAGCCAGCGGTTGCCGGTACCTGCAATGCCCATGACAGCCTCCATGCGGAACACAGGGATAATAGTTGAGAAAACAGGGAACATCATCCCGGCCATAACCAGGCTGTAGAGGAAATTCCTGCCCTTAAAACGGTATCTCACAAGCCCGTAGGCCGCAAGCCCCGCAAGGATGACGACAACTATCGTGACTGTACCAGAAATGATAAAGCTGTTTAAATAGGCATTCTTGAAGTCCGAGCGCTCCCAGGCGGTGAGGTAGTTATCCATGGTAAAGGCATCACCCAGAGGCAGGGAGAAGGAATCCTTGATTATAAGCCCCTTCTGACGGAAGGAGTTCATAATGACCCAGATAAAAGGGTAGACAGTGGTGAGAGCCCAGAAGCAGAGAACGATATAAGTTAATACCTTTGAGATTTTAAAATTGTGTCTTCTCATGTCTCCGCCTCCTTAAATATCTTCCGAGGGCTTAAATACCCTGTTGGAAATATTTGAAAGGACCACGCCCAGCACCACTATCAGCACAGCGATTGTAGAGCCGTAGTCAACATTCATCTTGTTGAAGGTCTGGTCATACATATATGTGCCTGTGAGCCAGCCCATATTCTCCGGCATACCCGCACCGAACATGACCCAGGGCAGGTCAAAGACCTTAAGAGCACCGGTGATGGCCAGCACGAGGCAGGTGCAGAGGACATTTCTAAGCAGAGGAAGAGTGATATATCTTGTCTTCTTCCATCCGTCGGCACCGTCAAGAGCCGCAGCCTCA
The DNA here is from genome assembly GCA_050943875.1 of Candidatus Limivicinus sp. GTDB lineage: Bacteria > Bacillota > Clostridia > Oscillospirales > Oscillospiraceae > Limivicinus. The sequence continues at coordinate 15,966 of JBMNPZ010000028.1, read as the reverse complement.
AATATATCCTCGGATATATTGTTGAGACCGGTGACTATAATTACAAAGTAAAAGCCCACGTTCTGCCAGAGTACGGGGAGAAACATGGTAAAGAGGAAATGCGCCTGGTCTTTCCAGTCAAGCCACTGGACAATTACTTTCCCGTTGCCCTTGACCTCATAGGGAAGCCTGCCGAGGCTCAGCAGCAGCTGGTTCACCATGCCGCCCTTGTAGAGGAAAATAAGGTTGAACATAAGTCCGAGTGCCGTGGCAGAAATCACAATGGGGAAGAAATATACAACTCTGAAAAACTGAGTGCCAACCCTTATTGTGTCCACTAGAAGAGCGAGAATAAGTGCAATGCCCACCTGAAATACCACAGTGCAGACTATAAGTATGCAGGTATTTTTAAAGGCAGTCGCCATAAGCGGGTCTGAAACAAGCCTCTGGTAGTTCTCATACCAGGGTGTATTCACACCCTCTGGTGCTCTGCCCAGGCCGCCGATATTCATAAAAGTATTCGCAATATTCTGGAAAAAGGGATAGTAAAGATATACAGCAAGAAAAAGGAAAGCCGGTATCAGAAAAAAATAAAGCGGCGTTTTTTTCTTATATATCATTGAGTTCATAGCCGCACCACCCTAAATAGATTCAAAAAATTTAACAACAACTAATCAATAAATAAAGGAAGGCTGCTGCAGATGCAGCAGCCTTCAAAAGTAAGGAGATTTCTGGCAGGAATGTCAGTTGAGCTTCATTGCAGATGCAACGGCATCCTCAGCTGTCATTTTGCCGGATACAACATTCTGAACGTTTCCGAAGAGATCGCCCTTTGCCTCAGCGGTGATGGTATCCTGAACGGCACCGACAACACCGGTGATATTGGCATTGGCGTCTGCGGCGGACTGCTGCAGGGAGTTAAGGCCTGCGGGCTTTGCGCCGTTGACAAGAGCAGTAACTTCGGTGGTAACGAAGGTGCTGAGAACTTCGTCAGAGGTGAGCTGATTTACAAACTCAACTGCTGCGTCGCGCTTTGCAGGATCGTCCCAAGCCTTGCGGGTGATGAAGTAGCCCATGGAGATGCCGCCGATTGCTTCGCTTGCGCTGCGGTTGCCCTTTGCAGGAACATATGCAACAGCAAAGTTGTCCAGCTCATCGCCGTGGTTCTCGTTGAAGTAGCCGACCTTCCAGGAGCCGTCTATGAGGAATGCAGCCTCGCCTTCGCCGAAGAGGGCGACGGTCTCAGCGTCAGTTGCGGTCAGGGTGTTCTCGGGGAAGTAGCCCTTCTCGTAAAGGTCCTTAAGATCGTTGAGAGCAGCGACCCACTTCTGGGATGCAGCGTCATCAACGAGCTTGCCGTCTGCGTCGACGGTGGGAACATCAAGCTGGTCTGCAAGAGAGCCGTTGTTCATAACAGCAAACTCGAACCAGTAGTGAGGAACTTCAAAGAGTGAGCATGCGATAGGAGTATAGCCATTGCTCTTGATGGTCTCGCAGTCTGCGAGGAACTGATCCCAGGTGTAATCGGGGCCGGGAACCTCAACGCCGCAGTCATCAAGAACGGTCTTGTTGACGAACATGTTCTCCCAGAATCCGGAAGAGGGAACTGCGTAGTTCTTGCCGTCGGAGGCAACAGCCAGCATGCTGTCCTTCATGTTCTTTGCATAGTCGGGATATTCTGCGCGGATCTCATCAATGGAGACAACCTTGTCTGCAGTGATGAAGGGCTCTGCATCGGCGTTGGTGAAGTAGAACAGAACGTCAGGCTCAGAACCGGTTTCGAAGTCGGTGAGGACTTTTGCCTTCCACTCCTCATTAGAGGTGGCGGAACCGTCGTTCACCTTGTTGCCGGTGGCCTCTTCGTAAGCTGCAACAGCTGCTTCGAAGTTCTTTCTGTTGCCGTCATCGCCGCCGTAGGAGGTGACAACATTCAGTGTAACGCTCTCGGCAGGTGCTTCTGCGGGCTCCTCAGCGGGGGCCTCTGCAGGAGCTTCTGCGGGTGCCTCTGCGGGTGCTTCAGCAGGCTGAGAACCGCAGGCCGCCAATGAGAGAATCATTACAAGTGCTAATACAAGTGTAAGGGTCTTCTTCATTTCATTTTGCTCCTTTTTGGTTATTGTGTTGACATTCTAAGCATGTCACTGGACATATTATATACCATATGGGCAAAATGCATAAGAGCTCATTTTGTTTTTTCTTGTCCTTCCTTGGCAACTTGACATTTTCCGTCCGTCTCTGAGGGAAAACTTATTCTGGCAAGTATGGAATTCTTTTCCGTCTCCTCCACGGTAAATGAGGCTCTCTCCCCGTATATCAGCTTCAGCCTCTGGTTCACATTTTTCAGGCCCACCTGTGTTGACGGCTTCGCCTCCGAAGCCGCGGTCATCTGCATTTCTTTTATCTTTTCCCTGTCTGACTCGCTGAGACTGCCGTCGTGCTGTACCTCAAGTACGGTGAATTCATTCTCCCTGTAGGCTCTGAGGCAAAGCTTTCCGCCCTTCCTGGGTGTGATATCGTGCTCAACGGCATTTTCCACCAGGGGCTGGAGAATAAGCCGGGGGATCTCCGAATCCAGCATCTCCTCGTCTATCTCTCTCTCCACCTGAAGTCTGGAGCCCAGCCGCTCTCTTATTATGTAGAGATAGGCCTCAACATAGCTCAGCTCCTCCCGCAGGCTTATGATACCCCGTCCGTTTCTGTCCAGGGCAGCGTCAAGCATTGTGGAGAGAGCCTCGATCATATTGCTGACCTGGGTATTCCCTGCGATTTTGGACTCCCAGTTTATTATCTCCAGGGTATTGTTCAGAAAATGGGGATTTATCTGGGACTGGAGAGCTTTGATCTTGGCCTGCTGCAGGGCCTGCTGCTCCATATAGGAGCGCTCAAACTGATTCTTAAGCTCCGTGGACATGGAGTTAAAGTGCCTGTACAGCTTGTCAAATTCAGCGTTGTCCGCTTTTTCATCGATAAGATAACCCCGTTCTCCCTGCTGCATATGGTTTGCGGCCTCCACCAGGGTCTCTACGGGGTGGGTCACATGCCTGTGGAATACATAAATGAGGACTATCAGAAGCGGAATGACCAGGGCCGCCGCAAAAGCCACTGCGGCCTTTATTCCGGGCAGTCCGCTCCACATATTGAAGTCCGGTATATCCGCATAGATTTCAAAGTAGTGGCCTTCGGATGTGGACTTCAGGTACACATCCCCTTTCACAACCTTGCAGTTTTCCGAGAGAGTCTGAGCGCTCCCCTCCGGACTGAGGCCGATCTCCCCGTCAATTATAAATCTGGGCATGGTCTTATCGTTCATGGAGCCCAGCGCCTGAAACATGCGGCCGGTGTCGCAGAGCATAACCACGCTGGCATAGGGCTGAAAGCTGGAATCCAGCAGGTTCCGCACGAGATAGAGCTCTCCCCCGGACTCCACAAAGAATATCCCCGTATCCTCATTGTCCATACGCTTCATAAGCTCCGGCTCCGTATCAATCCAGTAGCGCTTCAGCTTGCTGTAGCTCACCGCATCGTGGCAGACGGTAAAGGTCTTCTGATTTATATTGGGCCTGAAATTTATAAAGACGGCCTTGAGCCGTTCATCCCTGGAAAAGCTCTGATGCAGGTAGGAATTTACAGTTGCGTAGAGCTGGGCCAGGTTTCCGTCATTTTTATAGTCCCTGTAGGCCGCCCCCACAATGCCGTCGTAGGAAATAGCCTTTGAGGCCTCAACCGCGGAATCCACTTCCATCTCTATCTGCCGCATCGCTTTTTCACTGCTGCTCTCAAGATCAGTGCGCATGGAATTGCTGTAGTTTGAATTCAGAAGAACTCCCGCGGTCACACCTACAATCACAAGTGGCATGACCCAGCAGGTCAGTACCATCAGCACGAATCTTGCCCGCAGCGAGAAAAAAGGCTTCTTTAAACTTTTTAGCATATAAATTCCCCCAAAAAAGTAAAAGCGGGAGCCTATGACCAGCACAAGCTCCCGTTTCTATTACAGCTCCAGCTGTTTCTTCCAGGCATTGATATACTGCTGTGCCTTTTCACCGGTCTCAGCCTCCGAGGCCATCCTCAGAAGCGGCTCAGTGCCGGAAAAGCGGCAGATTACCCAGCTGCCGTCCTTAAAATAGGTCTTGCAGCCGTCCTCCCGGCTCACATGATCTATCTCATTTGCAAATTCCGGCATCTCCAGATTCTCAAAGAGGCGTTTCTGGAGCTCTGCCTTTCTGGCGGCGGTCATTCTGAAATCAGCCTCTCTGTATACAAGGCTTCCAACCTTCTCGCAGATCTCATTGAAAAGCTCGGTTATCGACTTGCCTGTGACGGCCAGCATCTCCACCAGAAGAGAGGCGGAGTATATGCCGTCCTTGCCGCTGATGTGTCCCCTCACGGCAAGGCCGCCGGAGGACTCACCGCCGATGACGGCGTCGGTCTCAGTCATCTTTGCGGAGACATACTTAAAGCCCACAGGCACCTCGTAGCACTTCTCACCCAGACTCTCCGCAACTCTGTCAAGGAGATGGGTGGTGGAGTTGTTTCTGACGCAGGGGCCGTGCCAGCCCTTGTACTTTATGAGGTAGTAGTAGAGTATCACAAGGAGAGTGTTGGGATGGACGAAATCGCCCTTCTCATCCACAACACCCAGTCTGTCCGCGTCGCCGTCGGTGGCAATGCCGAGATTGCAGTGATTGTCCACAACATAGTTTGAAAGGGGTATGAGAGTCTGGGCATTGGGGGCGGGCAGCTTGCCGCCGAAGAGTGTGTCATGCCTGTCGTGAATAAGGCTCAGATCGCAGCGGCAGGTGATGAGAATGGTCTTCAGACTCGTCTGGCTGACGCCGTACATGGGGTCGAGGGCAATCTTCAGCTGGGAATTCTTTATACTCTCTATATCCAGCTTTGAGAGTATGCTGTCGATATAGGTGTTAGCAGTTGTCCCCTCTCTTATAAGGCCCTTTGAGACAGCCTCGTCATAGTCGACGCTCTTTATCTCCTCGGGCTTTACATGGCTGATCTCCTCTTCTATCTTGTTGGTGACGCCCTTGTCCGCATCGCGGCCGCCGGCGGTGAAGATTTTAATGCCGTTGTATATGGCGGGGTTATGGCTGGCAGTGACAACCATTCCGTAGGGCATGTTCCAGTTCTTCACTGTGAACATTATAAGAGGAGTGGGTGAAGAACGGTTTATCATAAATACCTTAAATCCATAGCCCACAATGACCTCGGCCGCCCAGTGTGCAGACTCCTTTGACAGGAAGCGCCTGTCATAGCCCACGCATATCTCTTTTCCGCCGTGCCCCTCTTTTTCCATGAGCCGGCAGAGTCCCGCGGCCAGAAGCCGGATATTCTCCTTTGTGAAGCCGTCAGCAATTACGGCACGCCATCCGCCTGTTCCGAATTTGATCATTTTACGCCTCTTCCTTTCCCATTAAAACCTCGGCCCGGCAGCATCCGCCCGCTCTGAGAACAGGCAGCTTGTCAAGCTTTTTACCGTCCGCAGTAATGGATACAACACCCTTTTCCACGCCGTCGGGGTTTGATACATGAATTATATACTCTCCTCCGCGCCATCTGCGTTTTACGGTGAATTCCTTCCAGTCAGAGGGGATGCAGGGGTCCACCACAATTCCGTCATAATCCGGGCGTATGCCCAGGATATACTCGGTAGCCGCGTAGTAGGCCCAGCCGGAAGAACCGGTCATAAATGGATGTCTGGCCTCACCGAAGGCACTGTGATCGGCACCGGCGACAAACTGGCAGTAGGTGTAAGGCTCCGCCTTCCTGACCTCAATTTTGTTGTTCTGGAGTGCGGGGCAGAGAGCATTGTAGAACTTCATTGCCCTGCTCCCTCTTCCCAGCATAGCCTCGGCGCACCAGGCCCAGGGGTTCGGATGGCTGAATATGGAGCCGTTCTCCTTCAGTCCGGGATAAACCCTTGTGACAAATCCGATGCCGTCGTCCGGCTTTGTGTAGCAGGGCGCATTGAGCATGAGTCCGTATTCAGTATATAGATATTCGTCCACTTTGTCCATAGCGGAAATGCCCCGTTCCCGGGATGCAGCGCCGGACAGTACCGCCCAGGTGTTGCTCTCCATATGGACACGGCCCTCTTTGTCGGTCTTGGTGCCTATGAGTCTGTTGTCGGCCGTGATGCCCCTTATATACCACTCGCCGTCCCAGAGGACCTTCTCGCAGGTCTCCTTCACGCTGTCCGCCATGCCGCCGTAGTACTCCGCATCATCTTTTCTGCCCAGCTTCTCTGCGAGGGTGCAGAAATTTCTCAGGGCCCAGATGTGGAGGAAGCTCACCATGGAGCTCTCTCCGCCGCCCAGATTCAGGCAGTCGTTCCAGTCTGCCCTGAGGCCCTTGCAGATTCCGTTCCGGCCCACCTGCCGGGCGGAGAAATCCAGGATGCGGCGCATATGCTCATACACGCTGCCCTCGCCGCCGTCGGCATAGGTCACAGTCTCATCAGCAAAACCGAGGTCGCCGGTCTCCTTTATATACTGCACCACCGCAGACACCAGCCACAGCGCATCGTCTGCACAGGCGTCCTTAAGGCCGTGGACAATCTGACTCTTATCCGGAGTCGGGACCACAGTGGGAGATTTGAAGCTCTGCCCCTCCTGCTCAGGCTCAAACCAGCGGGGCTCAAAGAGATGGAGGCCGTAGCCCTCCTTTGTCAGGGCCCGCATAAGCTCCACAATGCGCTGGCGGCATTTTACGGGGTTGGAATGGGGGATGCACATGGCATCCTGAGCCGTATCCCTGTAGCCTAGGCCGGTTCTGCCGCCCACCTCTATGAAGGAGGTAAAGCGGGAGAACATGACATTTATCTCACTCTGGTAGAGGTTCCAGATATTCAATTCCGTGTTCATGCCCTCATTGGGAGTTGAGACCTGGAGGCAGGAGAGCTTGTCGTCCCAGAATTCTGCAAGGCGGCTGAAATCCTCATCCACGCGCTCTGCGGTGTATTTCTCTCTCATCCTGCGGCCCTCGGCCACGCCGCCCTCGCCCAGAAGGAAGATGAGTCTTGCCTCCTCACCGGGGGCCAGGCTTATATTTCTCTTAAGTGCGCCGCAGTGGTTGCCGCCCTTCTGGAAAGAGCTGCTGCAGTGTCCGCTCTCCACGGCGATGGGGTTTCTCTCTGTGCGGTAGGGGCCAATAAAGGAGTCCCTGAGGCAGTCATATTCGTCGGCAGTTTTGTCGCCGGTGAAGAACTGGCAGGAATCTTCCTCATAGTGGAGCTCATGCTCAATAACCCCGTCCTCATATCTGCTGCCTGCGGCGTAGAGGCTCATCTGGAAGTTGCGGTTGTCCATGTCGATCTGATGGAAGCTGAACTCCAGATAGGAATACACCGAGAGCTCTCTCTTTCTGCCGCTGTTATTCTTAAGGCGCACATCCCAGATCTCCACGGGGTCGTCCATGGCCACGAAGAGCGTCTCGCTTGCGTCTATGCCGCTGTAATCGCAGTTATATTTTACATAGCTCAGGCCGTGGCGGCACTCGTAGTGCTCCTTCGGCTTGCCCACAGGCTGCCAGGAGACAGACCAGTAATCGCCGCTGTCATTGTCCCTGAGATAGACATAGTGGCCCGGTCCGTCCATGGGGACGCCGTTGGGTCTGAACCTGGTGATACGGTGGTATTCCGGGGATTTGTAGAGGATATATCCGCCGGCTGTCTGGTTAAAAACGCCGTACATATCCTTCAAACCGATATAGTTTGTCCAGGAAACCGGGGTATCCACCCTGTCAATCACATATTCTCTGCGCTCATTGTCAAAATGACCGTACTGCATGATAAATTTCCTCCCTGAAACTGTCTTTTCCGTTATTATACACAGTATAAGTATAAATAAAAGCCGTCCAATTTTAAAGGTCTTAAAATGTATCTTATTGACTGTGCTTGTCCTTTTTTGAATAAGCTTTTAAATGCCCTGCAGGCGGGGGAATAAAGCGGGGGCCGGCGGCTGAAAACATGCGGATATTGACAAGCACGGCGCTCTATTCTACAATCATAAGTTGTAAGAGTGATTATGAAATATGCCTGCAAATGCCGCTATTGTGGCGCTGCCAAAAGCAGGATTAAAATGGGCAGCTCAGCAATGCTCAATCCGTATCCGGCATTAATTTATGAGTAATGAGGTTTACATAATGCAAAACGAAGAAAAAAAGAAAAAGCTCTCACAGGCTATGCTGTTCATACTGCTGTTTGGAATAGTGAGCTTGTTCTCGGACATGACCCACGAGGGCGCATCCAGCATCCGGGGCGCATATCTGGCCCTTCTGGGGGCCTCGGCTTCCGTGATAGGCTTTGCCTCGGGCCTGGGCGAGCTTGTGGGATATTCCCTGCGCTATTTATTCGGAAGGCTCACAGACCGGACAAAGCAGTACTGGCCCATGACCATACTGGGCTATGTGCTGGATATAGCCGCTGTTCCCGCTCTGGCCCTTGTGGGAGAGCACGGCTGGCTTGCCGCCTGCGGGCTTCTGATTATCCAGCGGGTGGGCAAGGCCGTCAAAAAGCCCGCGAAGGACACCATCATGTCCTTTGCCGCCTCCCAGGAGGGGGCAGGCAGGAGCTTCGCAATCCAGGAGGTGCTGGATCAGATAGGCGCATTTCTGGGGCCGGTGCTGCTGTACCTTGTGATGCTCTTCAAGACCGAGGGCAGCACACTGGAGATCTATTCGCTGTGCTTTGCGGTGCTGGCAATCCCCGGAGCAATTACAATTATTCTCCTGCTGGTCACACGGCACAAATTCCCCAATCCCGAGCATTTTGAGCCCGCGCCCAGGGAGTATGTCCCCTTCAAGATGAAGAAGGAATTTGTCTGCTACATCGCGGGCATAAGCCTTTTTGCCTTCGGCTTTGTGGATTATTCCCTGATCGTGATGCATATCTCCCGCACATTTACGGATTTTACAGCCTCCGCCGGAGCTGCCGCATCAATTGTCAGCAGTGAGACCCTGCCCCTTATCTACGCGGGGGCAATGCTTGTGGATGCAGCTGCCGCCCTCTTCTTCGGGCTTCTCTATGATAAAAAAGGCGTAAAAGCCCTCGTCTGGTCCACGCTTATTTCGGCTCCCTTCGGGATTTTTGTGTTCAACTCAAAAAGCATCGCCGGGGTGCTGTTCGGCGTGGCCCTATGGGGCGTGGGGATGGGGGCCCAGGAATCCATACTGAAGGCCGCCGTCAGCACTATGGTGCCGAAAAACAGCCGCGCTACGGGCTACGGGATTTTTGAGTGTGCCTTTGGCATATTCTGGTTTCTCGGGAGCTGGCTTCTGGGAGTTCTCTACGACCTGAGTGTCCCCGCCATGACGGCGGTCTCGCTTGTCTCCCAGCTTGCGGCTGTCCCCCTCTACATTCTTTCGGGAAAGTCCAAAAAACAGCAGGGTTAATAAAAATACTAAACAGAAAAGAGCGGAGATAATGTCAGGTTTCTTAATAAAGGATACAAGCCGGGAAGAGCGGAAAAAAATCGTCCGGGATGCCCTGGGCTATGCAGATATATCCTGTGATGAATGCATGCCCGGTCTTGCAGAGATGTATCAGGCATATATTGACGGTGAAAAAGAGATTAAGGACATCAACATGGAATTCAATGCCCGCTATGTCAGCGGTGAGGGCATGCCGGGGAAATAGGCAGACCGCAGATTGGGGTAAAACAGGACATGAAAAAAAGAGGAGTCAGGACAAATCTGACTCCTCTTTACTTCCCTCATCGAATTTGTTGTTGTACTCCAGGGGGTCCAGCTCACACTCGCCCAGGCCCCAGGACATGGCCCCCTTCAGGAATCCGTTCACAGTAATCTCATTGTGCCCCTTGTTCCAGCAGGATATGCCCTCCACCTGAAGGCCGCTGGCCAGCATGTGGTAAACAGCACCGAAGTCCCTGAGGTCCTTTTTCTGCTCGAAGGCATAGATCACCGTCCCGTAGTCCTTCAAAAGCTTTATCTCCTCATCGCTGAGGTTGCCCCCGGCGGGGGAGACCTCCCAATCCAGTCCCATGTCAAAAATAAGTATGGATTTCACCGGCCGGTGCATGCCTTTTTCCAGCTTGCAGCTGAACTGCAGCGCAGTATAGCCGCCGTTGCTGGAGCCGGCCACAACGGTCTCCGGCGGGAAAATATTGCAGTGTCTGCAGAGCATCATCAAATAGTCCAGGGTGCTCTCCATATAGCTCTCCATATATGCAAAGCCCGAACCCGCCATAAAGAGGCAGATCGCATTGGGACGGTATTTTGAGACATAGCCCATGGGGTAGCAGGCGTCAAGTATGCTCTCACCGCCGCCGCCTGCAAAATAGACCAGAAGCTTTGTATCCCTGTCCACATTTTCCGGAAAATAAACGAAGGCAAAGGGTATATGATAGAGCTCCCCTCCCTCTTCGGAGGTCATGAGCTCCGCACCGGCCAGAATTGATTCATCTGTGGCGGGATATCCCCTCCAGGCCCTGCACTCCAGCTCTCTCTCGTCACTGTGCCTGAAGCTGCCCAGGAGCTTGAAAAGGAACTCTGCAGGAGGGAAATTCTGGCCGTGCATATATTCCGCGGCCCTTGAGTACAGGGCACCCTGGAAGGCCTCAAGGCCGGCTTCATCTGCCTGTCTTATCACGGCCTGCCCGTATATCTCCGGAACTGCCGCCGTGTCCCCTTCTTCAACTTTCTGCAGAATCAGTCCTGCCGCGCAGTCATTGTAAAGTGCAGACCAGCCGTTTGGGCGGAGCTCAACAGGCGGAATTTTATCAGGGCTCAGGTATTCATACGCAGAGGCACAGTCTCCCCTGTCGAACTCCGACCGGGCAAGTCTGAATCTGCAGTCCAGGGTCTTAAGCTCCCAGTCGCCGTAATCTGCTTCTGCAAGACTCCCGAAGGCTTTCATCGCCGATTCATAATCGCCGCCGGCAAAGAACTCTTCGCCCCTGTCATATATGCTCTCGTAATACTGCTCACCCCGGAAGGGTCTGTAAAGCTTTTCCGCCAGCTCATAGTGTCCGGTGGATAGGGCAGCGCGGGCCGCCGTTATCCATATTAGGAACAGCAGAAGAAGAATTATCAGGACGACCGCCGCATTTATTAAAATTTTCTGTATCCTTGCGTTCACCTGAAATTCATCTCCCCTGCCGTCACGGCATGCCAAAATTTTACATTAATTTACATTGCACATAATTTTAACGCTTAGCTGAATTTTTTTCAAGGGGGCACCATCTGCCCTGAGAATCTCAAAACTTCAAGCTGCAAAAGCACCCCGAAACCAGTGGAGTTTCGGGGTGTTCGGATATAATCGGCTCTGAAGAGGCTCAGACTGAGCAGGCCTCAGGGACAAGCTGACTGAAAAGCCAGTTGGTGATATTCAGAATGTAGTTGCAGTCCCTGCGCACATCGGCGTCCTTTCTCAGATAATTCTCATGGGAATTGCGGAAAAATCTGTTCAGATCCCCTGCAGTGTGGGGCTTGATGTCCCTGTTTCTCCTGAGTCTGGGCAAAAACTGCTCCTGAAGTCTGTTTTCGTATTCTCTGTGGGCTGAAATGGGCTCCGTAAAGCAATTGTTGTGGACATAGGTAAATGCGTCAGAGGTGTAGTGTATGAGCTTCCCCATGCAGTAGTAGTTCCAGAGATTCCAGTGCTGCTTTGCTTTCAGCCTGTCTATATGGCGCTCTATCCAGCGGTCGGAGTTCTGGTAGTTGTGACCGTAGAACCAGCGGGAGCGGAAGGAGCCCTTGAGATAGGACAGGGGGTTGCTGTCAGGCTCGACACAGCCGATGAGAAATGCGCGGGTGCGGAGACTCTTGGGCTGCTCGGGCAGATTATCAATTAAATAACGGCCTAAAAGGCGATGGCTTTGCTGTTTCATTAAATATCCTCCGGGAATAAAATTGCTGATTTCAACTGTCGTTGATATTTAACCTCAACGGGCGTTAATATTAACATAAAACGGCGCAGAATTTGTGAACAAACCACAAAAAACAGTGATGAAAATTATACCATATGACGAAATATTTTTGTATAAGCTGCTGAAAAGCCGCTGTTTTTTCAAAAAACAGGAAAATTTATGCCTGCCTATTATATGCAGACAGCAAAAAATTAAACGCCCCGGCAGTCTGCAGGGACGTTTAATACGGAATATTAAGTTTGAAAAGGGCTCAGGCCTCCATAATTCCCACATGCTCAGGGACCGTAAAATCCGCATCCGTGCAGGCCCTGATATCCTCGGCCGTCCAGCCGGGGGCGAGCTCTCTCAGAATGAGGCCGCCGGGGCTGACCTCAAAATAGCAGCGCTCAGTCACAATGTCAGTGACACAGTGGAGAGCCGTGAGGGGCAGGGTGCACCTCTTCATTACCTTGGGCTCGCCGAATTTATTGCAGTGATCCGTGGCGACAATTATTTTTTTAACTCCGGCGCAGAGGTCCATGGCGCCGCCCATGCCGGGGACAAACTTTCCGGGGATCTTCCAGTTTGCGATATTTCCCTCCTGATCCACCTGGAGTGTTCCCAGGACCGTCATGTCCACATGGCCGCCCCGGATATAGGCAAAGGAGCGCTGGAGATCGCAGACAGAGGCCCCGGGGACAAGAGTAGCCGGGTGACCGCCTGCATCGTAGATATCTATGTCGGCCTCATCCCAGTCCGGAGCGGGGCCGATGCCCACGGTGCCTATCTCCGCCTCCAGCCAGATATCTATGTCTTTGGGGAGATATTTTGTGCACATAAGGGGAATTCCTATGCCCAGGTTTACGAAATCGCCGTCATGGAAAAACTTTGCACAGCGGGCCGCAATGAGCTCACGTCCTGTAAGTGCCATGGTCACCTGTCCCCCTTTCTCTCTTCCGCAGCCTTGAAATTATACCAGTTCTGCGGCCAGTACCGCTTCTCTCCTGTCCTGAGGTAGACCATGTCCACACAGGGTGCCGGAAGATGTATCTCCTCAGGGCCGAGACTGCCGAACTCCACCAGCTCCTCCACCTCGACAATAACGAACTTCGACGCCAGGGCGAGGGTGTCGTTGCCGGAGAGAGCATTCATCCTGAAATGGACATTCCCGGCGGTGTCGGCCTTTGTCGCCTTGACAAGCGCCACATCCGTGCCAAGAGGTTTTTCCAGGATATAGTCCCTGCCGTCAATATTCAGGACCTGCTTCCCTTCCGCCACCTCGGTACCCACGCCTGTGGGGGTGAGGCAGCCGCCCAGGCCCGCCGCCGCCGCATGCTGGCGCTCTATCCATGTCCCCATGGGGCAGTATTCCACCTCAAGCTCTCCGGCGTTTATCTGCCTTATCGCCTCGGGATTCATGCCGGTGTGGGTGGTGATGAGTTTTTTAATTCTGTGATTCTTTATGAGAAGCCCCACGCCCTCATAGGGGTTGCCTCCGGAATTTGAGACGGCGGTTATATCCCGGACTCCTTTTTCAAGAAGCCCCGCTATGAGCTCATCCGCCGCGAACATGCCGTGGGCATCGCTGAAGCCTATGGTCTGTCCGTCGTGTATGACCGCCATAGCCTCATCCAGAGTCACTGTTTTGTTTTTCACTTGAGTTCCGCCTTTCAGGTTTTTTACAGGGGTTGATTTTAAAGCCTGTATCCGTGGTAAAGACAAAATTCTATAATTCTTTTTTCATTATAACAGATAAACTAGAATCCGGCTCGTTCAGAACCGGATTTTAAATAATATTTTTACATTTTTCTCAGTCGGCTCTGCTTATCCGCGGCGGAAGGGCATAAGGAGCATGACTTCATCTCCGTCGTGCAGCTTCTCATTTGATTTAATCTTCCTGTTGTTCACAAAAATATTGCAGTATTTCAGGGTCCCGGCGGGAATTTTTGAGGCGGCCTCCGCATTCCGCAGGAGTTCTTTAATATCCCCTGCCCCGGTCTCCAGAGATTTTATACCCGTGTCCAGACGCAGCGGGCCGAAGAATCGGACCTTTATCATATTATTTTAAGCCTCCTCAGCGTGCTCTCTTTCGGAATTCCGTCCTTTGTCCAGCCCCGGGCCCTGTAATAGGTCTTTTTCATTCTCTCAAGGGGGACGACGGTTGTGGGGTCACCGGGGTCCTGGGGCACATGGGTGAGGCGTTTGGGCAGGGAGTCATTCTTTGCAGTTATGCCGAACTTTGTGTCGATCCAGCGCTCCGTATCATAGCCCCGCTCCCCTATTCTTATGAGCCGCCCCAGGTTCATCTTCATGCCGGTGGCATATTTTATCATGGAGGAATGCTGGATAAAGGGCAGGTTGAAGCAGAGCATCCCCGGGAATCGGTTCACAATGCGCACCGCCCAGCCCAGGTGGGGTATGCTCCAGTTCACGGCTCTTGCGACGGAGCTGCTGGGTTTTTCCACAAGGAAGGCCGGAAGCACGCCGTAGGAAGTGAACAAACACTGTCCTGCGCCGGATATGGCCTCCATCAGGTCCTGAAAGAGCATGGTAAAGTCCGCCTTGCCCTTGGGGGTCTGGGGGTCCACATCCAGGCCCAGGCCCTCTAGGATGACGAGATAGCCCCCGTTGAGATGACAGCCGCCCCTGTTTGAAACAGCATAGCCCAGCCCCTGGCCCACTGCCCTGCGGGGCTCATATGCCGCAAGCTCCAGGCCCTTGGAATGCATGGCAAAATCCTTCCCGCCGTACTTTTCGCTCAGGCGCTTTGAGCCCTCCGCCAGCTCGTCTCCTATGCCCCGGCGGTAGGCAATATCGTCAAAGACCTGGGTAAGCCCCTCGGTCCTGCCGAAGCTGAGTCCGCAGTCCCACAGGCCCTTTTCGTTGGCCTCCATGGCCCAGGCTATGGTGTTGGCGGTGGAAATTGTGTCCATACCCAGCTCATCAAGCTCATAGTTCCAGTCCATAATATTCTGCATGGAGCTGTTGCGGATCCCGCCGCCCAGAAGGCCGAGAGTCTCAAGCTCCGGGCCCTTTACATTCTGTCCTTTCACCTTCACGGTTCTGCCGCAGCGTATGGGGCAGGAGAAGCAGCCCTGATTTTTGACCAGATATTCCTCCGTCAGGGTCTCGCCGCTCACAGAGTCAAAATCCTCAAAGCGGCCGGAGGAATAGTTTTCGGTTGCGAGCAGTCCCCTGGCCTCCATGGGACTCACAAGGCCGGCCGTGCCCATTCCCGGCATCTGCTTTCCCGTTATTGGGTGATTTTTGAGATAAGAAAACCATTCCCTGCAAAGCTTTGTGGTCTTCTCCCTGTCATGCACCGGCACTGTCTTACTGCCCGTCACGGCAATTCCCTTGAGATTCTTCCAGCCCAGGACCGAACCCAGACCCGTGCGGCCCGCGGCCCTCTCCCCGCTCATTATCGAGGAGTATTTAACAAGATTCTCCCCGGCAGGGCCGATAACAATCATGCCGAGCCTGCCGTTCACATCCATTTTCTCCTCAATGGCCCTCTGGGTCCGGGAGGTCTTCATGCCCCAGAGCTCCTCCGCGCTGTGAAATACAAAACTGTCTTCCCGTATCTCGACCCAGCTTCTCTCCCTGCATCTGCCGCTGAGTATAAGGGCATCATAGCCGGCCCGCTTGAGATAGTATCCGAAGTCTCCGCCGCAGTTTGATGAGGCCACGATGCCGGTCTGGGGTGAAACACCGGAGATATTGAAACGGGCGGAGCTGGGGGCGCCTGTGCCCGTGAGGGGTCCCGTGGAGATAACTATCCAGTTTTCCTCGGAATAAGCCTCTTCTTTGCCGGTGAGATGGTCCAGCAGTATTTTTGAGGCCATAATCTTCCCGCCGATGTAGAGCTCCCTGTCCCGGTCTGTCCAGGGATACTCCGTAACTTTCTCCGTGCTCAGGTCAAGTCTTACGACCCTGCCCATATATCCGCCGTATTTGGACTTCACAGTTTTTCCTCCCGAATTTCTTTTGTTCTGATATTATTATATTGTATCAGGCCGTTTTTTACAATATCAGATATTGCAGGAATGTTCTCAAAATTTTGTTATCTGTATAATTAAAAAAATATTTGGCGGCTTTTTGTTTCTGTTTA
>JBMNPZ010000027.1:0-24508 GCA_050943875.1 Candidatus Limivicinus sp. | reverse complement strand
TGTCTATTACCGCGAGGGCCGTCTCATCCCCCTGCCGGGCACACTCAAAAATTATACGCCCGTCAAGCCCGCCGCAGGCTCTCTCCGCCCCGCAGAGGGAGGATTCAGGATGCTCTGTCATTGCCTCCTCAGCCTGGCGGACAAGGGCGCTGGCTGAGGCGTAGGTCTCAAGGCAGCCCCTGGAGCCGCAGCCGCAGCTGAGTCCGTCGTGGAAGAGGGGGAAATGTCCCGGCTCCGTGCTCATGTATTCGTCGCCGCTGTAAAGTCTGCCGTCTATAATAATCCCGCCGCCCACACCTGTGCCCAGAGTGAGCATGACAATATTTTTATATCCTTTTGCCGCCCCGGCGAGGCTCTCCCCTATGAGGGCGCAGTCCGCGTCATTCCCGATATACACGGGGATGGGGAAATGCTTTTCCATCTCCCGTTTCAGGGACACGTCCGCCCAGGTGGTATTGCCGGAATATATGAGAAGGCCCTGCTTGTTTATGCCGCCTGTGACACCCATTCCGGCACAGCGGAACCTCCTGAGCTCCAGACCGGCCTCTCCTGCAAGTCTCTCCGCGCAGTCCGCCATGTCTCCGGCGGCTCTCTCAAAGCTCTCCGCCGTGGGCAGTGAGCGTTTGAACAGCACATTGTAATTCTCGTCCACAACACCCATTTTTATGGCTGTGCCGCCCAAATCTATCCCTATTCGGTATTCCATGCAATATCCCCTTTCCGGTCCCGGGTCAGCAGAGGCGGTATGCCTCTCTGTCTCTATTATATTATAAGGTGCCTTTTCCCGCTGTCAACAGCAAAAATCCCCGAAGGGCTCTCACCCTTCGGGGAACTCCGCTTTTATTGACTGTCTATTTTGTGCTCAGGGGGAACACGCATATCTCCATATCACTGAGGGGATAGCTGCAGCAGGGATGAATCCATCCGAATTTTTCGTCCGCCATTCTCCTGCCGTCCGCTTCCTTGGGCAAGTAGTACTGGCCGCTCACCAGTCTTGAACGGCACCAGCCGCATTCGCCGCTGCGGCAGTGGGAGGGGGCCGCGATTCCCGCTCTCTCCATGGCCCAGAGCAGTGATTCACTGGATTTGCAGGTTATGGTCTGCTTTTCTCCGTGAATGTCCACGGTGAGTTTAAACTCCCTGCCTTTGAGATTTTTGGGGAAATCCTCGTTATTCTCAGCGCCCATGTAGTCGCCTGAGGGCTCCCTGCGGACTCTCCGCTCCTTGAGGCCCAGCTTTCTGCATTCGTCCGTGCAGTATTCATACATCGCCTTCGGGCCGCACATGAACACAGAATAATCTCCCTCGGGGGCGTACTTCTTAATGATCTCCCCGCTTATAAAGCCGTGCTCATAACCCTCCCGCTCCTCATCGGAGAGGACATGCACAATTTTAACTCTGCCGCCGCTTCTCTCGGCCACAGCCTCAAGCTCATCCTTCAGAAGGATGCCCTCAGCGGTTCTGCTGCCGTAGAGTATGGTGAGATTGAAATCCTCAGTGCCGTCAGCAATTGCCGAGGCCATGGAGAAGAAGGGTGTTATCCCGCTCCCGCCGGCAACTGCGAGCACTGTCTCCGCATCTCTCAGCTCCTGATAATAGAAGTTGCCCAGGGGGCCGCTTATATCCACCCTGTCCCCTTCCTTCCAGTTTGCAAGGATGTATCTTGAGGCATAGGCCGGATCCGTGAGCTTCACGGTCAGGATATAGCGGGAATTACCGCCCAGCGCTTCCCGGGGGGCAGAACGAATGGTATAGGGCTTGCTGAGCACGGCCCCCTCGATATTGAGGTCCACGCTCACATACTGGCCAGCCCGGAAATAGGCCATCTTCTCCGTTCCCTTTCCCCTGTCCGGTGAAAGTACAAAGCTCTTTGCATCCCCGTGGTCCGCGGCAGATGTTATTATGCAGTGCTGAACTGCGGGGTGGAGAGACTTTGCAAGGCGGTTTACGTTGTATTCCGAGGATGGAATGCTGTCCGGGGCCTCCTCAATCTTTGCGGTTCTGAGCTTTACCTGATTCAGGAAGGGGCCGACGCCCAGGCCCTTCAGGACTTTTTTATCATAATTATACTTCATCTTATTTGCCCTCCTTCATGTCCATGAGGGTATATCTGGCCTGTTCGGCGCCTGACAGATATGCCTGACTGTATCCATCCATCTGTGTCCCGTGGCCGCCCACAAAGCGGAGGCCCCTGATGTTGTAGTCAAGGTCTTCCGTGCCGGACTGCACCCTCGGGAACATTCCGTCCCAGCTGCGGGGCTCGTAGCCGTAGACATCCCCTCTCGGCGTGCCCAGGTATCTCGCCCAGGTGGCGGGAGTTGCGGCAACCAGCTCCTGAATATGGTCCTTTATATGGCAGCCTGTGACCTCCTCATAGCGGTCCACACAGCTCATTGCGATCCTGTCCTTGAGTTTGAAGTACTCCTCCTCGGTCACATCCTTAAAGGGGTCGTCAATGTAGAACTTTGAAAACTGCAGGAAGGATTTCCCCTCTCCCGCCGCGTCTGGTATGGCATTTGTGAGGACGGTTACGGTAATATCCTCGTGGGTCTCGATATTTGCAGAATTATTGTACTGATTTCTGTTGTCGGGGTCCCGGCGCATGAAGGTGTCATAGCCCTTAAGCCCCAGCTCCTCCGCGGTGGCGTCCAGACCGAGATACAGGGTAAATACGGACTGGGCAATCTTTCTTGCGTTCAGGGACTTCCGGTCTCTCTCCGGCACCTCGCTGTGGTCCACCATTTTGTCAAACACGGTGTTGGGCATGAGGTTTGAAATCACCCTGCCGCAGGCGATATACTCGCCGGAGGCCAGCCTTACGCCCCGCACGGCGCCGCCCTTTACATCGATTTCAGTGACCTCGGTGTTGTACCATATGTCGCCGCCCAGCTCCCTTATTCTCTTGTCAAAGGCAAGGCAGATCTCGTGGCTCCTCATCCTGCATATCCAGGGTCCCTGGGTGATGTAGGTGTAGGTCATGTAGGCATACACCGCAAAGGACATCCTGGAGGAGTCCGCTGAGACATAGGTCCAGTAGGATTCAAAGATATTCCTCGCCTTTTCCGGCACACCAATGCGCCGGAGCATCTCTTCCGTTGAAACCGGGACCACCTTCATAAGGTCATGCCATTTTATAAGCATCTCTACCTTCTGGATGGGATTGGGGTGGTTGTTCCGCTCCGCCAGCCAGTCAACACCGTCGCCCAGCATCCTTGCAAGCTCCATGGCATTGGCCATGGACTCACGGCAGCCGGGGACCTGCCGCTCCATCTCATCCAAAAAAGCCTCAACCCCTATGGGCATGGAGACATTGAAGCCCTTTTCCTCATCGGTCGCTACGGCGCTGAAGGTCTCGTTGATTTTGACCCAGTCCACATCCAGACCGTAGCCGTCCAGAAGCTTTCTCACCGCGCCCAGCTTCTCACCGTTTTTCCCCGAGCCCATCTGGCACATCTCGTGCAGTGCCGACTCGAACTCAAAATCCCCCCTGCGGAAGCTGGTGGCGCAGCCCCCGGGCAGGTTGTTCTTCTCAAGGACCAGTACCTTCTTTCCTGCCTTTGCAAGATATGCGGCCGCAGAAAGCCCGCCGTTTCCGGCGCCGATCACAATTACATCGTAGTTTTGCATTTTGTATAACCTCCGTTTCTGCCTTAACTGTGAGCTCTTCTACCTGATATTATAAGGCTGTGGCTATACCAGAGCAAGCATAAAAGGCCCCGTCTGTCAACGAATTAACGAGTCCTTATTTGTACATAAGCGGCAAAGAACCGGCCCGGTGGTCATAGTTCCCAAACCAGCTTGCTTTTGAGGCAGTCCCATAATATAATTGCGGTGATTATAGTCTGTCGGGAGGGATACGCTGTGCCGGTTCCGGAAAATGAAAAGACTCTGAAGAATGCCTTCATTGAGATAATTGAAGGCCGCATTCTGTCCGGTGAGCTCAGGCCCGGTGAGAAGCTGAAGCCCGAGAGGGAGCTGGCAAAAGAGCTGAATATCAGCCGGGGCTCCGTAAATCAGGGCATACTGTGCCTTGAGAGACTGGGCTTTCTGAAGGTCAGCCCAAGGAAAGGGACCTTTGTTGCAGACTACCTGAAAGAGGGCTCGGTAAATACCCTTGCGGCAATAATGGCCTATGATTCAAAGCTTCTGGACGCGGGGCTCTTCCGGGACCTGATGGACTACAGAATCCTTATCGAGAGGGAATGCGTACGCCTTGCCTGTAAAAGAATAAACCTGAAAAGCAGGGCCCTTATAGATGAGAAGATGAACAGCATATACTCCGCGGACGAAAAGGCGCTCCCTGCCGCAATTTACGACTACCACCACTGCCTCACCGAGATTTCCGGCAACGCGGTCTACACCATCGCATTCCAAAGCTTTGAAAAAATGCTGAGAAATCTAATTGAAATACACTACTCCGACAGGGCGGAGGTCAAAAGGGATCTGCCCCTCTATGACGCCCTGAGTGATGCCATCGGCTGCGGTGACGACAGAGAGGCCGTCAGGATTTTTGACGATATATTCAAAAATGCCTCCGAATACGTCGCAAAGGCTCTGAATGAAAAATAGCTTATATTCTTTACAATAGACAGCAAAAGAGTGCCCAGGCAAATGCCTGGGCACTCTTTTATTTTCTCTGAAGCAATAAATAAAAAGGGTCGGAGTCTGTGGCTTTGATCTCTGCCCTTGATAGTCAAATATAAAACGGCTCTTTTGTGGTGGGTAATAGAGTGGGCAATAAAGCAAAATTTTGCTCCATTTGCCGCCATTTTCTGTAATTGATGATAGATATGAAAAAACCTGCAAACCCTTGATACTAAGGACTTGCAGGTTTTTACTTGGTCCGAGTGACTGGATTTGAACCAGCGGCCTCTTGAACCCCATTCAAGCGCGCTACCATCTGCGCTACACCCGGATATTTCTCAGCGCTCGATTATATTAGCACATACCCGGGATAAATGCAAGCCTTATTTTTGCTTTTTTTATTCTTTTTCCCGGATTCAACTCTATACGCCGGATTTATCATATTCTTTTCCGTCTGCCGCAATATTCGACAATATTTAACTTGACATAATGTCGATTACATAATTATAATGTACTTAATTACATTTTATGTGAAGGGAGCATGACTGCGGTGATTATTACTGTATATATTCTTGCACTGATTGCTGTCCTGGCAGCTCACTTCTTCGTTGCAAGAGAGTTCTATAAAACTGCCATAATGAAGGGATGGTCACAGAAGAAATATTTTGTTCTCCCCTTCCTGCTGTGGATTCCCGGTTATCTGCTTATAATTGCGCTCCCGGACAGGGCCGGCGGCTCTATATCCGCCGTGATAAGCGACGATCTGCCTGAAATCTGAGGTGGCCTGAATGGGTGAAAGATATTCGATAATTTACAGGCCTGAGCACATGTTCTATGCCGACGGGGCACCGGTTGTGGCGGCGGCCTCCGCCCTCCTTGAGGACAGCCTCACCCGCTCGGTTCTGGTGCAGGTCAAATTTGAAAACATCTCTGACAAGACCGTTAAATCCCTGAAGCTGGAGATCACCCCGCTGGATACTGCCGGGCATGCGGCCTGGGATAAGGTTGAATACCAGTACATGGACCTCGCGGCCAAACGTGACGACTGCTTCGGTCAGAAGGCCGCAGTCATCATGCCGGACAACAGGGTGCGCTCCTTTACCCTCGCCGTGAGTGAGGTAATTTTCAGCGACAACAGCTCCTGGGACGGCAGCGGAAGTGAATGGGTAAAAATCGGATGTCCCCGTCTGCTCTCCGAGGCTTACGGTGATGATGAGCTCTCGGAGCAGTTTGCCATACGCTACGGCGCTGACTGCAAATATCTCCCCGAGGAGCAGAGGGATCTCTGGTACTGCACCTGCGGGGCCATAAACAGTGCGGCTGAGCCCAAGTGCCACAGCTGCCGGCGGGTCTTTGCCGCCCTTAAGGATGTCAACCTGTCCTCTCTCCGCTCAGAGTGCGCCCAGCGGGTGGAGTCTGAGAAAATTGAGGAGGAAGAGGTTCAGGAGGAGCAGCATATCAAGCTCGGCAAATATAAAAAGCTTATTTTCATTCTGGTGCCTGTGATAGCAGTACTTATCCTTATTGCTGCCACGGTTCCCGGATTTATAGCCAGAAAAAATGACTATAATTACGCAGTTCAGCTTCTGGAGAGTCAGGAATTTGACAGGGCACAGGAGGCTTTTGAAGCCATGGGCTCCTATTCAGACTGCAGGGAGCAGGCTGAAAAGAATGTGCCCTACCGGAAAGCAATGTATATTATGAGCTGTGCGGAAAAGAGCGACATAAAGGGGCTTGAGCTGCTGAATATGCGCCGGTCGCAGATTCCCGAGGGGGACAGTGTCTCTGTGGCGCTGTACAGGGCCGCAGAGAGCACGTTTGGGGAGCTGGGAAATTATAAAGACAGCGCCGTCCAAAAAGAGAAAGCCCAGGCTGCTGTCAGCAGTTACTACGATGCAAAGCTGAATGAAGCCTATGATGCGGCAGCGGCTCTGCTGGATGAGAAAAAATACTGTGAGGCAAGAGATGCCTTTCTCGCCCTGGACAGCTACAGCGACAGCGCAGACATGGCCCGGGAATGCATGTACATGAGAGCCGTTGCCCTCTACGAGGTCACAGCAAAATACTCTATGCGGGGAATCTGTGCAGACATAAGCAGTGAGACCGGAGTTAAAAGCGTCATCTATATTCCCGAAACCGTATTTTCAAAGCTGGGCAAAAGCGTCTCCTCAGATTTAAGAGATGTTCTCCATGAGGACGGGGTGGAAATAAATATCAAAGAAGTGCCGGAAAGCGGCTTTGCACCCATATGTGACTGTGTGTCTCAGCTTTTCTCCGGGCTGGGGGACTATAAAGACAGTGCAGAATACATAGAAAAAGCCGAGGAGGCCGGAGATTTCAGCAGGCCGTTTTATGAGTACTGCAGCAGCGGTCAGCTTCCGGCAGCATACCTCTGGCTCAGCGAATATGACGGCGAGATTAAAGACAGAGACTGGTGGGTAACTGTTCTGGAGAACTATATCCCCTACTGCGGCGCCTGGGAATTTTACAGTGGAGACCCAACCCTCATCCCATTTACCGTGGGAATCGATGCCAGGTGCACAGGCTTTACCTCCGGAGTCGTTATCGACGGAGACGAGATAAAGCTCAGGATAAACCTCAACGGAGACACGGATTATCCCATTGATATACCGGTCTCTGAGAACCCGGCAAAATTTTCCGTCTGCCCCGACGGTGCCTGTACATATATAGCCGCCCTCGGCAGCAACGGCCGCCTGAACTACTCAAAATATTTGAATTCCGCCGCCAAACCCCTGCCCCAGAGCAGCTGTGAATATTCAAAGCTTGGCTGAATGCAAAAGAAAACTCCGGGGCTTTGAAGGCCCCGGAGGGAATATTCAAAAAATCAGCTTCAGATTACTCCTTGAAGTGCACATGGTTATATATATGGTCCTCACAGAAGCAGTGGTAACCCGCGCACTTTGAACAGTATCTGAACTCAAGCTCAGGATGGTCCTTGTCGGTCCTGCCGCAGACGGCGCATTTGTGCACATAGAGATTTGCCTGCTGCTCCTCTTTCTTCTTTTTGGCTGAGGCCCGGCGGAAGTTCACGGTTTTGGGACTCCGCCTTCTGGGGATTGACTTCAGAAGGTCGCCGCCGCAGAAGATAAAGAAGTTTATGAGAGCCACCACCGGCAGAAGATTTGCCGGGAATGAGCTTGTGATTACGCCGAGTACAAAGACAGCCGCATCAATATATGCAAGGTATTTTATCTTGATCGGCAGAATGTAGAAAAGCAGGACCTCCATATCTGGGAAAAGCACCGCAAACGAGAAGAACATGGAGAGATAAATGTAGGTTGCGCTGAGATTAAAGCTTATCCCGGTTATAAAGTACATGAGAAAGCCGTATACAACCGTCAGAAGGATGCCGGTGAAGAAGTAAATCGTGAACTGTCCGGTGCCCCAGTAGCGCTCCAGCGTACTGCCTATCATGTAGTAAAAATAAAAAGCGATGAATGCAAGCAGGCCGGTGCTGGGCGGATACAGCGCAAAGCTCACCAGCCGCCATATCTGTCCGTGGAGAATAAGGCGGGGATTAAATGTGAGGTAACTCATCAGAACCGGATTTACGGCGCTGATAAGCCAGAACACCACATTGGCTATGGTGATATATTTCATAAGATTCGGTATGCCAAAATGTGGATGATTGTAGCAGTACCTCTCAATGCTGTTTCTCGGATTTTTCATATAGGCATCTCCTGAAAGTATTGATATACAAGGTTTTCTGAGAAAACAAACCTGCTCTGGGTACATAATACATTTCAGCCAAATCAAAGTCTAGCTGATTTTGTAAACAAAGTTTTCTCAAAAAAATAAAATAACACTTTTAATTTACATAACAATGTGTTATTATGTAACCATAATTATGTTGCGTGGAGTAGACTATGGAAGAAAAAGAGCTGAAAAACGACATTATAGAGGGCCGCAACGCGGTAATCGAGGCTCTCAGGGCCGGAAGGGCCATAGATAAAATCTACATTGCCAGGGGCGATGTGGATAAAACTCTGGGGCATATCGCCTCAAAGGCCAGATCAAAAGGCATTGTCGTGGTGGAGGCCGACCGGAGAAAGCTGGACTACATGAGCGAGACCCACGCCCATCAGGGTGTCATTGCTCTGGCCGCCGTACGGGAATATTCCACGATAGACGATATTTTTAAAGTTGCGGATGAAAGGGGCGAGCTCCCCTTTATTATAATATGTGACGAAATCAGCGATCCCCATAATCTCGGGGCAATTATACGCTCGGCGGAGTGTGTGGGCGCCCACGGCGTTATCATTCCCAAGCGGAGAAGCGCAGGGCTCACAGCCATTGTGGACAAGGCCTCCGCAGGAGCAGCCGAGCATATGACAATAGCGCGGGTGCCCAATATCCCCGCCGCTGTGAAAGAGCTCAAGGGGCGGGGCGTCTGGGTTTACGGAACTGCCGCAGACGGTCAGAGTGACCTGTGGCACACAGACCTCAAAGGCTCTCTGGCCCTTGTAATAGGCTCTGAGGGTGACGGGATGGGCAGGCTTGTCCGGGAGAGCTGTGATTTTATTATAAGTCTCCCCATGCGCGGAAGACTTAATTCTCTCAATGCTTCCGCCGCCGCCGCGGTCACCATGTATGAGGTGCTGAGACAGCGCTCCGTGTAAAACTAATTCAGCCAGACTATAAAAAAGTCCCCTAGGCAAGGAAGAAGCAAGGAAGTGATAGACAGTGGAATACGAGCACCTATTAGTAGAGCAGTCGGCCGGCGCGCCGCTGCGCTCCATGCCGATGTTCCGCAAAGCTCGCCGCCCAAGACGGCCCGTGTTCCGGGTATCCACTGAATATGACATAGATGACGATACAGGCGGCATAATCTATGAGTCGGACAGGATGGATGGCAGTATGGACAAAGATGACATGAAAAATGAATACGGCGACATGTCAGTCGAGGACATTCTTTCTGAATTTCACTCCTGTGAAGATTTTACAGACTATGAGGCCGAAGACGAGTCGCTTTTCGACCCGCCGGAGGACCTGCCTCCAAGAAAGAGAGAGTATGCACCTGATATAAACAGCAGCTTCAATCTGGGAGGAGTTAGGAAAAAGGAAACTCTCAACTACGGCGGAAAAGAAGTGGATATAAGCTCCGACGAGGCTTATGTGCCCCCGAAACAGGAGAGCTTCGCGGAGACGGAGCGCCGTACTGATGACGATGACGACGATATTGAGGCCTTTGAGGAATCCCTCAAGGTCAGGAAACGTAAGCCAAGCCTGGGCAAAAAGAAGAAAAAAGATAAGAGGGGCAGATCATATCAGCCCAAATACATAAACGAGGAGCCCGATGAGGAAGCCGAGTTTGCAAAGAGCTTCCGGGATGTGACCCACGGCTTTGACGCCTACGCCGAGGCCGGGGATTACGACGATGATTTTGAGGACAGTGATGGTAAGGTGAGCGGAGAGGATGAGCTCTCCGATACTCCGGATGAAAAAGAAGGCTTCCCGCCGTCCTTCTCGGAATATGTGGCCTCACTGTTTGCCTCGGTGCTGCTGAGGATAAGAGGCACAGGCAAGGGCAATTCCCCCGCCACCATGAGTGATGACGACGAGGATTTGGGCCCAGAGCTGAAGCCCCTGGCCGCCTCAAAATACTATGGGGCCTATGTAAATACAATAAAGATAAGATGCCTCATCGCGCTGATTCTTCTCGCGGTGATGTGCTATTCCTCAATCGGTCTGCCGATGCCCGGTATGCTGGGCTATCTCCCGGTCACGGCCGCAATGTGCATGGCGATTCAGTTTACAATCATGCTCCTGGCCCTGGATATCGTGACAAACGCGATTATCAAGATGGCGCATCTCCGTCTGGGCGCGGACGGTCTCGCGGTGCTCAGCTGCATACTGACCACCGTGGATGCAATAATGGTTGTCAGCTCAAAGGGCGGCGTGCATCACATGCCCTTCTGTGCACTGTCCAGTCTCTCCCTTGTGGGTGTGATGCTGTCATCACTCTACAGCTCCCGCGGGCTTCGCAAGGCCCTGAGGGTCCCCGCAATAGGCAAGGAGCCGATTTACAGCGTGACTGCAGAGAGCAATGTAAAGGGCAAGGATATAACACTTCTGAAAACTCAGAAGCCTGCCACCGGCTTTGTCCGCCGCACGGAGGAGGCTCCCCCGGATGAGGAGATGTACAACAGGCTCGCCCCCATATTTCTGGCCGCGGCACTGCTTTTAACCCTTATCGTTGCGGCAGTGAGCCGTGATTACTACGACATAATTTTTATTTTCTCTGCGATACTCGCACCGGCAGTTCCGGTGACAGCGCTTTTGTGCTTTGCACTGCCCTTCTGTATGGGCTCCATGAAGATTTTCTACGGCTGCGGTTCCGGCATTGCCGGCTGGTCCGGCCTCTGCGATGTGGGACAGAGCGACAACCTCATTGTAACAGACCGCGACCTCTTCCCTGAGGGCAGCGTATCTGTGGAATCCATCCGCATATTTGCCGATGAGGATGCCCAGAAGGTCATATCCTACGCAGGCTCCATGATGATCGCCTCCGGCTGCGGCATTGCCTCCTGCTTCGTCAATGAGATGGAGGAAAACAAATGCACAATGCAGAAGGTGGAGAACTTTGAGTGCCTCTCCGGCGGAGGAATGAAGGGCCTTATAGACGGCCATGTCGTCCTCTGCGGCAGCAGCGAGCTCATGAGGCTTATGAATGTGCGTATTCCTTTCCGTCTTGTGGACAAGACAACTGTTCTTCTCGCCATCGACGGGACGCTCTACGGCATATTCAGCATGAAATACACCGCCTCACCCCAGGTGCGCAAGGCTCTGGTTGAGCTTATCCGCTCCAACCGGCACCCGATATTTGCACTGCGGGACTTCAATGTCACTCCGGATATGCTGAAGGATACCTTCGACATCGCGACGGACGGATATGATTTTCCGCCCTATGTGGAGAGATTCAAGATTACCGAGGCCAAACCCTCCAAGGGCAGCAAGATTGCAGCTGTCGTCTGCCGGGAGGGGCTGGAACCCCTGACCACCATGGCCGACACCGGCAGAAGCATGTATGTGGTCGTAAAGATAAACCTCATTGTGTCCCTGCTGAGTGCAGTTATTGGCATGCTCTGGGTGTTTATCAAAATGCTCCAGGCCGGAAGCATCGGCCTTGGCTTCATCCTCGGCTTCATGCTTATCTCCGCAATACCGGTTATTGCTGCATCGGTATATTTAAAACTTTGATTCAACTCATTACGCAAGGGGCCACCGTCTCAGGTGGCCCTTTTTGCATGCCCGGACACCGCCGGTATGCCATATTTTGTCGGAATTCCTTGACTTGCCCCGATACCGGTATATAATCAGACTGGCCATATAAATTTTTATCAATTTATAAGGTCAATATATCCAGATCGGCGGTATCTGACCATATGCTCACTTATTTTTTCAACGACAAAGACCCCGAGCCTCTCTATCAGCAGCTATACAGATACATAAAGGAAGATATAGAGGAGGGGCAGTTAAGTACGGATGAAAAGCTGCCCTCCAAACGGAGCTTTGCCAAAAATCTGAATCTAAGCACCATCACCATAGAAAACGCCTATTCGAAGCTTATGGCGGAGGGATATATTTATTCTCTCCCCAAGCGGGGCTATTTCGTCGCCGACGTAAAAAAAAGGCCGGAGATCTCAGGGATAAAAAGCGGCAGGATTTTTGACGCTCCGGAGGACGGCGGCGCCCTCATAGACCTTGCAGGGAATAATACAAATCCGGATAATTTCCCATTCTCAGTCTGGGCAAAGCTTATGCGGGAGGTCATTCTGGATCTGCCCAAATCCCTCATGACAAGCTCGCCCCCCGCCGGGATATATGCTCTGAGAGAGGCCATTGCGGCCCAGCTGCGGCGCTTCCGCGGCATGGATGTAAAGGCTGACAATATTGTAATAGGCGCCGGGAATGACTATCTGTACCGGCTTATAATAGAGCTTCTGGGCTGTGACAGGCATTATGCGCTGGAGGAGCCCGGCTACAGAAAGCTTAGGGGAATCTGCAGTGCCCTTGGGCTGAGGCACAGCTTTATATCCATCGACGACAGGGGAATCAATATGGAGGAGCTCCGCCGCAGCGGGGCGGACGTGCTCCACTTCTCCCCCGCCCACCACTACCCCAGCGGGATAGTAACCCCCATTGACCGGCGCTATGAGATTATAGGCTGGGCGGCGGCAGATAAAAACCGCTATATAATTGAGGACGACTATGACAGCGAATTTCGAATGACAGGCAAGCCGGTGCCCACGCTCCAGAGCATAGACGAGCTGGAAAAGGTCATATATCTGAATACTTTTTCAAAAACTCTCTGTTCAACCATAAGAATCAGCTATATGGTTCTCCCGGATCACCTGCTCCGGCAGCTCAGCCGCGCCATGGGCAGCTATTCCTGCACGGTGTCAAATTTTGAGCAGTACACACTGCTGCGTTTCTTGAATGACGGTCATTTTGAGAGCCATATCAACAGGATGCGGCAGTACTACAAAGCTCTGAGGGACAGCCTGCTCGGTGAAATTAAGGTCTCCCCCCTCAGTGAACGGGTCACCGTGGCGGAGGAAAACGCCGGGCTTCATTTTCTGCTGAAAATTAACACAGAGCTGCCCGACGCCGTTCTCTACGAGAGGGCCCTGAAAAAGGGTCTCAGGCTCTCCTTCCTGTCCTCCTTCTACAGGACGCCCGCCAGCATAAACCAGCACATACTGGTTATAAACTACTCCGGCATAAATCCGGAGGATATAAAAAGAGCCGTGGATATTCTCACAGAATGCATCTCCGGCTGACAGAAAATATCCCGGCTGCAGCTTTGCAGCCGGGATAATCTTTTATATTTTTTGGTTCTCAGACCGTCGGTGATCTTCCCAGACTGAGCTCTCTTCTGCGAAGAATTTTTTTGAGTCTGAGGGCAAACACAGGCACGCTCACCACAAGACAGAAGAAATCCGATATGGGCTCGGCAAAGAATATCATTGAGGCATCACCAAATACAGGTATAACAAAAATGCTGACAAAATATAAAAGCTTGCGCCAGAATGACAGGGGCAGTGAGAGTTGTACCTGGCTCATTGCGGTAAAGCCGTCTACGATCGGGTACTGGAGGCCGAGGGGGATGGCCATGAGGGTGGAGATTCTTATGGCCCGGCAGGCCCCGGCCGTAATATCCGGATCTGATGTAAAGAGGGACACAAAGCCCCTGCCGGCCGCCCAGGCCAGAATGAAAAGCAGTGTGGTGTAGCCAACGCAGAGACCGATTATATATTTTTCCGCCCTGATAACTCTTTCACTGTTTCCGGCGCCGAAGTTGTAGCTCAGAATACACTGGGTGCCGCCGCTGATGCCGCTCAGGGGCATGGTCAGCACCAGCATGAAGCTCTGGGTGATCGTATTCACGGTGATGAGCATGTCGCTCCGGGCACCGCCGTATTTCTGCAGAAGCGCATTGAGAGAGATGATCATCACATTGTCGGCAAAAATTATAATGAAAGGTGAAAAGCCTATCTTCAGGACCTTCAGCATGATTCCCGCACTGTAGCCTCTGAAGCTTATGCTTATATCCGCTTTTTTAAGCAGGAAAACCGTAACGAAAACCGCACTGGCCGCCTGGCTTATAACAGTGGCCGCGGCCGCCCCGGTCACACCCATTTTAAGCACGAAAATAAAGACGGGATCGAGGATCATGTTCAGCACGGCCCCCATTATTACGGAGCACATCCCCACCTTCGCGTAGCCCTGGGCAATTATGAACTGATACATGCCTATGGACGTGAGGGCAAAAACTGTGCCGCTCACATACACGGTAAAATATTTTTCCGCATAGGGATATGTCACATCGCTGGCCCCGAAGAGCCGGAGCATGGGCTCCCTTAAGCTTAGGGCCAGAACGGTCACAGCCGCCGCCGTGGCAATGAGCATCACAAAGCAGTTTGCAAGAATCTCGGAGGCCCTTTTTCTGTTCTTTTCGCCCATCGCAATGCCCATCAGGGGAGTACCGCCCACACCGATAAGGAAGGCAAAGGCGCCTATCATAGTGACCACGGGCCCGCAGATTCCCACGCCAGCGAGGGATACATCCCCGTACTCCGGTATATTTCCCACAAACATCCTGTCCACTATGCTGTAGAGCACATTGACAAACTGTGCCAGCATACTGGGAATTGCAATTCTGAAAACCAGACGGGAGACTTTGTCCCGCCCCAGGTCGTTCTCCATTTTCATTCTTCTTCGCCGTCCCGAGCTGAAATAATCCTAATATCTTATATGCCCATTGAGACTCATTGTCAAGCGTGTCCTCCCAGGTCTTAAGGGCAGAATAAGCGTCCAGGCTCCCCTGCGGAGACCAGAAAAGAGCATTTTAGCCCCCTGAGAGGCAAAGATTCCTTCCAAATCAAAAATATAGTTGCAAAGCACAGCCAAAATAGTGTATAATGAATCGGAAATTCTGAAAATACTTTTTCAAAATGTATGAATATATTTGACAGAGAGGAAGCAACACATGGAAACCAAAAACATTCGCAACATCTGCCTAATGGGCCATGGCAACAGCGGCAAGACCACTCTCGCTGAGAGTATGCTGTATGTTACCGGTGCTGTAGACCGTATGGGCAAGGTCAGCGACGGAAACACCGTCTGCGACTATGACTCTGAGGAAATCAAGCGCCAGATTACCATAGCCACATCTCTTGCACCCGTCAAGTACAACGGCTGCAAAATCAACGTTCTTGACTGCCCCGGCTACTTTGACTTCGCGGGCGACGTTCTCTCCGCAATCCGCGCTGTGGAATGCGGCGTGATTGTCTGCTCCGCAAAGGACGGTATCTCCGTGGGTGCAGAGCGCTCCTGGAAATATCTTAAGAAAGCAAATCTGCCGGTGGCCTTCTGCATCTCCAAGTTTGATGAGGAGCACGGCGATTTCTACGCAGTGCTGGATGCCCTGAAAGCAGAGTACGGCTCCGTCGTCTGTGCAGTCACCATCCCCATGTCCGACGGCAGCGGCGTCATTGACCTTGTGCACAACATCGCATACAAGTCCAGCGGCGCAAAGGTCAGCAAGGTGGACATCCCTGCAGCCGATGCAGACAAGGCCGAGGAACTCCGCGAGGCTCTCATGGAGACCGCAGCCGGTGCCACCGAGGAGCTCATGGAGAAGTTCTTCGACGCCATGGAGCTTTCCGAAGAGGATATGATCAAGGGTATTCAGATTGGCCTTAAGGACCGCTCCGTTGTGCCTGTATTCGCCTCTTCCGCAATCAGCAACATAGGCACCGAGGCAATGCTCCAGGGCATTATTGACTATGTCTCCGCTCCTGAGGACAAGTCCGGTGATACCACCGTGGGCCTTGTGTTCAAGACCGTATCTGACCAGTTCGGCAAGTACAGCTTCGTGAAGGTCATGCAGGGCACAGTCAGCTCCGATATGACTCTCCGTAATGTCCGCGCCCAGAGCAATGACAAGCTGGGCCGCCTCTACACCATGTGCGGCAAGAAGAACACCGAGGTCAAGGACTGCTGCTGCGGCGATATAGTCGCAATAGGCAAGATGGACTGGAAGACCGGCGACACAGTCTGCGATCCCAAGCATGAGGTCACACTCCCCGCAATCGAGATTCCCGAGCCCTGCTACTCCATGGCCATTGCGCCCAAGACCAAGGGCCAGGATGACAAGGTCGCCGTGGGTCTTGCAAGACTCAACGAGGAGGACATCTCCTTCAATCTCGTAAACAATGCCGAGACTCACCAGATGGTCATCTCCGGCGCCGGCGACATTCAGGTGGACGTTCTCTGCT
Organism: Candidatus Limivicinus sp.; assembly: GCA_050943875.1. Classification (GTDB taxonomy): domain Bacteria; phylum Bacillota; class Clostridia; order Oscillospirales; family Oscillospiraceae; genus Limivicinus. The sequence goes on along the minus strand of JBMNPZ010000027.1, from coordinate 8,120 downwards.
CCAAGCTGAAATCCCGCTTCGGTGTTGAGACCGAGCTCTCCCCCGCAAGAGTCGCCTACCGCGAGAAGATCAAGGCCAAGGTTGAAGCTCACGGCCGTCATAAGAAGCAGTCCGGCGGTTCCGGTCAGTTCGGCGATGTCTGGATTCGCTTTGAGCCCCAGGAGGAGCAGGACGACATGATATTCGCCGAGGAAGTCTTCGGCGGCTCCGTCCCCAAAAACTTCTTCCCCTCAGTTGAAAAGGGCCTGCGCAATGCAGTCACCAAGGGCGTTCTTGCAGGCTATCCCCTTGTGGGCCTGAAGGCCACTCTCTACGACGGCTCCTACCACCCTGTTGACTCCAACGATATGGCTTTCCAGACTGCGGCACGCCTTGCATACCAGGATGGTATTCCCAGAGCCAAGCCCACCATTCTTGAGCCTATCGGACTTCTCCAGGTGACCATCCCCGACGCCAGCCTCGGCGATATAATGAGCGACATCAGCTCCAAGCGCCGCGGCACGGTTCTGGGCATGACCGCCGAGAACGGCATGCAGACCGTTGAGGCCGAGGTTCCCATGGCAGAGATGAGCTCCTACACCATCGACCTGCGCTCCATGACTCAGGGACGCGGCTCCTTCACCTGCAAGTTCATCCGCTACGAGGAAGCTCCCGGCAACGTACAGCAGAAGGTCATCGAGGAAGCAAAGGCTCTGGCAGAAGCTGAGTCTTGATTATTCCCAAAAATACTATTATAATAATAGCGGGCTTGATATAAGCCCGCTATTTTTCTATGATTCGACTATTTATTTCCACGGGGGTGCCGAATATATGTCAAGCAAACGGACAGTAATCAAGAATCTATGCTGGGCTTTTGCCATAGTTATCTGCCTGCTGGCCCTGGTGGTGGGCTTTATTATATCCAGTGTAAACCGCTACAGCGGCGAGTCCTTTTCCGGCACCGCCGACATCAAATCCGAGTCTGCGGAGGAGAATGAGGATATCATAGAGCTGGCCCCCGGTGACGGCAGCGGCACGGCCAGACTGAAGCTGCTGCCTGAGACAAAGGATGCCGGCCAGGAATATATAGACAGCCTCACCTTCCTCTGTGACAGCTCCTTTATCGGTGTAAGGGACTACGGGCTCCTCTCCGGCGGCACGGGCACCTATCAGGTATGGGGCACGGAGACAGGCTCATTCAAGGTCTCCGACCTGAGCAGCGGCAATATCAAATATCCGGCCGACGGTTCCAGCATTACAGTCGCCGATGCCGCCATGATTGCAAAGCCGCCCATTCTGGTCATATGCGTGGGGCAGGACGGGCTTAAGGATGTAAACGAGGCCACATTTAAAACCTGTTACTCCGCCCTTATACAGAGCATACAGGCCTCAAGCCCTGAAACAACGATTATCTGCTGTGGAATTACTTCCGTTGTCTCGAACTACACCGGCGTCGACGGCCTCACCCCGGTGATGATAAGCGATGCCAATGACTGGATAATGGATGTATGCTCAATGATGAACATCTACTATTCCGAGTCCGCGAAGGCTGTGGGCGACGGCACAGGTTCCGTGCTCAGCTCCTACCTCTCCTCCAACGGCAAGACCCTCAACTCGGGGGGTATAAATGAGATTCTCACATATCTGAGAACTCATGCCGTAGGCGTTGAATAAATTCAGGCCCTTAAGAGCGTAAAAAATGCCGGATGCAAAGCAAAAACTGCATCCGGTATTTTTATGCATTCACTATGAAGGAAAACAAAGCAAATTGAATCAGGCACTTACATTATCCATCCAGTCTGCAAGAGACCTTCTGTCAATGCCGAGGCCCTTGGAGACGAAAGCCACCGCCTCATTAAAATTCATCTTATGTACGCGCTCAAAATTTGTGGTCTTCCTGGGTGCGGCCGGCGTATCATTCAGGCCTTCAACATAGCCGCAATCATAGCACATATACATATCATACTTTCTGTGACCGTCCAGAACCATCTCATGACCGCAGCGTGGGCACTTCATATAAACAATTCCTCCTAAAAATTATACCAAATGTCGCAATCAGACATTGTTTGTTAATTAACTTACAGGCATAATATAGCGTATTGTCAGAAAAATGTCAATAGAAGTCTGCTATTTTTTTGTCAATTTTTATGGTTAATTTATACAAAAATTATAGGAAAGTTTTCCTTTCTTATAGGCCTGTTGCGGGTTATACTGGACAATTTGCGGTCAAAGGTTTACAATATCCGCAAAAGCTCGGCCGGAGGTCATCATGCGTTATATAGAAGTTATTATCAATACTGCTGCACAGGACATAGACAGCCGCTGTGAGGAAATTGCCGAAATGGGTGCCGGAGGCTTCGTAATTGAAAACGAAGACGACTTTAACAGTTTTCTTGAGGAGAACCGCCAGTACTGGGATTATGTGGATGAGAAGCTGGAACAGTCATACCGGGGCGTCAGCCGCATAAAATGCTACCTCAGTGATGACGATGAGGGCAAGACTGTTCTGGGGCGCATTCTCGCAGCCTACCCGGAGGCGCAGTATTCCTATACCCCGGATCAGGACTGGGAGAACAGCTGGAAGGAAAACTTCAGGCCCATTGAGGTGGGTGAGAAGCTTGTTGTAGTCCCCCAGTGGATGGATGCACCTGACGACGGGCGTACAGCCCTGCGGCTCGACCCGGGCATTGCCTTCGGCACCGGCAGTCACCCCACCACGAAGCTCTGTCTTGCGGCTCTGGAGGGCTTTGCAGGCCCCGGGGTCAGGGTGCTGGATCTGGGCTGCGGCAGCGGGATACTGGGCATAGGGGCCCTGAATCTGGGCGCAGACTGCTGTGTCGGTGTGGATGTGGATCCCAAGTCTCCGGAGGCTGCCGCCGCAAATGCGGCCCTCAACGGAATTGATGAAGCCCGTATAAAGCTTCTGGCCGGTGATATAATCAAGGATGCCTCTCTCCGGTGCAGTCTGGGCGGAGGCTATCAGCTGGTGCTGGCAAATATTGTGGCAGATGTCATTATTGCTCTCTCCCCTCTTGTGCGTCAGTTTATGGCCCCCGGCGGGACGTTTATCTGCTCGGGGATAATAGATGACAGGCAGGATGAGGTGAGAGAGGCGCTTATTAAAAACGGCTTCTCGGTTCTCTCCCACACTCAGGAGGAGGAGTGGCACTGCTTTGTCTGCAAATAGTCACGGATTAATTCTTAATCGGAATTCAGGCTTTGCTGCCTGTGTCTGACCTTTCCTGAAACAAATTCTTTATATAACAAATACCGGCCGCACCTTTTCGGTGCGGCCGGTATTTCTGTTTATACAGTATTTTTATTATCAGGAAGCCATCTCTCCGGTAACTTCCTTCCAGTTGTTCAGATCAAAGATATTATCGTGCACGGAGAGCCAGTGAAAGCCCTTGATTACATATTTTTCGCTGTCCGTCACTGACTGCTCAGTATGGAGGACATGCTGCTCTCCTTTCTTTGCCTCACTGTCAATGGGATTGCCTGTAAAAGGATTGACAGGGTTTTCAATAAGGTCTTTTGTGGCAATGGTCGGCACGTCTGCATTGGTCATGAATGTATAATCCGTAGTAAACTCGCTGCTGTCAAAATCCTTGACCAGCAGAATGGGATTGTATATCATCACATCCTCATATTTTTCGTCTCCCCAGCTCATGTCTTCAAGCTGTTTCAGGTATGCCCCGTGGTCGCTGACAATAATTATTCTGCTGTTGTCATAAACATCATTCTCCCTCAGGAAATCCATCCACTCCCCCAGCTTGAGCATGGCTGCCACATTGCTGTGATATGTTATAACATGATTAAGCGTTTCCATTTTCAGCTCTCTGCCGTTGAGAACATGACTGTACCCATGTTCACGCACATACGCCTCGTTATCCACCCTTGACACCGGAGTATATTCAGGTAATTTGAGCATGACAGGCTCATGGGCCGTATCATTGCTCATCATAAGGAAGGTATTCTCATCACTCTCCTGGACTTTTGATATTTCAGGCATTTTATCCAGGACGCTGCAGGCTTTTGTAAAGTCCGCATCCATGCCTGCAGCCTTCACATTGTTTTCATAAAACTGAAAATCCAAATTTTCGTAACCCACATCATATACAGGGTTGACCGCTACATAAGCACCCTTGTTATATATCGTTGGCTGCAGAATAACAGGCGAAGAACGAAATATGCTGTAGTAAAAGAAATGCCTGTATTCGCTGTCCCTTATTTTTTCCAGAGCTTCCTCCGATGGGCGGTCGTTATAGTTGCCCATCAGATGATATTTATTTATATCCGGATAATCATCATATATGGACAGGTCGGGAACCCACTGGTAACCTGCATATGAAGGGTCACACACTGTTACATTGAATCCGTTTCTGTCGAAAAGCACAGGCATAACCTTCAGGGCTTCATTATGCTTGTCTATCAGATTCTCATTTTTACGGGCATTAATCTTTTCAGGCCTGTAATCATAGCCGCCGAAAAGTGCAGGAACTCCCGCATTTGTAATGCAGCCATATGTAATTGTATTGGGATAGTACGTAAAGCCGGCAAACTGCTCCTTTAGCTGGGGTTTTTCGTCCAAAATATAGGGGACGTAGGAGTTTACCGCCATGTCCATCATAATGACAATTACATTCTTTCCATTTTTGCTCAGAGGCAGAATCCCATACTTGGACTCCTCATCAGAGTCCTCCATAACCGCAGCCGCTTCCCTATAGCCTTTCTGAATTCCGGCCATATTTATGACAGACATGGCCAGGGCAGCGAGGCACAGTACGCCATAGATAAAACGGGTAAGCTTTGTCCTTTTTCGCCAGATGAGATACAGCAGTACTGCAAGTACGGCAATCAAGACAAGATTTGGGAGCATTTTATCAAATGCAGGAGCAACATTGTATACCAGTTTGGAAGACAGTATGCCATAATCTGCCCCGAAAAACATATAATTCACCAGTGCCGTGCCGGAGACAAGCCACACCGCCAAACCCATGACTTTTTTACCCGCGGGATTTGCAAGTGCATAGAAAACATTCAGCCAGAGCATGAAAAGGCCTGCACACAAGAGAAAGTTATGCAGCACATACACCAGGGGATTCATAAGCGTAAAATCCACAAATTCCATCGGTGATGACTTTATTACCGCTGACGGGATCAGAACGCCAAGAAGCAGCGTAAGAAAAGTGCAGCCAAAGAGAAAGCCCCGCTTCTCTTTTTTGCTTATCTCCACGGCCTTTGCGGCTCTCCTGTTCTTCCTGATAAAATACAAAATCAGGGGGAGCTGCATAAGAACAAACAGTAAAATTAAAAACAGCTGTTTAACCGGATTTTCATAGGGATGGACACTCAACAGGAAAATCAGCCCGGCCAGGCCCAGCACCGAGGATGAAATCCCCAGCACCAGCTTCGGGTTCTTCAGTTTGATAAAGATATTTTTAACCAGTGAGAACAGGTTATTCAGCGTCCAGTAAAATGCGAGACCCGCCGGCGCATTATAGAGCAGCACAAGAAAGAGGGCCGCCATGCCGTAGAGCTGTATCTTAGTCTTCGCAGGTGCGCCCTTTGTGTAGATAATGCCGGAGATGACATTTATAAGCGTCATCAGTATCGGCAGAAGGTTTACGGAAAGTCCGCCAACGCCTATTAGCCCGTCCGGCACAGCCAGATTGGAAATCGGTCCAAAGGACGCATCATTCAGCAGACTCAGGCCGGAAAGGTATCTGTAGGCCGCCGTGAAGAAGGGTATCTCCAGCAGCAGAGGGCTCAGTCCCTTCAGGGCATCCGTAGGTTTATAGTTGTTCTGCCTGTAGCAGGTCTGGAGCATCATGAACTGCTCGTTGCCCCTGAAAGTCTTTTTTATGTGCTTCACATAGGGCTTCAGCCTTTTTTCCGTCTCTATGGCCTCGGCCTGTATCGCGTCCGTCCGGTTATAGAGGGGCAGAAGCAGCAGGTTCATTATGAGGCTCATGCCGACTATGGAGATGCCGGGGTTGTCTGTGAGCTTAAAGGCAATCACAAATACAAACTCCAGAAGCATCTCCAGCGGCTTTATAAAAAATGTTAAAAGTGCTTCGGAAAAAGACATACCTACTCTCCTTCTCTGCGGGCGGGATATTATGTGTTTTTGTGCAGTTCTGAAAAACTCCGCTTATTTGACCACTTCGTCGGTAATTTCCTTCCAGTTGCTTAAATCAAAAATATTGTCGTGGACAGACATGCAGTTTGTAATATCCAGTTTATTCTTTTTGTTATTCTCACTGTTGGCTGCGGCAATATAAATCCGTTGTTCGCCCTCCTTGGAATGGTCGGCAAAGGGTTTTCCGTTAAAAGGATTCGCAGGGTTTTCAGCCAGATCCTTTGTAGCCAGATACGGCACATCTGCATTGGTCATGAATGTATAATCTGAAGAGAACTCACTGCTGTTGAAATCTTTTACCATAAGGATAGAGTTAAAGCACATTACGTCCTTATATCCGTCTCCCCACAACATATCGTCAAGCTGGCCAACATTGAATCCATGGTCACTTACGATAATAATTCTGGTGTTGTCATAGGCATCATTTTCTCTGAGGAAATCAAGCCATTCTCCAATCTTCAGCATGGCCGCCATATTACACTGGTAGGTGGAAATCTGTCCTGCGTCATGCATTTTTAGTCTTCTTCCGTTTAATTCAAACCTGTCGCTGTTCTCTGCCTCATACTCCGTGTTATCCACAGCAAGTGCAGGGACATATTCCGGCTCCTGGAGCATCATAAAGTCATGAGTAGTATTATTTGACATCATAACGAAGGTGTTTTCGTCGCTGTCCTGAATTTTGCTGAGCTCCGGCAGCTTGTCCAGGACATTGTATGAATCCAGAAAGCCATCTCTTACACCCGTGGCTTTTTCTGCAGTTTCAACTATCTGCTGCCCCATATCGTACGCAAAAACAAGAGCATTATATGTGCCGCGACTGTATACAGTAGGCTGAATCACAACCGGTGAAGCCCGGAACAGACTGTACCAGAAAAAGTTTCTGTTCGTAATACGATGGGCCTTCTGAAGCGATTTTTCAGATGAAGCACCCACATCAACACCGGATTTATTATAATGCCCAACAAGATTGTATGCATTAATATCCGGGTAGTCATCATATATGGAGAGGTCCGGAACCCACTGATAACCCGCCAGAGACGGATCACATACCGTCACCTGAAAGTCATTATTGTCAAAAAAGACCGGCATTACCTTCAGTGCTTCATTTTGCTTGTCTACCAGGCGTTCATCATCACGTGCATTCATTTCCTCCGGCGTGTAGTCATAGCCCCCAAATAGGCCCGGACTTCCCGCGATAGTAAAACAGCCCTTTGTAATTGTGTTAGGATAATATGTAAAGCCTTTGAACTGTTCCTTCAGCTCCGGTTTTTCATTCATTAAGTAAGGTACATAAGCATTTATTGCCCCGTCCATCATAAAGACAACAACATTTTTCCCTTTTTTGCTTATGGGAATAATTTCATACTGTCCGTCATTATTGGAATTCTCCATAGCTTTTACCGTCTCATGGTAGCCATTCCGGATTTGGAACATATTCATGCAGGACATTATAACAACAGCAAGACTCAGCGCACTGTATACAAAGCGGGTCAGGACTGCTTTTTTTCGCCAGAGCAGATACATTATAAGCAGTGTAGCGGCAACCAAGGCAAGATTCGGCAGCATTTTTGTAAATTCAGGCATTATAAAGTAGACAAGTCTTGAACTCATCACGCCGTAATCAGCGCCGAAGAACATATAGTCCACCAGTGCCGCGCCCGAGACGAGCCACAGTATAAGCCCCATCTTTCTTTTTGCCGCCGGCCTTGCAAGTGTGTAAAAAACATTGAGCCAGAGCACTAAAAGCCCCGCGTAAAGCAGAAAAGTATGCAGCACATATATATTCGGGTCAATTTTCGTGATATCCACGAATTCTGCCGGTGATGACTTTATTACCGCAGATGGAATAAGGGCGCCCAGAAGCAGGGTCAGAAATGTGCAGCCCAGGAAGAAGCTGAGCTTCTCTTTTTTGCTTATCTCCACGGCCTTTGCGGCTCTACTGTTCTTCCTGGCAAAATACAAAATCAGGGGCAGCTGCAGCAGAATAAGCAGGGCTATT
>JBMNPZ010000026.1:0-24544 GCA_050943875.1 Candidatus Limivicinus sp. | reverse complement strand
CTTCATGGCTGTGTGTATGCGGTAATGGGTGAGATAGCCGATTATCGTGTAGCTGGTCTCCTTTTTAAAAACATGGCTCAGGTGCCCCTCGCTGACGCCCAGAGCCCGGGATATGGAGCTTATGCTGATGGAAGGGTCCGAGTAGTGCTTTGAGATATATTCAAGGGCCTCCATGACATAGCGGCTCTTGTCCCCCTTCTGGAGGGGCAGTGCCTCCTCCCCGCTCCTGCCGGAATCCTGTCTGAATCTGGCCCGCACACGGTCTATGGCGGCGATAAGCTCCTGATCCCGGAAGGGCTTCAGGAGATAGTCCGCCGCCCCCAGCTGCAGCGCGCTTCTGGCGTAGTCAAAATCGCTGTAGGCCGTGAGGAGTATCACCTTCGCGGTGCAGCCCCGCTGACGGAGAGCCCTCAGCATCTCTATGCCGTCCATTTTGGGCATGCGCACATCCGTTATGATGAGGTTGGGGTGATAGCGCTCCTCCGCCTCCAGGCCCTCAAGCCCGTTGGAGGCGCCGCCCACCACCACGCAGTCCAGTTTTGCCCAGTCCACGCCCAGCATAATTCCCCGCCGGACCGTGGGCTCGTCATCTACAATAAGGACCTTCAGCATATCGTCTGCTCCTCTCTTTTAATCATTGGGATTTTCAGGAACACCCTGCTGCCCTCGCCCGGGGCAGAGTGGGCATACACGCCGTAGCCGGGGCCGTAGTGGAGCTTTGCAATCTGGTCCACATTTGAAAGCCCCAGATGGCGGCCCGGGATCTTCTTTGCCGGATCCCTCAGGGCCTCCAGCACGTCCTCCGGTATTCCGCAGCCGTTGTCCGCCACGCAGAGCAGAAGGTCCCCGTCCCTCTCCTCTGCCGTGATCTTTATATAGCCCTCCTCCTGATCTGCAACACCGTGGATAATGGCGTTCTCTACCAGGGGCTGGAGGGATAATTTTGGTATGATGCAGTGCTGGAACCTCTCCTCCACATCTGTCTCGCAGACAAAGCGGTCCTCAAAGCGTATGTACTGGATTTCAAGGTAGCGCTCTATTATCTCCAGCTCATGCTCCAGTGTAACAAACTCCTCCCCGGAGATGCTGTCCCGGAGTATGCCCGCAAGGTCGGTGGCCATGGAGGAAATCTGGGGCACATTGTTTGTGACGCCCAGCCATTTAATGGAGTCCAGAGTATTATACAGGAAGTGGGGGTTCAGCTGGGCCTGCATCAGCCGCACCTGGGCCGAATTCAGCTTCTTCTGCCTGTCCACGGAGCGCTCAAGATTTGCCCGGTATTCCCTTGTCATCCGGTTGAAGGACTCGGCCAGACGCCCCAGCTCGTCCTCCCGCTCCATATCCAGATGGGCGGAGAAATCCCCGCTCTTCACCCTGCCCATGGCCTCGTCCAGCCGGTGTATGGGCTCCGCCAGATGCTTGCTCCAGTAGAGGGCGTAGATGGAGCTGAGCACAAGGCTCAGAATGCCCGCCGCGATGCTCACCTGATAGAAGGTGCGTAGAGCCTGCTGGGTGAAGGCCCTGGGCTGCTGAAGTATGAGGAAAAAGCCGCTTCCGGACAGCCGGCGCACAAAGTAGCTGCACTCGCCGCCGGGGTCGCCCAGGGCCTCCCCCTCCATGAGCTGGCTGCGGAGCCTGTACAGGATATCCGCACCGGTGCTGCTCTGGGAGACATATATGGTGTTCCAGAATCTGTCCGCAATCATAAGGGCGGAGGAGAGGGCCAGCTCCTTCCGGAAAAGTCTGCTGAGCTGTTCCTCCGACATGTTGACGACTATATAGCCCAGGGCGCTCCCGTCCCTGCTGAAAACGGCCCTGGCGGCCCTCATGCCCCCGGTGCCCCTCTCTCCGGCCCGGTATATGAGCTCATCCGACTCTCCGGCCCTGGCGAGAATTCCCCAGTCCGTGTCGTAGCGGCCCATGTTCTCCAGCGGGTCTGTGGTATAGCCGCAGTTCCCGTCGGCAAAGCAGATTTCAAAGTCCGCCAGCTCCCGCAGGGCCGCCGTATCTCTGGACAGTACCTGATAGAGGCTTCTGGATGCACTGCTCTCACTCCGGAGGGCGCTGCGCACTATGGTGCTCTCGCTCAGGTCCTTTGTCACATCTTCCAGCTGCTGCCCCAGCTCGTCCATGGCAGCCTCCAGACTGTCCAGCTGCGTCCGGGCGCTCTCCTCCTGGCCGCCGGTGATTCTGGCCACCTGCAGCTGGAGCATCAGTGCCCCGCACAGCAGCAGCGGCACCATGGTCACAAAGAGCACCATGGCAAGTATCTGGTTCCGGAAAGATTTTCTAAGCCAGCTTCTCATGCTTCACGCTTCCATATCTCATTGAGGATTTCAAGAGGCCCCTGCCCCTCTGAATCCTCATTTTCTTCATCAGTAAAGAGTGGTTTTTCCGGCAGATACTCCGGCTCCTCCAAAACAGGGCGGAGGCAGAGATATTCCCAGCCGTGCCTCTGGGTCTTTTCGTCCAGAATAAAGCTTATAAGCCGCCCCGCCTGCTCCGGGTGCTCTGATTTCTTCGGCAATGCCGCCATCTCAGGGCAGAGGAGCGCCCCCTCCCGGGGATAGACGATGCTGATTTTCTCACCGCCGGCCGCCGCCCTGAGGGCCGCGGATTCCGGGACTATTCCCATGGGAAAGCTGCCCTCCACCACGGCGTCCAGAACCTCATCAGCTGAGCCGTATACGCCGCCGGTGTTCTTTGAAAAGGCCTCCATAAGCTCCCTGCCCTCCCGCTCAGGGAAGAGCTGCAGCAGCTCCGGCAGTACGGCCCTGCTCATGTCATCCCGGTTGGGGTCCGAAACTGCAAAGCTCCCCTGCCAGCGGAGAGAGATAAGGTCTCCCCAGCCCTCGGGGGGATTCTTTCTTATGAGATAGGGGTTATATATGATCACCGGCAGCTGGTACATCACCGGCGTCCAGAGTTTATTCTCCATCCCCTCCACGGTCAGCGGGGCCAGGAATTTCTCAAGCTCCAGGGCGGTGTCGGCGCCGCAGCCCAGTATGAGGTCTGCCTCACCGTGTCGGACCGCATCTGTAAGCTCTTCAGGATTCAGCTCCCGGATGCTGACCCAGATGCCGCTCTGCTCCTGAAATTCCATGAGGAAGGTCTCCCAGAGGGCCTTGTTCATGGCGGTGACCACCTTCAGGCAGTTCTCCTCCGCCGGGGCGAAATCCGCTTCCTCCTGTCCCGTCGTCCCGCAGGCGCTGAGCCCCAGGGAGAACAGCAGAAGAAGCGCAATAATTTTTTTCATGCCTCCGGCCCCCTTTTCTTATGTATTGTATTATTTTATCACAAATTTCCTCTAAAGGGAAAGCAATTATACAATTCCTGCCGCCTGAATCCTGCATATAGTCTCAGCCTTCAGCCGGGGCTGTCCTGTCCCGCCGGCACAGTTCCCGGTTTTTCAAAGTTTTCCGAAAAATTACAATTTATTTTCTGACAACTTATTTACAAGTATGAGTTGTCAGCGTATAATAAGCCCTGGGACAGAGGGTTTTATTCTGAAATGTCCGCCCATTTTCACAGTACAGCAGGAGGAAGTCAAATGAAACAGAACGTGATTGCGGCTCAGTATCTCCAGATTGCCCTGGACATCGCCGGCAGGATTGCCAGCGGTGAACTGAAGGAGGGCAGCAAAATGTACGGCCGCTCGGTCATGTCATCGGAATACAATGTCTCCCCCGAGACCATACGCAAGGCGCTGAGGCTCCTGGCCGACATGAAGGTCGTGGAGGTCCGCCCCAGAAGTGCGGCGGTGGTGCTCTCTGCGGACAGCGCCCGGCGCTATATTGCAAAGTTTGAGGGCAATATAGATAACCAGTCTATCCGCCGTCAGCTGCGGGACATTGTGGACGAATATACAAATCTTGGAAAACGCACCACAAAGCTGGTGCAGGCCCTCATTCAGGGGCAGGAGAGCTTTGCCGCTGCAGGTGAGCCTCTCCCCAACTACGAGGTGACAGTGCCGGAAAAGTCCTATGTGATCGGCAAGAGCATAGGGGAGCTGAACTTCTGGCAGTCCACCGGCGGCACCATCGTGGCCATACGCCGGAAGCAGAACGTCATCCTCTCCCCGGGGCCCTATGCGGAGCTCTTTGCCGGAGATGTGGTGATCCTGGTGGGCAGTCCCTCCTCGGCGGAGAATGCCAGACGGCTCATCTCATCGCCTGAGGAGGAATAGAACTCTGCCGGATACGGGGCCGCGATTCGTTTTTTTCACACTGAAAGGGGGCTGTCATGGCCGGCGGGAACAAGAATACAGCTTGTAAGAAGCCTTTAACTCTCAAAAGACAGCATCAGGGCATGTTCGTGTCCGTTGTCACGGGTCTCAGCACAATACTTTTCATCACCTTCACCCTGTGGAAGCCGGATGAGTCCTCGGCTTTTTATGCCGCGGCAAACGGCTTTTTCAACAGGCACTTCAACTGGCTCTTTGTGTTGGTTATGAATGCGGTGCTGGTATTTGTCCTGTGGCTCGGTTTCTCCCGGTACGGCAAAATCCGTCTGGGAGGTGAGGACGCGAGGCCGAAATTCAAGGATCTCCCCTGGTACTCCATGATCTTCAGCGCCGGCATTGGCATCGGGATCTTCTTCTACGGCGTGGCCGAGCCTATCTGCCACCAGAGTCTCCCGGAGGCCCTCAGCACTGCCTCGGATTTTGACTGTTTCAAGGTGATGTTTCTCCACTGGGGCTTTCACGCCTGGGCGGTGTACGCCCTTCTGGCCGTGGGGCTGGCCTATTTTGCATACAACCGGAAGCTCCCCTTTGCGGCCCAGAGCATGTTCTACCCCCTTTTGAAGGACAGGATTTACGGTCTGCCCGGTTCCCTCATCGGCACGCTTTTCACGGTCTCAATTCTCTTCGGCCTGGCGGCCTCCCTGGGGCTGGGGACACAGCAGGTGAACTCCGGACTCAGCTTTGTGTTCGGCATCCCCTACTCCACCGGGACCCAGCTCATATTCATTATTATAATCACCGCCATTGCCACCCTGGCCGTGGCAAGCGGAGTTGACCGGGGCATGAAATGGCTCAGCGAGGCGAACATGATCATAAGCGGCGTCCTGCTGCTGGCGATACTGCTGCTTGGGCCCACCTCCTATATTATCTCCGCCTATCTCTCAGGCATGGGACTCTATATAAAGGATTTTGCCGCCATCAGTCTTTTCAGTGCCGTAAAGCCGGAGGATATAGCCTGGCAGGGTCAGTGGACCGTCTTCTTCTGGGCCTGGTGGTTTGCCTTCGCCCCCTTCGTGGGGATATTCATCGCGGAGATCTCCGAGGGCCGCACCATACGCCAGGTGACCCTGGGCGTGGTGGCTGTGCCCACCCTTGCCATCACCGTCGCCATGTGTATTCTTGGCGGGGCGGGGGTCTTTCTCGACAGGGAGGGCGGCGGCCTTATCAGCGCGGTTATCTCAGAGGACATGGCCCACTCGATTTTCAAGATGTTTCAGCTCCTGACCCGGTCTAGGGTACTGCAGATTATTCTCTCGGTCACGGCCGTCGCGGCCATATGCACCTTTTTCCTCACCAGCAGCGACTCCGGCTCCCTCGTCGTGAGCAACATGACCAGCGGCGGCAGCAGCAATCCCTCAAAATTTCAGCGCATATTCTGGTCTGTGATTCAGGGCTGCATCGCCGTTGCGGTCCTGCTCATAGGCGGCGGGCGCTCCTTTGAGACCATCCAGTCCGCTGTGATAATGCTGGGTCTGCCCTTCGCCGTTGTGCTGCTGGTGCTGATGTACTCCCTACACAAGGGTCTGAGAGAGGAGCGGGGCATTAAGACGGAAAAAGAAAGCTCCCGCGGCAAGACTGTAAATGCCGGCATGCCGGGGCAGAAGCTCTGATTTAATTCCGGATTTCTGCATCTCAGCTTTAATATTGATTATTTTCCGGGGCCTCCCTATTCTGCGGGGCCCCGGTTTTTTGTCTGTTTTTACGGGTCAGAGGCAGGAATAATTTCTCACAAATCAGGGAATTTATTATAAAACTGTGAAATTTCTTCCTGCCGATTGACAGGGAAAACTCCCCTGCATATAATGCTTAAGTAACTTAATTATCTATGTTAATAAAAATGTAAGGAGCCGGCAATGGATACGAGAGAACAGAAGCAGATACTGGAGATGCTCCACGCGGTGAACCGGGCCCACAGGGCCTGGAAGGCCGCGCGGCCGGAGACAGGCATAAATAAATCCCAGTTTTTTACCCTCATGACCCTGAGACGCAAGGGCAGGGCCGGAGAGTGCGGACTCTGCGGTCCCTGTGAGGACCCCATGGGCCCCATGACGCTCTCGGCGCTGGCCCGGGCCATGGACCAGACCATGCCCGCCCTCAGTCAGCGCATATCACAGCTTGAGGCACTCGGCTATGTGGAGCGGAGCCAGGACACTGCCGACCGGCGGACTGTCCTGATAAGGCTCACCGAATCCGGGGAGGCCGTGCTCAGGGAGACCGGCCGCAATATGTTCCTCCGCATGGGGCGCATCATCGCCTATATGGAGGAGCGGAGTCCCGGGAGTGCGGAGCGGCTTATCGACTCCTTTGAGCTTCTGACCGAGGCTCTGGAGCTGGAGTTTTCGGACTGAGCCCAGTTTTATACGACTACTATCGGATTTTATATATGGAGAAGGAAGAACAGCAATGCTGAAACTGAAGCGATATCTCAAACCCTATCTGGGCCTGCTGGCGGTGAGCGTGTGCCTGCTTTTTGCCCAGGCCATGCTGGATCTGGCCCTGCCCAATTTTATGAGCAGCATAGTGAATGTGGGTCTACAGCAGGGGGGCATAACAGAGGCGGCGCCTGAGGCCATAGAGGGTACTGTCTTTGAATTCATGGAAAATTTCATGTCCGGGGAGGACAGGGCGGCGGTGGAAGCCGCCTATATCCCTCTGGGGGAAGCCGAAAACCGGGATAAAATCCTCGAAAAGTTCCCCGGAGCCGGGGAGGGAGATCTTGTGCTGGCGGCAGACCCGGATGAGGGCAGCAGTGCCGCCTTCAGCAGGGCCTCCTATGCCGCGGTGAGCTTTTTAAAGGAGTACGCCCCCTCCGCAGCCGATGCCGAAGCCGCCCCGTACACAGATATGGACGCGGCGGCTATGGCGGATATTGCCGGGCTGCTCCGGAGTCCCGGGGCGGATGAAAAGCTGAAAGCGGCGGTGCTTGAGGCCGCAGCCGCCCCGGAGAGCACGACGGAGGAGACGGGGATTCTCTTCACCAGGAGCTTTTATACCCAGCTGGGTGCGGACACAGGTGCGATTCAGAGCTCCTATATCATGAAAGTCGGCCTCTGCATGGCGGGGCTTGCGGTGCTCCTCACTCTCTGCGCCGTGGCAGCAAACTTCTGCCTTGCCCGCATGGGCTCGGGGGTGGGCCGGGATCTGCGGCGGGATGTGTTCAAAAAGGTGAGCTACTTCAACAGCGACGAGATGGACAAATTCTCCGGCGCAAGCCTCATCACCCGCTCCACCAATGACATCACCCAGCTCCAGAACTTCCTCTGCTTCGGCATGAGGATGCTGTGCTTTGCCCCGATAATGGGCATCGGCGGATTTATAATGGGCCTCAGCACCTGTATAAACATGGCCTGGATTCTGGCCATGGGGCTCATAGTGATGCTGGGTCTCATCCTGGTGCTCTTCGCCCTGGCCCTGCCCAGATTCAAGAAGATGCAGGGACTTATAGACCGGCTGAACCTTGTGAGCCGGGAGGAGCTCAGCGGCCTTATGGTGATACGGGCCTTTTCAAATCAGGATTTCATGCAGAGGCGCTTTGACAAGACCAACAAGGATCTAAACGACAACACCCTTTTTGTGAGCCGCAGCATGGTCTCCATGATGCCCATAATGATGTTTGTGATGAACGCCCTCTGCCTCCTCATAGTCTGGTTCGGCGGGAAGCAGATTGCCGCAAGCCGCATGCAGGTGGGGGACATGATGGCCTTCATCCAGTACGCCATGAATGTCATCATGAGCTTTCTCTTTATTAGCATGATGTTCATAATGGTGCCCCGGGCCGCGGTCTCCGCCCAGAGGGTAAGCGAGATTCTGGACACGGAGAGCTCCGTCACCGACCCTGAGGGGCCGGCGGAGCTGAGCAGGCCCGTAAAGGGAGTTGTGGAATTCAAGGATGTCTCCTTCCGCTACGAGGGGGCGGACGAGAACGTGCTGGAGCATGTGAGCTTTACGGCCCGTCCCGGCGAGACGGTGGCCTTTATCGGCTCCACAGGCTCCGGGAAGTCCACCCTTGTGAACCTCATCCCCCGCTTTCACGATGTGACCGGGGGCAGCATAACTCTGGACGGGGTGGATATAAGAAAGCTCCGGCAGAAGGAGCTGAGGGCTGTCATCGGCTACGTGCCCCAGAAGGGGATGCTGTTCCGGGGCAGTGTGGCGGACAACCTGCGTCTCGGCAATGAGAAGGCAGACGACGGACTTCTTAGGGAATGCGCCGATATTGCCCAGGCCTCGGAATTTATAGATAATCTTGAGGGCGGCATGGACGCCCCCGTAAGTCAGGGGGGCAGCAATGTCTCCGGCGGCCAGCGTCAGAGGCTCGCCATCGCCCGGGCTCTTGTGAAGAAGGCGCCTATATATATTTTTGACGACAGCTTCTCCGCCCTGGATTTCAAGACCGACGCAAAGCTCCGGGCCGCACTCAGAAGCCGGACTGAGAACTCCACGGTGTTTATCGTGGCACAGCGGGTCTCCACAATCATGAACGCGGACCGGATTCTTGTGCTGGACGAGGGCCGGGTTGTGGGAAACGGCAGCCACAGTGAGCTGCTGAAAAACTGCAGGACCTACAGGGAGATTGCAGAGAGTCAGCTTTCAAAGGAGGAACTGGAATAATGGCAGCAGCTATGAGACATCGCCGCGCCGCGGCATATCAGGGCGGCAGGGCAAAGGATTCCGGCGGTACATTAAAAAAGCTCCTGCGGTATATGCGGGCTTATCTCCCGGGCATAATTGCGGCCCTGCTCTGCTCCGTGCTGGGGGTGGTTCTCTCCCTCTTCGGACCGAAGGTACTTGGCATGGCCATAACAAAGCTTTTTGACGGGGTGCTCGCCCTCCTCACAGGGTCTGGGGGCATAGATTTTACCGCAATTTCAAGGGTGCTGCTGTTTCTGGCGGCCATATACGCCGTGAGCTCCCTTCTCGCCTATATTCAGGGCTGGATAATGTCGGGCATCGCGGTGAAGCTGAGCTGCCGCATGCGGGCCGACATCAGCCGGAAGATTGACAGACTGCCCATGAAATATTTTGACAGGGTCTCCCACGGCGAGATTCTCAGCCGCATCACAAACGATGTGGACACCGTGGCCCAGACTTTGAACCAGAGTCTCTCCCAGGCGGTCTCCCAGTTCACCCAGCTCATAGGCGTCGTGATAATGATGTTTGTGATAAGCCCCGCTATGACCCTTGTGGCCCTGGGGATTCTCCCCCTCTGCCTCATAGTCCTGCTGCTGGTGGTGAAGAAGAGCCAGAAATTTTTCCGGGCCCAGCAGAAATATCTGGGGCATGTGAACGGCCATGTGGAGGAGATGTACGCCGCCCATGAGGTGGTCACAGCCTTCAACGCCCAGGAAAAGAGCATTGAAAAATTCACTGAGCTGAATGAAGAGCTCTATAAGAGCGGCTGGAAGAGCCAGTTCTTTTCCAGTCTCACCATGCCGCTGATGAATTTTATAAACAATCTGGGCTATGTGGCCATATGTGTTCTGGGGGGCTTTCTCACCCTGAAGGGCTCCATTTCTGTGGGCGATATTCAGGCCTTTATCCAGTATGTCCGCCACTTCACCCAGCCCATAAACCAGCTGGCCAATGTATCAAACCAGCTCCAGATGACCGTTGCCGCAGCCGAGCGGGTGTTTGAGTTCCTTGAGGAAGAGGAGGAGAGCCCGGATGTCCCGGACGCGGTCTCCGGGGAGGAGATTGACGGCTCCGTCACCTTTGCCCATGTGCACTTCGGCTATCTGCCGGAAAAGACCGTAATAAATGACTTCTCCGCCGTTATCAGGCCCGGCACCAGGGTGGCGATTGTGGGCCCCACAGGGGCGGGAAAGACCACGATCATAAAGCTCCTGATGCGCTTTTACGATGTGAGCAGCGGCGCCATACTCCTCAGCGGCTACGATCTGCGGCAGTTCGGCAGGAGCGACATGCGGGACGCCTTCGGTATGGTGCTCCAGGACACCTGGCTATATAACGCCAGCGTGAAGGAGAACATCCGCTTCGGGAGACTGGATGCCACGGACGAGGAGGTCCGGGCCGCCGCCAGAGCTGCCCAGGCGGACCACTTCATCCGCACCCTGCCCCAGGGCTATGACACGGTCCTCAGTGAGGACGCCGGCAATATAAGTCAGGGGCAGAAGCAGCTCATAACCATAGCCCGCACTGTCCTCTCCGACCCGAAAATCCTCATACTGGATGAGGCCACCTCCAGCGTCGACACCCGCACCGAGCTTGCAATCCAGCAGGCCATGGATAAGCTGACCCGGGGCCGCACCAGCTTCATCATTGCCCACCGCCTCTCCACTATACGGGATGCGGACATCATCCTCGTGATGAACGGCGGCGACATTGTGGAGACCGGCAGCCACGCCGAGCTTCTGGCCAGGGGCGGCTTCTATGCGGAGCTCTACAACAGCCAGTTTGAAAATACTGAGGATGCGGGATAAGCTTCCTCCCCATATACGGAAAAATCTCCGCTTCGGAAAAAGAAGCGGAGATTTTATATTGCTGAACTTTACTGTCCCATCACCGGGGGCACGGCCTTTGCTACTTTTTTGGGGTCGTTCGTGGAAATATACTGTATAAAACCCTGAACAATCTTCCTGTCGGTGTCATCTTTCAGGGGCATTATACGGCTCAGGTCGGCGGGGTCGTAGCGGCAGGCGCTCAGAGAGACCTTCTTCCCCTCCGGGTCGTCCGGGGTGTAGAGCATGTAGTTTGCCTTGGTCTCGGGGGAGTAGAAGGTATAGAGCACGTGCATGGTGATGTCCCCCTGAGGCGTGTGCATGACAAATGTTATCTCCCGGTCCTCGTTTTTACTGCTCATTTATAAAAAAACTCCTTTTGTCTCATTATCTTTCTGCGTCTCTCAGATGAATACGTATTTTCTAAGCCTCTCCATTGCCTCCTCAAGCCTTGAGAGGGGCAGGGCCAGATTCATGCGGATGGTATCGGGATATTTGAAGTCCTCACCGTTCTGCCAGATGACGCCGCATCTGATGCCCCGGTGCTGGAGCTCCGTGATGCTTATCCCATGACTTTTGCAGAAGCCGCTGCAGTCCAGATAGAGCATATATGTACCCTGGGGCCGCATACAGCTGACACCCTCAAAATTATCCTCAATGAATTTCATGGCATAGCCTATATTCCCGTCTATGACATGGAGCATCTCATCGGCCCACTCCTCACCCTCCGGTGAAAAGGCGCCGATAAGGGCGTGCATGGAGAGTATGTTGCAGTCGTTGTAGTGGCTCATCTCGCTCTGGCGGATCACTCTCTCCCTGAGATATTTATTGTAGATTATATGGTAGGAGCCCACCAGTCCCGCCAGCGAGAAGGTCTTGCTGGGGGCGTAGAAGGCAATAACCCGGTTTTTCGCATCCTCGGACACAGTCTGGGTGGGGATGTGCTTAAAGCCGGGCATTATTATATCCGACCATATCTCATCGGAGATAACCACGCAGTCGTTTGCAGCATAGACCTCCATGGCCTTCTCTATCTCCCAACGCTCCCAGACCCTGCCGCAGGGGTTGTGGGGGGAGCAGAAGATTGCAAGGTGGATGTTGTTCTCTTTGAGCTTTCTGTCCATGTCCTCATAGTCCATGCGCCATATGCCCCCGGAATCCCTCTTCAGCATGCTGTGGACTATGGGTCTGCCTATGCTCTCAAGGGTGTGGGTAAAGCCCACATATGTGGGGGCGTGGACGAGGATTTTGTCCCCAGGTGCGGAAAAGGCCTGCACCGCGGCGCTGACTCCCCCCAGGACTCCGTTCTCATAGCCTATGCATTCTTTCGTCAGGCCCTCGACGCCGTTTCTTCTGCTCTGCCAGTTGATTATGCTGTCAAAATACTCATCCGACAGGGCGAAGTAGCCGAAGTTCGGCATCTCCATTCTTTTTCTTATGCTCCTTAGAATCGCCGGTGCGGCAGGAAAGCTCATATCGGCAATCCACATGGGAATGACCGAGAAGCCCTCCTCCGGCTTTACATTTTCAAAGGGTATCACATCCGCCGCGAGGGAGTCTTTCCCCTTCCGTTCAAGTATGGTGGTAAAATCATATTTCATTGTTTTATCCCCGCTTTCTTCCGGTTTATTTCTGTATATTTTGTTTATTTCTCACTTTTTATGCTTCAGCGCCATGAAAAGCTTCGGCGCGAATTTCCCGGTGAAGGCCACAAAACGGAAGGCCAGCATATTGAGCCATACAAGGCCCGTGTGCATAATTCCGCAGAGGGCCTTTGGGGCAAAACCGCCGTATATTCCCCTGCTGCGCTCCTGCACCTGGGGATTTTTTATTATCTCCCGCACATAGGCCCGTCTGCCCTCTCCGTCAAGCCTGCAGCTGGGGGAGTACATATTGGTCATGCAGGAGAAGATGCTCTTCACAAACATATACCTGCAGCCTGAGTCGTCCTTTGTGCCGAAGCGGCGGCATAGCTCAGCCATGCGCCGGTCCGCAAGACAGCAGGCCTCGGGTTTTTTGTCGTAAAAGCTGGTTATGAGGCTCTCCCCCGGGTGCATCTCATAGTGATATTTGCACTCCGGCAGGACCGCGGATTTCTCCGCCCTCTCCAGAACATCGAAGATGAAAAGTCTGTCCTCGCCCCAGCGGTAGTCGTGAAAGCGGAGATGACCGTCCCTTATGAGCTTCGCACTTATGAGCTTTGCCCAGACCTGATTGAGCATATTGGCCATGTAGAGCCTCGGCAGGGCGTCGCCAAGACTGCTTTCATCCAGATATTCCTCATGCTCGTTATAATCTCTCCTGCTGCCGTCGGGGTTTATTATGGTGAAACCCATCATCACAAACTCTGCGCCCTTTTCAGCCGCACTGAGGGCATAGCTCATGGCATCCTCGGTCATCTCGTCGTCGGCATCCAGAAACATCACATAGTCCGTGTCAGTGCCCATGGCGTCAAGGCCCCTGTTTCTGGCCATTGCGGGGCCGCCGTTTTCCACGGTGATGAGCCTCACTCTGGAGTCCCCGGCCGCGATTTTCTCCACCAGCTCCGCCGTGTTGTCCTTTGAACCGTCGTTCACCACTATCAGCTCAAAATTTTCATAGCTCTGGCGGAGAACGCTCTTAACCGAGCCCTCTATAAATTCCCCTGCGTTGTACGCGGGCATTATAACCGTAATTTTCCCGTCCATAATCATACCTCTTCCGGCCTATTCGGCGCCGCCGCTGAATCTGAGGAAATACTCATACACAGGCATGAGCTTCTCAAAGACCTTCAGCAGCTTTTCCGGCAGCTCCGGCGAATAGAGCTCCTCACCGAAGTCTCTCCGGATCTCCACGCCCACATGCTTTCTGTTGTACCATCTGTTGATAAGCTCTCCCCTGTCGCCCTTGGAGCGCTTGTACTCCTCGCCTGTGATGCGGAAATCCCTGTATCTCTCCACCCTCCGGGCCAGAGCCTCAAACTCCGCCGGGTTTGCATCCACCGCGGCGCGGAAGGCTGCCATCTGTGCGGGTGAGGCACAGTAGAACCCGAAGCCGCAGCCGTAGTCCGCGGCCCCTATCTCAAACCAGAGGGCCGGCCCCTCCATAAGCGACGCGTCCTTTTTTATGGAGAACCACATGTGGTCCTTATAGGGGCCCCTTCCGAAAAGGCGGCGGGCGTCCCTGTAGATGCGGGAGACATGGAGGCGGCCGTCCAGCCGGGGATATTTCTCCTCCACAAGGACAAAAGTATCCTGAGCCAGCGCCTTGAAGGGCGTATTCACATATTTCTCAAACTCGCCCTTGTGCTCAAGAAACCAGGGGCGTTCATTGTTAAACTTAAGCTCCCAGAGAAAGCTCGCTGTCTCCGGGGAAAAACCTTCAAACATACTTTATACTCTGCTTTCTATATTCTGCCCTGTTATTTTAACACATACACAGGGTTTTGTTCAAGGCTCATAAATATTCGGGCGGGCTCAAAAGCTGCCGGATTTAAACCTGCGGACCCGGTTCCGGCGGCCTTTTTCCCGCTCTGACCCGCTCAGGGAAAAATTTTCTGAAACAGCGGCTGAAATGTGAAGAAAATTCTCAAAAGCCCTTGCAAATTTCTGACTTTTCTGGTATAGTATCAACGCATTTCGCACGGGGGTGGACTTCCTTCCATGTTGATTTCCGGTTTCGGCCGGGAATTTTGGTGGGGAGAATGAAGCCTCCGGAGGAAAAAACTAAATTTGGAGGATTTTAAAATGTCAGTAGTTTCCATGAAGCAGCTGCTGGAAGCCGGTGTCCACTTCGGTCACCAGACCCGCCGCTGGAACCCCAAAATGGCCGAGTATATTTACTGCGAGCGCAACGGTATCTACATTATCGACCTGCAGAAGACCGTAAAGAAGCTGGAAGAGGCCTATGAGTTTGTCCGTCAGCTCGCTGAGAGCGGACAGAGCATTCTCTTCGTCGGCACCAAGAAGCAGGCCGCCGATGCAGTGAGAGAAGAGGCTTCCCGTGTCGGCATGTTCTATGTCAACGCCCGCTGGCTGGGCGGCATGCTCACCAACTTCAAGACCATGCGCACCCGCATTGACCGTCTTGCACAGCTCAAGAAGATGCAGGAGGACGGCACCTTTGATATGCTGCCCAAGAAGGAAGTTATGAAGCATCTGGGCGAGATGGAGAAGCTTGAGAAGTACCTTGGCGGCGTCAAGGACATGAAGAAGCTCCCCGGTGCACTCTTTGTTGTTGACCCCCGCAAGGAGCACAACGCAATTGCAGAGGCACGCAAGCTGCACATCCCCATCGTTGCAATCGTTGACACCAACTGCGACCCCGATGAGGTCGACTATGTGATTCCCGCAAACGATGACGCAATCCGCGCCATCCGCCTGATTTCTTCCACCATGGCAAATGCCGTTCAGGAAGGCCGTCAGGGCGCAGACGCCGAGGCTGAAGAGGCCGAGGCTGTCGAAGAGAAGACCGAAGAGTAATCTTAATATTTAATAAAGGGGCGGCAGTGCGCCCCTTTATTTGAAGTTAAACCTTATCATAACAGGAGGACAAATCAAAATGGCAGCATTTACAGCAAAGGACGTCAAGGCCCTGCGTGAGATGACAAACGTCGGCATGATGGACTGCAAGAAGGCTCTTGTGGCAAATGACGGCGATATGGATAAGGCAGTCGAGTGGCTGCGTGAGAAGGGCCTTGCAAAGGCCGCAAAGAAGGCAAGCCGCATTGCCGCAGAGGGCATGGCTTATGCCCGCGTCTGCCCCGAGACCGGTGTGGGCGCTGTTGTTGAAGTCAACTGCGAGACCGACTTCTGCGCAAAGAGTGATCTCTTTGTCCAGTTCGTCGAGGATATCTGCAAGGTGGTCCTTACCGACAACCCCGCAGATGTGGATGCACTTATGGACTGCAAGTACCCCGGCACTGAGCTCACCGTGGCCCAGATCATGCCCGAGAAGGTCATGTCCATCGGCGAGAACCTGAAGATCCGCCGCTTCGCACGCTTTGCAGACAACACCAGCGTGGCCTATGTCCACGCAGGCGGCAAGATCGGTGTTCTTGTGAACCTGGCTGTTGAGGGCGGCATCGATGCCACCGAGATCGGCAAGGACGTTGCAATGCAGATCGCAGCTCTGAACCCCCGCTTCTGGGACAAGTCCGATGTCACTGAGGAAGTTCTGGCCGAGGAGAAGAAGGTCGCCCTGGCACTTATGGAGCAGGATCCCAAGATGGCATCCAAGCCCCAGCAGGTCAAGGAGAAGATCGTCATGGGCAAGATGC
Source organism: Candidatus Limivicinus sp. (assembly GCA_050943875.1). Taxonomy (GTDB): domain Bacteria; phylum Bacillota; class Clostridia; order Oscillospirales; family Oscillospiraceae; genus Limivicinus. The sequence goes on along the minus strand of JBMNPZ010000026.1, from coordinate 8,586 downwards.
ATAAGTTCTACGAGGAGAACTGCCTGCTCCAGCAGGAGTTCGTCAAGGACAGCTCCATGACCGTTGAGAAGTACATCGCCAGCGCCGCAAAGGCTCTGGGCGGTTCCGTTAAGTTCGTCAATGCAGTCCGCTACATGAAGGGCGAGGGCATTGAGAAGAAGCAGGAGGACTTTGCAGCTGAGGTTGCAGCCCAGATGAATCCCGGCAAGTAATTTATAACTGCTTAAATAAATTTTTACAGCACCCCGTATAAAAACGGGGTGCTGTTTTTTTATATCTCCATAAAAATAGGAAAAGGCAGAACGTTTTGCGTTCTGCCTTTTCCTGAGTATCAGGTATATAACCTATTACTTGAGACCGTACTTCTTGTTGAACTTGTCAACGCGGCCGCTGGTGTCGACCAGCTTCTGCTTGCCGGTGTAGAAGGGATGGCACTTGGAGCAGATTTCAACGGTGATATTCTGCTTTGTGGAACCGGTCTCGATTACGTTGCCGCAGGCGCACTTGATGGTGGTCTGCTGGTAATTAGGATGAATTCCTTTTTTCATATCAAATAGCTCCTCATATCGTGCTGCCTTGATTGTGCAAAAAGAGCATAGTTACAAGACGCAAGACGGATTGTACCATACCGTTTCTGCTATTGCAAGTCTTTTGACGAAATTTCTGCTATTTCACCTATTGAGAGGAAATAAAGGAGGCTCTCAGACACTTCCATTTTGAAAATCCGGCTAAGCGCTGCGGCATAGGCCCGAATCTGTCCCGTGTAGAGCTCTACTCTCTCCCGGAGCTCCGCCCGGTTTCTCACCCGGTCCGTCTTGTAGTCTATTATGCAGAGCTTCCCCTTTTCTATCATGCAGCAGTCCACGACGCCCTGGAGCAGGAGTTCCTCCCCCGCCCCCCTGCCGTATATCTCTCCGGCGTCACATAGGAGGGAGAATTTAAATTCCCGCAGCAGTTTATCCGCATTCCGCATCCGCTCCCCCAGCTCTGAGGAGAACAGCTTGAATATGGCCCCGGCGTCCACCGCCTCCGCATCCCGCTCCGAGAGGAAGCTTAAAGTTTTCAGCCGCTCTATCTCGGACCGGACCTCCTCTATGCTGCCTGTTTTTTCAAAGTCCAGATACTGGAGCGCAAGGTGGGTGGCAATGCCCCGCTCCGCGCCGCTGAGGGGTTTTGAGGCTCTGGCAAAGTCGGGCAGGCGGAAGCGTCTCTCCCTTTTTGGAGCTATGTTCAGGGCGTCCTCATCTTCTTCATCCCGGCCCTTCAGCTCCGTGGCCGTAATCTTTGAGGGGAGCTCCTCCGCGTCCCTGTGGGGATAGACAAAGCTGAGGCGGCGCTCCAGCTCTGCCCTTGTCTCCTCATCCGCACCCGCGGTGTCTATCTCCGCCGGGAGCTCCTCTTCCTCGGTCTCACTCTGACAGACCCTGATTTTCAGATGCTCCTCCCCGTCCGCAAGAGCTGCGGATACGAGCCAGTTCACAGGGGCAGAGGCTCCCGAGAGTATCTCAGGGGATAGGGGCTTTGTCCCCCCGAAGGCGGATTTTTCTATCAGCTCCCCGGGCTTTTTTACTGCCGCTGTGATGATAAGCCGCTCCCTTGCCCTGGTGAGGGCCACATAGAGGAGCCGCATCTCCTCTGACAGCATCTCCCGCTCTATACGCAGTCTTATGGCATTGCGGGCGAGGGTTGGGTACTCGATGTGCTTTTTCAGATCCGTGAGCTTTGAACCCAGGCCCAGCTCCGGATGCACCAGCACGCAGTCCTTTATGTCCTGACGATTGAAGCGGCGGGCGGTGTCGCAGAGGAACACAACGGGGAATTCCAGGCCCTTGGACTTGTGCACCGTCATGATCTGCACCGCCGAATCCGAGGCCGCCCCGCCCCCCGGCTCCTGACCCTTTTCACTCAGCTGCCGGAGCCACAGCACGAAGCGGTGGAGGCCCCGGTAGGCCGTGCTGTCGAAGCGCCCTGAGAGCTCAAGAAGCTCCATGAGATTTGCCCGCCTCTGGGCCCCGTCCGGGAGGGCGGAGCAGACGGCCAGCAGGTCCAGCCTGTTTATGAGCTGCCACAGGAGCTCAGAGGCGCTGAACTCCGGGGAAATGTCCCGCAGTTCCTCCAGAAGTGCAAGGAAGCTGCGGCATTTTTCGTTTTTCTCCCCCGCGGCCCTGAGTGCGCCGTAGAAGTCGGAATCTCTGTCGGCGCTCCTTATCTCCGTGAGCTCATCTGCGCTGAAGCCGAAGGCCGGAGAGCGGAGTACCGCAATGAGGGGGATGTCCTGATGGGGGTTATCTATCACGGCCAGCAGGGACATGAGGCCGGATACCTCAAGGGAGGTGAAAAAACCCCCGCCCTGCCCCGTGGCCATGGGTATGCCCATGGCGGCAAGCTCCCTTCGGTAGACGGGTCCCACCGCGTTTGCGGAGCGCATCAGGATCGCAATATCCCCGTATTCCAGGGGCCGCCCATCCACCTCAACTCCGGAGCTCATGAGATTCAGGATCTCCCTGCCCACAAGCCTCGCCTCAAGGACGGTCTTGTCAGGGGGCTCCTCCCCGTCCTCGGTTTTGCTCAGCTCCAGAAGCAGAAGCTCCGGCGCCGGCACACTACCCTCATAGGAGGCGCCGCTTTTCAGGGCGGCGTTTTCATCATAGTCTATGTCCCCCAGCTTTCTGGACATGCAGAGGGAGAACACGCTGTTGATGCAGTCAATAATCTCCCTGCGGGAGCGGAAATTGTCCTGAAGAATGACCCTTTTGGCCTCTCCCGGGGCGGCGGCTGCTGCATCTCTGTAGCTGAGATATTTCGAGGTGAAGATCTCCGGGTCCGCAAGACGGAAGCGGTAGATAGACTGCTTCACGTCTCCCACCAGGAAGAGCTTCTTCCCCTCATCCGAGACAGCCCTGAAAATGCTGTCCTGCACCCGGCTCACATCCTGGTACTCGTCCACCATGACCTCGGTGCAGCTTTGAGAGATGCTGCGGGCGAGCTCCGTGGGGCTGTCGTCCTCATTTGTGAGGAGCTTTGCCGCCATATGCTCAAGGTCTGAATAGTCCACAAGGCCGTTTCTCTTTTTGTCCCTGCTGTAGGCCTCATCAAAGCTCATGGTGAGGGCCAGCAGCGCCTTCATGGCCGGGGCAGTCTCCGCCATCTCCGAGAGGAGCTTCTCCGACGGGGAGGCGAGTACACCCTCCAGTCTGGCCATGGCCTTTTTGCAGGCATTCCAGCGGTCCTTCGCCATCTCCGAGAGCGCCGGATCCGGTGAGTTCCGGACTCTGCCCAAGGCGGGGAATTTCACCGGCAGGCAGTCTCTCGCCCTGTCCCAGCCTATGGTCAGAGAGCGGCTGAGCTCCCTCAGGCCATCCGCCGCCTCGCAGAAGCTGGGGGAATAGGCCTCGGATATCTTATCCACGGCGGACATTTCCCGTATGACTCTCTCCAGTTCCTCCGCCCAGTAGGCGGCGTTGTCCCTCGCGGAGGAGAGAACCTCCTGTCCCCAGGGGGTCTCCGCCACATCTTTCGCGGGGGTGCTGAGGAGCTCCACCTGTGCCTCTGCCCATTTTTCAGGTCTCGCGTGGCACTGCATCTTCTCGTGGAGGCTCAGCACGATTCCCGCAAGTCTGGAGTCGTCCCGCCCCGCCCCCGCGGTGTCCGCAAGCTCCTTAAATCCGGGGTAGTCCTCCGGGCGGGCGTAGTGCTGCTCCAGAACCCGTTCAAGGGCGGCCTCCTTCATGCTCTGGGCCCGCTCCTCGTCCACTATCTTAAAATCCGGGCTCATATTCAGGAGGTGACAGTTCTCCCGCAGCACCGAGGCGCAGAAGCTGTGGATGGTGCCTATGTGTGCCCTGGGGCAGAGTGCGCTCTGGCGGCGGAGTCTCCTGTTTCCCGGGTCTGAGGCCAGACGGGCCGCAAGCTCGTCCATTATTCTGCCCCTCAGCTCCGCGGCGGCTGCCTTTGTGAAGGTTATGATGATAAAGCTGTCCAGATCATGGGGATTTACCGGGGCGGTGATATAGCTCATCAGTCTTTCCGTGAGCACCTTTGTCTTGCCGCTGCCCGCTCCCGCGGAGACGAGGACAGCGCTGCCCCTGGCCTCTATTGCGGCCTTCTGGGCAGCAGTGGGTTTAAATTCAGCCATTTTCGTCCTCTCCTTCCAGCATGCTCCACACCTTGTCCGGTCTCAGCTTTGCAATGTACCGGCATTTTTCCCCGTTCTCCCCGTCGGAAAAATGACAGGCGTCAAAGAAATCGCAGTTCAGGCAGGCGTTGTCCTGCCCGCTGTGAAAATAGGGGTCGGCGTTTATGCTGCCTTTTTTCAGCTCTCCCGCCATCTCCCTGAGATATTTTCTGATATGTCTGGACAAAAGCCCCAGACGGGCAGCCGAGATGAGCTCATCGCTGCTCTGCTTTCCCCGCTTAAATTTCACGGGTATGTATTTTTTATCCTCACCGTGCTCCCAGGCCTCCATCAGCTCCTCGTTGTCCAGCACAAGGCCGCTGCGCCGGAGTTCCTCGCTCCGCTCGGCCTCAGCCTCCTCCTCACTCAGCTCTCTCTGGGCGGAGAGAAGGGCATTCCTCGCCGGGACATACATGACCCCCGCCGGGGCAACCTCACAGCCGTAGAGCTTTTCTCCCCCGTTCCTGAGAGCGAAGAGGTACAGCAGCATCTGCAGGCCCATGCCGTACCACACATCACTCATGGAAAATCTCTTCCGTCCGGTCTTGTAGTCCACCACACGCAGATATAATTTGCCCTTGTGGTACCAGCCGTCCACGCGGTCCGCAATGCCGCTGAGGCTGAGGGAGTCGTCCCCCTCCGTCACATCCATCAGGGGTCTCAGTTCCGGGCGGCTGAAATCCAGCTCGAAGCTGAGGGGCTCAAAATCGGATTTTTTCAGCTCCTCCGCCATATCCGCCACCACCTGCCGCACGTCCTTTGTGAGGCGTTTGAAGAGGTAGGTGAATCTGGCGCTCTTCTCCTGAAAATCATTGAGCTCGCTGTGGATATAGTTCTTCACGTGCCTGTCGCAGATTTTCCCCAGGGTCCTTTTATCCACATTCTTAAAGCCGCCCTTCGCCTTCACATCTTTGGCGGTGTTCTCCAGAACATAGTGCATGAAGATGCCTATCTCCGGGGGGGTGAAGCCCGATGGCTCGTAGGGCTTTGCATTCAGGCCGTACTGGCAGAAATATGCGAATTTGCAGGAGGAGAACTTATCTATTTTGGAGGCGCTGAGCCTCAGCTTATTGCCGTACAGGGCCCGCACGGATTTCTCCGACAGGCGCCCCCGGCTGAGCTGAGCGGCCTTTTTCAGGAATTCACAGCGCTCCGGCTCTTTTTCCATGAAGTATTCCGCGGCCGCCTTCTGGGAGGGATTCCCTCCCTTAAGGGCCCCTGCCGCAAGACTGAAGGCCGGGCCCGCCGCCGAGATTTTCAGTTTCTCCGTGTCGAGCCTTTTAACCCTGAGTCCGAAGAGGGCCGCCGCCCTGTTGAATACGAAGGCCGGGCGCTGGGCATCCCCCTCGGGTCCCAGAAGGGGATAGCTCATTGAGAGGCTCTCCGAGGGCAGGGTGAGACAGTTATATATGAGTGAGAACTCCCGCCAGAGCTCGCTGTCTCCGGTGCCGCCCAGATCTATCTCTGCCTCCAGCAGCCGCTGCCGCTCCGCATCGGAGAACATGCCGCCCTCCCCGCCGGCTCTGGGGACTCTGGAATCGCTGAGTCCCAGGACGATGAGGTGCTTTATGTCCCTGCGGCGCATACGGTCAAAATCTCCCGCGGTGACTCTGTCCAGAGCTACGGGAATTGTGCCGATATCGTAGTTTGAAAGCATGAGCTTAAAAAGCTTTCCGAAGCGGCCCCTGTCCATCTCCATGTCTCCCAGGACTGAAGCGCACTGCTCGAGGGCGGAGACTGTGATGTCCCAGAGCTGGGAATACTCCTGGGCCAGCTCTCCCCTGCCGCTCTCCCTCAGCTCCGCGGCTCTCCGGGAGAGTATCTCAGGCAGCTTCAGGTCCTCAAATAACTCCGACAGGGCCGCCGCCTGACCGAGAGCGTTGTCCGCCATGCCGCTGCGCTTTTTGAAGTTCAGAAGGGGTTCCGACAGCCGGCGGCGCAGGGAATTTATCTCTGCAAGGCGCTCCTTCGCGTCCCCGTCATATTCCCTGCCGTAGCCGTCGGGGTGCTGCTGCCAGTCCTCCGGCTTTTCCCAGGCAGAGGGGCGCAGCTGCCATCTGAATATATAGTTTTCAAGGCTGAGGCACTCCTCCGGCTCCAGCCCCGTGAGGCCGGTGTTCATATAGCTCGTGATGTCGTCGATGTCCCAGCCCCCGTCTATTATCTCATATGCCAGAGAGATCATAAGGGGCAGAGGCTTTGAGAGGAGCTCATTCTTCTTTGTGATGTAGAGGGGCACCCCATAATACTGGAATATGTTTTCAAGGGCGCTCTCATACTCATTGAAGCCCCGGACCGCTATGGCAATATCCCGCCAGCGGCAGCCCTTTTCCCGCACCAGCTCCAGAGCTTTCGCCGCGGCATACTCGCACTCCGCCTGCATATTGTCTCCGGCGCAGAGCTCTATCTCATCCTCTCCCCCATCATAGGCGGCAGAGGCATAGCTGAACATATTCTCCGCAAAGAAGCTGACGGCGCCGCCCCTGTCACCTGAGGGGGCCTGCTTTTCCAGCCTGTACTCCCGGCCCAGCTCCTTCGCGTCGGCAATGAGGTCCCGGGCCGCCCGTCTGGAGAGGGCAAAAATCTCGTTGTCCCCGTGGAGCTCATCCAGCGTGAGGCAGACTGTCAGGTCCACATCCCTCTCAATGAGGGCCCGGAGCACATTCCGCTGCTGGACCGTGAAATCTATAAAGCCGTCCACATAGATATGGTCCGCCGGCCCCATGGAGCTCTTTTCGATCTGCTCCGCCAGAACGCTGAGCCTGTCGGCGGGGTCGGCGCGGCCCTCTGCCACCGCGCTGTCATAGGCCTCATAGATGAGGGCGAGGTCCCGGAGCTTGTCCCCAAGTCCGTCATTGAACTCCTCCCCGGCCCGGTCCAGCTCATCCGGGGTGATGCAGGCGGCCTTGAGCTCATCCACTGCCGAGAGGAGCACGGCCTGGAGCTCTGCCTTTACCGGGGCGGCGGTGTAGACTTTGAGCCTGCTGCTCACATTTGAGACCGCCAGCGCCATGCACAGCAGTCTCCCGCCCTTATCCAGATAAGGGGCCGCACCGCCGCCCAGCTCAGACATCATCCTCCTTGCAAGGCCGGTGAAGCTGAAAACCTCGGCATAGAGGGAGAGGCTGTCCCCGCAGACTTTGCAGAGCTCCCGCTCCGCCTCATGGCTGTACTGCTCCGGGACAATCAGCTTCCGCCTGCCCTGTCCCGCCTTAACAGCCTCATGTATCTCATTTATGACGGCGGAGGTTTTGCCGGTCCCCGCCCTGCCGGTTATGAGAGTGAGCATTTCACGCCCTCCTCGCTTGATTCTTACTCAAATTATATGATGATGTATATATAAGGTCAATAGTATCTCTCTGCCTCCCCCGCCGTCTGTATCTTATATCCCGTTAAGATGGCTTTTACGGCATAAAAAATGCAGGAGCATTGCGCTCCTGCATTCATATTGTTTCAGAGTCTTCAGTCTGCTTCGATGATGTCGATGCGGCCCTCGCCGTAAGGCTCGGAGTACTCCTCACCCACAGTGCCGTCCAGCTCGTCCACTATGTAGTTTATAAGAACCTGGTTGTCCAGCATCACGCTGTCCTGAAGGAGATTGCCATCCTTGAACATGGTGTAGCCGTCGCCGCCGTTCTTTATGAGGTAGTTGTGGCTTGCAAGGGTGTAAATGGCCTCGGGATCGATGTCCTTGTCTCCGACCTTCACATCCCTGACCCTGCGGTCTCCGCCGACGCTCTCAAAGAGGCCGTCCTTGTCCAGCTTCACGGAGCTCTCCACATTCATGTCCACGGTGAAGCTCAGTCCGGAGACATGGAGGAAGCCGCCGTTCTCTCCGGGCAGCTTGGATACGCTCAGCTCCAGGGCATCCAGAATATCCTGGCCCGTGCACTCCACCACGCAGAGCTCATTGCCGAAGGGGTGAACCGCGATTATCTCGCCGTAGGTGATGTCGCCCTTTTCGATGTCGTCACGGATGCCGCCGCCGTTGACAATGGCCACATCGGCGCCGGAGATGTTCCTGTAAGCATCTGCAACCAGATCGCCCAGGTTGGTCTCGGTGACGCGGATTATCCGCTCCTCCGGATCCTTCGGGTCATGGATAACCAGGTCTACATCGGTCTTGGCCACGACCTCGTTTATTTTGTCCTCAAACTTGTCCTGAATGTCATCGATAAAGCCTGCCGTCTCCCCGGCGCTGAGAAGCACGGTGTCGAGCTTGTCCCCGTCTATGGTGAGGCAGCCGATATTTTCAAGCTTCGTGCCGGTGGAGGTGAGGATGACCTGAAGTGACCCCAAAAAGTTAGACAATATTTTTAATTAAATACTGTTCAAGCTACCGAAAGGACTTGCTGTCTGTATAATGCGGGCGGCAAGCCCTTTAACTTTTCCTTTACTCTCTTGTTATTGTA
>JBMNPZ010000025.1:0-25087 GCA_050943875.1 Candidatus Limivicinus sp. | reverse complement strand
TACAATAACAAGAGAGTAAAGGAAAAGTTAAAGGGCTTGCCGCCCGCATTATACAGACAGCAAGTCCTTTCGGTAGCTTGAACAGTATTTAATTAAAAATATTGTCTAACTTTTTGGGGTCACTTCACAGGAGACTGCCCATTTTTAAATCTATATTTTTATATAATCAGCACATCTTTGCGCCGGCGGGAATATGGTCATCCAGAATGATGAGGTGCAGTTTCTCCTCGTCCTCCTCATGGTGGACGGCGGAGATGAGCATGCCGCAGGAGTCAATGCCCATCATGGCTCTGGGAGGCAGGTTGGTGATGGCAAGAAGTGTCTTTCCCACAAGCTTCTCAGGCTCATAATATGCATGAATTCCGCTTAAAATGACGCGGTCTGTGCCGGTTCCGTCGTCCAGGACAAACTTTAAGAGCTTCTTGGACTTCTTCACAGCCTCGCATTCCTTCACCTTGACGGCACGGAAATCGGACTTGCAGAAGGTGTCAAAATCCACCTGCTCCTCAAAGAGAGGCTCGATCTCAACCTTGGAGAAATCTATCTTTTCAGGCTCTGCGGCTGCCTCTGCCGGTGCGGAGACTGCTTCGGATTCCTGAGTATCCTCGTCCTTTTTCTCACCCAGGGGCTTCATTGTGGGGAACAGGATGACATCTCTGATGGAGCTGCAGCCTGTGAGCATCATCACACAGCGGTCTATGCCTATGCCGAGGCCGCCCGTGGGAGGCATGCCGTATTCAAGGGCGTTGATGAAGTCCTCATCCATCATGCCGGCCTCTTCGTCCCCGTTGGCCCGCATCTCAACCTGCTTCAGGAAGCGCTGTCTCTGGTCGATGGGATCGTTGAGCTCCGAAAAGGCGTTGCCCATCTCGCTGCAGCAGATGAAGAGCTCGAAACGCTCAGTAAGTCTGGGGTCCTCGGGGCTGCGCTTTGCAAGGGGTGAGACATCGACGGGATGCATGGTTATGAAGGTGGGCTGTACCATCTTCTCCTCCACCTTCTGGTCGAAGCACTCATACAGTGCGTGGCCCCAGGTGTGCTCCGCCTTGCTCATGTCGACGCCCGCCGCCTCGGCCGCCTTTACGGCCTCCTCGTCGGAGTCAATGGCCATGAAGTCAATACCCAGATTCTCCTTTACGGCCTCAGCCATTGTCATGCGGCGGAAGGGGGGCTTGAGACTGACCTGGCGTCCGAGCCATTCGATGTCGTAAGTACCCAGTATCTCCTGAGCCGCGCCCGCAAGCAGGTCCTCAAAAAGGTCCATCATGTCATGGAAATCCGCATAGGACTCATAGAGCTCAACCGTGGTGAATTCCGGGTTGTGTCTCGTGTCCATGCCCTCATTCCTGAACTGGCGGCCTATCTCATAGACACGCTCAATGCCGCCGACGACAAGGCGCTTGAGATTGAGCTCAGTTGCAATGCGGAGGTACATATCAAGGTCAAGGGCATTGTGGTGGGTTATGAAGGGTCTCGCAGTGGCGCCGCCGGAGATGGTATTCAGGACGGGAGTCTCAACCTCCATATATCCTCTGTCCTCCAGGAAACGGCGGACGTAGCTCACAAACTTTGAACGGACAACAAAATTTCTCCTGCTGTCGTCATTCACGATCAGGTCCACATAGCGCTGGCGGTACTTGAGCTCGGTATTGGTCATGCCGTGGAACTTCTCCGGCAGAGGTCTCAGAGATTTTGAGAGAAGTATCAGCTTACTCACATGGACAGTTATCTCCTCTGTCTTGGTCTTGAAGACATAGCCGGTGACACCGATTATATCGCCTATATCAAACTTTCTGAAATCCTTGAACTCCTGCTCGCTCACGGCGTCAGAACGCACATAGAGTTGGATAAGGCCCCTGTCATCCTTAATATGGCAGAAAATTGCCTTGCCCATGCCCCGCTTGGACATGATGCGCCCTGCGACAGAGACTGTTTTCCCGTCAAAGCTGTCGTAATTGTCCAGAATCTCCCTGGACCAGGCAGTCCTCACATATTTTGTCTGGACAAAGGGATCTCTGCCCTCTTCCTGCAGAGCCTTCAGCTTGTCACGGCGTACCTGCAAAATCTCGGAAAGCTCCTGAGTATCTGTATTTCTCTTATTCTCTGCGCTCATGTTCTACCACCTATCTATTTTGATGAATAAGGGCGCGACCGATGCCACGCCCTGTTGTTACTTATTCTGTACAGATATTACCTTGAATTTAAAGCTGCCGGCCGGGGCGTTTATTGTAACCACATCACCGGCCCTGTGGTGAGAAAGTCCCATGCCCACGGGGGAGTCGTCGGATATTCTCCCCTCCCTGGGATTGGCCTCCTGAGAGCCGACAATCTCATAGGTCTCTTCAAATTCATCTTCCATATCCAGGACTTTTACTATGCTGCCCAGAGTGACAACATCCTTGGGCAGGTCTTCCTTCTTTTCGACAATCTGAACATTTGCAATGAGGTCCTTGACCTCTTCAATTCTGGAGTAGAGCTTGCCCTGCTCGGTCTTGGCCTCATCATACTCGCTGTTCTCAGAGAGGTCTCCGAAGCTTCTGGCCTCTTTAATAAGGTCGGCTACTTCCTTCTCTCTCACAGTCTCCATGTATTCCAGTTCTTTTTTCAGTTCGTCAAGGCGCTCCTGACTCATCTTATAACGATTTGAATTAGGCATAAAGCGTCCCCCTTTTACATATTATTACACAAATAGTCCGTTTAAACTGCTGAAAACTTTATAACCTGTTTATTATATTGATTATAGTCCCCGATGTCAACTCAAATATTTAAGAGCTGCCATAAGCTGGTCGTCCGCGGATGTACTTGCGGTGCCGTCGCTGATACCGGTTGTGCCCTCCGTGGTACCGGTTGCGGAGGCATCGGAGTTGAAAACTATGGAATCGGGCACGACTCCGCCGTTTTTGCAGATGTCAATCCGGTTGGGCGTCAGATAGGTCTTGGTGGAAATTCTTATGGCACTGCCGTCCTCAAGGGGAATTGTGGTCTGGGTTCTGGTCCTGCCGCTTGTGGGCTCACCCATGAGGATTGCCCAGTCATATTCTTGGAGAACTGCCGCAAAAAGCTCCGCCTCACTGTAGGTCTCTGTATTTATGAGGACAACTATAGGGATCTGAACACACATTCCGTCAGACTCCGTGACCTCCTCGTGTCCGTCCTTGTCCGCCTCTATAAACAGCGGTCCCTTGGGCAGGAGATAATCCATCAGGGCTGCGACCTCGGTTTTAAGTCCGCCGGAATTACCGCGCAGGTCAATGCACAGTGCCACCGCCTTCTGATTCAAAAGGTCCTCTATAGCGTTTATGGCATCCTGACCGCTGCCGGCCTCAAAGCTGTCAATCTTAACATAGCCGGCCTCTGTTTTTTCCATACGGTAGCTCACAGGGCTCTTGTAGGCGGTGGTGCAGTCCACGGTGATGGTATCCTTGCCCACCCCGAGAGTAAATACGCCGTTGAGCTTTGAGCGGATGAGCGTGCGGACGGTCTCCAGATCCATGGATCTTATATCCTCCCCGTCCACCTCAGTGATGACCATGCCCGCAGTGAGCCCCGCCCAGGCAGCAGGAGATTCGCCGTTTATGGAGACCACCTGATAGCCGCCGGAGTGCTCATCCTGCATTATAGTCATTCCGATGTCCGCATATTCATCGGTGGAATAGAGCTGGTAGGTTTTATATTCGTCGGGGGACATGAAATAGCTCCACTTGTCTCCGAGACCCGATACCATTGCGGCAGCGGCGGAGTCACCCATGGTGCTTCTGTCCACCTCGTCAATAAATTTGTCATCCACCACATCCTTTATCTCGATGTAGCGCATGGCCTCCTCATAATCCTCCTTGCCGCCGACTTCCTTTATGATGTGGTGTGAGGTGATGAAATATGTGCCCGCTGTGAGTCCTATGCAAAGAATCAGCACAAATTTAAGACTCACGCCCAGATTGAAGAAGCGGTAGAGGAATCTTCCTATCTTCATGAAGAATCTCTGGAATATTCTTTTCAAAATATACTCCGTTCTGCCGATAACGGCTCAGTACTCAAAATATTTATATCTGCAATCAAACCGGACAGTCAAAAACTAACTGTCCGGTTATCGGCCTCGGCCGAAAAATTATTAAACTAAAACTCTGTCTGACGGCTTACACACCGCAGCTTGGGGAGAAAGTCAGTCCCGAGAAAAACTGCTCCGGATCTATCCTTGAGCCGTCCTTCCAGACCTCAAAATGGAGATGGGGTCCGGTGGAAACTCCGGTGCTGCCCACATAGCCCACGGTCTGACCCTTGGAGATCTCCTGGCCGCTGCTCACCGCAATTGAGGACATATGCCCGTAGAGCGTCTGATAGCCGTTGCCGTGGTTTATCATCACACAGTTGCCGTAGCCGCCGTTTACGCCCGCCATGGTAACCGTGCCGCCGTCCGCCGCAATGACAGTGTCTCCCGACGCGGCGCCGATATCAATGCCGGAGTGATTTCTTCTCCTGCCGGTAATTGGATGTATACGGGGTCCGAAGCGGCTTGTAATATATGTGCACGTGGGCACGGGCCATGAAAATGCCCCGGTGCCAACCACGGTTCCGCCGCCTCCGCCATAGCCTCCCCCGCTGGCCGCGGCCTCCTCCTGGCGCTTTTTTTCAATCGCCAGAACCATATTGGCCACATTCGTCTCAGCCTCTTTCTCAGCCGCGGCAAATTCCTCCAGCACGGAGGCATTGTTCTCCAGATCCTCGGTGACCTCGGCTATGAGCCGGTCGGCCTCCTTAAGCTCAAGCTCAAGCTCTTCCTGCTCAGCCCGGAGCTCATCCTTTTTTTCCACAACTCCGGCCTTGTATTCCTCATACTCGGCCTTTACCTGCTCAGTATTCTCTCTGGCCTCAATATAGGCATCCTCAAGCTCTCGGTCGCTCTCCATTATCTCGCCTATATCGTCGGCCGCGGTGAGGAGCTCACCCAGATCTGAGCTGTTGAGCAGCACGGCAATAAAGCTTATATTCCCGTTCTCCTCCATCGCCCGGACCCTGCTGCGGTAGCGCTCCAGCTGCTCTTTTTCCAGAGCCTTGGCATCATCGACCTCAATACTCTTGTCGGCAATCATATCATCGTAAAGAGCAATTTCCTCATCAATGAGCTGAATCTGCTGGAGTGTGTACATATTTCGATCATCGAGAGCCTGTTTGACATAGAGGATGCCGGCCTGTTTATTTTTAAGATCGTTCACGACCGCCTGCTGCTGCTGTCTCTGCTTTACAAGGGCGTCGCGCTCCGATTTAAGCTGATCCAATTCATCCTGAGAAACTGCAAAGGCGGAAGCGGGGAAAATCCCGGCTGTAAGCGTGAGCAGCAGTACTGCCGTCACCAGCAATCTCAGGAGCTTTCTCTTTCTAAAACTCATAAGAACACCTGTTTACCGGTAAATCAGCAGTTGTAGTAGGATATACCGGAGAAATAGGACGCCGGATCGACTCTCCCGTCGCCCACATAGACTTCAAAGTGGAGATGTGTGCCGGTGGCGCGGCCTGTGGAGCCCAGATAGCCTATTGTCTGGCCCTGAGTCACAGCCTGTCCGGAGCTCACGGCAAAACCGGACAAGTGGGCGTACACCGTCTTTGTGCCGCCGTGGTCGATTATCACATAGTTGCCGTAGCCCCCGTTGGAGGAGGCGGTGATGACAGTGCCGCTGTCGGCCGCAATCACGGCCTGGCCTTCATTGCCAAAGCCGTCAATATCAATTCCGCTGTGGTATCTCGTCTCGCCGGTAAAGGGGTCGCTGCGGTTGCCGTAGCGGCTGGTGACCCTCATGCTGCAGGGGACCGGCCATATAAAGCTGCCGGTGCCGCTGACTGAGGGTGCTGCGGGCTGCTCAACCACTGTGGTGGAGCCGTCCTCATTGACAACGACCTTCTCCTGTGTCCCGGCCTGAGCTGCCTCCGCGGCCTTCTGCTGATTATAGGCAGCGATAATACTGCTGACCTCTGCAGATGCCGCCGCATCCGCGGCCTCCGCGGCCTTGTATTCCTCAAGTGCTTTTTCTATGTCCTCCGCAAGCTGATCGAGGAGCTTGTTTGCCTCCTCCATCTGCTTTCTGAGTTCATCCTGCTCGGCCTTGAGGTCGGATTTTTTGCCCTCATACTCGGCCTTCTCGGCCTCATATGCGGTCTTGACCTCCTCGGTCTCCTCTCTCGCATCTATGTACTCGTCCTCAAGGGCCCGGTCACTCTCCATGATCTCGCCCATGTCGTCGACGGCGGCAAGAAGCTCACTGAAGTTTGAGGATTTCAGAACTATATCGAGTATATTGTAGTTGCCGTTTTCCTCCATGGCACGGACTCTCGTCCTGTACTTCTGGAGCTGGCGGTCCTCCCTGGTCTTTGCCTCATCCAGTTCCTCCGCCTTGACGGCAATCATGTCGTCATAGATATCAATCTGCTCCTGAACCAGATCTATCTGCTCCTGAGCAAGTCTGTTCTCCTCAGTGATTGCAGCCTTCTGTTCAAGAACATTTGCTTTCTGAAGTTTCAGCTGTTCCAGTCTCTCCCTGCAGTCGCTGACCTTTCCGGAGAGCTCCTTCTTTTTCTGCTGAATCGTGTCGATCTCATCCTGAGTCACGGCGTGGGCAGAAATAGGGACAATGCTGACTACAAGTGACAGTACCATGAGTACCGCCATAACGATTGCTATAAGAGAAATGAATTTCTTTTGCTTCATAAAAATAGGTCCTCCTGAACACCGGGGGCTCGCCGCAGCGCAAATTCCGCGGCAGGGTAGAATTTCTTAGACTTTGAGGTAGTTTCTGATGGCATTTACACCGCCCACGGCGCCCACCATGATACCCGTGGCCAGATAGATAACAAGGACCACGAGGGCCACAGATCTGAAAGGCACCACGGTTATGAAACTGCCTGTGAGGGCACCCATGAGCTTTCCGGTGAGCAGCTCATAAATTCCCCACTCTGCAAAGAACGCAAGCCCGCCGCCAAGAATACCCAGGACCAGCCCCTCAACTATGAAGGGCATGCGGATAAAGGAGTTGTTTGCACCGACCATTTTCATTATGGCGATCTCCTCCCTGCGCCCGAAGGTGGCAAGCTTTATTGTGTTGGACATGATAAATATGGACACGAACACAAGCATTACAATGAGCACAAGGGATATCACGCTCACTATATTTCTGATGGTGACAAAGGTCTTGGCATAGTCAAGATGGGCATTGACCTTTGCAACGCCCGGCACATTTTTCAGTGCATTCTCCGTATCTGCCATGAGGGAAATATCCGTGAGGTGCACCACGAAACGGTGGCGGAACACCTCCTCATCAATGCCCTCCATGAGAGATTCATCATACTTGCTCATAAAAGCATCCATTGCGTCCGTGCGGGACACAAACTGTGCATCCATGACATTGTCAAGGGCCCTGATATCATCACCGACAGCCTTGGCCTCTTCCTCGTCCACAATACTGTCATCCACAAAGGCGACGACCTCGTTCTGGTTTTCCAGATCCTTTATAAGGGCGTCAATATTGACAGACAGAAGCGACACGCTGCCCATGATAATAAGGCAGGCCATAATTACGGTCACAGAAGCGAAGGACATAAAGCCGTGCGTTGTAATGCTGCGGAAGCCCTCGCGAATAAGATAACTGCCTCTACTCAATCTCATATCCGTAATACCCATCCATTCCGTCGCTGATCACATGGCCCCCGTCAATGGTGATAACACGCTTTGCAAAGGCATTGACCAGTTCTTTCTCATGGGTGACAACAAGAATCGTTGTGCCCATCTCGTTAATCTTCTCAAAAAGCAGCATGAGCTCAAGACTGCGCACAGGGTCGAGGTTGCCTGTAGGCTCGTCTGCAACTATCATGCGGGGATTGTTGGCGAGGGCGCGGGCAATGGCCACACGCTGCTGCTCACCGCCGGAGAGCTCCGTCGGCATGCGCTTCTCTCTGCCTTCCAGCCCAACCAGCTCCAGAACATAGGGCACACGCTTTTTGATCTCCTTGGGAGAAGCACCCACAACGCGCATCACGAAGGCCACATTGTCATATACGGACATATCCTCTATCAGGCGGTAATCCTGGAAAATCACGCCCAGTGTCCTTCTGACCTTGGGAAGCCTGCCCCGCCTGATGTTGGTCATATCAAAATCATTCACAATGACCTGACCGGAGGTGGCACTGACTTCGCCGGTTATGAGCTTCATAAGGGTGGTCTTCCCGGAGCCGGAGGGGCCCACAAGAAAGACGAACTCTCCCTCGCTGATACTGAGGTCCACGGAATCCAGCGCAAGGGTATTGCTGCTCTCATAGACCTTAGTCACATTTTTCATTTGAACCATGACTTATCTGTCCTCCATAGAATGGTAAATCCTAAAGGAAACCATGATGAAATTATTCATCTCTATATATAATCAGTATTTGGAGCCGTTCAGGGAATCCAGATACATCTTAACCATCATTGCAACCTTGAACACTATTGCATGGTCAAACTGACGCAGGTCAAGGCCTGTTATCTTCTTTATCTTCTCAAGCCGATATACGAGGGTGTTGCGGTGGACATAGAGCTTACGTGATGTCTCGGAGACATTGAGGTTGTTCTCAAAGAAACGGTTGATAGTCTCAAGGGTATCCTCGTCCAAGGTCTCAATGGGGTTCTTCTTGAAGACTTCATTCAGGAACATCTCGCACAGGGTGGTGGGCAGCTGATAAATAATGCGGCCGAGACCCAGCGCCTCATAGTTTATGATAGTCTTCTCACTTTCAAAGACCCGGCCCACATCTATGGCGACCTGGGCCTCCTTGTATCTGTCTGCAAGCTCTCTCAGATGGCGGGCATTGGTGCTGATGCCGATGACCGTCTTTATCCCCAGCTCCTCCATGAGCTCCCGTTCAATATTGCGGGCAATGGCCAGTATCTCGTCGGCGCAGTCATTGTTGGGCAGTGACTTTACAAGGACGATGTCGGTCTCATTTATGTTGAGGACAAAATCCTTCTGCTTGTCCGGGAAGAGACGCTGCACCAGCTCCACCGCCGCCACATCGGGATTTTCCAGCTGGCGTATGAGCAGCACGGAGCGGGGCTCATCGGTGACAAAATGCAGTTCCTTCGCCCGGACATACACATCGCCGGGCAGAATATTGTCTGAGATGATATTCTTTACAAAAGCAGCCTTGTTGTGCTTCTCCTCATAATTGCTCTTTGCCTCATTAAAGGCCACGGCGGAGACGGCGCACACCGCCTTTGCCATCTCACTGCTGCCCTCCACAAAGGCGGCAAAGTCAAATCTGGAGTTATCAGAGGCCAGAGGGCAGTAACATCTGCTGCCGGAGACGACAGTCCCCTCCGCCCCTTCCAGTTCAAAGACGCGGAACCCCTCGAGACGCGAGCCGATCATTGCAAGCTCACTGCAGGCCACAACAAAGCCCTGTTCGTCAACAACGCCTACCGTCAGGTCGATTGTATCCTTCATCTGAATAATCACATTCTGGAATATCTTACTGGACATAATACGTGCCTCCTATGCTGCGTGCTCTCTCCAAAAGTCTTTTGGCAAAAAGACCATAGTTTCACGATACTCTTACTACATAATACCCCCAATTTATGTGATTTTCAATAGAAATCCGCATCTTTTTTTGTTAATTTTTTTCGTATTGTGGTGTTTACGCTCAATTTAGCCGATTTTTCTGGAATTTTTCGGTTAAGTTGCTTTGAACACTTTGTCAATCTCCCCTTGTTCAAGCTCACGAAATTTGCCGGGTGCGAGGTCAGGATCCAGTTTCAGGGCCCCGATTGACAGGCGGCGCAACTCCAGAACGGGCATTTTTCTCGAGGCCAGCATACGGCGGACCTGATGGTATTTGCCCTCCATCACCCGCACGAGGCACTCATGCTCCCCCGTAATCTCCAGCTTTGCCGGCAGGCACCTTGTCCCGTCTGCCAGAATTATGCCGTTTTCAAAAGCCTCCGCGTCGGCATCCGACGGGCTTCCGTCTACTTTTGCATAATACAGCTTTTCCACACCGGATTTTGGGGAAATCACACGGTGGGCAAAGTTCCCGTCGTCTGTGAGCAGCAAAAGTCCGCTTGTGTCCTTGTCAAGACGCCCCACGGGAAAAAGCCCCATCCGGCGCATCTCCGGCGTGACCAGGTCCAGAACCGTCCTCTGACGCCCGTCCTCGGTCGCGCTGAGTATGCCCCGGGGCTTATTGAGCATATAGTAGTGAAAGCGGCTGTATAAAAGCTCCCGTGAATCCAGGAAAACGCGGTTTTTCTCCCCGTCCACCTTTGTCTCCGGCACCGTGACGACTATGCCGTCCACAGAAACTCTGCCGCTCCTTATAATCTGCTTTAGTTCCTTTCTCGATGCGATACCCATATCGCCCATCAGTTTGTCCAGTCTCACAATCGGCACTGCCCGCACCTCCCCTTCAGTTACGCCGATTATATCATATCCCCCTCCCCTTTTGAATAGCCTGTATAAAGCCCTCTGCGCATATGAAAGGAGAGACGCAAATTGGAAAAGGTCAAAGCATTCACAAGGAAAAGAGCACTGACTGTGATTCTGGTTCTGGCGATAGCCATATTTCTGCTGGTTCTGGTGAGATGGCTGGTCGCCTATAATAATCACAATACCGGTCTTTCGACGCTGGAAGGGAGGAAAAGTTTCCTTTCAGAGCTGGGCTGGGAGATTGACCCGGACAGTGAGGAATTTAAAAGCGTGGTCATGCCGGACAGTCTTGACGATGTTCTCAGCGACTACAACAAGATGCAGCTGAGCCAGGGCTGGGATCTGAATAAGCATCTGGGAGAAAAATGCAGCCAGTACACCTACACGGTGACAAACTATCCCGACTGCAGTGAACCCGTATATATAACGATCTATATTCAGGGCAGCAGAGCCATCGCCGGGGACATACATACGAATTCGCTCAGCGGCTTCATGCACGGAATCAAAAAATCCGCCGAAGCCTAGAGGGCAAGAAGAAACGGTAAGCACCTATGCAGTGCTTACCGTTTTTCAGTATATCGGATATATTAAAGCGAAAGAATTACTTCAGTGCTTCTTCAACTGCAACTGCGACAGCCACAGTGGCGCCGACCATGGGGTTGTTGCCCATGCCCAGGAAGCCCATCATCTCAACGTGTGCAGGGACAGAGGAGGAGCCTGCAAACTGTGCGTCAGAGTGCATGCGGCCCATGGTATCGGTCATGCCGTAGGAGGCAGGGCCTGCAGCCATGTTGTCCGGATGGAGAGTACGGCCTGTGCCGCCGCCGGAGGCAACGGAGAAGTACTTCTTGCCCTGCTCGATGCATTCCTTCTTGTAGGTGCCTGCAACAGGATGCTGGAATCGGGTGGGGTTGGTGGAGTTGCCGGTGATGGAGACATCAACGCCCTCGTGGTGCATAATTGCAACACCCTCGCGGACATCGTCAGCGCCGTAGCAGCGTACCTCTGCACGCTCACCCTCAGAGTAGGGGATCTCTCTAACTATCTTCAGCTCGCTGGTGTAATAGTCAAACTGGGTCTGGACATAGGTGAAGCCGTTGATACGGGAGATGATCTGGGCTGCATCCTTGCCGAGGCCGTTTAGGATGACACGCAGGGGCTTTTTGCGGGCCTTGTTTGCGTTCTTGACAATGCCGATTGCACCCTCTGCCGCTGCAAAGGACTCGTGGCCGGCCAGGAATGCAAAGCACTTGGTATCATCGGAAAGAAGCATTGCACCGAGGTTGCCGTGGCCGAGGCCGACCTTGCGGTCGTCAGCAACGGAGCCGTCAATGCAGAAGCTCTGGAGGCCGATGCCGATTGCCTTTGCGGCCTCGGCGGCGGTCTTGACGCCCTGCTTGATTGCTATTGCAGCGCCTACACAGTAGGCCCAGCGCACGTTCTCAAAGCAGATGGGCTGGATGCTCTGTGCGATCTCGTAGGGATCGAAGCCCTTTGCCTTGCAGATCTCTCTGCACTCTTCCACAGAGCCGATGCCGTACTGAGCGAGGACACCGTTTATCTTGTCAATTCTTCTCTCATAATTTTCAAAAAGAGCCATTAGTTTGTCCTCCTTCTCTTATTCCTGACGGGGGTCTATGTACTTTGCAGCAGCATCCCACTGGCCGTAGTGACCGGTAGCCTTGGTGAGTGCTTCGTTGGCATCGATGCCCTTCTTGATGAAGTCCATCATCTTGCCCAGGCTGACAAACTCATAGCCGATAATCTCATCGTCCTTATTGAGAGCGATACGGGTGATGTAGCCCTCGGTGAGCTCCAGATAGCGGGGTCCCTTTTCCTTGGTGGCAAAGGTTGTACCGATCTGGGAGCGCAGGCCCTTGCCCAGGTCTTCCAGAGATGCGCCCACTGCAAGGCCGCCTTCGGAGAAGGCAGACTGGGAGCGGCCGTAGACGATCTGGAGGAACAGCTCGCGCATTGCGGTATTTATTGCGTCGCAGACAAGGTCGGTGTTGAGAGCCTCAAGAAGAGTCTTGCCGATGAGGATCTCGGAGGCCATTGCGGCGGAGTGGGTCATGCCGGAGCAGCCGAGAGTCTCGACCAGTGCCTCTTCGATGACGCCGTTTTTAACATTGAGGGTCAGCTTGCATGCGCCCTGCTGGGGAGCACACCAGCCGATGCCGTGGGTAAAGCCGGAAATGTCGGAAATCTGCTTTGCCTGAACCCATTTGCCCTCTTCGGGGATGGGAGCAGGACCGTGGTATGCGCCCTTAGCGACGGGGCACATATTCTTGACTTCTGTGGTGTAGATCATGACGATCCCCCTTCTATTTTAATAAGAATTGATAAATTGAATCCGGGTCCTGTCTCACTTACTTAATAAGCGATTCGCCTGTCATTTCCGCAGGCTGTGAGAGGCCCATAAGGCTGAGAATTGTAGGTGCAATGTCGGCAAGGCGGCCGGGCCTGAGCTCGATGCCGGACTTGCAGACTGCAAAGGGCACGGGATTTGTGGTGTGTGCCGTGTTGACCTTGCCGTTTTCATCA
The DNA here is from genome assembly GCA_050943875.1 of Candidatus Limivicinus sp. Classification (GTDB taxonomy): domain Bacteria; phylum Bacillota; class Clostridia; order Oscillospirales; family Oscillospiraceae; genus Limivicinus. The sequence continues at coordinate 12,104 of JBMNPZ010000025.1, read as the reverse complement.
AACATGCAGTCGGCGTTGCCGTGGTCGGCGGTGACAAGAAGAACGGTGTCAGGGTGCTTTCTGCACTCTGCAACTACGCGGCCCATGCAGCCGTCCACGGTCTCGACGGCCTTTATCGCCGCCTCCATGACACCGGTGTGTCCAACCATGTCGCAGTTTGCAAAGTTGCAGACGATAAGATCATACTTATCGGAGGCAATGGCCTCAATGCACTTGTCCGCCACCTTTTCGGCGCTCATCTGGGGGACGAGGTCATAGGTGGGGTACTCCTTGGGTGAGGGCACAAGGCAGCGCTCCTCCCCTTCGGTCTGCTTTTCCACGCCGCCGTTAAAGAAGAATGTGACATGGGCATACTTCTCGGTCTCGGCCACTCTGAACTGCTTCAGGCCCTGTGCGCTCACATAGTCGCCGAGGGTGTTGACAATCTCCTCGGGAGGATAAGCGATGGGCAGGGGCAGGGTCTCGTCATACTGTGCAGTGCAGACATATGAGAGAGGATAGACGGTCTTTTTCCGCTTGAATCCGTCGAAGTCCTCAAGGTTGAGTGCCCAGGTCATCTCTCTCGCCCTGTCGGGGCGGAAGTTCATGAAGATGACACTGTCGCCCTTATTTATAATGCCCGCCTCATCCACAACGACAGGCTTTACAAACTCGTCGGTCACATCCTGTGCGTAGCTCGCCTCCACGGCGTGGACAGCATCGTTGTCCCTGACGCCCTCGCCGCAGACAATGGCATTGTAGCCGGCCTCGACGCGGTCCCAGCGCTTGTCTCTGTCCATGCCCCAGAAGCGGCCCTGAACAGTGGCAATCTTTGCGTTGCCCAGCTCGTCGCACTTGTCCTGGAGCTGCTTTACGAAGCCCGCGCCGCTCTTGGGGGCGACATCGCGGCCGTCAAGGAAGCAGTGTACATATACGCGCTCAACACCGCGGCGCTTTGCCATGTCCAGAATGCCGAAGATGTGGTTTATGTGGCTGTGGACACCGCCGGAGGAGAGCAGGCCCATGATGTGCAGGGGTCTGCCGTTCTTTTTGGCGTCTTCCATAGCCTTTATATAGGCTTTATTCTCAAAGAATTTGCCGTTTTCTATCTCCTGGGTCATCTTGGGGAGGATCTGGAACACAACGCGGCCTGCGCCGATATTGGTGTGTCCCACCTCGGAGTTGCCCATCTGCCCTGCGGGCAGGCCCACATCCATGCCGGATGCGGAGAGCCTGGTGCAGGGATTCTCAGCAAAAAGACGGTCAAGATTGGGGGTGTCGGCCTTGTAGACCGCATTCCCCTCGGAGGGCTTTGCAAGTCCGTAACCGTCTAAAATTATAAGAACAGCTTTTTTAGTCATACTGTACTCCGTTTGCAGAATTATAAATTATATATCAGTCCTGAGCAGATGCCTTGACGATCTCGGCAAAGTCTGCAGGTCTGAGAGATGCGCCGCCGATGAGTCCGCCGTCGATGTCGGGCTGGCCCAGAAGCTCATAGGCATTTTTCGGATTCATGCTGCCGCCGTAGAGAATGCTGACGGCACGTGCGGGACGTGCACCGTAAATCTTGCGGATGACGGCACGGATGCCCTCGCAGACTTCCTGAGCCTGCTCTGCAGTGGCGGTCTTGCCGGTGCCGATGGCCCAGAGAGGCTCATAGGCGATGACGCAGCGGCGAAGCTGAGTGGCATCGATGCCGCTGAGTGCTGTCTTTACCTGATATGCAACATACTCCATGGTGAGGTCCATCTCACGCTGCTGGAGGCTCTCGCCGACGCAGATGATGGGGTTGATGCCCTTTGCAAGCAGTGCCTTTGCCTTCACATTGACGTCCATGTCGGTCTCGCCGTGATACTGGCGGCGCTCGGAGTGGCCGACGATGCAGTACTTTGCACCGATGTCTGCAAGCATGTCAGCGGAGATCTCGCCGGTGTATGCGCCCTTCTCGTGGGTGCTGACATCCTGGCCGCCTGCGGCTGCCTTGCAGTCCTTGCCGGCCTTGACCATTGCCTGAATCATCACTGCGGGGGTGCAGAGGACAATGTCACAGACCTTGGTCTTGGGAAGGTTCTCCTTGAGCTCTTCTATAAAAGGCTTGACGGCAGAGTTGGTCATGTTCATTTTCCAGTTGCCGGCTATTATAGTCTTACGATACTTTCTGTTCATTTCTTATCTCTCCAATTTTCCAATTTATATAAAAAATAAAATATTTCCGTCTGAGGGGGGAACCCGGGGCCCCGCCCCCAGACTGATTATTCAAGACAGGTGTTTTTCAGGAATGCGCTCTATTACTTATCCAGGAGGCATGCGACACCGGGAAGCTCCTTGCCCTCAAGGAACTCAAGGCTTGCGCCGCCGCCGGTGGAGATATGGGTGATCTTGTCTGCAAAACCGAGCTTCTCAACTGCAGCTGCACTGTCGCCGCCGCCGACAATTGTCACAGCGCCGGACTCAGCCAGTGCCTTTGCCATTGCCTTGGTGCCCTTTGCAAAGTTATCGAACTCGAAAACGCCCATGGGGCCGTTCCAGACGATGGTGCCTGCACCCTTGACAGCCTCAGTGAAGCTTGCTACGGTCTTGGGGCCGATGTCCATTCCCATCAGGTCTGCGGGGATATTGCCCTCAGCAAGGACAGGCTCTGCATCTGCGGAGAACTCGGAAGCGCAGTAGTTGTCCACGGGGAGGAGGAACTTCACACCCTTGGCCTCTGCCTTTGCAATCATGTCCTTTGCGTAGTCGATACGGTCTTCCTCAAGGAGGGACTTGCCCACCTCAAAGCCCTGTGCCTTCTTGAAGGTGTAGGCCATGCCGCCGCCGATGATGATGGTGTCGGCCTTCTCAAGGAGGTTATTTATAACATTTATCTTATCGGAGACTTTTGCACCGCCGAGCACTGCCACGAAGGGGCGCTTGGGGTCATCGAGAGCCTTGCCCATGACAGACAGCTCTTTTGCAACAAGAAGTCCGGAATATGCGGGCAGATATGCCGCAACACCGGCAGTGGAGGCGTGGGCTCTGTGGACAGTGCCGAAGGCATCGGAGACATAGATCTCTGCCATGTCGGCAAGAGCCTTTGCAAAGTCTGCGCCGTTCTTCTCCTCACGGATATCGAAGCGGAGGTTCTCAAGAAGCATAATCTGGCCGGGCTTGAGAGCTGCAGCCTTGGCATGTGCATCGTCGCCGATTATGTCTTTTGCAAAAATAACATCCTGACCGATGAGCTGGGACAGTCTCTCTGCAACGGGAGCCAGAGTCAGCTTGGTCTTCCACTCCCCTTTGGGCTTGCCCAGGTGAGAGCAGGCGATAACTGCGGCGCCCTGCTCAAGGAGATACTTGATTGTGGGGATAGCGGCCTTGATGCGTTTGTCACTGGTGATTTCACCGGTCTCCTTGTTCTGGGGAACATTAAAGTCACAGCGAAGGAGAACTTTCTTTCCCTTGACGTCTACGTCATAAACGGTTTTCTTGTTGTAGTTCATAATTTGCCTCCTGTACAAATTTTATACAATATTATATATCCACTCCGGGAATAAACCCCGGGAGATCACAGACATAAGTCTGCAGGATAACAAAATAAATTTAAAGCTTTTCTGTTTTTCAGGCTCAGGCCTCTCCGCCCAGCATTGAGCCGGTATTCTTAAGGCCCGGAAAGCCCTGCTGTCTCAGCGCCTCATAGGCGAGAATCGCGGCGGAATTGGAGAGATTCAGGCTCCTCGCATCGCTGATCATGGGGATCCTGATGCATCTGTCCCGGTACTTCTCCCGGAGCCACTCCGGAAGACCCGCGGTCTCCTTTCCGAACATCAGCACAGCTCCGCCGGAGAAATCCGCCTCGCTGTATGGGCGGGGCGCCTTTGTGGTGGCAAGAAACAGATTGCTGTCTCCGTTTCTTGAAAAGTACTCATCAATATTCTCATAGACAGAAATATCCACGAGATGCCAGTAGTCAAGGCCGCAGCGCTTCACCGCCCTGTCGGATATGTCAAAACCCAGGGGTTTTACAAGGTGAAGTCTCGCGCCGGTGCAGGCACAGGTGCGGGCGATGGCGCCGGTATTAAACGGGATCTCAGGTTCAACCAAAACAATATCAAGCATTTGCTTTCCTCTGGAATGCTACCCTTATGCAACTTTGCTTTTCATCATATCTTTTGCTGTTTGCAATTCATTTTATCACAATTTTCTAAAAAATCATGTACTTTTTTCAGTATTTTTTGTTTTCTTGCATATTAGACAAAATGCGGCTATAATCAGTCACATATAGAGGCTGTTTATTGTCATTTTGCATATTAAATTTTTAACAGGCAAACTTTATTCCGGCCGGAATAACATATCTGATTAAAAGGCGGTAAATAATGGAATATATATGCAAGGATTGCCCCAGGAACTGCAGTTCAAAGCGGGGAGAAAATACTCCGGGCGGAGTCTGCAGAAGTCCTGCCCTGCCCAGGATAGTGAGGGCGGCGCCCCACTTCGGTGAGGAGCCCTGTATCAGCGGTACAAGGGGTTCCGGCGCCATTTTCTTCTCAGGCTGCAGTCTCAGATGCGTGTTCTGCCAGAATTATGAGATAAGCCGGGGCAGCTCCGGAAAGGCCGTGGATGCGGCGGGACTGCGGAGCATTATGCTGAGACTCCGTGATATGGGGGTGCACAACATAAACCTTGTGACACCCAGCCACTTTGTGCGGGAAATTGCAAAGGCCCTGGACGGCTTTGAGCTGGGCATACCGGTGGTGTGGAATTCCTCCGGCTACGAAAAGACAGAGACGCTGAAGATGCTTGAAGGACTTGTGCAGATATACATGCCGGACTTCAAATACGCCAAATCGGAGCCTGCAGAGCGCTATTCCGCTGCGGCGGACTACCCGGAGATTGCGGCGGCGGCCGTAAAGGAGATGTACCGGCAGGTGGGGCCATATGTGCTGGATGAGGAAGGTATAATGAAGTCCGGGCTTCTCATACGCCACCTTATTCTCCCTGGGCAGGAGCTCAACTCAATGGATGTGATCGACTTTGTTGCCGATGAGTTTCCAAAAGGCAGCGTGCTCTTATCCCTTATGAGCCAGTATACCCCCATGCCGGGGCTTGAGGCCTTTCCTGAGCTCCAGCGGCGCATAAGCCATGAGGAAAACGAGCTTGTGAATTCCTACATGCTCCGCCGGGGCATTGAGGACGGCTTCTGGCAGGAGCCTGAATCCGCAACGGAGGAAATGATACCGGAATTTGACGGCACGGGTCTGGAATAAAGCCGGATTTTTCCATACTTTTAATTGACATATTCTCCGATGTGAGTGATAATAACAGACAGAAAATCCTAAATAATACTGCTTTTCAGGAGGTAATACAATGAACTATTCCGATGTTCTGGCCGCCGCCAGAGACTGCGTGGGCCCCTACTGCAAGGCCTGTCCCGTCTGCAACGGCCGCGCCTGTGCAAATTCCATGCCCGGACCCGGCTGCAAGTATCCCGGCAACGTGGCCGCAAGGAACTATGACAAGTGGCAGGAGATCTGTGTCAACATGGACACCCTCTGCCCCAACTTTGCAAATCCCGACATCTCCTTTGAGCTTTTCGGCCACAAGTTTGCAGCCCCTGTGTTTGCAGCGCCCCTGGGTGCACTGGATATGCACTACGGCCCCAAATATAAGGACCAGCAGTACAACTCCATTCTCGTGAAGGCAGCCGCGGAGTACGGCATCATGGCTTTCACCGGTGACGGCGTGGACCCTGAGATAATGAAGAGCTCTGTAGTGGATATGGCCGCCGTGAACGGCATAGGCTGCCCCACAATAAAGCCCTGGAACAAGGAGGCCGTATTTGACAAGCTGGACATCCTCAACAGCAACGGCATCTTCGCCGCGGCAATGGATGTGGACGGCGCAGGACTCCCCTTCCTGAAGAAGATGAACCCCAACGCCGGCAGCAAGACCGTGGACGAGATGGCCGAGATCACAGGCTATGCAAAAATGCCCTTTATCATCAAGGGAATCATGACCCCGGCAGGTGCGAAGAAGGCCGTCGAGGCCGGCGCAAAGGCAATAGTGGTTTCAAACCACGGCGGGCGTGTTCAGGGCGGTGTCCCCTCCACGGCCGAGGTTCTGCCATCCATAGTTGACGCAGTCAAGGGAAAGATAACAATTCTCGTGGACGGCGGCATACGCTCCGGCGTGGATATATTCCGTGCCCTGGCCCTGGGTGCTGACGCGGTGCTCATCGGCAGGCCGGTCCTCACCGCAATCTACGGCGCAGGCGAAGAGGGCTTCAGAGTCTACATGGATAAGATTCTCGGCGAGCTCAAATCCACCATGACCATGTGCGGCGCTGCCTCCCTGAAGGAGATCACCAGAGACAAGGTCTGGATTGAGAAGTAATTATAAAATTTTTATATTTTAAGGCTGTGCTCCCGCACAGCCTTTTTTATTGCAGTGTATATTTATTATGTAAATATTATTATGTTAATTATTCTATGTAAATTATAATATGTTATTTTTAATATGTTAATTATAATATGTTAATATTTTTAAGTTAATCTTATTATGTTTATTATTTTAAGTAAACTAGATTAAGTTAATCATTTTATGTCTATAATAATATGTTAATTAAAACGGGCAGAATAAAACCGGCAGAGTAAAAACTCTGCCGGTCTGCTTCATTATTTATCTGTGCGCTCTTCAGCCCCGGGATAAACGCGCCCTCTCCTCCCCCACTATCCGCAGCATATCGTCCCGGTGTTTTTCCATCTCACTCAAAAGTCTGAACTGCGTGCGGCAGCGGTCGAGATTCTGTCCCGCCCTGTCTGTCGAGTAGTAGACATCCCCGTTCAGATAGTCTGCAAGGAAGCGGATACCGTTTTCGATGGTCATTGTATAGGCGCCCTGAGGCAGCACATCAATCTCTTCTTCCGTAAGTCCGGGAAAGGCCTCAAGAAAGCCCCTTGTGAAAGCGCGGTAGAGCACCGGATCCAGACATACCCTGTCAAGCTCTCTCTCATCCTCGGCGGCCGTGTTCGCGCCGAAGCGGATGGCATCGCCGAAGTCGAAAGCGGAAAGTCCCGGCATCACGGTGTCAAGGTCTATGACGCAGATTGCCTTTCGGGTATCCGCATCAAAAAGTACATTGTTAATCTTTGTGTCATTGTGGGTGACCCGCACCGGAAGCTCGCCCCGCTCCCTCATTCTGTGGAGGGCGCAGGCCTTTTCTTCTCTGGCAAGGGCGAAGTCCAGCTCCGGTCTTATTTCGCCAAGGCGGCCCTTAACATCATTTTTAACGGCGTCCCTCAGCTGACTGAAGCGCACGGCCGTGTTGTGGAAGTCTGCGATGGTCTCCTCCATTTCCTCCGCTGGAAAGTCGCTGAGAGCATTGAGGAACCGGCCGAAGGCTGCGGCACTCTCATAGAAATCCTCAGGAGAGCCGGCCTTATCCATACACATGCTGTTGTCCACATATCGGTAAGCCCGCCAGTAACCGCCTTTTCCGTCATCGTAATAGTCCTTTTCTTCGATGGTGGGCAGATAGCTGATGGTGGCCATTTTGCCCTTATACTCCTCCCGGAGGAATCTGTTCACCTTTGTCATATTATGCATAAGCGCATCCACATTGGGAAATACAAAATGATTTATCCACTGGAGTATATATTTCACACCGCTGTCTGTGGTGATAAGATATGTCTCATTTATGTGCCCGCTCTTTATCTGTCTGCATTCCTGCGGTCTTCCCTCTGTGGGAAAATGATTTATTGCTTCCTTCATGCTACGGTCCTCTGCTTATATCATATTTTGATCTGCTTCTACGGGCTGCATGTTCTCCGCCCCATCAGGCAAGAAATGAATAAACCATAAACGGTTCTTCTTACAATTACCCAAAATTTGCAGAAATTGGCCTCTGGTTGTCTATTTTGGCCGCTCGTTGTCTATTAAAGCATATTGTGTTGAATTATTCAACTGCTTTTTCTCATAAGCAAGGGCTGTGATGCAATATTGAACTGCTAAATATAATCCCGCTCAGGATTTTTCAGAGGTACCTCTCACCCTGTACATAGATTCTCCCTCTGCGGGAAGTGCCCCCGATGCCGGAGACAGCGGCCTTTCCGCTGCCCCGCAGTGAGATTACATCCCCCTTCTTCACCGGCATGTCGGTCCTGAGGCACTGGGAATAGTTGAGGCTCACGCTGCCGCTGTTAATCTGCTTTGCAGCCTCGGTGCGGGACATGCCGAAGAGCCCGCCCACGACCGCGTCAAGGCGAAGGCTCATCACCGTGAAGCTCAGCTCCTTCACCTTTTTCTCGGCTGCAGGCACCTCTGACAGGGGAATTATTTCCGCCCTGACCCCGACACGGCCCACTTTTTCTATTCCCGCAAGGTGGCCGCACACCCCGGGCATGCAGTAGACAAAGGCTGTGCTGTCCAGAACCCTTATGTCGCCCACCCATTCCCGGCCGACGCCCATGCCCAGGACTGCGCCCATATAATCCCGGTGTCCGGGGCTGCCGAAGCGGGCAGTGAGTTTTATTGCGCTGATGTACTCCGAGACATCAAAGCTCTCCTCATCCATATAGTATGGCAGAAAGAAGGCCGCGGTTCTCTCGCAGTCCTCACCGCCGCCGGAAAAAACTATACTGCAGTCGGGGACGTGCTTTGCCCACTTCCGGATTTCATAGCTCTCGGCGGGGCTGAGAAAATTTGTGTGGGAAAGGCAGCTTTTCCGCTGACAGCGCTCATACAGATCCTCTGCTCTTTTTAATAATTCATTGTTTTCCATCTTTAAATCTCGTCATATGCGGATTCGCATTTGTCTTTTTCAGCACCTCATCTATTCTGTCCAGCACCCACTCCAGCTCCGCGATAAATTCCTTTGAGGAACTGCGGAGGACGCCGGAGCGCATAGCCGAGAGTCTTATGAGGTTGTCGCTTGTTATCACCCGGACGGAGAAGTTCCTGCCTATCTCGTCGGCCAGCTTCTCAATATAGGCGTCTCCTGTCTCCCCGTCTCTGGTGTAGACCACATGAATATTGTGGTAGTCATTTCTTGAGCCGGGATTGCCCGGGGTCTTGTAGCCGTCAAATACCAGCACCATATCATCCTTGGTATAGCCGCAGTAGTTTGAGAGCATGTCCATCAGTCTTCCTCTTGCCAGCTCCAGGCTGTCGGCGGCGAGGGCCTTCAGCTCGTCCCAGGCAAAAATAAGATTATAGCCATCCACTATCAGGTACTGCTTTTTCCCCGGCCTCACATCCGCGGCTGGGGCAGCCTCATTTTTGAAGGCCCGGGAATATTCGGGTCTTCTGATGGGGCCGAATTCCCGCTCCATTATGGCCTCAAGCTCCCTGTCGTCGATGCTCATGCAGCGGTGTACGGCAGAACCTTCACTTTCCGGCTTTACAAGACAGCTCTCAAGGTGCATAAACTCCGGCACCCTGTTCCATTTTACATTGTATCCGGCGCCGTGGGCGCAGAATACGGAGTCCGCAGGGTTTTCAGTGTCGCCCTCCGGATCATAGCCGATTTCATCCACAAGCTCCTGCTGCTTTACACAGGGTCTGAAGCCGTCTGGTCTGAGAAAAAGTCTGCCCTTTCCGTGGGTGTAGGCCGCCAGCTCCGCCATATATGTGCTCATGGCCGCGACCGGCGCCGAACCGCTGAGGCGGGTGAATTCCCCCGTCTCCTCAGGGGCAGAAAAGTCGCCGTTCATGGCGCGGATATCCGATATGGCCCTCCCGGTCTGCTCCGGGGGGAGTTCAATGGTAAAACTGTAGTAGGGCTCAAGGAGTATGCTCTCCGCCTGCATCAGGCCCTGACGGACCGCCCTGCAGGAGGCCTGTCTGAAATCTCCGCCCTCGGTGTGCTTGAGGTGGGCCCTGCCGGACATGAGGCTTATCTTTATATCCGTCAGGGGGGAGCCCGTCAGCACCCCGGGGGGGATCCTCTCATTAAGGCCGCTCAGAATGAGTCTCTGCCAGTTTCTGTCCAGTTCATCCTCGCTGCAGAGGCTCTCCAGTTTAATTCCGCTCCCCCGGGGCAGAGGCTTCAGCAGGAGATGCACCTCTGCATAGTGGCGGAGGGGCTCAAAATGTCCCACGCCCTCCACCGTGCCGGCTATGGTCTCCTTATACATCACATGCCCCGAATCCAGCTCTATATCGGTGTCGAAGCGCTCCTTCACAAGGCTTTTGAAAATCTCCGCCTGCACCCTGCCCATGAGCTGTACCGATATTTCACGGCTCTGCTCATTCCAGACAATGTGGAGCTGGGGGTCCTCATCCTGCAGGAGCATAAATTTCGGGTACATCAGCCCCGGGTCTGACTTCGGCGGCAGCTTCACCGTGTAGCTCAGCACCGGCTCCAGCACCGGGCCGGAGGCGTCAGGCTCGGCCCCCAGGCCCTGACCGGGATATGTCCCGCTGAGACCCAGGACCGCACAGATCTGCCCCGCCCTTACAGTGCCGGGACTTTCAAATTTCGTGCCGGAGTATATGCGTATCTGGGTAATCTTTTCCTCCAGCGTCTCACCCTTTTCATTTTTGTATTTCAGGGTATCTCTGGCGGAGAGCTCTCTCCCCGTCAGCTTTATGAAGCTCATTCTTTTCCCCTGGGGGTCTCTCGCTGTCTTGAAGACCCTTGCCCCAAAATCATCCCTGTATTCAGGCGCAACCGTATACCTGTCCAGGGCATCCATAAGCTCCTGTACGCCCTCAGCCCTGAGGCCGGAGCCGAAAAAGCAGGGAAAGAGCCTGCGCCCCTTTATAAGCCCGGCTATCTCCTCATCGCTGAGCCTGCCCTTTTCAAGATAGCTCTCCATGGCCTTCTCGGAGCACATGGCGGCGTTTTCAAATATTGTCCCGCTCTCAGCGTTAAAATCCACACAGCCGTCGCCGAAGCGGCCGCTGATATTTTTCATAAGTGCCGGCCTGCTGCAGTCCGGCAGATCCATCTTTGTCACGAATATGAAGCAGGGCACATTGTAGCGCTCCAAAAGCCGCCAGAGTGTCTCGCTGTGGGCCTGAACTCCGTCGCTCCCGCTGATTACAAGGACAGCATAGTCCATCACCCCGAGAGTTCTCTCCATCTCCGCCGAAAAATCCACATGCCCCGGCGTATCAAGCAGGCAGACTGTGTGCCTCTCCAGCTCAACAACGGCCTGCTTTGAAAATATGGTTATGCCCCGCTCCCGCTCCAGCTCATGGTTGTCAAGGAAGCAGTCTCTGTGGTCCACCCGGCCCGGTCTTTTTATCCTGCCGGAGAGATAGAGCATGGCCTCGCTGAGGCTGGTTTTCCCCGCATCCACATGGGCCAGCAGCCCCACGCTGAGAGGAATTTTGTTTTTTCTTTCCTTCTCCGTGTCAAATACCTCCCTGAGATTTTTTCTCATTATACCACAGGCGGGGCCGCCGGTCGATATGCTGTTTTCCGCTCTCCTCTGCTCTGTGCTCCGACATTTTCTGACAGAAAATATTAAACAATTTTTGAAGTTTTGAGACTTTGGTTAACATAATCTGTAATGCTTATGTAAAAAATTTTAATTTATTTGCAACAAACACTGTTAATTTTGTAAATTCTATGTTATAATCTATTATCCCTGTGGTGTGCCCCGATGAAGGGCACGGGGCCCCGCCGCCCCCGGTAATTACTACAACTATATTCTTCTGAATAAGGAGGACATTGAGAATATGAAAAAGATACTCGTTCTTGAAGATGAGCAGAATATACGCAGCTTTGTGGTCATAAATCTGCGCCGCAGCGGCTATGAGCCGATCGAGGCGGAAAACGGGACCATCGCCCTTGAAAAGCTTAAGGTCAATCCGGATATCAGCCTTGCCCTGCTGGATGTCATGCTCCCGGATATTGACGGCTTTGAGGTCTGCCGACGCATAAGAGCCACAGGCTCCAAGATGGGCATTATAATGCTCTCCGCCAAGAGTCAGGAGATTGACAAGGTCACGGGCCTTATGACCGGCGCCGACGACTATGTGACAAAGCCCTTCTCCCCCGCGGAGCTGACAGCCAGAGTTGACGCGCTGATACGCCGCCTGGGCACAGCCGACGACGAGAAGGCCAGCTCCGAGATTAAGAGCGGGCCATTTGTGCTGAACACCAGGAACCGCACTCTGGAGAAGAACGGCAAGCGCCT
>JBMNPZ010000024.1:0-26596 GCA_050943875.1 Candidatus Limivicinus sp. | reverse complement strand
GTTTAGAGAGCCTGTGCAAAATGATATTCAGAGGTGTTTTTAATGAACCGTATGGTAGGCACAATTTCCAGAGGACTCCGTGCACCGATTATTCGCAGCGGGGATGACCTTGTTGAGATAGTTACAGATTCTGTTATGCAGGCCGCCCGCAACGGCGAGCTTGAGGTGCGCGACAGAGATGTGGTGGCCATGACAGAAGCCATTGTAGCAAGGGCGCAGGGCAACTACGCCACTGTGGATGATATTGCATCCGATGTCCGCGAAAAGCTGGGCGGAGGTACGGTGGGTGTAATTTTCCCTATACTCAGCCGCAACCGTTTTGCCGTCTGCCTCAGAGGTATCGCAAAGGGCGCAAAGAAGATTGTTCTGATGCTCTCCTATCCGGCTGACGAGGTGGGAAATCATCTCATAGACCTTGACATGCTGGATGAAAAGGGTGTCAACCCGTACAGCGATGTCCTCTCCCTTGAAAAATACCGTGAGCTTTTCGGTTATACGAAGCATCGTTTCACCGGCGTTGATTATGTCCAGTATTACGGGGATATTATCCGTGAGAGCGGTGCGGAAGCGGAGATTATTTTTGCAAACGACGCGAGGGCCGTTCTCAAATATACAAAAAATGTGATCTGCTGCGATATTCACTCCCGTGCCCGTACAAAGCGGATTCTCCGTAAAGCCGGTGCAGAGCGCGTTTACGGTCTTGATGATATTCTGGACCATTCCGTCAATGGAAGCGGTTACAACAAAGATTACGGCCTTCTGGGCACCAATAAGGCCACAGAGGACAGCGTAAAGCTTTTCCCGAGAGACTGTCAGCCGCTGGTCGATGCCATTCAGGCGAGACTTCTTGAACTCACAGGGAAGCACGTCGAGGTCATGGTATACGGCGACGGCGCTTTCAAAGATCCCGTGGGCAAAATATGGGAGCTTGCAGACCCGACTGTATCTCCTGCATATACTGCGGGGCTTGAGGGCACACCCAATGAACTGAAGCTTAAATACCTCGCAGACAATGATTTTGCAAATCTCAGCGGTGAAGAGCTGAAAGATGCAATCAAGGGTGAAATTCAGAAAAAAGATCAGAATCTTGTGGGCAAAATGGCCTCTGAGGGCACAACTCCCCGCCGGCTCACCGATCTTATCGGCTCTCTCTGCGACCTCACCTCAGGCAGCGGTGACAAGGGAACGCCCATTGTCTACATTCAGGGCTACTTTGATAACTACACAGCAGACTGATATTCCCTTGAAGTCTCAAAAAGATGCAGCTGCACGCTGCATCTTTTTTTGTCTTCCTGTCATTGACTGGAAAGCGGCATTGGAGTACAATTGAAAAAATTATTCCTCAGCGCTTTATATTTTTATGGGAGAAATCAAAATGGGTGAAAACATAAACCGAATTCCTCATCTCTTCGGCTCACTTGTATTCAATGAGCAGTGTATGGAGCAGTATGTCCCGGAGCAGGCCATGCAGACCTGGCGCAGCTGTCTTGAAAGCGGACAGCCCCTGCCTCTTTCTGCTGCAAACGATATAGCTGACGCTATGAAAACCTGGGCGCTTGAACACGGGGCCACACATTTTACCCATTGGTTTCAGCCTCTCACCGGTGTCACAGCCGAAAAGCATGACAGCTTTATCAAGAGCATAGGCGGCGGACAAATTATAATGGATTTCTCCGGCAAGGAGCTTGTATGCGGAGAGCCTGATGCCTCCAGCTTTCCCTCTGGCGGACTGAGGGCCACCTTTGAGGCCAGAGGCTACAGCGCCTGGGATCCCACCTCCTTTGCATTTATCAAAGACGGCAGTCTCTGTATACCCACGGTGTTCTGCTCCTACTCCGGGGATGCGCTGGACAACAAGACGCCGCTTCTCCGCTCAATGGAGGCCATAAGCCGGGCTGCCGTGCGGGTACTTCGTATTTTCGGGGATGATACTGTCAGTAAGGTCACCCCGCAGATAGGGGCCGAGCAGGAGTATTTTCTCATCGACAGGGATGTCTTTAACAGGAGGGAGGATCTGCGCCTCTGCGGCCGCACTCTCTTCGGCAACAAGCCGCCCAAGGGTCAGGAGCTGGATGACCATTATTTCGGCGTAATCCGCCCGAGAGTAAGGGAGTATATGAAGGAGCTGGATGAGGAGCTCTGGCGTCTGGGCGTGCTCTCCAAGACCAAACACAATGAAGCCGCACCCTCACAGCACGAGATGGCACCGATTTATACCGACGCAAATACTGCCAACGATCAGAATCAGCTCATAATGGAGACCATGAAAAAGGTCGCTGAGCGACACAATCTAGTGTGCCTGCTGCATGAAAAGCCCTTTGCAGGGGTCAACGGCTCCGGCAAGCATATCAACTGGTCACTGGAAACAGACGACGGGCGCAATCTTTTTTCTCCGGGCAAAACACCCAGTCAAAATGCACTGTTTCTACTGCTTCTCGCCGCCTTTATTAAAGGTGCAGATGAATATCAGGAGCTGCTGCGCAGTACCGTCGCCTTTGCAGGGAATGACCACCGCCTCGGTGCTCAGGAGGCCCCTCCCGCAATCATTTCCGTATTTCTGGGTGAAGAGCTTGAGGCAATAATCCACTCAATCGTCACTGAAGCCGGGTATGCGGAGCAGGAGAGAAAAACTCTGAGAATCGGCGTAGATGTACTGCCTGCAATTCCCCTGGACACAAGCGACAGGAACCGCACTTCACCCCTGGCTTTTACCGGCAACAAATTTGAGTTCCGTATGCCGGGCTCCAGCCAGTCAATTGCAGAGCCCGTCACTATTCTAAACACGATAATGGCAAAGGAACTCAACTGCTTCAGCGACCGTCTTGAAAAATGCAGCGATTTCAACTCCAGACTCCATGGACTGATTAAGGAAGTCTTCACAAAACACGGCCGGATAATTTTCGGGGGCAACGGATATGAAGAGGCCTGGATCAGAGAGGCAGAGTGCCGGGGCCTGTCCAATCTTAAAAACACGGCCATGGCCCTGCCTGCATATGTAAAACCCAAAAATATAAGTCTTCTCACAGAGCTTGGAGTTTACAGCAGGGAAGAGATCATGGCCCGCCATGAAATCCACATTGAAAAATACTGCAAGGTCATAAGGATTGAAGCCGCAACACTGGTGGATATGGTGCAGCACTGCATTATAAATGCCGTCTCTGAATATCAGGCGGAGCTGTGCAGCACCATCAACAGCAAACGTGCTGCACTCCCCGAGCTCTCATGCCGGGTGGAGAGTTCCCTTGCCAGTGCGGTGGGAATATGGAATGAGGAGCTGCTCCACAAGACTGTGGAGTTGAAAACAGCTCTGGAAACAGTCTCTCCGGCGGCAAATCAGGAACAGCTCCTTGCTTACTACCACGATGAGGTTGAGAAGAAGACAGAGGCGGTCCGTGAAATAATCGACAAGCTGGAAGCTCTCACAGCCTCTGAATACTGGCCCTATCCCACTTCATATGAGCTTCTTTTCTCCGTATAATCTTTAAAAAATTCCCTGATGCATTTTTAAATTTTGCATCAGGGAATTTCTATTTTCAGTTTATAAAAGAAACTGATTATCTTGCCTTTCTCTCGGCTCTGAGCTCAATCATCTGACCGGCAATGGAAATTGCAATTTCCGCAGGTGTCTCCGCCTTAATTGAAATGCCGATGGGGGTGGTTATCCGCTTGAAGTCCGAATCGTCAAAGCCATAATCTTCCTTCAGCTTCTGCTGTACGCCGGCCTTTTTTGCGGCACTGCCGATAACCCCGATATAGCAGGCGGGAGTTTTCAGCATCTGCGCCTGAATTACCGCATCATAGGCGTGTCCTCTGGACATGATGCAGGCATAATCCTCTTCTGTGACGGTGATGTAGTCGGAAATCTTATTGAAATCTATAAGCTTGACATCCTCCGCAGTGGGGAACAGCTCCTTCCTTGCAAACTCCGGCCTGTCATCCATTGCAATGCAGCGGAAGCCCACATGTGAGAGCACCGGCACAAGCTCCTGTGATACATGGCCGCAGCCGAACACATAGACCTTGCCAGAGGAATTTATCTGTTCGGTATAAAAATCTCTGCCGTCCCGCTCGGTTCTCACTGCAGTGCGTTTCAGACTATCGCCGAGCCATTCCGGAGCATCCACGCCGATATAACCGCTGTCTTTTGAATACAGTCCCAGTTTTCCGCCGGCGGAGATTTCGGATATGAGCCACATATCATCGCCCTTTGCGAAAAGCTCTTCCGCCTTATCGGCAATTTCAAGGCAGGCTTTGTCGTACGCGGGAATATAGCAGAAAAACACTATTACTGCGCCGCCGCATATCATGCCGAGATTTTCCACGTCGTCTCTTGTGAGTGAAAAATCATGGGCACCGGAGCACTTGTCCTTCAAAACCTGGGCCGCAATATGCTCGGAGCGGTACTCAACAGCCCCGCCGCCAATGGTACCGCAGATTCTGCCCTCGCGGCCCACCAGCATACGGGCACCGGCACCCCTGGGGGCAGCGCCGGAGGATGCAATCACGGTGACCAGCACCAGATCCTCGCCGCTGCGCAGCTTGTCTGACATTATTTTGAACATGTTTCTCATTTTATAATTTCTCCTCTGCAAATAGAATTGATTTTGTCTCTTATATAGATTGCATTGTGGTATCTTCTGTCATGTGCAGCAGCAGCCTCAGGACTTTTGCACTTGCCGGCGCTGGCACGAAAGCGCTCATCTATCGAGACGGTCTCAGTCTCCCGGACCATCTTATCGGCTATATACAGAACCGCTGCCTCATTTATCTCCCGTCCGGAAAAGTCATGGTGCTGAGCAACTATATCCGCAAGCTCATCGTAACCGAGATTCCTGAGCCACTCTGCACCTTTCTGAGGATGATTTTTCCCGGCCCTGGCAATATCATGGAGCAGAGCTGCAAATTTTAATTTCTCCCCATCCAGTTCATATCCGTTTTTATTTAATTCAGAGGAGATATCTGCAGCTTTAACAGCGACAGCGCCGCAGTGCCTTATAACCCGCTCCCCGACGCCGGAGGCCTCCATCAGCCGGAGGCAGAGCTCTTCATCCATCTCAGCTTCCGACCTTGTGCCCAAGCTGACCAGATGGAAGCTGCCGTCATAGTCCGCCACTGTATATGAGCAATAGGGCAGTTTGTACTGTCTGCTCTGTCTCGGAGAAGTACCCAGAATATAGGCAATAAATGACTGCATTACAGTCGAGTGTGCGACAATTGCGATGTCTCCGTCAGAGGCATTTAGACAGTCTTTTACAGCTGAAACAAAGCGCCTCTGACCGTCGATCACATCCTCGGCGCCGGGGATGGGGATATTGGGGTCAGAGCCCCGGCGTTCGTAAAGCTCAGGCCATTTTTCCTTAATATCCCTGAAGCAGAACCCGTCCCATTCTCCGGCGTACATCTCCATGAGGCCGTCATGCCTCACCGGATTTTGAGATATATAACGGGCCGTATCTGCGGCACGGGAGAGGGGACTTGTAAAGACTTTTTCAAGCTTAATATTTGAAAACTGCCGCTGTAAAATACAGCACTGAAGTCTTCCAAGGTTGCCCATGGGCATATCCGTCTGTCCCAGACAATAGTGCCCGGCCTCGGGAAAATCAGGCATGCCGTGCCGGATAAAATAAATTCTGCGCATCAGAATATATCCTCAAAATATTTTGTGAAAAGTTCATTTGCATAATTCCTGAGCTCCTCCTCGCAGGCCGTGAAGCGATTGAGCAGGACTCTCGCGTCTTCTGAAAGATTACTCTGTCCGCCGCCCACGCCGCCCTGGGTGCGCTCAATAAGGGATTTATTCAGCTGAGATTCCAGAGTGTGAATAATATTCCAGCCGGAGGAATAGGATATCTGCATGCGCTGACAGGCTGTGCGAACAGAATTGGTCTCGTCCACAAGAGTCAGCAGCATGGCGATTTTACTGTTGAAGAAAGGCATTTCCTTGGCCAGCGACAGATGCACGACCGGACGGATAAGCTGACTGTTATGGAATTTCAGCAGGGTTTTAAAATCCTCAGGCGTATCTGCGTCGTGGAGTATTCCGCCGTCCGGAACTTCAATTTCAAGCATCTCGGCACCACATCGGCCAATGGCACCGTTCAGTCCGCCATCTCCGGAATCCTGCAGGATTCCGTCCACAAGGGATGATGAAATAAGAATAGGATGTCCTCTTTTCCCGTCGTGAACAGGGCAGGCCAGGGGAGCCTCGGAATCTATGAGCGTTGTGACCGTGGTAGCTGTAAAAAGCGGAATATCCACCGGGGTAAACAGTATCTGGTCGCATTTATCCTTTATGTATTCAAGTCCGATTTTGGCAGAGTCAAACATCTCAGTGGTCTCATAATTTTCATTGCGCAGAAAAATGAGCCCGTTATTTGCAAGATGATGCTCCAGAGCGGCGGCGTTGAATCCGGTAATCATCACGATTCTGGATACACCGGCCTGCTGCAGCGTGGCCACTATCCTCTGAGCTATGGAAATAGAGCCGATATTGAGCATTGGCTTGAATGCACCCATGCGGGAAGACATACCCGCCGCAACTATAATCGCGCCTGTCTGCATTGCTGTTCCTCCCTCAAAAGCTTTTTTATCATACATATTAATCTCTTGTATATAATACATCTTAATGCTATTTTTGTAAATCAGTTACCGCCTTACACAATGAAAATCGGTGGGAAAGCCCGTATTTGTCTGTATAAATCATCTGAAATTCAATTTTTTATATAATTATGAGTTACCATATTTGTGCAACATGCATAAACGCTTAATGTTCTTTTCTGCGACTTATATTTGTAAACAAGTTGACCAAAACGTATAAACAAGAGTATGCTTTTATTGAATAGAGAATAAAACAGTTAATTTAAAATGACTGTCAAGGAGAGAATATGGAACTTAAAAAAGTAGGTAAGATTGAAAAGCCGGAAGATCAGATGTTTGAACTCAGGGCCGACACTGTAACGGTTGAGGTTAAAGATTCAAAGACCGGCAAGGTTTTCCGCAGGGAACTGCCCATTGATTTCTATGAGAATGCAAACTTCCTGCGCCTCAGGGGAGAAAACATTGAAGGGGGAGTTTCCGAGCTGGTGTTTTTTACTCAGCGGGGTGTGGAGCGCTTTAATGATATTTCCGGTCACGGCGAAGACCATGACAATTGCTGATTTTGAGCAAGACCAACGTAAGTTGCTAAACATATAAACTATATTAGAGGAGGAAACTGTATGATTAAAAAAACGCTGATAATCAACGGTGTTACCCGTAATCTTGTCCTTGAGGGAGACGAGACCCTTGCAAAGGTTCTCCGTGAGCGCCTTCTGCTGACAGGCTGCAAGATTGGCTGCGGTACCGGCCAGTGCGGTGCCTGTAACGTCATTGTTGACGGAAAGGTTACAAGATCCTGTATCACCAAGATAAGCAAGCTCAGAGACAATGCTGAGATAACCACGATTGAGGGCATCGGCACCATTTCCGATATGCATCCTCTGCAGGTCGCATGGATGGCATACGGTGCTGCACAGTGCGGCTTCTGCACCCCCGGTTTCATAATCAGTGCAAAGGTCCTGCTGGACAACAATCCCAATCCCACAAGGGCGGAAGTCCGCGACTGGTTCAACAAGAACCGCAATCTCTGCCGCTGCACCGGCTACAAGCCTATCATAGATGCAACTATGGCAGCTGCAGCTGTAATGCGCGGCGAGATCAAGAAGGAAGACCTCATCTTCAAGCAGACCGAAGACAGTATCAAGGGTACAAAGTACATCCGTCCCTCTGCTGCCCAGAAGGTCACCGGTACCTGGGACTTCGGTGCTGATGATGCACTGAAGATGCCTGAGAACACTCTTCGCCTTGCACTTACCCAGGCAAAGGTTTCCCATGCAAACATCAAGAACATTGACACCAGTGAAGCCGAGAAGATGCCCGGCGTATTCAAGGTCATCACCTATAAGGATATCCTTGCATCAGGCGGCACCAACAAGATAAACGGCCTCGTCATGCTCCCGAAGCACAACAAGACAGACGGCTTTGAGCGTCCCGTTCTCTGCTCCGACAAGATATTCCAGTTCGGCGATGCAATCGCAATAGTTGCCGCCGATACCGAGGATCATGCCCGTGCAGCTGCTGAAGCTGTCAAGGTTGACATTGAGGAGCTCCCCGCATACATGAATGCAATGGATGCGAAGGCCCCCGATGCCATTGAGATCCATCCCGGCATCCCCAATGTGTTCTTTGAGACAAACTGCATCAAGGGCGATGACTTCGACTGGAACAGCATCCCCGACAGCCAGCAGGTTGAGATCGAGAGCTACTGCTCACGTCAGCCTCACCTCCATCTGGAGCCTGACTGCGGCTATGCCTACATCGATGAGGACGGAATGCTGACCATTCACTCCAAGTCCATAGGAATTCATCTCCATATGCCCATGATTGCCGACGGCATCGGTGTTCCCATGGAGAAGCTCCGCATAGTCCAGAACCACTGCGGCGGTACTTTCGGCTACAAGTTCTCACCCACAAACGAGGCTCTGCTCGGCTGTGCTGCAAAGATTCTCCAGAGACCTGTATCTCTGGTGTTCAACCAGTATCAGAACATCACCTACACCGGCAAGCGTTCACCTGCATTCATGCACATTAAGCTCGGTGCAGACAAGAACGGCAAGCTTCTTGCTCTTTGGGGCGACAACTATGTCGACCACGGTCCTTACTCCGAGTTCGGCGACCTGCTGACCATGCGTCTCAGCCAGTTCACCGGCGCAGGCTACGGCATTGCATCTATCCGCAACAAGAGCCAGACAGTCTTCACCAACCATGCCTGGGGTTCTGCCTTCCGTGCATACGGCTCTCCTCAGTCTTTCATGGGCTCCGAGATTGCCATTGACTGCCTCGCCGCAAAGATGGGAATAGATCCCTTCGAGATGCGTGCAATGAACTGCTACAAGGAATCTGAGCACACCACTATTCCTACCGGCTATCCTCCCGAGGTCTACTGCGAGGAAGCACTGTTTGACAAGGCCCGCCCGCTCTACCAGGCAGCCAAGAAGAGAGTTGCAGAGAAGAATGCAGCCTCCGACGGCCGCTATAAATATGGCATCGGTGTGTCCCTCGGCGTCTACGGCTGCGGCCTTGACGGCGTTGACACCTCCAATGCATATGCAGAGCTGAATCCTGACGGCACCGTCACCATCTTCTCCGCTTGGGAAGATCACGGCCAGGGCGCTGATATGGGTGTTGTTGTATCCGCTCACGAGACCCTCCGCAAGGCAGGCATAAAGCCCGAGCAGATCAGACTCGTTATGAACGATACAAAGTACACTCCCAACGCCGGTCCTGCAGGCGGCTCCCGCTCACAGGTCATGTCCGGCAACGCTGTCCGCCTCGCATGCGAGAACCTGCTCGCGGCAATGAAGAAGGACGACGGGACCTATCGTACATACGACGAGATGGTCAAGGACGGCATCAAGACAAAGGTAGAAGGCAATTGGGTAACAACCTTCTGCGCGGATCATCCCATTGATCAGGATACCGCACAGGGCGACCCGTTTGCAACTTACATGTACACTATCTTCCTTCCTGAGGTCTGTGTTGACACTGAGACCGGCAAGGTAAAGGTTGAGAAGTTCACTGCTGTCGCTGACGTCGGTACCATCATGAACAGGCTGCTTGTCGAAGGCAACTTCTACGGCGGACTTGTACAGGGCATCGGACTTGCGCTCTCCGAGGACTTCGATGACATTGAGAAGGAGACCACCCTTGCAAAGTGCGGTATTCCTTATCCCAACGATGCTCCCGATGACATTGAGCTGCACTTCAACGAGACCTATCGTCCCTCCGGCCCTTATGGTGCTGCCGGCTGCGGCGAAGCTCCTCTGGATGCTCCTCACCCTGCAATACTCAACGCAATTTACAATGCCACCGGCGCAAGAATCATGCGTATTCCTGCACGTCCCGAGAGAGTTCTTGCAGCTCTCAAGGCTCTGAAGAAGTAATACTTTTCAGAGAGGCATTAAACTGTTATAATAAAGAGGCCCTTTTGGGCCTCTTTATTGATATAGATTCATTTTAATTTTAATCCTCTCACGGAGGTGTTTTTATGCATTATATTCAGGAACGCGGCTCTACGCATGTATATAAAATAAACAGAATTTCTCAGGATGAAATAGAGACAATGACGGGTCTCTGCACCCACGAGCAGCCTCCGTACTGCAATGCGGAGTGTCCTCTGAAGCTGGATACAAAGGCAATGCTGAGGGCGGCCGCTCAGGGCGACTTAAAAAAAGCACTGCAGATATATGAAAAAATTGCTCCTTTTCCAATTATACTTTCTTCTGGCTGTGATGCGCCCTGTGAGGCAAAGTGTAAGCTTCTGGAAGTGGGAGACGGCATATCGATACGACAAATTGAGGCTGCAATAACCAAATACGGTGAAAAATCCAGAGCAAGCGGTGTCTTTCGTATGAGAAAGAAAAAGACCTGCGCCATTTTAGGTTCGGGCCTCTTTGCGCTGTTCCTTGCCGGTGAAATTGAAAAGAAAGCTTATCCTCTCACTGTTTTCTGTGAAGAGGCTGATATAAAATCTTATCTGAAAGCTGCGGCGTCTTATCTGAAAGAGGAAGACTTTAACGCCGAGCTTGAAAGATTAATGTCAAAAGATATTGAATTTGTCTTTAACTCGGATATTTCCGCCGGTCTCTATGAGGAGACGAAGGGGAGCTTTGACATACTCTGCGCCTCGAAAGAGGCAGCACTTAAAATATTCCCCAAGGCAGTCTGCTCTGAGGATATCATGCTCTATGAGGAGGAGCAGCTTGTAATGGGCGGCGGCGCGTCGGTGCTCGATGCTGCCTTTGCCGCCAAGAAAGCTGCGCTTACGGTGGACAGGCTCGCCCAGAATCTTGACCCCAGGAATACCCGGGGAGATGAGGGGCCGGTTGAAACAAAGCTGTATACCTCACTGGAAGGCGTAAGCAAGCTGAAAAGGGTCGAGGCTTCGGGAGATGCCTACACCAAGGAACAGGCGATAGAGGAGGCCGGACGCTGCATACAGTGCCACTGTGACGAATGTATGAAGGGCTGCGCCTACTTGCGGCACTATAAAAAGTATCCCGGCCTCATAGCGAGAGAAATATACAATAATACCCAGATAATCATGGGTGATCACCAGCTGAATAAGCCCATGAATGCCTGCACACTCTGCGGACAATGCACCTTTACCTGTCCCAACGGCTTTGATATGGCCCATGTCTGCAAGATTGCCAGAGAGAATATGGTCTCCACAGACAAGATGTCACTTGCTACCCATGAGTTTGCACTTATGGACATGTTCTTTTCCAATGAAGATGCGTTCCTCAGCAGAGACCAGCCAGGTTTTGATAAATGCAGATATGTATTTTTCCCGGGCTGCCAGGCTCCGGCCATTGCCCCCGCCACAGTTAGGGCCGCATACGAAGATCTGAGCAGCAGACTTGAGGGAGGTGTTGCCCTGATGCTGGGCTGCTGCGGCGCGATAGCTGACTGGGCCGGCAGGACCGAGATATATGATAAAACAAAAGATTTCATAGATAAGGAGCTTGCGAAGCTGGGTGATCCAATAATTATTGCAGGCTGCCCCAGCTGCAAAAAGATACTCAGTGAGCATGAGGGTGCAAAAGTCATAGGAATCTGGGATGTTCTGGAAAAAATAGGTCTTCCGGAGGGGGCAAAGGGGCTTGACCGTCCCGCGGCCCTTCACGACTCCTGCGGTGCAAGAGGGGACAAAGGCACCCAAGACGCCATCCGCAATATTGCAAAAGAGCTCGGCTGCGAGCTCATAGAGACGAAATATTCCGGCGATCTCACCCAGTGCTGCGGTTACGGCGGTCTTACGGCCTATGCCAATCCTGAGGTTGCCCACGAGATGGCGCAGGATTGCCTGAAGCAGTCTGATGCCCCGTATATAAGCTACTGCATGGCCTGCCGCGACAGATTTGCCAGAGAAGGACATGAGTCCAAACATATCCTTGAGCTTGTCTACGGCACGGACGCAGGTTCACCGCCGGATATAAGTGAAAAGCGCTATAACAGACTCACTCTGAGAAATGAGCTCCTGAGAGATATTTGGCTGGAGGAGGTAGACAATGTGAAGCTGCCGTATGATTTGGAGTTTACAGATGAAGCACTCAAAATGATGGATGAGCGTATGATTTTGAAATCAGATGTGATCTCGGTCATCAACGCCATGCGGGAGAGCGGAGATATTATTGAGGATCTGGACACAGGCTTTCTTATTACCCGGTGCCGCCTTGGAAATGTTACATTCTGGGTTACATTTACGGAAAAAGAGGGCGGCTATGTTATCCGCAGGGCCTACAGCCATAGGATGACGGTACAGTGCAGATGAAAAAGATTTTGCTGATTTGCAGGGGGATTTGACATGGTAGACAGAACTTATTACTCTATTGATCCGGAGGGGAAGCTCATGTGCAGGAAATGCGGTGTTCCTCTGGTAAAGGGCAAGGCGAAATTTATGTATCTTGACAACGGTTTTCCCGTCGAACTTCCGGTATGCCCCAAGTGCGGATTTGTGTATGTTCCTGAGGAACTGGCTCTCGGTAAAGTGCTTTCCGTGGAAAAAGCACTGGAAGACAAATGAACAGGCATCCCGGCGGTATGGAGCACACACAGTCAATGCTTGAACACAGCGGTTTTCCCGCCGGTTCAAGGATACTGGATATGGGTGCCGGAGCAGGGGAGACTGTACAGCTTCTGAGAGAACTGGGCTATGCCGCTGTGGGAATTGATATTTCTCCCAGATGTGAGACTGTCCAAAAGGTGGACTTTCTCCACAGCGGCCTTAAATCCGGGAGTTTTGACGGCATAATTTCCCAGTGCAGCTTTTTCATAAGCGGGGATGTACAGAGAGCATTTGAGGAGAGCTGCAGGCTCTTAAAGCCTGGCGGAATCCTTGCATATTCCGATGTCTGCACCGAAGATATCTTTGCGGTGTCTGAAAGAGCAGGATTCAGGCTTGTTTACTCCGAGAATTTAACAGATGAATGGCGCGAATATTATATAGACGCACTGTGGCGCGGTGACTGCGACTATATGCCGATGAACAAAAAATGCGGGTATTATATGCTCATTTTCAGAAAGGAGTAGGAAAGTATGGATTTATTCGACAGAGTTCTGGAATTATCCCGCTACGGATATTTCTGCTCACAGATTTTGGCTATACTCATGCTTGATACCATCGGTGAGGAGAACCCCGGACTTGTGAAGGCTCTGGGCGGTCTCAACGGCGGCGTAGGCTTTTCCGGCGGCTGCTGCGGCTGCATGACCGGCGGGGCCTGCATTATTTCCTACTTTACGGGAAAGGGTGAAGATACCGGCATGGATTCACCCGAACATAAATCCGCTCTCGCTGAATTTACCCAGTGGTTCAAAGAGGAGATGCTCATTGACTACGGCGGGATTGACTGTGAGGATATAACAAAGCACAATCCTGCAAAACGGGTGGAGCTGTGTCCGGAGATCATAGCCCGTACATATGAGAAATGCATGGAGATTTTAAGTGAAAGGGGCTTTATCTGATGCTGGTTGGAAGGACGAAAAGCGTATGTCCGGTCTGCCTGAAAACTATAGACGCCGAAAAGGTCACAGGCGGTGACGGCTGCATATACATGGAAAAAAACTGTCCGGAACACGGAAAGTTTAGGACACTTATATGGGAGGATGACCTTAGCTCCTACCTCCACTGGAATATAGAAAACAGCAAGGTTGAGCCTCCCGTTGACGCCAAAACGCCTGATAAGGGCTGCCCCTATGACTGCGGGCTCTGCACTGAGCATCTGCGCAAGGGCTGCTGTATGCTGCTGGAGCTTACAAATCGCTGCAACCTCCGCTGCCCGGTATGTTTTGCTGCCGCCGGTGAAAATGAACCCCGGGATTTAAGCCTGGAAGAGATTGAAAAACAGTATGATTTCCTCATGGCCCACGGCGGCCCTTTCAATATTCAGCTCTCCGGCGGTGAGCCCACGGTCAGGGACGACCTTCCTGAAATAATCAGGATGGGCAGAGAAAAAGGCTTCACATTTTTCCAGCTCAATACCAACGGGCTCCGGCTTTCATATGAGGACGGCTACGCAAAAGAGCTCAAATCGGCTGGGCTCAACACGGTTTTTCTCCAGTTTGACGGCCTGTCGGATAAAACATACACTCTGCTGCGGGGGAAAGAGATATTTAAAGATAAGCTCAGGGCAATAAGGAACTGCTCGGAGGCAGGTCTCGGCCTCGTTCTGGTTCCGGTTATCGCCCCGGGCGTCAACGACAACGAAGTAGGTGACATTTTAAACTTTGCCCTGGAGCATATGCCCTATATTAGGGGAGTTCATTTCCAGCCGATAAGTTATTTTGGCCGCTGCGGTCTTGAGAGGCCGGGCAAACCTATTACCATACCCAGGGTCCTCAGGCTGATTGAAGAGCAGACCGGAGGGAAGATGAAGGCCGCTGATTTCAGCGGAGGCGGTGCGGAAAATCCCTACTGCTCCTTCCACGCGAGCTACATGAGGCGCTCTGACGGCAGTCTGAAGCTGCTGCCTAAGAAATCCGGTTCATGCTGCTGCTGCACGGGTTCTGACGACTCCAGAGAGTTTGTTGCAAATCAGTGGAGCGGCGAATCCTGCTGCGATTTTGCAGAGGACAATGCCATGGAGGAGACCTCTTCTCTGGATGAATTTCTTGAGCAGGCCAGACTGAACACCTTTGCGGTTTCGGGCATGATATTTCAGGATGCCTATAATCTCGACCTTGAGCGGCTTCAGCGCTGCTACATCTGCGAGGTCGATTCAAGGTACGGGATGGTACCGTTCTGCGCATATAATCTTACAAATACAGAAGGAAAGTCAATATACAGATAATGAAAAGAAGTCGCATTGATTCGCTTATAATGAGTCAGGAAAAACTTTCCTCACTCACGAGAAAAGACATTGAGACTGTTCAGCTCAGAAAGCTGAACAGTCTTCTTTACCGTGAAAAGGAGAGGGGAGGATTTTACAAGAATCTCCCTGAGCAGCTCGACAGCCTGAAGGAACTGGAAAATCTGCCTTTTACCACAGATGAAGATCTGGCTGCCAATCCCTCATCCATGCTTCTAAGCTCTCAGGCCGACATACAGAGAGTTCTTTCAGATGCCACCAGCGGTACAACGGGCCATGAAAAGCGTGTTTTTTATTCTCTTGGTGACTGTGAAAACACAATCCGGCTCTTTAAGGCCGGTCTGGGGGAGTTTGTCTTTCCCGGAAACCGGACGATGATATGCATGCCTTTTTCCGGTCCCTACGGTCTGGGGGATCTCATTTCGGAAGCTATAAGCCGTCTCGGTGCCGTGCCGATAAGGGCAGGCTGTAATTTGAGCTACGGGCAGTTAAAGGCCCTGATGCTGAAGGAAAAGCCTGACACATATGTGGGTATGCCTGTGAATCTTCTCTCCATGCTGAGGGTCTGCGGAAGGCAGAGTATTGAGAGGGCGCTTGTAAGTGCTGACAGCTGTCCTGAAAATGTTATACATGAAATTGAAGAAATACTGGGCACAAGGCTGTTTCCACACTACGGCTCCAGAGAGATGGGGCTGGGCGGAGCAATCTGCTGTCCGGCACATGAGGGCATGCACCTAAGGGAAAATCATGTGATTGCTGAAATAATTGATGACAACGGAAAAGTTCTGCCCCATGGAAAATACGGGCAGCTTGTAATCACCACAATAGGTATGGAAGCAATGCCTCTGATAAGATATAAGACCGGCGATTATACAAAGATTTTCCAGGGCAGATGCCCATGCGGAAGTGAGGTCATACGGCTTGACGATGTGCGAAGAACTTTGACCGGCCGGGATATTGCATATTGGGATAACAGAGTTTTTACCGATAAACGTATAGTGGACTACAGTCTCAAATATAACGGTACAAATTACATTGTGAATGCACTCACACTGGGGAATTATAATTGCAGCCCGCTTTTCCGAGATTTATTAGGTAAAGAATGTCTGGTTAATTTCAGAGAAGTACATGAAAATGACAAACCCCTTTACAGAGGAAAAAGAAAAGTTCTCAATTAAAGCAGCGGCAGTAAAACTGCCGCCGCTTTAATTTTTTATCATTTAAATTTAAATTGTTGTGTTTTAATATTTGCTGTATTAAAATTATGCCTAATGTGAGTTCAAAGTGAAATTTCAGCGGGGATCGGCAGGGATATAATAAATCTGCGGAGGGTAAATTATGGAGAGACATAAATATTTGTGCAGGGTATGGAGATTTTTCTATAAGCTGCTCCGCCCTTTCCTTGAACATTATTTCAATCTGCAGCATGACAATATCAGCATCGACGGGCCTTGCATAATTATTTCCAATCATGTGACAGGCTGGGATCCGCTTCTGCTCGCGATGAGTTTTCCCAAGAACAAAATATATTTTATCTCCAGTGAACATATTTTTCGGTGGGGACTCATATCAAAAATTATAATAAATCTTATGGCCCCGATACCCAGAAAAAAGGCCTCCCTTGGAACTGACACAGTTATTATGTCGCTACGTCACCTCAAGGCAGGTCACACAATAGGTCTTTTTGCCGAAGGCAATTCCAGCTGGAACGGCTTAAGTGAAGATGTCTTTCCCGCTACCGGCAAATTTGTACGCAGCAGCAGAGCCACTCTTGTTACATACAGGATTGAGGGCGGGTATCTCTCCGCTCCGCGCTGGGGCAGGGGAGTAAGACGCGGGAAAATATATGAGCATCCGGTAAATATCTACACTCCCGAACAGCTGAGGAATATGACAGCCGACGAAATTACCCGTCATATAAACCAAGATATCTATGAGAATGCCTGGGGCAGGCAGAAAACCGAGCATACAAAATATAAGGGAAGAAATCCGGCCCGATACATAGAGCGCGTCCTTTTTATGTGCCCGAAATGCAGAAAAATCGATACACTGAAGGGGGCAGGGAATATGGTCCGCTGTTCCTGCGGATATGAGACAAAATATTCTGAACTGTGCACATTTGAGCCGCCGAAGCCCTTTGAAAATATAGCTCAGTGGGATGAGTGGCAGCTTAGGAGTCTCAAGCGCGGTGAATTTGTCCACGGCTCCGAGTTCTTTTCCAATGATAATATGCGTCTTGTTGAGATAAAAGCGGGGCACGGGGAAGACAAAATTGCCGAGGGAAAGCTGAGCATAACGACAAAAAATTTAAGCATTGAAAAAGAAGTGTTTCTCCTGTCAGATATATCTATGATGTCACTTGTTCAGGGCGGTAAGCTTCTTTTTTCATGCGGTGACAGATATTTTGAGATACAGGCGGAAAATCCCAGCTGTCTCAGAAAATATATGGCGGTCTGGGAAAATTACAAAGAGAAATTAAAGGGAGCTTAAAATGGATTATTCGGCAGCCAACACAGTCTTATGGAGTGTAATTATTCAGCTCGGTATAATAGCGGCAGCGATAATGTTTGCGGCATTTCTTCGCAATAAAATACCTTTTTTCAGGAAAAGTCTTTTGCCGGTGGCTGTTATTGCAGGATTTCTTCTTCTGGCTCTGAAATATACAGGTATTGTAAAGCCTGATGCGAGGACACTGGAAATTCTGGTATACCACTGCATCGCGCTGGGCTTTATTGCGATGTCTCTCCGTGTATCCATAAAGGATAAAAAACAGGGAGTCGGGCATGTGGGGCTCAAATCAGGTGCGGCAATCGTGAGCTCATATCTGATTCAGGCCGTGACTGGACTTATCATATCTCTTGGTCTGGGATTTACATTTATGCCCCGGCTTTTTAAGGCAGCCGGAATCCTTCTGCCCATGGGTTACGGGCAGGGACCAGGCCAGGCAAATAATGTGGGTGGCAGCTATGAAGCTCTGGGCTTTTCCGGCGGGCGGAGCTTCGGTCTCTCACTTGCGGCAGCAGGATACCTCTGTGCCTGTATAGTCGGTGTTATAATGCTGAATGTGCTGGTTAAAAAGGGCAGGCTGAATAACAGAGAGCATGTAAAAAAAGAGGAGGACCTGTCCGTCGGATTCTTTCAGGATAAAAATGAAATTCCAATCTCGGACTCCATTGATAAACTGTCTGTGCAGATCGCGATGGTGCTCCTGGTCTATCTGCTGACATTTCTGGTGACCTGGGGACTCAGCTCAGGCATCACTGCAATTTCTGCAGGGCTGGGCAAAACACTGAACCCGCTGCTCTGGGGTTTTAACTTCATTATAGGTTCTGCCCTTGCAATGCTCACAAAGGATGCTCTTGAATGGTTTAAAAAGAAAAAGTTTATGGTCCGTCAGTACCAGAACAATTATCTGCTGAACAGAATTTCCGGCTTCTTCTTTGACATAATGATTGTAGCCGGCATAGCTTCCATAAATCTCGAGGATTTGAGCGGACTATGGATTCCCTTTATTCTGATGGCGGTCGCCGGCGGCATTGTAACCTGGTACTGGCTGAAAGTCGCCTGCAGGAAAATTTATCCGGGTTATTATTATGAGGGCCTCATTTCAATGTACGGCATGATGACCGGGACCATAGGTTCAGGGATACTTCTTTTAAGAGAGATCGATCCAAACTTTGACACGCCAGCCGCAAACAACCTTGTCTCTGGAAGCAGCTTTGGAATAATACTTGGAATCCCTGTACTGATTCTGGTCGGTCTGGCCCCAAAGTCAACGGCACTCTGTGTTGTCACACTTGGACTTGCACTGCTGTACTGGGTAATACTGTACTTTTTCGTTATATGCAAAAAAGAAAAAATTAAAGCAAAAGATTAAAAATCACCGCCGGTAAACTTTTGTTTTACCGGCGGTGATTTTTTATACTTAAAGGCAAATAAAATGCAGTAACCAGACTGACAAGGCACAAGATTAAACAAATATAAGCCTTAAACTGTCTCTTTTACTATCAAAATATTGTTGACGGCTTTGGCGCTGTACTCCTTGACATATTCATAATACTCATTCCTGCTTATATAATACATACTGCCCCAGGATGAAACAGTAAGCCAGTTATCGTCCATACCGGTGACAGTTATAAAGTGAGCCTTTGCACTGCTTTTTTTAATATATTGCCCGTCCTGTGTTTTTACATAGAAGTTAAGTTTATTATTTTGCCAGAAAAAGGGAATATTCTGCCCTATTGATAAAATTACAGGAATGTCATTTTTAAGCATATTTACCATTTCATACCAAATACTTTTGTAATTCATATTCCAGACTGCTTTATACGGGAAATTAAACCTGTGAAAGAAACGGTTCAGCCCCAGAGCAAGCGATATACCGTTCATTCCAAACGGCGATACTATTGGGAAAAAATGATTACACATATAGCTCAGAAGTCCGCTGTATTCTTTGCGGTCTAATTTGTCTCTGTTCTCTTTATTTTTAAGAATACAGGCATTTTCATTGCAGTGGTTATTGTTCAGATACAATATCAAATCCAGTGCTGCAGTTATACCGCAGCCGCATTTTTTAATATTTTTATTGTCTGAGAACGTCTGACTTCCCCCATAGGATTTCTTTTCTCCCTCATATACGGCAGGGTAGGGGAACTTCAATTTTGCTTCCATAACGTTCTCACACTCCTTTTCTCTTTAATATTACTTTTTTTCTGTTCTTATTTCAACATTCAATTGACATATATTTTTCATGGATTTATAATCAGTTTGAATAAATAGATGTTTTGGAGGCTTATATGCTGGATTTTTTAAGAAATGCTGGAATAAATGAGTCTATCATTGAAAAGGTTGAGGATTTTCGCAGACAGTATCCTGTTGATGAGAAATTTGCCTACCGTGTCCCTAAACCGAAATATAAATATTATGGAAACGATGTGTGGGAAAAGGCCCTGACTGCCCTTATTGCCGGAGAGAATATACTTCTGGTCGGCCCAAAGGCAACAGGTAAAAACGTTCTCGCAGAAAATCTGGCTGCGACCTTTAACCGGCCCCAGTGGGATATATCCTTCTACCTGAACACTGACGCCGCATCGCTCATCGGGACGGATACTTTTAAAAACGGCGAGGTCAGTCTTCGCAGGGGACCTGTGTATCAGTGTGCTGAGGAGGGTGGATTCGGCGTCCTCGATGAGATTAACATGGCCAAGAATGAATCTCTCTCCGTACTCCATGCCACACTTGACTTCCGCAGAATAATCGATGTGCCGGGCTATGACAGGATTCAGCTTGCACCCTGCACGAGATTTATAGCCACAATGAACTACGGCTATGCCGGCACAAGAGAGATTAACGAGGCCCTGGCCTCAAGATTTATGGTTATAAACATGCCCATAATTTCTGAGGAAGACCTGAAGCGTCTGCTGAAGGGGCAGTTCAGGAACCTCAAGGATGAGTTTGCCGAACAGCTTGTGGAGCTCTTCCAGGAGATTCGGCAGAAGTGCGACAGCTCTGAAATATCCACAAAGGCTCTGGATCTGCGCGGCCTTATGGCTTCGCTCAACCTGGTGGCCAACGGTTTAACTCTGGGCCAGGCGCTGGAGATGGGCATTGTAAATAAGAGCTTCGATGATTTTGAACGCCAGCTGGTGGCCGATATTATTGCCGCCCGCGTTTCTGCTGATATAGGCAGAGAAACAATTTTTAACAGCTGATGGAACAGATATCGGATTTTCAAAAAAGAAGAGCTGTAAATATCATCTGGACTGCGGCCGATAACCACAGCTTCTCGCCTGATTTTAAAGCCTATGACAGCGAAGGCTATGCTGATCTCTACTGGAACTGCATAATCGGCGCCGTGAGGCAGCACTATGACTACCCCCAGATAGAAGAGGTCTTCCGCGGTTTCAAGCAGTATGAGGATTCGGATCAGTATGAGTCGCTCTTCTGGCTGGGTCTAGAAAACTGCGTTTATCTCAAAGAAGTTGAGAACCGTCCGGTGCTTAAAAAGCTGAGAGAGAGCTACGCAAGGGCTTTTGTCAAAGCTTTTTCCGGCCGTGATGACTACAGACTCTATGAGGCCATTGCCACCGCCCATTTTTCACGGGTTTTAGGCGTAGAACCCAAGATGAACAAGTATGATATAAAGCTCCTCAATGAGCTGGAATTCACCGCGGATATGAGCACAGAGGACATTGTCCAGCGGGCTAAGGAGATGTTTGAGCGCTGGTTTCAGATCAGCACAGAGGAGAGGAAGCAGAACCGGACACCCTGGTGGATGTTTGGAAAGAAAAAGCGTGAAAAGGCAGAGCGTCAGAGCCGGTACCGCCATTTTGGCATAGGTATTGCGGACCATCCCGACAACATCTACGGCACCGATACAAGCGGCAGTCAGCAGCTGGAAAATCAGGTGAATACCAAGATGTCCGCCGAAGAGCTCCGGAATTTTATGGAGACAAAATTCGGCAAGGCCATCTATGACAAGAGAAAGGTATCGGAAATCGAGAGGGGACTGTGCACCGGAAATCATCAGGACTGCCACCTTCATTTCACCAGGGGTGAGCCTATAAACCTTTCGGAGATTGAGAGTGCCTTTGAGGCCTATGCAAAGCAGCATGAGGCCGCACAGATTGAAAAAAACAAGGCCTCATATAAGGCTAACAGGGCCCAGAATAATGTTGCCATAGCAAAGCTCTCAAACAAAATTCAGAACTCTATCCTGCTCCACCTGCAGCCTTCTCAGGTCAAATCCAATTCCGGAC
The DNA here is from genome assembly GCA_050943875.1 of Candidatus Limivicinus sp. Classification (GTDB taxonomy): domain Bacteria; phylum Bacillota; class Clostridia; order Oscillospirales; family Oscillospiraceae; genus Limivicinus. The sequence goes on along the minus strand of JBMNPZ010000024.1, from coordinate 4,935 downwards.
ACATTAACGGCGGTAAGGTGTGGCGTGCCGTTCATCTCAACGATGACAAGGTGTTTATAAAAAGAGAACAGGATGATATGGGAGATCTGTCCGTGGATATTCTCCTCGACGCCTCGACCTCACAGCAGGGGAGACAGGAGATTGTCTCGGCCCAGGGCTATATAATCGCCCAGAGCCTTACCCGCTGCGGGGTGCCCTGCCGCGTGATGTCCTTCTGTTCCATGACCGGCTACACTATTATGCGTATATTCCGGGACTACGACAAGCCCAGGGACAATGAGAAGATTTTTGAATATGTCTCCAACGGCTGCAACAGGGACGGTCTCGCCATAGCGGCGGCCCATCATCTGATGAATCAGTCCAGCTGTGAACACAAAATGCTTATCATACTTTCCGATGTTAAGCCCAATGACATTGTGAAGATACGCCGCCGCAGCGGTGATGAGCCAATTCCCTATGAGCATCAGGCCGGAATCACAGATACCGCCTATGAGGTCAGAAAGGCAAGGGCGGACGGCATTTCCGTCATATGTGTTTTTACCGGTGTGGATGAAGATCTTCCCTCCGCAAAGCTTGTCTACGGCAGAGATTTTGCCAGGATTCAAACTCTGGACAAGCTGGCAGATACGGTCGGAATGCTGATACAGAATCAGATAAAGAATCTGTAAATTTCTAGGTATTCCCGTCTTATATTTACAACTAAAAAAGGAGACACTCTCAGCTGAGTGCCTCCTTTTAGAGTATTATTAATGCTTTTTTACTTTGCAAGAACTTTCTTCAGTCTTGCATATCTGGGCAGAGAATCTTCAAGGGGAAGCTCCGGCTCGCCCTGGATAAGAGGAAGAACGTAGTCGATAAACTCGTGCTTCAGGCCGTTGTGCTCCTCATTGATCCACTCCATAGGAACCTTCTTCTCGTAGTTTGCAACAGCAGAGAGGGGGAGAAGGGTGTACTTGCAGTTATACTTGCCGTCAACCATCTCACGCTCAAAGGCGACCATCTTCCCGGTGATACCGGAGACGGCATTCTCAACAGCGAGCCTGCCGGCGGTAAAAGCCTCGTTGATGTCGGTTGCAGAAGCCATGTGAGCAGCGCAGCGCTGGAGAAGGCTCAGCTCAATGCCGCGGACCTTGGCGCCTGTATGCTCTTTAAGGATGTTTGCAAGCATGCTTGCAAGGCCGCCCAGCTGAGCATGGCCGAAGCCGTCAGTTGCAGAGGTCTTTGCCTCAGAGACAAAACTGCCGTCTGCATAATGAATTCCCTCGGACACTGCAACAAGGACCTTGCCGTTCTTTGCGTAAACTGCGTCCACATCGGCAATGAACTTGTCCATATCAAAATCACACTCGGGGAGGTAGATAAGGTCGGGGCCGGAGCCGTATTCGGCAGCCAGAGCAGCGCTTGCAGCGAGCCAGCCTGCGTGACGGCCCATGATCTCAACAACAGTGATCATGCCGCTGTCGTAAACTCTTGTGTCCTTGTTGATCTCCATGCAGGAGGTTGCGATGTACTTTGCAGCACTTGCAAAGCCGGGGCAGTGGTCGGTGCCGTAAAGGTCGTTGTCAATGGTCTTGGGGACACCCATGACGCGGCACTCATAACCGACAGACTCCATATAGCGGCTTATCTTGTTGCAGGTATCCATAGAGTCATTGCCGCCGTTGTAGAAGAAATATCTCACATTGTACTTCTTGAAGACCTCAAGAATACGCTTATAGTCTGTATCATCCACCTCAGGATCCGCAATTTTGTAGCGGCAGGATCCAAGCTCGGAAGACGGGGTGTGGAGCAGAAGTTTAAGCTCGGCAGGGTCCTCTTCATCCATAACATAAAGCTTGCCGTCAAGGACACCCTTTATTCCGTGTGCAGCACCGTAAACCTTGGTGATCTCTTCTGCATCGAGAGCTGCCTTAATAACGCCGTAGGCGCTGGCGTTAATAACAGCAGTGGGGCCGCCGGACTGACCAAATATACATGCTCCTACCAATTTGTCACTCATAATAACTTCCTCCATCCAATCTTTGAAATAATTTTGCCTTTTGTTTAATGTGCTTATTGATTAAACTACAGTTTGAGGATATAATAATAATGCAAATTTGTAAATGTGCTAATTGTACAAATTTGAATAAAAATAAGGGAGTTTTGTAAAATGCCACTGGTAACTACTAAAGAGATGTTTGAAAAAGCCTACAAAGGCGGTTACGCCATAGGTGCTTTCAATGTAAACAACATGGAGATAGTCCAGGGAATTACTGAAGCAGCGAAGGAAGTTAACGCTCCTCTGATTCTTCAGGTTTCCAAGGGTGCTCGTGCCTATGCAAACCACACCTACCTTGTCAAGCTGGTAGAGGCCGCCGTCATTGAGACCGGTCTGCCCATCTGCCTCCATCTTGACCACGGCAGTGATTTTGAGCTTTGCAAGTCCTGCATCGACGGCGGCTTTACTTCCGTTATGATTGATGCATCCTCCAAGCCCTTTGAGGAAAACATTGCCGAGACCCGCAAGGTTGTTGAGTATGCCCACGATCACGGTGTTGTTGTCGAGGCTGAGCTCGGCACTCTTGCCGGAATTGAGGACGAGGTTAAGGTTTCTGCTGAGGACAGCTCCTACACCAGACCTGAGGATGTTCAGGAGTTCGTACAGCGCACCGGCTGTGACTCTCTGGCTATCGCAATCGGCACTTCTCACGGTGCATACAAGTTTAAGCCCGGCACCAAGCCTCAGCTTAGATTCGACATTCTTGAAGAAGTCGAGCGCCGCCTGCCCGGTTTCCCCATAGTGCTCCACGGTTCTTCTTCCGTTCCTCAGAATTTTGTCAAGATCATCAACGAGAACGGCGGCAATATGCCCGGCGCCATTGGTGTTCCTGAAGATCAGCTGCGCAAGGCTGCTTCCATGGCTGTCTGCAAGATCAACATTGACTCCGACCTGCGTCTTGCAATGACCGCATCAATCCGCAAGTACTTCAATGACAATCCTGCAGACTTTGACCCCCGCAAGTACCTCGGACCCGCACGTGCTGCGATTAAGGAGCTCGTAAAGCATAAACTCGTCGATGTCCTCGGCTGCAACGGCAAGGCCTGAGTATTCGGACACTGTCGGAAGTAATCAAACATAAAGGAATGTAACAACATATAACGACTGAGAGGAGGCAAAAGATGCGTTCTGGAACTGACCATGTAAAGCACTTGGCCAGCGGCGGGGGGAAGGGGACCTTTGATACCGTCCTCATTATCCGGCTCGTGGTTGCGTCTGTTATTTTTGCGGTTTCGCTTATTATTAAGGGGCTTCCCGGGTTTGTAAGCACCATTATGCTTATTGTCTCCGCAATAGTCGCAGGTTATGACATCATTATTGACGCCGTATCCTGTATATCCGAAAAGAACTTTTTTGCCACTCCAGTCGTAGTTGTTGTTATTACGCTTGTTTCCTATATAATCGGGTTTGGCGTCGACGGCGCCGCCCTTATTGTGCTCTATCAGATTGGACTTCTTCTGGTAGACTATGCCGAAGAGCGTACAAGGCTCTCAGCTCTTGATTTACTCCATTATCAGGACGAGGAGACTGTCAGCAAAGTAACCGAGCTTGTTTTTCAGGAAAACGCGGGCTACATGGGTATTGAACACTCCATGAGATACAGCGCCGGTTCCATTTTAAAGCTTGCCGTGATTTTCAGCGTGATTTATGCGATTGCGCTGCCTATATTTACAAACTACAGTTTTGCTGTCTCTATACATCGGGCAATGATGATTATTCTCATTGCAACACCGATGTCCATTGTAATCTCCATGCCTCTCACCGGAATCATAGGTATGTGCTTCAGTGCAAGGCACGGGGTTATTTTTGAAAATGCGGCCTCTATGGAGGCGGCATCCGCTGCTGATACAGCGATATTTGACAATGCGGGGATTTTTACTGAGGGAACACCCCGTTTAATCTCATTAAACTCAGATTTCATAGACAATAATACGTTTTTAACGTTTGTTGCCCATGCTCTCTATTATTCAGAACAGCCGGTTGCCAAGGCTGTTGCAGCCGCCTACACCAAGGGCTACAGGCCGGATCTTGTCAGTAATTTTAAAGATATACCCGGCTACGGTGTGGAACTGGATATAGGGGGAGGGCACCTGGTCCTGGCTGTCCGTGAGCTTTTTGAAGGCAGGGGAATTAAGATTCCATCTGATGAAAGTGAAGAGGGACAGACTTTTTATATGACAATATCCGACAGATATGTCGGAAGGCTTGTAATTGATTCCGAGCTGAACCAGGGGGCAGAGGAACTCGTGGCAGGGCTCGAAGAGGCCGGAATTCGCCGCTGTGTCCTTGTCACGGAGGACGGAAATTCAGAGAGCCGCAGAGTTGCGGATGAGATGGATTTTCACGAAGTTTACGGCGAGTGCAGTACGGAAAAAAAGCTGCAGATTATTGAGGACTTAAAGACCGGTTCGAAAAATCCGGTTATGTATATTTATTCCAAAGGCATTGAATCACACAGTGCCGCGGATGTGGACATACGTGTCGGCAATCGGGGCAGCTATGCGGATGCGCTTATAAAACCTGATTATCTTGCTAATCTGCCATTTTCGATACAGGTCTGCAAAAGAATGCATGAGATTGCAATAGAGAATGCATTGTTTGCATATCTGGTAAAAATATTTTTGATATTCCTGAGTCTTATCGGCTATTGTAATTTGTGGTTTGCAATATTTATAGATATGGTTGCGGCAGCTGCAACCATTCTAAACGCATCCCGTGTGACAAGTGAATCGCTGATAAGTTCATTACTTTATAAAACAGGCCGCTGATGTGAACTGCACCCCTTATGTTAGACAGTATGATATACTTCTAATATAGGGGGTGCTTTGTTATGCCCAAAGGAAAGCCAAATAAAAGATATACTCCAGAATTTAAGAAGACAGTAGTCGAGACAATGC
>JBMNPZ010000023.1:0-30309 GCA_050943875.1 Candidatus Limivicinus sp. | reverse complement strand
AGCTTGAACAGTTTTTAATTAAAAATATTGTCCAACTTTTTGGGGTCACTTCATAGCGGCGGCCTGTAAAAGTGATGCGATTGGCAAACCGTTCAAAGCCTCTTAAGAGGCCTGCCGGTATTAAGCCCTTATAGGGCTTGTGCAAACCACCAGTTTAACTGGTGGTTATGATTTGCCCAAATACGCTTTATAAATATAATAACTGAGTTAAAAGCTGTTCGTAAAATAGATTCCCCAAATTGATTTATTCTGTCATAATCAATGAAATCCGGCTGATTCCCGGCTATGGTTTTAGGCTGGCCCTCATCCAACTTCTTAATTACCTGCCCGAATTGAAGTTGGGGGTGCGGACATTTATATATTATTGTTTTGCTTCAGCTTTACCGCCCTTGCTTGGTGCCTCTTTCTTTTCGATATTTATTATGCGGTTATTGGGATTGCTCAGTAAATCTTCCAATACATCCTGCTTTTCTGTTTCTGTCTCCGCATTAAGCCAGAGGTCAATATCCGCCTTCAGGGCCTTTACACCCACGCCCTCTGTGGGCAAATACAGTATACCCAGCTTTTCATTTTCAATGTTTTCTATAGGTCTGTCATCATCTTTTATTTTAAGCGGAATATTGATTTCATCCAGCGTATAGCTTAGATAAAGCTCTCCGGCTTCAAGCATTCTGATTCCGGCTTCGTCCAGCCCATAACCCAGGGTAAACTCTTTGTCCTCTCCGTCGGCCGGAAAATCATACTGGAAGTAGTCTTTGTTGTACTTTGAAGGTTTTGATTTTGCAATATCCAGATATTCAGGTTCTGCGAAATATCTGTCCGGCTCAGACCATGGCTGTCCGTCGGATATATTAAAACAGTTTGCATAACCCTTTCCCTGCCGGGAAAATTCCTCAGAAACGTTTTCATTATGAACAGAAAATCTGACAAGCAGGCAGTGTTCCATGTCCTCCATATTTTCTTCAAGCCGGGCAGAGAGCACAGTGTATGTTACCTCACCTTCCAGGAAACTGACCTTTATACTGTTCTCTCCCTTTTCTATCAGCTGACTTTTGCCGCCTTCACCGGGACCGGGCAGGGAAGGCGCTTCATTTTCAGCATCCTTGCTGCTAAGCTCTTCGTCATCCGGCAGTCTGGAAGAAAGAGTTATATCTTCTTCAGATTGAAGTTCAGTACCAATTACAGCTTCATCCTGTTTAGGCTCTGTCACAAACAGCACTGCTGCTATTACACATGCCAGCACTGACACCAATATAATCCAGAAACCGGGCTTTCTGTAATTAAGGACTGCCTTTATCCGTTCCTTAACCCCAAGCTCCGCAAACGCCAGCGGGCATCCGGGGATGCCTCTGTGGGGAAGACTTGAGATAAGGAGAGCCCTGGAGTATTCTTTCTTCTCACTGAGTTCCATATCTTTTATAACCCGTTCATCACAGCAGAGCTCAAGATCCCGGCAGAAAAGTGAATACGCAACCCACACCAGAGGATTAAACCAGTGCAGCATCAAGATAACATATCCCAGCGCTTTCCAAATCTGGTCCAGCCATTTAAGGTGCATTTGCTCGTGGGCAATTATATACTTCATATGGACAGAGCCTGTTGCGGACGGAATAAAAATTTTGGGACGTATGATGCCCAGAATGAACGCGGAGTCAATGTGATCACATATATAGATATTGTCCTTGGTTCTCACAGAAACCGCAGTTTTCTTCCTGAGTCTGAGATAGCTGAAAACAGCATAAACCAACAGAACTGCCAGTCCGGCCAGCCATATATAAGCAAGACTCTCACTGAGTGTCACATTTCCCTCTGCGGTTTCAGAAATCCGGACCAGTATAGCTCCATTGCCCTCTGCAGTGACCCCTTGCGCTGTACCTGATTCAGGCTGCAAAAGGCTAAACCTGCTTGCGATACTGAACGGGCATACAAGCTTAAAGGCCGCCAGCACCCAGAGCATTATGCTCATACTTTTGGGAGCATTTTTGAGGACAGCCCTCAGGATAACAGCGGCGATAATTACAGGCACAGCTCCCAGACTCATGTCAATAATTTTGATAAACATTTCATTCATCGCTGTTCTCCCTTCCGCAGGCATCAATCATTCTGCTTATCTCCTGCAGTTCTTCGGTACTTAAATGCTTTCTGGCAGTAAAAGCAGCAATAAAGGCCGGAAGAGAGCCGCCGAAGGTCTCCTCAACAAAGCGCTCGCTCTGCATTGCGGCAAGCTCATCTGCGGATATAAGGGAACTGACCGTTCCGCCGTTATTCTGAAATATGCCTCTGTCGCAAAGCTTTTTAAGTACAGTATATGTGGTCGATTTTTTCCATTCCAGCTCTTTGCTGCAGAGCTTTACCAGTTCACCCGAACTGAGGGGCTCATTTTTCCAGATTATTTCTGCAAATCTTGTTTCAACAGCGCCCAGCTTCATATCATCCACTAAAATCACCTCCATTTGGTCTATTGTCGATCGACTTCACCTGCAGTCTATCAGGTATAGACCGAATTGTCAATAGTTTTTTGATTTAAAATTTATAATCATAGCTTATATTTGAAGCGTAAAGAATGACTTAACCCCTCCAGGTCAGGACTTGGAGGGGTTAATTAACATTCGGTGTTTTAGTTTTAATATCCGCAATTTCTGCTGTTTAATCGTCACGCCTGCTGTGGCTTTTAACATGTAATATATCTATTGTCACGGGGTGCAGTCAACTATCAGAGTATCATTCACATTTTATTTTGCGAAATGCCCGAAACTGCTTTTGAGGTATTCGGAATATACGCCGGAGGCTATGGTGTAGAGCCATACAGAAAAGGGGCTGTCCAAGCTAAAGGATGGCAGGGAATGAAATGCCTTTAAAAAAACTTTACGAGATAAATCCGCTGCTGTGTCCCGGCTTTTTACAATGCGAAAGGCAAGATTATATATTATTTTTTCGTATTCTCTGACAAGAATCTCATAGGCATCGATGTCCCCGTTGAGAACTTTTACGATAATGCGGATTTCCTGCTTTTCAGTCATAATCCCGGCCTCTCTTTCTAAAACGGCTCTTATACTTATAATAACGGAACCAGCCGCGGAATAGTCACAATTTTAAACTTTTTTCAGCATAATGCACATTATATAGTGCAATTATTTGTTAATACTGATGAACCATAGGTCGGGACCTGCGGAGAGTATTTTCGTGCTGAAAATTCAAAATCAGTTTACATAATAGATTAAAACGCCGAAACCCCGACTATGAAAAAGTCTGCCGTTTTTATCAATAATCCTGGATTCTGCTGTATTCCCGGATTTTTGACCTGTGTAAGTAATAAGAATAATAACACGGCTCTGTTACTTCAAACTTATACTTTTCAGCATTTATTTTGGGCTCATTTATACAGACATGAAATTTTTAAATACAAAATCTCACTGTGAAGAATTATTGTTGTGCAATAACGCTTTAAAGCTTGGTTTTTTTATTCGATTTCACAATTTCCGTATGATCTTTGTCACATTTAGATGCAGGGCAGGGGAATCTTATGGTGAAATGAAAAACCTTTTCGTCCTCATCATACCTGTGTGAAGATATTCCTGCATATTTTCTAACCACACGGTCAACGCTCTTCAGGCCGTATCCGTGGAGACCTCTGCTGTCCTTTGATGTTTTAAGGTTGCCGTTTCCGTCAGTTTGGGGTTTTACATCGCATGAATTTTCAACTGTAATGACAGTACTCCTGCCGTCCGGACCGTGAAAGGCAGAAATATCTATTTTCTTTTCCCAGGCTTTAAGAGCCGTTTCATAGGCATTTGACAGCAGATTTTCGAACAGAGCAGTAATACTGGCTGAATCCATAAAGGAAAGTACATCAGCACGTATATCGCAGTTGAAATTTATCCCGGCATTGAGACATTTCTGGCTGTATTGCTGCAGTATAAGATTAAGTATGGGATTTTCGCAGAATTTGTTCTGATGATTTATCTCAGTCAGCTTTGAAATATCCGCAATGTATGCCTTTACCTCCTCATTTGTAGTGAGGTTATTTATGGTATTGAGGTGCTTTTTGATGTCGTGTATTAAGATCTTCTGATTTTCTGACTGTTCGGCCAGAGCTTTGTAATAAGCAGCGTTTGCCTCGTCCTTCTGTATGCTTATCTGCATATCCATGAAGGCCTTGTTCTCTTTCTGAATGTAGTTGTATATCGCAAAAAATAGCAGATTTACTGTAATCAGAGCCATGAAGGTGATGACTACCATTATTTCAGCTGAACTGTTCAGTTCTGCGTTCAGACCCAAATAACATACAAAAACTGAGATAAACATGGAGAACAACGGAAGGGAGCAGAAAAGGGCCATCATCTTCGGTTCCTCATATACATCCTTATGGGGCTTAAATAACCTTGCACTGAACATGGCAACTATCAGATAGAGCAGTTTGCTCAGTATACAGATAGAAAGCAAAGCTCTGGTACTGAGCCCGAATACATCGAAGCTGGAATCAAAAAATCCCAGAAACATTATAACTACGACTTCGGTTATCGTCATAATAAAACTGAGAAAGGCTGTCTGCAGAATTGCGGTCTTTAAATTGCAGTGATAATTTACTAAGAGCAGTATAAAATTTGCACCCAGCATTGAAACAGAATTTATCACCATAGAATCAAAGAAAAATGTTCCGTAACAGACAGCATACACGATAACGGCAGTTGCCAGAAGAGTATAAATACTTGTCCGGCGTTCAAATATATATTCGTAATATGAAATCGCAATAAACGCTTCGAACAGATAGACGAACGCATAGCAGATTCTTTCTATCATTATTGTACACACTCCAGATACATCAAATAATTGTTCTTAAATTCAGTGTATTTTCTCTTGGTGACATAAGCTTCTTTTTCTTTATTTCGGTATTTGAGGGTAACAGAGTCTTTCCCGATGGTGTATATGTACTGCATATTAACGATATAACTTCTGTGGGGAGAAAAGAAGCAGGGAAGAGTCAGAGTGTTTTTCCAGTATTCGATACTTTCGGTGCTTTTATAAACTCCGTCCAGTGTATAAATAAATACTTTTCGCTGAAATGCCTCAACACAGACTATTTCCTCTGAGCGTCTGGTTAAAACTTCATCAGCGGTGACGATTGTGTACTCATGACTCTCAATATTATACTGATACACGGCTTCTTTCAGATTCCTGAAAAGCCGTTTTTTATCTATCGGCTTTGATAGATACCGGAAAACATGAAAACGCATTGCGTCATCCAGATAGTCGGGGTAGGAGGTAACTATAAATATTTTTATACCGGGATTGATTTTTTTGAGTTTAGCGCCCACATCTATGCCTTTAATGCCGGGCATTTCCACATCAAGGAAGGCGAGATCAGCCCGGGATTCATTCTTCAGGAGCTCAACTCCGCTGGTATAGGCGGCAAATTCAGGCATGCTGTTCCCAAGGCTGCTGAAGAACTCCCTGACATAGTTCTGGAGTTCTTCCAGTATGCGCTCGTCGTCGTCGCAGAATATTATTCGCATTGCTCTGCCACCTCCCGGTTGACTTAAATAAATATTATCATGTTTAAGCTGAAATGTCATTGCCCCGGAGCTGATTCAAATGCCCAAATGCGCATGAAAAATGTCGTTTCGTGCAGATGCGGTTGAAGTTTTACTTAACCCAGGTAAACTTAACTCAGGTAATATGAGATATGCATAAAATTTTAATATGAGCGCTTAAAGCAAAGAAGTGGTCATATAAAAAAATAGTTAGAGGGAGTTACGACAAAGAGATGAAAAAATTCATTTGTATAGTATTAATAATGTCGATGATACTGCCAATATACGGCTGCGGTTCGAATTCAAAAAACGCGGACGTTTGTAGTGCCAGCGCTGACGAAAAAAATGGCGAATACTATATACATACTGAACTGAGCGGAGTTGATAAAAATATAAATGGCATTAAAGCTGTCCATGCAGGCCTAAATATAGTAGCCTACGGAACGGATAGTACACAAAATACTGTATTCTACGTAGTTGATACAAATTCTATGACTGTTAAGCCAATCGAAGGTTTATCCAAGTATAGCATAGTTGACATTGCCGGTCTGAACGATGGAGCTGTTGTTATTCTTTCAGTAGATGAAGACGGAGAGAATATAATAAGTAAATTAGATACAAATGGAAAAGTCAGTGATTTGATAAAAATCAAGCCATCGTTGATAAAAGATGATGTGATAAGTGGAATTACACCTGTGAAAAATGGTTGGCTCATAAAGACAACAAGTAAAATAATTTTTTTAGACGAATTTGGGGAGCATGCAAAGAATTTAGGTAGCTATTCAGGCGCAATGGATATAATGAATGATTCGGATGGAAATTTAATTCTAATTAATACGCTGGGCAATAGCGTTGACGCAGAATTTTCAGATAGGGGTGTTAAAGTAGTCGAGCTGGACGACAAGCTTAATGAAAAAAAGACATATTCCCTTGCAAATGATTATTCATGTTATTTTGATACGTACGAAGGACAAATATTAGCTAGGTCGTATAGTACAATATATCTTGTAAATTACAAAAATGACACAAGAGAAGCTCTTATTGATGCCCAGATGAGTAAGCTGGATTCAAAATGTCTTCTAGCTATAGGAGATGATAAATTTTTCTCGTTTTACAACGGCGAGCCTTTTGTTTGGAAAAAGAGTTCATTAGAAGAGACTAGAGTTTTAACTCTGGCTGCATATAACTTAAAACCAGAACTTTATAATGCGGTTGTAGAATTTAATAGCACTAACGAGGAATACATAATTAATATTGTTGACTACGCAAGTTGTTCGGGTCCAGTGAGTTTAACCATTTAGCGCCCAGTAAATTTCACCAATTCTAGCTCAAAAATAAAAGCCATTACTTTTTCTTTCTCAATCCTGTATACTGGAAAGTGCCAACAACCCAGTGAAAGGAGTGTCATGAAAGAAACCCAAAGTAATGGCTTCGAGGATATTATATCACAAGCCATTGAAGAAATGAAAGCAGAACAGGGGCATAATTTTTCCCTTGACCGTATCAACTTGGCTGAGCTGGAACGCCGGACAGGAATCTCCAGAGCTAAGCTGAGAAGGCTGAAAGAAAACAACTTTGAGCTGACGCCCCACGGCTTGGCTGGACATAAACATCCGCAAACAGTTATAACGCCGTATGCAGTGTTCCTGGACAGTCTCCTTAAACATGGCATTACAAATTCCACTGTCATCATGGAACGCATGGAAGCCCTTGGCTACGCCGGCAGTGTGAGTACCGTAAAGAGATATATTCAGTCTCACAGATACTTAGTGCCCGCCAAAAGGCAGCTGGTCATTCCGCAAAGCAGTCGTGGCAGACGGTTCGCCACCAAGCCAGGAGAAGCTTACCAGATGGACTGGGGCTTTACCAAGGTAGTGGATTATACCGGCCATGTTTTTCAGGCCGCCTGCTTTGCTATGATCTGCCACCACTGCGGCCAGCGGTATGTGGAATTCTTCCCAAATGCCAAACAGGAAAACCTTTTTATTGGCATGATCCATGGGTTTGGTTACATGGGAATTCCGGAATATGTGCTCACAGACAATATGAAGAGTGTCGTTCTCCACCGGGACCTGGACGGATATCCGGTCTGGCAGAAGGATTACGAAGCATTCATGAAAACGGTAGGCTTTAAAACAAAGCTCTGCAAGCCCCGTCATCCATTCACCAAGGGTAAGGTGGAGCGTTTGGTCCGTTTCGTAAAAGAGAACTTTCTGGTTGGCAGGGCCTTCTGGAATGTGACGGACCTGAATCGCTCAGCTTTGGAATGGTGCAACACCCAGAATGCCACCTACCACAAGGCAATTGACGGTATCCCGCAGCAACTTCATGATTCCCACTGTGCAAACCAGCTCAGAGTGCTGGAGAAGGAGCTGCCACTGCTGTTTTATCTATGCCCTGAGAGACGGATCTCCTTTGACGGGTTTGTCAATTATGAGGGCCGCAGATTTGGCGTCCCGTTCTATTACCGGGGATCCACAGCCAGAGTGATGCGTCAGGATGATCTCATTTACATCTATTCTGCAGATCTCAAGCAGCTTCTGACCACACATGATGTGACTTGGAGCAAACGGGATAGATTTTGTTCCGACCAATACGCAGTACCGGATCAGCCGGAAGAGTTTCCCACCGCACTGGTGAAGGCAGAAATTACTATGCTGCCAGAACCGGAACCCAGCTTATCTTTTGAGAAGTTTAACTTTGACAAGGAGGTAAACTGGGATGAATGATTCTGCATTTGAAGCTGTAGAACAGTGCAGCAAGGTTCTTAAATTGGATTTTTCTTCTATAGAGTTTGCACGGCTTTCTGAGGAACATGATTTCTCTGACGAGGCCACCTCCGCTGTCAGTCAGGTGTTTGACTATTTGAAGCAGAAGAAGGTTGAAACAACCATCCATACGCTTCTGAAGTTAAGCCGACTGCCGCTGAAAGATCCTAAAACTTTTGAAAACTTCGATTTCTCTGTAATAAAGGGCCGGGATGCAGAAAGACTGAAGGCGCTGCCGTCGCTGTCTGCAATCTATGCCCACAAGAATCTGGCGTTCATTGGCCCAGCCGGAACAGGCAAAACCCATCTGGCCCAGGCCTTTGGATACGAGTGCTGTCAGCGTGGAATTAAAACCTATTTCATTAAAATGTCTGAACTGCGGGACAAGTTCACCGCTGCCAGACGCGCCGGCAAGGAGGCTTCTGTTCTGAATGGACTGGTACGTCCTTCCTGCCTGATTATTGATGAGGTAGGTCACTGTGAGTTTGACAAGGAGAATACGCGGCTGTTCTTTGACCTGATTGACCGGCGATACAACAAGGAAGGCAACTTCAATATCGTGTTCACCAGCAACAAGAATCCCTCTCAATGGCGCAGTAACTTCAACGAAGACGATGCTCTGCTGTGTTCTCTGGACCGAATCTTTGATGATGCCACGGTATTCAACATTAAAGGTGAAAGCTTCCGTGGCAAGCATCTGGAAACGATTGCACTGCAGACCAGTCGGGTGAAGGTCCCGGGGTCGTCCGAGATTCCAACACCGTAACTTTAAAAATAATTAACTGTAAATCTGGGTTGTTGGTTTTCCTATTGAGCTCAGATTGGCGATTTCTTCTGGGCCCGTTGCGGCTGAATCTTCCGGTCGCTAACAGCAAGTTATGATAATGCAGCAGATAAGCAAGCAGGTCTAGTTAGATTAAATGCAGATATAATGTCCGGAAATACTCCTGATATTTTTGATTTATCTTATTTCCAGGCTAACCATCTTGCAATGAGCGGAAAGTTGCAAGATTTAAAACCATTTTTTGAGCATGATTCGGAAATCTCATACAATGACCTTATACCAAGCGTTGCAAAGGCATTGGAGTATAGAGGAGGGGCATATGTAATATGTCCTACATTTGGTATAAATTCATTATGCACAAATTCTCAAATAGTAAATTCAGAGAATGACTGGTCGTTAAACAAGTTGTATGAACTCATTGAAGAATACGGCAGCACAACAGTATTGGGGCCGGAGTTTGATCGACACATGTTTTGGGAGTATGTCCTTACTTACGCTCACAACTGGCTAATTGATGAAGATGCGGCGGAGTGTTATTTTGACAGTGATGATTTCATTAATCTTTTAAAGATATCGTCAAAATTTCCATCAGAATTTATAGATGACAGTTCACATTCAGAGGGAAGAGTATATATGGGCGAGCAAATGTTTGTTAGTGGACAGAACGTTACTTTGATGGATTTGGCGTTCAAAAACTCCCTTTTTGGAGGAACTGAGATATATCTGCCGTTTCCTGCTGGGGAGAATAATGGGCTTGCGGCATATCCATTTTTTAGACTGGGAATGTCTTCTGCAAGTAAAAATGCCGAGGGCGTGTGGGAATTTTTAAAATTTATCTTGATTAATGATGGCTTCTTCTACGGCATTCCAAATTATCAACCGCATTTAAGTGAATATTATAAGGCTGGAACTAATTTGGAATTTCCTACATACAAACTTGCAGCAAAGTACGACGGAAGCGTAGTTGAGATTGAGTCATCTGAAATTAATGATGAAACCGTAAATATGATGGCGAAGTTGATTGAAAGAATTGACTGCATATACGATTATGAAGCCGCGTTATATAATATTATTGAAGAAGAGACACAGGCATATTATGCGGGCGTTAGGTCGGCAGAAGAAACCGCAAGGTTAATTCAGTCACGGGCTAGTATATATATATCTGAGAAAAATTGATTATTTCGGATGCTTTTCACTTTTCAGATGAACAGAACCGTGATAAAACTACTAACTTAATACGCCTTTGTATCAGATTAGGGGTTGCAATTCCGGGGTCAACGGTTTGTTGATGATAATCAAAGTTGCTACATCATGGGCCTGTGCACTAGATAGGTATAATGGCATCCAGTAAAAACGCTGATGGTGCATGGCGTTTTGTCAAAACTCTTATGCTTGGTGACCCCTCACCTGAACTCTGCGATGGTATACCAGTGACAAAAGCAAGCTTTGAAAGAGCTCTGGAAGTGAGAAAAAACAGCGAAGACTTTGGCGACGATTATGATAATTTTAATCAATACGATGCTGAGCTTATGAGATATCTTGTATATAATTCAAGAGGCTTGGTTCGCAGAGACAAAGCCCTGATTGACATTTTCAGGGCAGAGATTAATGCTTATCTTGGTGGCAAGGGAACGGCGGAAGACTGCGCCGGACAGCTTCAGAGCCGAGTAAGCATTTACATGGCCGAGCACAGCTGATAAAAGATTGGCAGAATATAGCTGTTTAGACCTGATTAAAATTGAAGATTTCTATCACCTTGCAGTCAGCCTTACATCATCGGATTGTAAGCCCCGTATTTTTTGTTTCCATGAACCGAAAAAATTTGCAAATAAGGATTACAATATGCGTCTTGACGGGAAGAAATCCGAAATTTCAAATATCACAAACGAAACTAAAAGTGTTTATTTGCCGCTCCAAATCACAGGAATATCTGACTGCCCGTTAACAAATGAAAGGATAAACATGAAATACAAAAAAATTAAGATGCTTCTCTGCATGGCCCTAGTCTTGGTGTTGTCATTTTCACTTATTGCATGCGGGAAAGCGCCTGAACCGGAAGATAATTTGCCTTTAATCAGAACCAAAGATTCGGAAGAGACAGACGAAATCTCAGATATAAATCAGGCTGAGCCGGTCATAATAGGTGAGCCTGTGCCGTCAGAAGAAACAAAACCAGGCTATATCAGTACAGCAATAGAAGACCCAGAATGGATAGGTACTGACAGGCGGGGTACAAGCGGCTGGAATCATTGCTGTTTTGACACTGAGGGTGACTGTATATATCTTGGCTGTGAAAACGGAACAGGAGGCTACACAGGCGCAAAATATGACAGCATATCCGAGAGCTGGACAGAATATCAGGTACCCGCAGGTAATGCGGAGGGATGCATGCTGGATGTGCTCTCAGTACGGGACGGTGCCATGTGGATGTGCTGTCTTTCAGGAGAACGGGGTTATTATCTTATCTATACTGACCTTGAAACATTGGAGAGCCGGAGTCCTCACATAGATTTCTGGGACAGAAGCCGCTGTTCATATATAAGTGATATCAAGGCCCTTGACAGTGACAGGGCTCTGCTATTCTCAGATGAAGATATATGGCTCATAGACAGCAGCGCTCAGCTTCTGAAAACCATTACCCCTGATTCCCTGTACCCTTCAGCCAGACGCATAGGTGATACTCTGTACATAAGAACTGACACCGGCATATATCCATTTGACGAAGAAGAGCTCAGTCTCGGAGAAAACTTCTATACCCCGGAAAATTCTTACGATGGCTGGCTTATAAACAGCACAGACGGGAATTTTTATATGTTGTCAACTGACAGCCGCACTGGGGATCAATTTTTGAATTTGTATGATTCCGAGAGTGGTGAAAAGTCTCTTATACTAAGCTGCAGTGATACAGCGCTCTCTTACTATGACTCAGTATGGGGAAACTGCCTCAGAAATTCTCAGGGCTGCTTTATCCGTGAGGGACTTGTAAAAACCTGCCCCGCTGAGGTTCCCGTCAAGAAGCCGCTCAAGATGCTTGTCATGGGGCAGGAGGGGGAGAAATATTACCACACAAGTGAACTTCGGATAAGCCGTGAACTTCAGGAAGCAATTATACACTTCAATAATTCCGATCCTGAATTTTATATAGAGACGGTGCCGCTTATTTATAAAGATGCTGCTGACCGTGACAGACTACTTATGGAAATAGCCACATCCGGAGACGCGGATCTTATAGATACAAGCCTTCTGCCGGATGGCGCCCTGAACGAGGGTTTACTTGTCAATCTGCTTCCATATATAGACGCAGACAAAGATATAGGCCGAGAGGACTTTATCCCTTCTCTCCTGAAGACGCTGGAAAAGCAGGGCGGAATTTACGAGTTTGCCGACAGCTTTGTATTAATAACAATGTATATACCGGAGGAACTGTATCCCGGAAAAGAGAGCTGGACAGTTGATGGGCTTAGAAAACTCGTTCGGGAAAATCCAGACCGTATTCCGGACAGTGTTATGAACAATATTCCGGTATTTGCTCTTGCTGCAACCGGTGAATTTATGGACTGGGACAATATGAGCTGCAGCTTTGACAGTCCACTGTTTATAAACTGGCTTGAGCTTATAAAAGCCCTCAGCGGGGAAAGTGGTCCGGAAACAGATTCGACGGGAGTCTACTATGGAGGAAAAATGCTTTTTGGAATTGATGACAGCTTCAGCTTTGGGGGTCCGGGATACAGGGATGCAGTAGGCGGAAACTATGTCATGGCCGGCTTTCCCGGTGCAGATGGTACAGGCAGCTACTTTATGAAATCTGACGGAGAGCTTATGAAAGCACTGTACGGTCCTGATGACCACAGCCATTTTATAGCGGAGACCTGTACGCAACTGGGGATTATGGCTTCCGGCCCGAACAGGGACGGTGCCTGGCGATTCATGAAGACATTTATGCGCTTTGCCGGGAATGACAGAAGTATTTCTCCGCTGAAGGCGCGCTTTGAGGAGCATGTGGAAAGTTGGGTCAAGCACCAGTACCCGGAAGATTATGAATTTACTAAAGTACAACCGGAGGACGGAAAAATAACAAGAGATCTGGTATACGGTACGGAGAAAACAGTATGTACCGACAAAACAGTACTGGATGCCATCATAGCTGAAATAAATGCTTTCCTTGGCGGAAAAGAGACTGCTGAAGAAGCAGCTTCTCAAATTCAAAGCCGTATGAGTATTTACATGGCCGAGCACAGCTGACGACAGACCTGTATAATATTGCTGCTCAGACCTGATCAAAATTGAAGATTTCTATCACCTTGTAGTCATCCTTACATCATCGGATTGTAAGCCCTGTATTATTTATTTTCATGAACCAAAAAATTTGCAAATAAGGTTTACAATATGCGTCTTGACGGGAAGAAATCCAAAATTTCAAATATCACAAACAAAACTGAAAGTGTTTATTTACTGTTCCAAATTATGGGAATATCTGACTGCCCGTTAACAAATGAAAGGATAAACATGAAATACAAAAATATTAAGATGCTGCTCTGCATGGTTCTTGTATCTGCCTTGTTATTTTCGTTTACTGCCTGCGGAAAAGCACCTGAATCAGGAGATAATCTGCCTTTTATCAGCGGAAGAGACCCGGCAGAAGAGGGCTCAGTTAAAGAGCAGGCAGAGTCGGTTGTAATAGCAGAGCCTGTGGCATCAAAAGAAACAAAGCCCGGTTATATCAGCGAAGAAATTGAAATGCCGGCATGGATTAAAGAATTCAGTAAAAGCGATGTGTCAGGGGATATTTTTTACATAGTTGCACAAACAAATGACGGCACTGCGATAGCGGGCTATAATACTACAGACGACAGCTGGAGCCGATTTGATTTAAGCATTGATAATACAACACCCTCGGTAGTTTCAATGTTTTCTGCGGCTGATAATTCCTGCTGGGTAATAATCAGAGATGTTTTTACTGATTCGGAAATCGATGCAAAGAATTTCTCCCGTTCACTTTACTATTATTTGATATATGTTGACATGAATAGCGGAGAACAATTTTTTTCTAAAATAGATTGGTGGACTGAAAATGATCCATATTTAGTATCACTCATTGCATTGGATGATAACAGGGCCATCCTGAGTAAAGATGGTGAAAAAACATATGTGATTGATTCCAGGGCCCAGATAGTTGATACGCCTGAACTGTCAATTATGGGTGACGGTCTTCATGCAAAAATAAATGGAGATATTTATATAAATTCATTTGACGGACTTACAAAGCTTAATCCGGAAACTCTGCAATATGAAAACTGTATAGAGAGCATAAAAGACCAGTCTATATACAGCAGCTCGCTGGGAAATATCCTGACAACAAAGGATGGTATCCTATATGCTGTGGACCCGGATACGGCTGAACAACAAGAACGTTTTTCGTGGATGGATGTCTCTTTAAGTTATAGGAACCTGTATGGCTGGAGAGGTCTTGAAAATTCCGAAGGAGATATTTACCATTTAACAGATAAACTAATTAAGGTCAGCAGCGCGGAGGTACCTGTTAAAGAAACGTTGGTTTTGGCCTGCTTTGGCGATGCTTCTGAAGGATTGTATGATATAGCTAACAATTCCTATATTTGCTCAGACAAATTAATGGAAGCAATTTTAAAATTTAATAATTCAGATCCTGAATTTCACATTGAGATAAAACCTTATATATACCATGATGAAATTGAACGAAGCAAAATGCTGATTGATATATCAAATGGGCATGATGTAGATATTATGGATACAAGCATGTTTCAGGAAGGCACCATAGATTCACAGCTTTTTATTGATTTGCTGCCATACATTGATGCAGACCCGAATATAAGCAGGGACGATTTTATACCATCACTTTTAAACAGCATGATGAAAAGTGGTAAAATTTACGAATATGTAGATAAGTATACTATGCTGTCCATGTACACGCATCCTGAGTTCGTTAGTAAAGATTCATGGACAGTGGAGGAGATACGTGCACATATTAAAGAACATCCGGAATTAAGATGCCCTTCTGACAGAGAACAGCTGATAAGACTTTTTTCATGGGCAGCTACCGGTGAATTTATGGATCGCTCCAGTGGAGTTTGCAACTTTGATAATCCAATTTTTGCTGACTGGCTTTCACTTTTAAAAGATTTGTCCTCATATGAAGAACAATTTGATGAAGGCCCAAATGCATATCTATTTCAAATAAGCTATGATTTAGTCAGAGATTTAGGGCTTAGGGCAAGAAGCAATATGTGCGGCGATTATTCATTGGCTGGCTTTCCTGAAGCAGATGGTAGTGGAAGCTATTTTATGAAACTCGGAAAGCCCAGTGTTATAAGCAAAAAAGGATGCCTTTCCCAAAAATTAGATATGTACACTCTAAACTCTGCTACAAGTCTTGGCATACTTGCTTCTTCCATCCACATTGACGGAGCTTGGCGTTTCCTGCGTACATTTATGTTCACTGAAGACGAGTCTCATTTGTGCCACGGCATACCGGCTTTGAAAGATGGCTTTGATAAAGTTTTGGAAAATGAACTAAACATAGACAGAAGCGGTGAAGATGCTTTGTACGAAGCCTTTAATCAAAACGATGCAGAAGTTATTCGCGAATTGGTTTATAATACAAATAAAGTTGTTTATACTGATGAGACCATTATGAAAATGATGTATGAAGCTATAAATGCCTTTTTAGGGGGCAAATACAGTGCTGAAGAAGCAGCCTCTCAGATTCAAAGCCGTATGAGTATTTATATGGCCGAGCACAGCTGACGACAGACCTGTATATTATTGCTGCTCAAACCTTATTGAATCAGCAATCGGCTTTTGCGATAGAATTCGAATAAACAGCTCAAACCGAAGACAACCTGGCCATTTCGCATAGGACACAGGTGTAAAGAATTTGCAAAGGGAGTATAATGCCTGGGCGATTCAATAATAAATCAAAGAACAGGATATAAACTACAGCGGGGGCCATACGGGCTCCCGCTTTTTGAATTACGGCTTGGCTTGCTGATAATACAATATTATAATAAATATAGCTCTTTCATGTCACTTTATTATATATCTTTCGTTATTGCTAGTGAGGAGGAATGATTCCTATGAAAAAATATATAATTGCAAGTATCGCAGCTGCCTGTCTGGTGCTGACCGGCTGCGGAGAAAAAAATGAAATTTCTGCTGATCCGCCGAAGAATGCCCCATATGTAAATACTGCTCCGGAAGTAGAAAACAACGAAGAGAATGAAAAAATTCAAACAACTGAGCTTGAAGACTTCCTTGATGAAATCTATGATCGGGAGGGTGGGTTTTTCTTTAAAAGGGGACGTCTGGATGAACTGAAAACACTCCCTCAGAACGAGCCGGTAAGCCTAAGCGCTGTTCTACTTGAAGTAAACGCTAACGATGACAGAATCGGTGAGCTTCAGGCAAAAGTAGAAGAGATTGAACAAATCTGTATGAAAGCAGAAAATACCGAAAGTGACGATATTTCTGCTCTTATAAAAGAGCAGAAAGGCTATCTTTCACAGATTGACAAAATCAGAAATAATAATGAGAATGAAAAAGCCGGGAAAACATATGAGTATTTCAGCTCTCTTGGCTGCCCGTCAAAGCTGGCAAGTGTTCCATACAATGATTTGGGTAAAACATACAGCGTATACTATTGCTTCGTAGAAATTACACCCAAAGAATTGTGGGCGCTTGCAGAAGAGACACCTGACTTCTATCTGATAGAACCTGACGAAGAAACCTACAGCTTGGAAGGCAGCAAGATAATAATGGAGAGCAGTCAATGACAGATAATAAATTAACCTCAAGGCTCCGGGAGGGCGATATTGAGGCTCTCAACGATGTAATAACGGAGTACACGGCCTATACATATACGATAGTATCAAATATTCTCGGGGATATACTTCCAAAGGAGGATATGGAAGAGACTGTATCTGACACCTTTGTTTCACTCTGGTATTCGAGAGAAAAGATAAGGCCCGGTAAGCTGAAAGCTTATATAGCAGCAATAGCACGAAATAAGGCCAAGGACAAGCTGAGAAGTATGAAACACGTTCAGCCGCTGGAGGATGATTTCCCTGTGGCACACTGTGAGGAACCGGAATTTAAAGTTTTACAAAATGAACTTTCTGTAATAACCCGGGATGCAGTAGAAGACATGGGGGAGCCGGACAGCGAGATATTCAAGCGCCATTATTTCTTCTATCAGAAGGTTGATGAAATATCGGCACAGATGGGCATTAAGCCCGCCACAATACGGGCAAGACTCAAAAGGGGAAGAGAAAAGCTTCGCATAGCAATGGAGGAGAAAGGAGTTACGAATGGAATTACTTATAAGTGATGTCAGTTCCCTCTGTTTTTCAGATAATATAGATATTAACAGCTCAGAAGAGCTGGATATGACAGAAAGAATAAGAGCCTCCGTAATGGCTCAGATAAGCGATAGAAAACCTGTAAAACACCGCAAATTTATACGTATATTCCTGATTGCAGCTGCAGCAGCGGCGCTCCTTACCACAGCAGCATTTGCCATTTCAAGTTTCGTAATGAATAAAACCGCGACTGACGAAGCAGTGAGCGGCAGATGGACTAAACTGGATGACGAGGGCAATATCATTTTTGACCAGGAGGTGTCTTTTCCAGATGCCGGCATGGTATTTACCTTTACCGGATCGGAGGAGAGACATAATGAGCCCGAATTCAGAGCGTTTTGGCTTCCGGAATGTAATATTACAGGCGTTACGGATGAAGGGGGCTGGACAAGCTATTTATGCGATGAAGGCAAAGAGGGGAGTCTTCCTTTTCTTATTCAGGCGTCAGGTGTTATTGCAGGCAACAGTAAGTTTGTTTTAAATGGTGATGTAAACGTTATTTCCGAAGAAGAAAAAGACGGTTGGGAGATTACAAAACTTGTAAGCGACTACACTGATACCAGTATTAAATGGGATGGCAATAAGGTGAACTATGTTCTGATGTTTAATCCGGAAATGGGATATCTTGTCCGTGTAGGCGGAACCTCAGATATGGAGATAATTGAAAAGATAGCTGATAATCTTGAAATCCGGGAAAGTGACAGGCCCCCCTTTGAAAGCGGAGTGTCTGAAAACATAGGTATGCTTGATATTGGCAGGGGATAGTATAGCTGAGAAGTTTATACGGTCGCTGCCCCTGAAAGCAGAATAGGATTGCAATAAAAATTTAATTTAAGAACGGAACAGCAATAAACATCCACCGGTTTGACCGATGGATGTTTATTGCTTAATGGCGCCTTTAGGCATGACAAATCCCCTGGTTCTACCAGGGGTAGATAAAAACACCTTGGTAAATAAAAACCTCCATGCTGGAGTAGTGACGGTTTGGCGACCGCATCACAGAATAGCAAGGAGGTTTTAAGTAGATGAAAAGTGAGCTGAAACAGACAGCACATTCGAGTTATCGGTGCGAATATCACATTGTATTTGCACTGAAGTATCGAAGGAAAGTGATTTACAAAGAACTGCGGAAGGATATAGGAGAGATATTCCGCAAGTTGTGCAGCGAAATGAAAGTAGAAATCATCGAAGCAGAGGCATATGTAGATCACATCCATATGCTGGTGACGATTCCGCCGTGCATGAGTGTAGCACAGTTCTTGGAAACACTTAAGAGTAAAAGCGCGCTGATGATTTTCGACAGGCATGCGAATTTGAAGTACAAGTATGGAAGCAGAAATTTTTGGCGCCGGGGATACTATGTGGACACGGTAGGCAAGAACGCGAAAATCATACAGAAATACATCAGGAATCAGTTAGAGAAAGATTTTGCGGCTGACCAAATTCCCGTAAAATACATGGAACCGTTTACGGGTGAGCGCGTGTAAGAAGGCAAAAACAGACAGCCTTCAGTGGCTGCCTGTAATTGTGATGCGATGACAAACCCTTAGTACCCCTTAGAGGGGTCAGCACGTGTTGACCTTTCTAGGGCCTGAGCAAACCACTAGTTTACTAGTGGTTTTGATTGTCTAAAACATATTAAGTATCGGGCAGACTGTCACATGAGCTCAGACTGCAGACTGTCCTCCATAAAATGCTCCAGAGAGCGTATAGCTCTGCTCCTGCAGCCGTCAGGCGGATACATCAGGACAAGATTTATAAAATAGCGCTTTTCGCCGATGCTTATATATATTACATCACGGCTTTCCTCTATGCACGAGCGGTAGGTGAAGGCAAGCCCCATTCCACGGCGTGCCAGGGAGGCAGCAAAGGGCGCGGAGAGATTGCTGTTTACACATTTGGGAACAACTCCGATATCGTCAAAAAGCTGTTTGGCTACACTGCCGAGAAGAGTAGATCTGTTTGAGAGCAGAAACTCAAAATGAGATATCTCTGCCAGGTCAACCCAGGGCCTGTCAGGGCCGCCGTGGCCCTCACGGACATAACCTATAACCGGATGGTCTCTTGAGGCTACCAGCAGTACTTCATCCTGCATTAGAAATTTCACATTTTTCGGAGTCTGATCCTGACGAAATGCAACCAGTGCCAAATCCAGCTGGCCGGCGGCAATCCGTTTTTGCAGCAGTGAGCTGTCGTGCTCATGCAGTATTACATCAGCAGCAGGATATTCCGCCTTAAACTGTCTGAGTACCTTGGGAAGCAGATAACAGCCGCGGAAGGTACTGATGCCGAAATCTATACGGCATTCTACAGGAGCTGCCTGATCAAGCAGCCTTGTCTGCAGCCGATGATACTGGCATAGCATCTGCTTGGCGTTTTGAATATATATCTGCCCTGAAGGCGTGGGACGGACGCCGTCGGAAGTCCGCAGAAAAAGTTTTACACCCAGCTCAGTCTCATGGCGTTTAAGGAACTGGCTGAGGCTGGACTGGGCCATAAAAAGTTTCTCTGCCGCTTTGCTGATGCTGCCTTCTTCAGATATTACTACTACGTATTCAAGTTCCTTTAATTCCATGAGAAGTCCTCCGCTGTAAGCCCAGAGTAAAACTGACATAATACGACATGATAAACTTGTGCATTTTGACACGCACTATCGCTTATTACGATACCCATTATATACGATTGGTGCTTGCCGTCAATATAATAGAGCGATAGAATATTAACAGATGGAAATAAAAGCTGAGAAAGCTCAGTTTTTATTAATTACCAAAGTCTACAAAAAATACAGGAGGAGTGGTAATAATGACGAAAGTATCCATGAAAGGCGTCATAGATATGCACGTTCATACAAATCCGGATTTGCGGATCCGCGCATATGATGACTTTCAGCTGTGTGATGCAGCTGTGCGTGTAGGTGCAAGAGCTATCGTAATAAAGACGCATCTCGGCTACACAGCAAACCGTGCCTATCTTGTAAATCAATACAACAAGATCGTTCACGGCGACAATGATTTTACTATGTATGGCTCGGTAACAATGAACCGCGGCATCGGCGGCATCAATCCCTTTGCTGTTGAGAATGCACTTAAGCTGGGTGCAAAAGTGGTGTGGCTGCCCACACAGTCTGCAAGACGCCATCTTGAGATGATGAAAAAGCCTACTGACAATGCTGTTGACGTTGTGAGAGACGGCAAAGTAGTACCCGAACTGGAGGATGTCTTCAAGCTTGTCAAGGACTATGATGCTGTTCTGGGCACCGCGCATGTTTCACCCGAAGAGGCTTTCATAGTTGTTGAGGCTGCAAGAAAGGCAGGAGTCAAGAAGCTGGTTGTAACACACCCTGAATGGTGGGTAGTGGGTATGACAGTGGAAGACCAGGTGCGTCTTGTCAGGGATTACGATGTAATTCTTGAGCGTTGCTTTGCTCAAAATATGGGCGGCGGCAAGTACAAGAGCAATCTTCCCGATAATCTTGAAATAATAAAAACTGTTGGATATAAAAACGTCATGGTCGACACAGACGGCGGCCAGACTGAAAATCCCAACTGGGAGATAGCAATGGAGATGTACATGCAGTATCTGCTTGACCATGGCATTCCTGAGGAGCAGATCCGCTACATGACACATACATTACCCAGCAATTTATTAGGCATTGAGCCGTAAAAATTAGGGAGGAAAAAACATGGAAAGCACAGTTCTAAGCGTCATTCTGATCTTGTCAATTGCGGTCGCAGTTTATCTGGGCTACAGGACCAAGATCAATACCGGTCTCTTCTGCATGGTTTTTGCATATCTGATCGGCTGTTTCTGGATCGGGCTGAAGCCCAAAGCTCTTATCGCATACTGGCCCACAAAGATAATGTTTGTTATCCTTGCGGTGTCTCTGTTCTACAATGTGGCTGCATCAAACGGCACTCTTGAAAAAATTTCCAAGAACCTGCTCTACGGCTGCCGCAGAGTTCCCGGTATGCTCCCCTACGCACTTTTCTGTGTTGCAGTTATCCTGTCCGTTATGGGTGCTGCATACTTCACTGTCCTTGCATTCCTCGCACCTATAACCATGCTTATCTGCGATGAGTCCAAAATGGACAAGCTCACCGGTGCCATCGCCATCAACTGCGGCGCTCTGGCCGGCGGAGACTTCCCGACTGCTGCCCTCGGCGTTATTTTCCGCGGCCTTATGGACAGCTCCTATGAGGAAACCCCCGAGCTTACCCCCATTGATTCCTTCAGCTCCACTTTTGTACTCTTCGGGCTGGCAATTGTATCTTCACTTATTCTCATAACTGTTTTCCGCTTTGCCATAAAGGCAAACCGCAACATAGGCAAGGGCGTTACCTTCACAAAGCCCGAGCCCTACAACAAGCAGCAGAAACAGACTCTGACCCTTATTATTATAATGATGGTCATTGTCCTCCTCTTCCCGCTGCTGAAGCTCCTGCTTCCCAATGTCGAAATCATCGGCAAGATTGCAGGCAAGATCGACGTGGGCCTTGTAGCTATAATATTTGCAGTTATTGCACTGCTTATGAAGCTTGCCCCCCAGAAGGAAATTATTTCAAAGGTTCCCTGGAACACTATAATCATGATAGCCGGTGCCGGCATGCTTATTGCTGTTGCTGTTGAAGCAGGCACAATTGACATGCTCTCCGCATGGATCGGTGAGAACATCCCCGCATTCCTCATCCCCTTCATGTTCGGCATAGTTGCAGCATTCATGAGCTTCTTCAGCTCCACCACCGGTGTTGTCGCCCCCGCACTTTTCCCGCTTATCCCTGCACTGGCAACATCTGTCGGCATCAACCCTGCAGTGCTCTTCACCTGCACTGTGCTCGGAGCTCAGAGCTCTGCCATCAGCCCCTTCTCTTCCGGCGGCTCCCTGGTACTCAGCGGATGCACCAACGAAGAGCAGCGCGGAGCGCTTTTCAACAGGCTTCTGTTTGTTGGTGTTCCTGTCAGCATAGGCTGCTGCGCGGTCTATAATATAATCGTTTCTTTGATTCTCTAATAAACCACATATCAGCAGAGGCGGCTTAAAGCCGCCTCTCAGTGCTGATGCAAACAGATTGCAGAGAGGTAAAAAATATGATAAGACTTTATAAAGGCGGAGTTTATCTCTACAAGGGTTCCAAGCTTGCAGAGAATGAAGAAGAACTCCGGCATATTGCCGGGCGCAGCCTCAGTCCTGAGGAAGCCCGCAAAGGCACCATAGCCTACAGAATACTCAAAGCCCATAACACATCCTGTGATATGAAGCAGCTGAAAATGAAGTTCGACAGCCTCACCAGCCACGATATCACCTATGTAGGAATAATTCAGACAGCAAGAGCCTCGGGCATGAAGGAATTTCCCATGCCCTATGTGCTTACAAACTGCCATAACAGCCTCTGCGCTGTAGGCGGTACTATAAATGAAGATGACCACATGTTTGCACTTTCCGCTGCACATAAATACGGCGGAATCTATGTACCTGCAAATATGGCTGTAATACACAGCTACAACCGTGAAATGATGTCCGGCTGCGGCCGCATGATTCTCGGCTCTGACAGCCACACCCGCTACGGTGCACTGGGCACCATTGCAGTCGGTGAAGGCGGCGGAGAGCTTGCAAAGCAGCTTGTAGGCAGAACCTACGATATGAGCTGCCCGGAAGTGATTGCAATATATCTTGACGGAAAGCCGCGTCCTGGCGTAGGACCTCATGATGTGGCCCTGAGCATAATAGGTGCTGTATATAAAAACGGTTATGTGAAAAACAAAGTCATGGAATTTGTGGGCCCCGGTGTAAGTCAGCTGCCCATAGAATACAGAAACGGCATCGATGTTATGACCACTGAGACAACCTGCTGGTCATCAGTCTGGACTACAGATGAGCAGACAGAAAAGTATTTCTCCATACACGGTCGCCCCGAGGCCTATGAAAAACTTGACCCGGAGGAGATAAGCTATTATGACGGCTGTGCCTATGTGGACCTCTCGTCTGTTGAATGCACAATAGCCCTGCCTATGCATCCCAGCAATGTCTATTCTATAAAGGAACTCAAGGAGAATGCAAAAGATATTCTCCGTGCCTGCCAGGAAGAGACCAACAGCCGTATAAACGGTGCCAGCATAGACCTTGTAAGCAAGATCCATGACGGAGAAATCTGGGTTGACCAGGGAATAGTTGCAGGCTGCTCAGGCGGTACTTTTGATAATATCTGCGCTGTGGCTGATATACTCCGGGGCGGAAACTGCGGCAACGGTACCTTTAAGATGAGCGTATACCCCGGAAGCATGCCGGCTTACCTTCAGCTTATGAAGAACGGAGCACTTGCAGATATAGCCGCTTCCGGCGCTATCATAAGAGAATGCTTCTGCGGCCCCTGCTTCGGCGCAGGGGATACTCCTGCCAACGGAGAGCTTTCCATCCGCCACACCACCAGAAACTTCCCCAACCGCGAAGGCTCCAAGCCCGGAGAGGGCCAGATGGCAGGCGTTGCACTTATGGATGCAAGGTCAATTGCAGCAACCGCTGCCAACGAAGGCAGACTTACCGCTGCAACGGATATCGATGTGGAATATACTGAGCCGGAGTATGTCTTTGACCGCAGCGTTTATGAAAAACGCGTATATAACGGCTTTGGCAAAGCTGAGCCTGAGCGCGAGCTCAGGATGGGACCCAACATCAAGGACTGGCCTGCAATGCCTGAGCTTTCCGAAGATCTGCTTATGAAGGTGGTCTCCTATATAACCGACCCTGTCACTACTACCGATGAGCTTATACCCTCCGGTGAGACCTCGTCTTACCGTTCAAACCCCCTGCGTCTGGCGGAATTTACTCTCTCCCGCAAAGACCCGGAGTACGTAGGCAGGGCAAAAGCCGTACACCAGCTTGAGCTGAACCGGGAAGCAGGCAGAGCGGCAGACAGCGAAACTGCCGGAGCATACAGCGCATTAACTGAAGCCGGTGTAAAAAATGCACCTCAGGAGACAGTTATAGGCTCAGCAGTCTATGCAAGAAAGCCCGGAGACGGTTCTGCCAGAGAGCAGGCGGCATCCTGCCAGCGTGTACTCGGCGCCTGCGCCAACCTGGCCGGTGAGTATGCCACAAAGCGCTACCGCTCAAACTGCATAAACTGGGGTATTGTTCCGCTGCTTTTCAACGATGAAAAGAGCCTTGAGCTCGGTGACTTTGTATTTGTCCCCGGCATAAGGAAACATATTCTCAGCGGTGAAGAGAGCTTTGAGGCTTATATTGTAAAGCATGACGGCAAAGTTAAGAAAATCAGCGTTTCCACAGGTCCTCTTACTGAGGATGAGCGCAGCATCATAACTGACGGCTGCCTTATAAATTTCTATCGCAAATGCCTAAAGTAAACACTGCGGCAGAGCAGGCTTCCCCCTGCTCTGCCGGAAATCATATGGTCAGAATCCGAAAAGGAGGGATACAATTATGAAGATTGAAAAAGCTGCCATGGCAGGAACTCTGGAATCCAGCGATGCTCTGGTTACAGTGCAGCCGGGTGATAACGGAATAGAGCTTGAGCTGAGCAGCTCGGTTATGAATCAGTACGGCCGCCAGATAAAGGAGACGATCATGGAAACTCTTGAACGCCTGGATGTGGATAATGCCCGCATAACTGTAGTTGATAAGGGTGCCCTGGACTGCACAATAAAGGCAAGAGTTGAGTGTGCTGTTTTCCGCAGCGCAGATGCCTCCGAGGCAAATATACCCTGGGGAGGTGTTATTAGATGATAAAGAGACCAAAACCGGAGCGTTTTCGCCTGCGCAGAACAATGATGTTCATGAATGCCCAGAAGCCCGGTCTTATAAAGGATGCCTACATTTACGGCTGCGATTCGATTATGCTGGACCTGGAGGATGCAGTCGCTGAAAATCAGAAGGATTCCGCCAGATTTTCCCTGTATCATGCTCTTACTACCATCGATTACGGCAGTACGGAAGTAATAGTACGTATAAACGGTCTTGACACTCCTCACTGGCGCGAGGATGTACGCGTCTGTGTGGCAGGGGGTGCCGACGGCATACGCATCCCGAAATGCGAGAGCGCGCAGGATGTAAAGGATGTGGAAGCAGCAGTTGAAGCGGCAGAGAAGGAGTTCGGCGTTGAAGAAGGCAGAACACTCCTTATGGCAGCGCTGGAAAGCCCCAAGGGCATAATCAATGCATATGAAATATGCTGCGCATCCGAACGGATGTTCGGCGTTGCAATTTCAGGCGGAGATTTTCGCAAATGCATGCAGACAAAATTCCAGCCTGACGGCATAGATATGCTCACCGCCCGCGGTCAGATGCTTATTGCAGCCAGAGCCGCAGGTGTGCAGTGTTTTGACACTGTGTTTACAAACCTTGATGATGAGGAGGGCTTTATGGCGGAGCTGCGCCAGAACAAGGCGATGGGTTTTGACGGCAAGAGCCTGATAAATCCCAAGCAGATACGCCCGGTACATGAGATATTTGCTCCAAGCAGCAAGGAGGTCAGCTATGCAGAGCGGGTAATCCGTGCTTTCCGTGAACAGGCAGCAGCAGGCGTAGGTGTCTTTACGCTGGACGGCAAGATGATAGATGTAGCCTTTATTCCTGGAGCTGAGCGCACACTCAAGCTTGCAAAGGCCTGCGGTATGTATGAGGGGGATCTGGTATGAAAAATGCAGTAGGCAGAGAAATACCCGACAGTCTTCTGGTAAACGGCAAAGAGGGCTATCAGGGCAAAAATCATATTGACGGCAGTTATATAAAGAAAGCCTCTCCTAGAACCCGCTGCTGTGAGAAGCCCGTTGAAAGCAAGATAGTAAAGAATATTGCCGAGGCGCTGAAGCTCTGCGGGGCAAAGGACGGAATGACCTTCTCTTTCCATCACCACCTCAGAAACGGCGACTATGTGGCAAACACCGTAATGCGGGCGGCAGTTGAAGAGCTGGGTCTTAAGGACCTTACCGTAGCGGCAACCTCTCTGGGCAGCGCCGATGACCTTATAGCCGTGTATATTGAGCAGGGCAAGGTCACAGGCATTCAGACCTCCGGAATCCGCGGCAAGGTGGGCGAGGTGGTTTCAGCCGGCAAGCTGAAGACACCGGCCATTATCCGCAGCCACGGCGGCAGACCCCGTGCTATAGAGGCGGGAGAGCTTCATATAGATATTGCCTTTATTGCCGCCCCTACAGCAGACTGCATGGGCAACTGCCGCGGCATAGGCGGCAAGAGCAACTGCGGCAGCATGGGCTACGCCATGATGGATGCTGAATATGCAGACCATGTCGTTGTTATAACCGACTGCCTTGTGGATTTCCCGAACTACCCCGCGTCTATAAAAGCTATAGATGTGGATGCAGTGGTCGAAGTTGATTCCATAGGCGATCCCGGCAAGATAGCTACGGCAGCCGCGCGTATAAGCCAGAACCCGCGTGACCTTATGATGGCTGAAAATGTGGCAAAGGTCATAGCCTCCACGCCGTATTTCAAGGACGGCTTTTCATTCCAGACAGGTGTCGGAGGCCCCTCACTGGCGGCCAACCTGTTTTTGGAAAAATACATGGATGAGCGCAATATCAAGATGGGCTGGGCTATAGGCGGTATATGCGGAGCCATGGTTGAGCTGCTGAAAAAAGGCAAGGTAGGCAAGGTTATCGATGTGCAGGACTTTGACCTTGAGGCGGTTAATTCCATAAATCAGACCCCCGGACATTATGAGATGAGTGCCTCGCAGTATGCAAACCCTGCCAATAAGGGCGCATTTGTAAATAAGCTGGACTTCGTTGTGCTGGCTGCACTGGAAATAGATACAGATTTCAATGTCAATGTGCTGACAGGCTCCGACGGAGTGCTCCGCGGCGCTCCCGGCGGGCACCCGGATACTGCGGCAGGCTCAAAGGTGTGCATAATCGTAACACCTCTTACAAGGGGGCGTATGGCCACCGTATGCGAAAAGGTGGTTACTGTCACAACACCCGGTGACTGCGTTGATGTGCTGGTTACAGACTACGGCATTGCTGTAAATCCTCTGCGCCAGGATCTGGTTGAGTGCCTGGATAAGGCAGGTATTCCGCATGTCTCAATTGAAAGCCTGAAGGAAAAAGCCTACTCTCTTGTAGGCCGTCCCGATGAGCTGCAGTGGGAAGACAAGGTGGTTGCCGTGGTTGAAGCCAGAGACGGCACTGTTCTGGATGTGGTGCGAAAAATAAAGCCCTACACAATAGACTGAGGCCGCTTAGGTGACCTGAGGCCCCGGTTTTTCCTGAAAAGCGGAAAACCGGGGCCGCGTACGTCTTGCGCCGTGTGCCGGCGCTATGCTATTATTGCCTTGAAAGGGTGAAAACTATGGAAGGAATTATCCGCCGCATAGGCGCTGATGATAAGGAAGCATTCCGGGAAATGGAAGAGCTTCTTATAGCGGAGGGCATAGAGCTGGACGGAAATCTGGATTACAGCTGCGGCCTTTATGATGAAAACTGCAGAATGATAGGGACAGGCAGCTGTTTTCGCAATACTATACGCTGCCTTGCGGTCGACTCGGGACACAGAGGAGAGGGACTCCTGAATGTTATAATCTCTCATCTTATTGAGGTGCAGACAGAGAGAGGCAACTTTCATCTGTTCCTGTACACAAAACCCGAGACAGCGGATTTTATGTCACAGCTGGGATTTTATGAGATAGCAAGAGTTGAAAACAAGCTTATATTTATGGAAAACAGGCGCAGCGGATTTAAAAACTTCTGCAGTGCTCTGAAAAAAAACAGGATACAGGCGGAGCGTACAGCGGCGGTTGTGATGAACGCCAATCCTTTTACTCTCGGACACAGACATCTGATAGAAAAAGCAGCTGCGGGAAATGACGCCGTGCATCTCTTTATATTGTCAGAAAATGCAGGCCCCATCCCCCCGGAGCTCCGCTATCGCTTTGCCGAAAACGGCGTAAAAGATATCCCTAATGTGATATGCCACGGTACAGGCCCGTATATAATAAGCTCTGCTACATTCCCAAGCTATTTTCTAAAGGACAGAGATACAGTGATACGGGTGCAGGCAGAGCTGGACCTGAAGGTTTTCGGCAGAATAGCATCGGCTCTGAATATACAGCGGCGCTATGCCGGGGAGGAAAGGTCAAGCCGCGTGACGGGACTGTATAATCAGGTCATGGCAGAGAAGCTGCCTGAAAACGGTGTAGAGTTTGTCGAGATACCGCGCCTTGAGACAGGCGGGAGAATAATAAGCGCGAGTACCGTCCGCAAGGCAATACATGACGGCTGCATTGAAAGCGTAAAAGATTTTCTGCCGCCGGAGGAATATGATTATTTCACCGGCCCGGAGGGCGCGGCAGTATGTGCTGCCATAAGAAATGAAAAAGACAGTATTCACTATTGAGGTACAGAGATATGGAAGTCAATCTTCAGCAGATGCTTGAAGCAAGAGAAAACAGAGCCTCACGCCAGTTCAGTGCCGTGAAGCAGTTCGGCCTGCCGATAGTAAGCTTTACAATGAATATTCCCGGACCTGTCAAAGACAGCCCCCTCATCCGCAGAGCATTCAGGGAGGGCTGCAGAGTTCTGGAGTACAGACTTCCGGAAAATTCGTTGAAACACAGGGAAATTGTCTCTGCGCGTACAGGAAACGAAGCTCTTTATGCAGTTTCAATGGATGCACTGGAGCTCAAGCGTCTGACCACGGTTATTGAAGACAGCCACGGACTGGGCAGGCTTTTTGATATGGATGTAATAGACACCCGTTTTGAAAAACTTGAACGAAGCCGGGTAAACGGCGCAGGCCGCAACTGCATTGTATGCGGAGCACCGGGAGCTGACTGCGCATCCCGGCGTCTGCACTCTGTGGAAGAACTGCAGCAGGCAGCACGGGGCATAATGTGTGAGTATTTCAGAAGAACGGACGCGGAAATAATTGCAAGTCATGCTGTACAGAGCCTGATAGATGAGGTCTGCACAACGCCTAAGCCCGGCCTTGTGGACTGCAGCAACTGCGGCAGCCACAGCGACATGGATATCTTCAGCTTTTCTGCCGGAGCATCTGCACTTTTTCCCTATTTTGAAAAATGTGTCTGTACAGGCCAGCAGACAGCGGAAGCCAGCCCGGAAAAGTGCTTTGCCCTGCTGCGTGCAGAGGGACTAAATGCGGAGCAGAGAATGTTTGAATTTACCGGAGGGGAAAATACCCATAAGGGTGCGGTATTCAGCCTCGGCATCATGTGCGGTGCAGCCGGAAGAGTGTGGAGACCGGAGGGCGGATGCTGTGAAGAGGACCTTTTTGCACAGGCGGCCGCGCTGGCAGACACAGCGGCAAGGAAAGATTTGGCTTCGCCTTTCACTGACAGCAACGGCCTTCGTCTCTATGCAAGTTTGGGGATAAAGGGCATACGCGGAGAGGCGGCGGCAGGATTTCCGTCAGTAAAAAATACAGGACTTCCGGCGTTCAGAGAATACCTGAGCAAAGGCATGGGGAAAAATTATGCGGGAGTGCTGACTCTTTTGCAGCTTGCCGCCTGCGTTGCAGATACCAATATGCTTCACCGCGGCGGCCCGGAGGGAGCCGCAGCAGGCAGAGAACGTGCAAAAGCACTGGTGGCGGACGGCAGAATACCAAAAGCGGATGAAGTTCGTAAGCTGGATGAATGGTTTATTGAAAACAATCTTTCACCCGGAGGCTGTGCAGACCTTCTTGCAATAGTTTATTTTGTGGAGCATCTGACGGAGGAAAATAAAAAAACATGATAAATCTCTGCGGCAAAACCGCAGAGATTCGGGAAAGAATAAAAAAGCAGAAATTTTATGTGTCACGGGGGGGCGGACGTTTTACTGGATTCAGGTCCAGAAAAACGTCC
>JBMNPZ010000022.1:0-31322 GCA_050943875.1 Candidatus Limivicinus sp. | reverse complement strand
AACTAAATAAAGGCATTTCACTTTGTTCAGTCTGCGCTAAAGTTGTAAAAAAGGCAAAAATTATTGTAAAGCTCGGGGCCAGATGTTAAAATTATTATACAAAAAACGATGTTTGTCCTAAATATCAAATATGGTTGTTATGGGGAGTACGGCTGTAGGCAGAAATAAAAATGATGTAAAAATTTAAAAAAAGCATAAGTATACAGATACGACCGGCAGGGCCCGTCCCTGATGTTTATAACAGTATTTGCAGCTGCAGTGCCCCGGATATCCTGAGACAAAGAAAGACGGATACCCCGCAGGAGGTGAAATTTGATGAAAAGGAAATCAAACGGCTACACATTCAAAAAAAGGAACGGAAGTCCTGCGGGGCGCAGGTCCGGCCGGAGTATAAAGCTGGCAGCTTTTCTTGCGCTGCTGTATACCCTAAGCTGTCTGATGCTCCCCGGTTATGCGCTTGAGGACAAAGCTGAGCCCGGGGCGCCCGGAAATGCCGAAGGCGGAGGTGCCGCCGGTAAGAAAATAATGGTATGCAGTCTTGAGAGCTTCGGTGTACATCAGCACGATGAGAGCTGCTATGATGCGGACGGCAATCTCATATGCGGCAAGGCGGACTATGTGCTGCACACTCATGATGAGAGCTGCTACGACGAAAACGGGGAGCTTATCTGTACCCTGCCGGAGATTAAGGGTACGCCCCATATCCACGATGAGAGCTGCTACAGGGAGGTCAGAGGCAAGCTTATATGCGGCCTTGAGGAGACAGAAGGCCACACCCATGACGAGAGCTGCTATGACGGGGAGGGCAATCTCATATGCGGACTGAAAGAGCAGCCGCCGCACCATCACGACGAGAGCTGTTATGAGCACCACAAGGAGCTCTGCTGCGGAATGATTGAAGTTCAAGAGCATGTTCATTCCGACAGCTGCTTCAAAGAGATAAAACCTGAAGCTGAGCCCGGACCGAATTCTGCCCAGCCTGGGGGCGGCAGCGGACCGGAAGTTCAAAGTCCTGCCGGAGCGGGAGAGGGCGGAAAAAAGGAAGTGCTGAACACCTTCGGCAGTCCCGGACTGAGGTCTGCTCCCCCTGAAAGCGGAGACGGACCGAAAGTCCCCTGTTCCCCCGCTGATATGACGGATATGATAACAGCTGTCATGCTAAAGCACAAAAGCGGCAGCGGAGACTGGCAAAATGTGGCACCTGAAATCGGAGTGGATGAGACTGACAGTATTCTTTTCAGGCTGGAATATACCGTGCCCGGGAAAACTCTAAGCCCGGAGTGCAGCAAGCTGAAATACCAGCTGCCCTCCGCCGTAAAACTCGGGGGTGACAGCGGGTTAGTTTACAACATGGCAGGCGATGCTGTCGGCACATATACAATATCCGGAGGCGGCGGGGTGGAAGTCGATTTCTACGATGATTATGCCAAGCAGAACAGCAACGGCGGAGATATTGTCGGCACACTCAGCTTTATCGGAAATCTGGAAAACAGCGGTGAAGAAGAAACAACTGATGTCGAACTGAAATTTTCGGACAAAGTTAATCTCACGGTAAAGGTTAAAAACCACAAAGAAGCCGAGGGAGATATAAGCGTCGTAAAATACCTCTCCGGAGAAAAGCAGGACGGCCGTCTGCCCTATCAAATAGTTGTCACAAGCATTAAGGGAACCTGGGATAAGGTGCACCTGACAGATGTTATGACAGGTGCAAAAATTGAGAATGTCGGAGAGCTGACCGTAAAAGATAAAAACGGTACTTTGATTACACCTGTAGAAATTAAAATAGATGCTGAAGGTGGCGGGAGTTCTTTCAGTATGACTCTGCCCCAAATGGCAGCAGGTGACTCTTACACGATAAACTATCCGGCTGTAATCGACAGCAGCAAGCTCTCCTCAGACTCCCGTTCCGCTTCGGCTGTCAATAAGGTCAGCGTAAAGTCAAAGGACAGTCTGGGCAATGATATAACAAGTTCTGCCAAAATTGACAAAATATTTGACCTCGTACAGAAAAGCGGTGTATATGATGCCGAAACGGATACTGTCTCATGGAGGGTAGTCATAAACAATGACGGTCTCGATATAAGCGGCTGGCATCTCTGGGATGAAATAAGCGGAGCCGGTGAGGTCAGGCAGGTGAAAATCTGCGGCTCTGACAAGGTGGAAAAGGAAATTACGCTCCCATACATATTCCCGGAGGGCTCCACCGACACCTATGTGATAACGTATACTTCAAAGCCTGTCAGAATAGGAATTGGTGAGCTTGACGTAACAAACTACATATACCTCGGCAGGGATGAAACCTTAAAGGGGAGGATAAGCTGGGCCAGCGAGACCGTAAACGTAGGCAAAGCCGAGGCCGTAAAAAAGTGGGCAGTGTCGGAGCCTGCACTTGTTAACGGAGTGGTTGTAACCAGATGGAATGTCTCTATCTGCGGCATGGAGGGAATAAATGAGCAGATAATCGTAAAAGATACGGTGCCCGACGATAAGGATCAAAAACAGTATATGACAAGAACTCAGCTGGAGAGCGCAAGACAGTCTGCCGAAGAAGCAATGAATAAGGACGGAATTGAATCCGGCAGCTGGCAGGTTTATCTCTTCGGCAGCTATAATCCTCAGCCCTGGGACACGGTCAGTCCAAATCAGAAGTATCAGGGTTTTCAGTTTGAAATTTTAACGAAAAAACCCAGAGAGGATATACTGAGCTTCAGCTACGAGAGCTCAGCCGATGCAGGCAGCGGTTCAATGGATATTGTCAATGAAGTCAGTGTGCTCAATGACGTAATCCCGGCTGTGACAAGATACGACCAGGAAAAAATTTCCCTGCATAAGACAGACCCCGAGTTCAGCGGCAAGGAGGAGTCTGAGCATTACCTGGATAAGCTCAAAGACGGCCTGATGCGGTGGCAGATAGACCTCTTTGTCCCCGAGGGCCGGAGAACGGAAGACCTGACACTTACCGACAGTCTGCCTCCCGGGGCGGAGCTTGTAAATATTAAGTTTTACCCCGGCCAAGCTGGGAAGCCCATCGTCCCCGACGGAGGCTGGAAAACCGGGAGCAGCTGTTCGGCATCCTGGTGGCTGGACGGCGGGAAGAAGATAACGGTGAGCGCAGAACTGAATGACAACAATCAGCTCATCCTGAATATTCCAAAGGAGATGAGCGGCTCTCCCGAGTGCGGCGGGCACTATAAAATAACCGTAGTTGTAAAGCCTGAAGCTGAAAAGATAGACTGGCCCGGGGACGGTCTTATTCACAGGTATCCCATGAAAAACTCTGCTGCGGCCGAAAGCGGAGGCGAAAGTGCAACAGATTCACAGACTCAGGTCCTTGTGAAGAATGACATGATTGATTTTATCGGGAAAGATTGTGCGCTGCTCGACAACGACACGGTGAGATACACACTGAATATAAATCCCCACGGGCTCGACATTCTCCCGGGCGCAGATTATCTCACTCTGACTGACACAATGAGCCACGGCAGCAACAGTGCTCTGGCGGCATATCTGGTGCCGGGCTCGGTAAAAATCAACGGCGAGCCTTTTATGGACTACGATTATGCCGAATACCAGGATAAACCCGCAGCGGGCCAGAACCAGTATGTACTTAAATTCAGAATACCGGACAGCAGGGCACTCAGCATTGTATATGATTACAGATTTACCGGTTTCCTGGGCAGCAAGTGCGATATACATAATGAGGCCGTGCTTGAGGGATGGGCTGAGGACGGCGGCAGTGTTTCCAAGGATACCGAGTTTAAGCTGAAAGAATCCAGCGGCACGGCGGATATCCGGGGAATACGGGTGTATAAAGCAGACATTGGTATGCAGGGCAAGTATTTGCCCGGTGCCGAATTTGAACTGTATCGCTGGGACGGGAAAACATCTGCGTATATACCTCAGCTCAATTCTAAGGGTGAAAATCTGTACAGGAGCAGTGAGGGCGGCTGCCTGGACCTTTCGCCTGTAAATTTGAAAGAAGCC
This sequence comes from Candidatus Limivicinus sp., assembly GCA_050943875.1. Lineage (GTDB taxonomy): Bacteria > Bacillota > Clostridia > Oscillospirales > Oscillospiraceae > Limivicinus. The sequence goes on along the minus strand of JBMNPZ010000022.1, from coordinate 27,338 downwards.
GTCTATAATGCGGCATATAAACTTGTGGAGACAAAAGCGCCGCCGGGATATGTAAAAAATTCCATCCCATACTACTTCATAGTAGAGCATGAGAATACTGAAAAATATCCTCTGCAGGAGCCGGAAGACTTCAGCGGGGTGAGGCTCCACGACGGAAGCCTTGTGTATTTTTACAACGAAAAAGATATTGAGAGAATATCTGTTCCCGTAATCAAGAAATGGATCGGTCCCGCCGCTGAGAGCGTGACGGTAAATCTGCTGGCAGACGGGGTAAAGGCGGACAGCTGCAAGCTCAGCGCAGAAAACAACTGGCAGCACACATTTGTGGACCTGCCGAAATATAAGGACGGCAAAGAGATCGTGTACACGGTGAAAGAGGAAGTTCCGGCGGGTTACAGTATGACAATCACCGGCTCTGCTGAGACAGGCTTCACCGTGACCAACACAATCAGCGGTAAAACCTCTGTGGGAGTGACCAAGAAATGGATCGGTCCCGCTGCCGAGAGCGTGACGGTAAATCTGCTGGCAGACGGGGAAATTGCAGACAGCTGTGAGCTCAGCGCAGAAAACAACTGGCAGCACACATTTGTGGACCTGCCGAAATATAAGAGCGGCAAAGAAATCGTGTATACGGTGGAAGAGGAAGTTCCGGCGGGTTACAGTTCTGCAGTCACTGGCACCGCGGAAACAGGCTTCATCGTGACCAACACAATCAGCGGTAAAACCTCTGTGGGAGTGACCAAGAAATGGGTCGGGCCTCCCGCTGAGAGCGTAACGGTAAATCTGCTGGCAGACGGGGAAATTGCGGACAGCTTTGAGCTCAGCGCAGAAAACAGCTGGCAGCACACATTTGAGGACCTGCCAAAATATAAGGACGGCAAAGAAATCGTATACACGGTGAAAGAGGAAGTTCCGGCGGGTTACAGTATGACAGTCACCGGCTCTGCTGAGACAGGCTTCACCGTGACCAACACAATCAGCGGTAAAACCTCTGTGGGAGTGACCAAGAAATGGGTCGGGCCTCCCGCTGAGAGCGTGACGGTAAATCTGCTGGCAGACGGGGTAAAGGCGGACAGCTGCAAGCTCAGCCCGGAAAACAGCTGGCAGTACACCTTTGAGGACCTGCCGAAATATAAGGATGGCAAGAAAATCGTATACACGGTGAAAGAGGAAGTTCCGGCGGGTTACAGTTCTGCAGTCACCGGCACAGCGAAGACAGGCTTCACCGTGACCAATACAAACACAGAGGAGATATCCATTCCCGTGACCAAGCAGTGGGTTGGCAGCACCGGAGAAAAGGTGGAGATCATCCTACTCGCCGACGGACAGAAGGTAAAACGGGCGGAGCTCACCAGAAAAAATCAATGGCAGCACACATTTGAAAAGCTGCCGAAATATGATTCGAAAACCGGTCTGGAGATTAAATATACCCTATCGGAGGTAAAAACAGCGGGCTACAGCACGACAGTTACCGGCTCTGCTGAGACAGGCTTCACCGTGACCAACACAATCAGCGGTAAAACCTCCGTGGGAGTGACCAAGAAATGGGTCGGGCCTGCTGCTGAGAGCGTAACGGTAAATCTGCTGGCAGACGGAAAAATTGCAGACGGCTGCAGGCTCAGCGCAGAAAACAGCTGGCAGCACACATTTAAGAACCTGCCCATGTATAATAACGGCAAAGAAATCGTATACACGGTGAAAGAGGAAACTCCGGCGGGTTACACCGGCAAAGTTACCGGCTCAGTAAAAACAGGCTTTATTGTGACCAACACGATCACCGGGGAGATATCCATTCCCGTGACCAAGCAGTGGGTAGGCAGCACCGGAGAAAAGGCGGAGATCATCCTACTCGCCGACGGACAGGAGGTAAAACGGGAAGAGCTGACAAAGGAAAATCAGTGGCAGCACACATTTGAGAAGCTGCCGAAGTATAAGGACGGCAAAGAGATCGTGTATACGGTTAAAGAGAAAGTCCCGGCGGGTTACAGCACGACAATCACCGGTTCTGCTGAGACAGGCTTCACCGTGACCAACACGATAATCGGTAAAACCTCCGTGGGAGTGACCAAGCAATGGGTCGGCGCGGCTCTTGAGAGTGTGACGGTAAATCTGCTGGCTGACGGGGAAACTGTGGACAGCTGCAGGCTCAGCGCGGAAAACAGCTGGCAGTACACCTTTAAGGATTTGGCCAGATATAAGGACGGCAAAGAGATTGTGTACACGGTAGAGGAAATAATTCCGGCGGGTTACTTCAGCAGCATCACCGGCACCGACTCGAACAGCTTCACCCTGACCAACACGGCGGCATACACACCAAAACCACCACCTTATAATCCCAACAAACCGCCTAAAATGGGGGATGAGGGGAACGCTGTATTCTGGGCAGTATTGTGCACCGCTTCTCTGGGAGCTGCCGCTGCCTTGGTCGTAAGCTTATTAAAACATAAGAAAAAATGAAAGCTGCGGCAATGCTCCGGCACATATGGAGTATTGGGAACTTCTGCAGCCGGCTGTTAAAATTCCCCGCTGCGGCCGCCGTATGTATAAGCGGAGGCACTTGTACACCTGTGCAGTTCAGATAAAAACATCCTTTAGCTTTTGATGCGGCTGGCAGATCTGTACCGATTACAGAAAGAGAACGTCTTATCTAATTTGAAATTTTTATTTCACCGGTAAGACCGGGACTTATATCCGCTGAAACCACATATAAAAATCTCCGGCTTGTGATAGGCCGGAGATTTTTGCGTAAGTTAGCATAAATGCGGAAAACTCATCCGAGGGCTTCCATATCCTTTCTGAAGCCCTCCAGGTCATCCTCCGTCACCATGTCCTCTATGTAGGGCAGGGCATTATTGAAGATAAAGGTGCGGCCCACCTAAAGGAGGGGATGCCCAAAAACATCGGGGATATTCTTCTTGATGATTTCCATGATTTCGGGAGTATCCAGCATTTCACCGATGAGAATTATGTTCGCAACCTTGTCGCTGCCCAGCTCATGGGAGAGGCCGTCTGCGGAAATATCCACGACCTTTATGTCGCTGCGCCCGTACTCATATACTGGTGCACGGCCCAGAACCTGGAGCTCAATATCCTCCCTCATCAGGGCCGGGATGGACATCTCTATGTCGATAAGGCCCTTTACCCTGGAATAATCCAGATTTTTGATGCTTTTTTTCGGAAACGGGAGGAGAGTTATGGGCGAGCTTATAGCCCCGCTCTCAGGCGCAGGACAGCCTCCTTTGCAACTCTTGTGCTGATGCCGTAGGCCAAGATGACCTATTCGGCATCCTCCACCATGAATTCCTCGACCCTCACATTTTCCCCCTCCCAGCGTTTTGTGCGCTGAGCGGCCAGCTTGTTCTTGCCCTCGAGGCCGGGCTCCGGATAAATAGGGGTTATGATGTGTCCGCTGCGCTCTGTGCCGTCATAGCCCACGGTCCAGGGCTTGCAGGGGGACTCGGGCAGCTCCTTCATGGGGGGGCAGCTCCACTGCCTTCATCATTGTGCCGAGGCAGCCGTCCATCAGGAGAAGCACGGGATTCCTGTCCCTGTCGGCATACTCCGGGGCCTCATATTTGAGTATATCATCCGGCTTTTTCACCGGCCACACAAAAAACCAAACGCACAGAACAGCAAATGCGGCACTGCCCGCTGTCCTGTGCGTTTGATTTTGCATATCACCGTTTATTCAAAATTGCCTTTGCGCATAACCTGCCCCTGAGATATACAGAGGCTTCCGCGCATCATGAGATATTCAACAGACCATGAGGAATTCAGAGCAATAATGTCGGCGTCTGCTCCTGGACATATTTTACCCTTGCTGGCACCCAGACCCAATACATCAGCCGGATTTTGAGTAAAGAAGCGCAGAGCGGTTTCCATGGGGACTTTTTTAGCGCTGGCAAGATAGTTGAGCTCCCTGAGCATGGAAGAGGGGGTGGAATAGGTGATTGAAACGCAGCTGCCGTTCTCATCAAATACAGGTATGCTGCCGCAGCTGTCACTGCTTATGGTAATGCGCGACGGGTCTGCACCCTGAGCCAGGGCAGTGAATACTGCTTCTGAACTCTCGTGCTCATCATTTATGGCATCTGCTGTAAAATCAATGGTCCCGCCCAGTTTGTTAAATTCAACGGCTTGTTCTGCAAGCCCTGATGAACGTGAGCAATGAGTAGGTATGAAAGTGGAGGGGGGCAGCTCAGAGTTTTCCAAAGCGCTGAAAAGAGGTGCAAGTCCGTCCCTGCCGTCTCCCATATGCATTATTACAACACCTTTTTTCCCGGATATCATTCCGCCTGCCCTTGCCTGTGAACCCAGGTCCACAAGCTCCTTCCAGCCTATATTGGAGCTGCGGTGATCCGAGACAGCAATTTTTACTCCGACTATGGGGTCTATAAGTGAGATATCACGGGAAACGCTGCCGGTAAGAGTGGGAGAGGGGTAGTGGTAGTTGCCTGTGAGCATCTTTACAGTAAATCCGAACTGCTCCAGGGCTTTGCATTTGAAAAGAAGATTCTCAAGACTGCGGGAAATACCGTCGGTACCCAGCAGACCCATCAGGGTTGTGACCCCGTTTGTTATAAGCTCACCGGTCTTTATCTCCGGGGTACGGGATGCGGGACCCTGTTCACCGCCGCCGCCTGTAACATGTATATGCATGTCTACAAGGCCGGGGCATACCTTCATTCCGCTCAGGTCCAGGGTCTCAGTATCTCCACAGCTGCTCCAGGCTGAAAGATCGGGACCTATTTTATATATCTTATCCCCAAAGACCAGGATATCACATATACCTATATGCTCAGGTGCATACAGATCACAATTTTTCCATAATTTAAACATATTTCCTCCATAATAAAGTATGTTGTTTTCTGCTCAATTTACCGGCAAATAAATGAAGCAGGTGGAAACTAAGTTAACTTTTTTCTGAACCGGAGCCCTCGGGGGGAAGGCTGCTGTCCAGAAAATCTGAAACCTTCTTCTCAGAGGCCAGAATTTCATCGAAAACAGGACCTAAGCTGATAGCTATGCATGAAGCAAAAATATTTATAAACGCCATTGTGGAAACATGAGAGTTGGGAAAATATCGTGTACCAGTAGGACAGATAAAATATGTGCAGTCATTGACCACTGCGGGGGAGGAACTGCTGTCTGTGATGGTTATTATGGGCAATCCGCGGTGCCGGCCGTATTCTGCAATACTGCGTATCGGCATGTGGTAGGGCAGAAAGGAAAAAAGTATCATGCAGTCACTGTCACCCAGATTTGCCAGAACAGTTGAAAGACTGTCGCTGTCCCCAATCTGTACGGCAGAAGCCTTTATTCTGAGAAAATTCAGCCTGTAGCACAGATACTCAGCAAGAAGACAGGATTTGTCATGAGCAAAGATCACTACCTTTTCAGCCTTGAGTACATTCTGCACGCAGCTGAAAATAGTGTCGGCATCGAGACTGTCCGCCATGGCATCAAGGTTATTCCGGTCATCTGCACATACCTGGGAAAGCATCTGTGAAGGAGTTCCGCTGAGTCTGTTTTCTGCCCGCATAAGAAATCTTGGGTTGATGGTTTTTTTGAAAGCCTTTTTGAAAGCCCTTTGAGTATATCCGCGCAGGGCATCCTTAAGTTCTATGAAGCTGTCAATGCCCAGTGCGCTGCAGAAACGGAGAACTGAAACTTCAGATGCATTTGTGCGCCTGCTCATCTCCTTAAGTGACAGATATGAGGCCTCTTCAGGAGAGTCCAGTATATAGGCGGCAATGGAACGCTGTTTTGCTGTCATTGTGTCCATTTTTGAACGTATCAGATCTAAAATCTGCACTGAATCGCCTCCAATACTAAAGTGTTTACTTTAGTATAAAACGAAAAACAATAAAAATCAAGCAGAAACATTATGAATTTCATATGAATAACCGGCAAAACGAAAGAAGCTCACTAATTAGATGTAAAAAGTAATGTATATACTTTACAATGAGAAAAACTTGTGATATTCTTGTGACAAGAAAATTATATACAGAATGTGATTCGATAAATAAAAATTAAGGAGGAAAATGATGAAAAGATTTATTGCGCTTCTGATTGCTGTTTTAATGGCGATAAGTGTATTGACCGGATGCTCAGGTAAGCAGGCAGCGTCCGAAATACCAGGGGATAATGCCGGAGCAGTACATGAGGAAGCTTACGAACATAAGGAGAGCTCAGATAAGGTTTTTAAATCCACCTTTTCCAGCCCGCTGAAATCAATGAACCCGTATTGCACAGAGAGTATCAACGACTACAAGTTTATTGCCAACATAATAGAAGGGCTTGTAGAGAGCGATAAATACGGAATGCCGTCACCATGCATGGCCGAAAGCTGGGAGTCAAATGACGACTTCAGCGTGTGGACTTTCCACATAAGACCGGATGTTTACTGGGTTGACTGTGAAGGTCAAAAGACGGAGTATAAGGTGACAGCGGATGACTTTGTTGCAGGCATCCGCTACATTGCAGACCCTAAAAACAATGCGCGCGGTGTGAGCACCATCCGCGGAGTCATTGCCGGACTGGAGGACTACTACTCCAATCTGACTGATATTGACGGCGGCGAGGATATAGGTATGTCCCGGGAGGAAGCAGAGGCTGCTTTTGACGAGACAGTGGGGGTAAAGGCGCTGGATGAGTATACTGTGGAGTACACCACCAACGGACCCTGCCCGTATTTCCTCTCTTATGCACAGCTGGACCTCACCCTTCCCGTGGAACAGGAATTCCTTGACAGCGTAGGCGAGGATTACGGTATCGCCAGAGACAAACTCCTTTACAACGGCGGCTACTACATTTCAGAGTGGGATCTGGACAAGCAGTTCATAATGAACAAGAATGAAAATTACTGGGACTATGACAGCCTCACACTTGACACTCTTGAATGGGAGTTCATTTCAGACAGTATTTCCAATCTGGAAATGTTTCAGCGCGGAAATGTTACCGAGGTTGCCCTCAGCTCCGAGGAGATCGGCAGCATCAGAGGCAGCGAATGGGAGAAGTACATATTCCTTGCGGGAAAGAATCCCACCACATACTGGTATACATTCAATTTCACCACAAGAAATCCGGAAATGGCAGTTGCTGTACAGAATGAGAATTTCCGCAAAGCCATATTCACCGCCATCGATGCAATGACTATCTCCGCAATCCGCGAGCCTGTTCATCCCGAGTACTTCTGCAGATATACGATCCTCCCTGAGGATGTGATGTTCGATGCAGACGGAAAGGACTATACTGACTACGGCCGTCTGCCGGAGTATAAAGGCCACGACCCCTTTGACCCGGAGCTTGCAAAGGAGTACATGAAAAAGGCCGTAAGTGAGATATGTGAAGCAGACGGTGTTACCATCAAGGGAGCAAAGGCCGGAAAGGTAGATATGCTGCCTATAACTGAGTTCTCTGTGGACGGAAAGCTGCCAATAGACATAGTATTTTCAACCAACAGCACAGATCTTAACATGAAGAGAGCCACAATACTCAAAAATATGCTTGAGGAATACCTGGGCAGGGAGTATGTAAACGTTATTCTGGGCTTCTCAAACAACAGCTTCAGTGCAGAGGTTTATGATCTGGGCAACTGGGATATGCTTGCCAACAGCTACGGCTTCAGGTTCGCAGATCCCTCAGCCAACCTGAACAGATGCACCAGCGACTTTGACCTGACAAAGAGCTCATACAATATCCCCGAATATGATGCACTGGTGGAGGAAGCAACAGGAAAGTCAGATATATCTGAAAGATATGAACTCTATTCACAGGCAGAGTGCTTCCTGCTGGATCATGCATATATTAAGCCCTACATGTGCGACGGCGGATTCTATAAGATGACGTACCTTGAACCTTATTCAACTCCCGGCGGATATTTCGGACTCGGCAAATACAAGATGAAGGGCGCTTTTGTACAGGAGGAACCTGTTACTGCAGAGCAGGAGGAAATCCTGAGAAATGATTATGAGGCTGAGAGAGCAAAGAGAGTAAACACCAAATAATAAGCACAATACTTGCCGAAACGGGAGAAACAGTTTACTGTTTCTCCCGTTATGAGAAAGGGTAATCATATGTCAAAATATTTGCTTTCAAAATTCCTCCAGGCGCTTGTCACAATTATACTGGTTGTAGTGGTTGTGTTTGCTCTCCTGCGTTTTATGCCTACTGCGGGATACTTCTCGGAAGAGCAGTACAGGACAATGGATGAAGCTGAAAAAACTGCCTACCTCCGCAGTCTGGGCGTACTTGACCCCATGCCGGTGCAGCTTAAAAATTTCGTTGTCGGACTTTTTCACGGCGATTTGGGACGGAGTATAACACTCTATCCCAAAATGAGAATATCCGATGTGATGAGTGAAAAAATCCCGTATTCCCTGACACTCAACATACTGAGCTGGATGGTTGCCGCAGCGATAGGCATGCCGCTGGGAGTACTTATGGCAAAGTATAAAAACGGCTTTGTGGACGGACTGGGTACTATTTATATAGTTATAATTCGTTCGGTACCGTCTATTATAATTCATTTCTTTATTCAGATATATCTTTCCAAGTGGCTTCATCTGCCTATGCTTTTTTACACGGACCAGCCGCTGTCATGGATACTTCCCATTATCTCAATGTCAATTGCAAATACAGCCGGATATGCCATTTGGCTCAGAAGATATATAGTTGATGAAGAAAACAAGGATTATATAAAATTCGCAAGAGTAAAGGGGCTGCCGAGCAACTTCATACTCAGACGCCATGTGTTCAGAAACGCAATAGTGCCTATAGCAAACAATCTGCCCAAGGATTTCCTTATGATGCTTTCCGGCTCGCTTGTAATAGAGAGCATGTATGCTATCCCCGGCACCGGCGGACTTCTTATAAAGTCCATTACAGCCATGGATAACCCCATGGTGCAGGTACTGGTTCTCTTCTACGGCGCACTGTCCATAGCGGGCGTATTTCTGGGTGATATTGCAGTGTCACTGATAGATCCGAGAATTAAACTGATTTCCGGTAAAAACTGAGGGAAAAAGCGATGAAAAATAATAATATACAGGACATCCCGAATATTCCGGATGAAATGTTTACACGGGCGGAATTCAGCGAACAGCTTTCCGAGGATGCAGGATTTTCCAATTACTCGTACTGGAAAAGCACCCTGCGCACATTTTTCAAAAGCAATGTGGTAAAGGTGCTTGTATTCCTGCTGGTTATTCTTATTGCATATACACTTATATATCCCATGGTTACGGACCGCGATCCGTATCAGGTATCGCTTACAGCGAGGGAGTGGAACCTTGCCCCCTCCGCGGAGCATCCTTTCGGAACGGACGGAGTCGGCAGGGACATATGGGCCAGAGTATGGTTCGGCACCAGAACTTCGTTCCTGCTCTCTCTGGCTGTTGCCGGTCTCAAGGTGGGGCTGGGAGTTATCATTGGTTCTGTCTGGGGCTTTTACAGAAAACTGGATACAGTGATGTTTGCAATCTACAACACCATAACCAATGTGCCCAGCACAATCTATCTTGTGCTGATTGCCTACATAATGAAGCCCAGTATAATTACAATTATTATTGCTCTTGTGTCAACCGGATGGATTGTGGAAGCCAGGTTTTTCAGAAGCAGAGTACTGGCACTGCGGGAGGCGGATTACAATGTGGCATCAATCTGCCTGAAAACTCCTACAAGGCGCATAGTGAGCAGAAATATAGTTCCCTATATCGTCAGCATGATAATTATGGATGTTGCACTGACGGTACCCACATCGATCGGCTCGGAAGTATTCCTGAGCTTTATCGGGGTAGGCCTGCCCCAGGAGCTCTGCACCCTTGGCAATCTGGTCAACCAGGGGAGAAGCGCGTTTCTGGTATATCCTTATCAGATGATCTGCCCTACCATTATTCTTGCGTTTATTACAATCACATTCTACATAATCGGCAACAAATTTGCAGATGCTTCAGACCCCCGCAACCACGTATAAGGAAGAATTGATATGAAGAAAAAAATTTTTGAGGCCAAAGATGTTGTAATAAAATTCAATCTTCGGGGCCGGGTTCTTACGGCTGTTCGCGGGGCGTCTATCGATCTCTATGAAAATGAAACACTGGCAATTGTGGGTGAAAGCGGCAGCGGAAAGAGTGTCTTTACAAAGTCGTTTATAGGCATGCTGGATAAGAACGGCTGGATAGAGAGCGGAACTATACGCATGGACGGCGAGGACCTTACAAGCTACAGGACGGAAAAAGACTGGCTTAAAGTCCGCGGCAAAAAAATCGCCATGGTTTTCCAGGACCCTATGACTTCACTGAACCCTGTAAAAACTGTGGGAGAACAGATCAGGGAGGTCATTACCTACCAGTTCGGCACAGAGAAGGCAGAGGCAAAGAAGCAGGCCGTAGAGCTCATGCGGGAGGTGGGAATAAAAGACCCGGAACTGCGCTATAAACAGTATCCGCATGAATTCTCCGGCGGGATGAGGCAGAGAATAGTTATTGCAACTGCCATAGCCTGCAGACCGCGTCTTCTTATATGCGACGAACCTACCACAGCCCTGGATGTTACTGTTCAGGCACAGATACTCAGCCTTATAAAAAAGCTCCAGAAAGACCTGAATATGTCTGTAATATATATTACACACGATCTTGGAGTAGTGGCCAATGTGGCTGACCGTGTAGCTGTGATGTATGCCGGGCAGATAATTGAATACGGGCTGTCCCGCGAGATATTCAAGGAACCCTGCCATCCCTATACCAAGGCACTTCTGCGCTCGCTTCCCCAGCTGGGAGTAAAGGGCCATGATCTGTATTCAATAAAGGGCACGCCTCCCAACCTTTATAAGGAAATCAAAGGTGATGCCTTTGCCATGAGAAATCCCGACGCAATGAAGGTCGACTACGAGTATGAGCCGCCGTTTTTCAAAGTCACAGACACCCACTATGCCAAGACCTGGCTTCTGTACGACAAGGCAAGGGATTATGCACGGCAGCTGGCAGAAAAGGAAAAAGTTTCGGTTAAGCAGGAGAAAGAGGAAACATTTGATTACACGGGCCGCTCGCCTCTTGTCTCAGTGCGGAATCTTACTGTTGATTTCAAGCTGGGAGGAAAGAAGTTCAGCGCGGTCAGGGATGTTTCATTTGATATATACAACGGAGAGACCTTTGCCCTGGTTGGAGAGTCCGGTTCGGGTAAAACAACCATAGGCAAGGCCATAATGAAAATTTACCAGCCAAGTCAGGGCGAGATATTTTTCGACGGGCATAAAATCAGCGGCAAGCTGAGCAGAAAGGAAACAACTGAGTTCAGAAGGAATGTCCAGATGATTTTCCAGGACCCCATGTCTTCCCTGAATGAACGCGCCAAGGTTGACTATATCGTTTCCGAAGGCCTGTACAATTTTCATATGTACAGCAATGAGGCAGAGCGCAGGCGGAAGGTGTCTGAAGCCATGCGCCGGGTAGGGCTGCTGGAGGAATATGCCACACGTTTTCCCCACGAGTTTTCAGGCGGACAGCGTCAGCGCATAGGCATCGCCCGCGTACTTGCAATAGAGCCGAAGTTTGTTATAGCAGATGAACCGATATCCGCACTTGACGTATCTATCAGGGCACAGGTCATAAACCTGCTCAATGAACTGAAAAAGGACAAGAATTTTACATATATGTTTATTGCGCATGACCTATCTGTGGTAAGGTTCATTGCAGACAGAATAGCTGTGATGTACAAGGGTAAAATCCTGGAGCTGGCTGAGTCAGAGGAGCTTTTCAGAAATCCTCTGCATCCGTACACCAATGCCCTTCTCAGGGCAATACCCGTACCGGATCCTGATGTTGAGAGAAACAAGAAAACTGCGGAATATGATCCTTCCGTGCACCATTATGAGAAAGACCTGCCTTACTGGTGTGAAATAGTGCCGGGCCATTTTGTGTGGGCCAATGACCCTGAGATTACAGAATACAGAAAACGCATTGTCTGATTATCTTCTGTATCGGACTTTGCATTTAAAAACGGAGATAGATCATGGAAGGAACATTATTTGTTGTTGGCGGAGGGCTTAAAGCCAGTGCCGATGAGGTGTTTTCAGAGTTTATAAAGTGTGCAGGCGGAAAAAACAGCCGCATAGCCTTTGCCTCAACAGCCTCGTGCCTGAGTCCGGATGAGCTTTTTGATGAATTCCGGAGCAGACTTGTGAAGCTGGGAGTACCGGAGGAGAACTGCGTGAAAATCCCCCTGTATGCGAAACATATTCTGGATAAGGACAACTTCAACGCAGTCAACGGCGATGCGGACGGCCTTTGTGAGCTCATGAAGGGTGTAAGCGGTGTGTGGTTCTCGGGAGGAGATCAGAGAAATATCATAAATGCTTTCCTGCGCACCGACGGCACTGACACAAGGCTTATGTCAGTGCTGAGGGAAATATACAGTCATGGCGGCGTCATAGGCGGTACAAGTGCCGGGGCGGCTGTCATGAGCCATGTCATGATAGGCGGCGGGGACAATAAGGGCGTCCTTTCAAGCGACGTGCTGTATGATTACCCTGAAGCCGATACGACTGAAGATGAAAGAGCAGGACAGCCTCTGGTGCTTACCTGCGGACTTGGGTTCTTTACACAGGGAATAGTCGATCAGCATTTTAATAAGCGTGCAAGGCTCCTGCGCCTTATTGAGGCATGCCTCAGCAGCAGGGACAGCGTCAGTGTGGGATACGGGGTCTCCGAGGATACCGCCCTCGTGTTACAAGGCGGTACAATAAAGGTACTCGGAAGCGCCAGTGTATATATCGTTGACTGCCGAAACGCAGAAAAACCCGGCAGAGGCTGTTACCGCAATGTAAAATTATCCGCGGTGCAGCGGGGAGATATATATGAGACGAAGACGGGCAGGATATTTTTTGCTGCCGGGGAGCAGGGCGAAAAGATGAACGCGGGCCTGGATCTGCATATGAACTTCATAATCAACTCGCCTGAATTTGATGCCATGATAAATGATTTTGTGCTGTGCGCAGATGAAAAATCCATGCTCAGACAGAAATCAGAGCTTTATCCGTACGCAGCAGGAGGCGTAGTGTACGCTTCAAAGTCAGAGCTCTATACCGTAATCCTCAGATACCATAAAACCGCTGAAACATGCGGCTACAGAGGAAGACATACATCATTTTCAGGTGTAGTGCTGGATATTGATACTGCCGTTGCAAGAGGAAATTATCTTTAAATGATTGAACTGCCAAAAGCAGCAAAAATGCCTGTACGTATGACATCGTACAGGCATTTTTTAATTACAGGATTCTGTAAAGTTTCAGGGAGATCAGAGAAGAGAAATTACTATAAAAACGATTCCCACTGACAGAAAGGCAATACTTTTTGCAAGAAAGTATTTGGCGGGAGGAAGACCGAGGGAGGAATTATCGTTTTCAGTACCATCCAGGTCATCCTCTATGACATGTTTTACCCCGTTGAAACGTAATTTGGGGCTGTATTCTTTGTTTGGGCCCCTGAGGTAATAAGGTACGGAATCCGTGGGAGTACGCCTGAAGACCTTTGTGATATCGCTGCCCCGGCTTTTAAGAAACAAAAGCCAGGCGGCCAGAATGTAACAGGCACCCAAAAGAGCGGAAAACCAGCCGGAATAGAGCCGGCCCCCGTTTGAAAAGAAGAAAATCAGAACACAGATACAAATACCTATCAGCAGGTGGTAAATGAACTTTTTTATTATAAACAGTATCATTTTTCAGCTCCTGAAAGTAGTTCGCACGCAATACTGCAGCATCCTGTAAAGGCAGATCATTCTGTGATGAATGCATCAGTAAAAAAACAGATCCAAAAGCATTATAACGCAGTGCTTAAAAACAGGCAAGAGTTAGCAAAGACGGTTCTTCAGCTTAATATTCTATTTAGTAAAAATAATTACAGGATGAATGAATTTCTGATATATAGTAAACTTAAAAATGTGTATGCAGGCCGGTGAAAGTTTAAAATAACAGCATTGCGCTCTTCGGCCTTCGCGACTGAAGGGCTGTGTTTTTTATCAGCCCTCTTGAGTCTTTAAAAGCAGCTTTGATATACCCAAAAGTGATTATATCATGACAAAAAATGAAAAAGACCGTAATTTTGATACCCGGTGTATCAAAATTACGGTCTTTATTTGGTGGAGACGGAGGGGATCGAACCCTTGACCTTACGGATGCGAACCGTACGCTCTCCCAGCTGAGCTACGCCCCCATATATCTTTATTCATGACTGTCAAACCCTGACAGCTATGATATTATATCACAGTTTTTGTTTTTGTAAAGAAAAATATTGATTATCCTGCAAATCTGTAGTACAATAAGCCCGTGGCTTTTGACAAGGCTGCACTAGTCGGGGAGCCAGCGGTGCCCTTTAACCTGCAATCCGCTATAGCAGGGGCGAATTCCCGGCCGAGGGTGTTGGCTGTGTCGTCTGACTCAGGTAAGCGGTGTTGACGACCCGGTCTCACGCAACGGAAACCTGTGAACCATGTCAGGCGGGGAACCGAGCAGCATTAAGCGGTGCTTTTCGTGTGCCGTGAGGCTGCCGGGTTTGAGCCGGCTGCCGGTGTAACGGGCATAGTTAATTATCCGAAGCTGGGTGTGCAGTCTTGTCAAGGGCCACAATATCTATATGCAATGTAAATTTATGAGAAGGAGGGCAGGGTATGTATCAGGCTTTATACCGCAAATGGAGACCCCAGACCTTTGATGAAGTCGTCGGGCAGGAGCATATTACGGAGACTTTAAAAAATCAGGTCAGGAGCGGGCGGCTCTCCCACGCCTATATTTTTATCGGCACCCGGGGGACCGGAAAAACTACCTGTGCCCGTATCCTTGCCAAGGCCGTGAACTGTGAGCATCCGGTGGACGGCAACCCCTGCGGGAAGTGTGCGGCCTGCCGGGGGATTGCAGACGGCTCAGTCCTCGATGTGGTGGAGCTGGACGCCGCCTCCAATAACGGCGTTGACAATGTCCGCGCTCTCAGGGATGAGGCTGTATTCAGCCCGGCGGCGGTGAAGAAGCGTGTCTATATAATTGACGAGGTGCACATGCTCTCCACCTCCGCATTCAACGCGCTTCTGAAGATACTTGAGGAGCCGCCCAAGCACCTCATGTTCATTCTGGCCACGACCGAGCTCCAGAAGGTCCCGGCCACCATACTGTCCCGCTGCCAGAGACACAGCTTCCGGCGCATAGACTCGGAAAAACTGGCCGATTATCTCAAATACATCGCGGAAAAAGAGAGCTTCAACCTGACTGCCGATGCGGCCATGCTCATTGCCAGAATGGCGGAGGGCGGTGTCCGGGACGCGCTGAGTCTTCTGGATCAGTGCTCTGCCTATGAGAATATAGACACCGAGGCGGTGTATTCAGCCATCGGCCTTGCGGGGAACAGAAGAATTGCCCAGATGCTGGATTATATTCTGGCCCACGACGCCGATTCCGCCCTCACAGAGTTCAGCGGCATGTGGATGGATGGCAAGGACCCGTCCACCTTTGTGAAGGAACTCAGCGGGCTTTTGAGAGATACGCTTATAATGCATGTGGCCTCTAAGAAGGGCGGCAGTCTTGTGTCCGGCGGATATGAACCGGAGGTGCTGAAAAAATTCTCGAAGCGTCTCAGCACGGAAGAGCTTATTGCCGCAATGGAGACTCTGCAGCGCTGCATGGACAGCCTGCGGGATGCTAAAAATCCCAGAACGGCGGTGGAGCTCTGCCTCATCTCCCTATGTGACAATATAGCGGGGGAGAGCCTGAATGCGCTCAGAGCCAGGGTCTCCCGCCTTGAAAAGTGCATTGCGGAGGGCGGGGTACAGCCTGCAGCTCCGGCAGAGATAAAGGCGGAGGAGAAACACCACGAACAGCCATCTCCTGAGGCACCGGCCCCCGAAATGCCGGAGATTGAAATAACGGAGCCTCCGGAGGATGATGTTCCGCCCTTTGATATTGATGACATCCCGCCGGAAAAACCAGTTTTGGTTCCGCCGGATGACTATATACCTGAGCACCGTGCTCCATCAGTGAATAAACCGGAGCGGGCTGCGGAAGCTGCACCGGAACCTGAAAAAGCCCGTCAGACTGGACAGAAGGAAATCACCACAGAGCAAGAGGCTGCCCCCAGGGCGGAGAAGACAGGATCTTCCACAGCGGATGACCAGCTCTGGAAAGAGATATGTGATGCCGCAGCGGACGGACTCCCCATGGATGTGAAATTCCTTATGGGTGACAGGACCAAGGTCACGGCTGCCCTTGAGGGAGATACACTGAGGATTCGGGCTGTGGCCGGCTTCACCTACGGTCGGCTGAACAGGCAGGAGGTTCTACATGAGTTCTCCCTGGCGGCCTCCAAAATCACAGGTAGAGAGCTGCGGGCTGTACTCTCGGAGACTGAAGCCCAGAGCGGGAAACACCGCAGTCTGGATGAACTGGAGAAATTCAAGGAAGTACAAATTTTATAATTTTAAATAGAAAATAGAAAATAATTTATTGGAGGATAATAACATGGCAAAAGGCGGATTCAGAGGCGGCTATCCCGGCGGCAATCAGATGAACATGATGAAGCAGGCACAGAAGATGCAGCAGGAATTCCTAAGGGTTCAGCAGGAGCTGGAGTCGAGCAAGTTTGAGTTTACCTCCGGCGGCGGGGCTGTGAAGGCCACCACTGTGGGCACAAGGGGACTTGAGTCCATTGAAATAAATCCCGAGGTTGTGGACCCGGATGATGTGGAGATGCTTCAGGATCTGATTCTTGCCGCCGTCAACGGTGCGCTGAAGATGGCAGACGACAAGACCAGCGAGGCTATGGCAAAGCTTCAGGGCGGCCTGCCCAATATTCCCGGCATGTTCTGACAGAATAATTATAAAGAGAAAAATCCGGACAGTTTTCTGCCCGGATTTTTTTACTGTTGAGTAAAGTGGGGATTAAAGTATAAAATAATACAATAATTTTGGTAATATGGAATAACATATACATATATATGAGAGAATATCATATATAGTGGTGATCAGCCCGGAACTGCACATTACATTTAAAGTATCTGGGTCTGCAAGAATTTCTTTTTCAAATGAAATACATAATATAGTTTTCATAATGATATTATCATAATATAGTTTACATAATCACAAAGACGAAACAAAAATATTCCCCGGCTTTGAACCAGGGAATATTTTTATACGATGGTTATATGATTAAAAATCAGCCCTTGTAGCCGATCTCATCCGCCAGCTTCTTTTCGATGAATACGACGGAGTCGCGGTGCAGCTTCATGAAGGTTGCAGGGCAGTGGGTGTCAATCTTGTCGTCAAGGAGAAGTCTGCGGGCAGCCTCCTGCTTGTTGCCGCTGATTATAAGGAGCAGCTTTCTTGCGCGCATAATGTCGCCCATGCCCATGGTGACTGCGTAGCGGGGGACATCGTCGCGGCTTGCAAAGAAGCGGGCGTTTGCGTCAATGGTGCTCTCGTCCAGAACTTCCTTGTGGGCGGTGTCATAGAGTGCGTCTGAAGGCTCATTGAAGCCGAGGTGGCCGTCGGGGCCTACGCCGAGAACCTGGACATCCACATCACTCTTTGCGAGGACGGACTGGAACTCCTTAAGGTTCTCGTCAACATCGCCGACACCCTTTGCGACATAGGTGTTTTTCTTGTCGATGTTTATGTGGTCAAAGAGATTGGTGTTCATAAAATATCTGTAGCTCTGGTCATGGGTGGGCTCGAGGCCGACGTACTCGTCCAGGTTTACAGAGGAGACGCGGGAGAAGTCAAGACCTTCCTCGTGGCAGCGGCGTGAAAGCTCCTTGTACATGCCCACAGGGCTGGAGCCTGTTGCAAGACCGAGGGTGCAGTCGGGCTTTTCCCGGACAATCTTCTCAATAACATCAGCGGCCAGAGAGCAAAGCTTTTCGTAATTTTCAGCAACTATGACTTTCATAGTAGAGCCTCCTTTTATATTTATCATCTAATTATATACTTTTGCCGCTAAGCAGTCAAGGCGGAAAGACCCGTCCTTCTTACATTTTCAGGAAAGACTGAGGCTAAAAATTAATATTCTGCAGCTTTCTTTTTCGTTAAAAATGTGCTACATTGTCTAAAAGCATGGAGGCTGGAACATAGTGCTGTTCCGTACGTCCTAAATGCATCATCTGAAAGGAAAGAGCATCATATGAAAAAAATTATTTCAGCCGTACTCGCCGCCGCCCTTGTGCTGTCGCTGGGGGCAGGGGCATACGGATATAATATACAGAGCAGGGCCGTAATCGGCGCCGACCTGAATGAGGAGCAGCGCGCCCAGGTCTATGAGGCTTTCGGCATAGAGCCCGGCTCCGCCATTGAGCTCACTTTGACCAACGCCGAGGAGAGGGCATATCTGGAGGGCTATGTGGAAGATTCCCTCCTGGGCACGAAGTCTATCTCCTGCGTCTATGTTGAGCTGCCGGAGGAGGGCTCCGGAATGGAGGTCAGCACTAGCAATGTGAACTGGTGCACCGGTGAGATGTATGTGAGTGCCCTTGCAACGGCGGGGATCACAGATGCAAAAATAGTTGTGGCCTCTCCCTTCCCGGTGAGCGGCACGGCGGCGCTGGCGGGGGTCTACAAGGCCTATGAGGATATGACGGGCATGAAGCTGGACGACACGGCCAAGCTTGTGAGCACTCAGGAGCTCACCATAACCGGCGAGCTTGCCCAGGATATAGGCAGCATGGACTCCACCTCAATCGTCCAGGAGCTCAAACTGATGCTGGACGAGACAAGGAACATGACGGATGAGGAGATCAGAGATCAGGTCATCGCCATTGCCGGCCGCTACAATGTAAAGCTCACGGACACCCAGATCAGACAGCTTATCAGCCTGTGCCGCTCCCTTGAGAAGCTGGACGGGGATGCGCTGAAATCCAGGGTTGAGGAAGCGCAGAAGACTCTCGGAAAGGTGGCCAACGCCAAGACCGAGGTGGTGGGCTTCGTAAAATCCGTAAAGAAGATCGTCACCTCGATACAGAGCTTTATTGACAGAGTGGGCGACATCCTCGGTATCGGCAGCGATAATAAATAAAAAGAACAGACAGAATTAATAAAAAGCTTCCCTGCCTTTTAAAGGACAGGGAAGCTTTTTGCAGTTTAACAGTTTTTATATTCTCTTCCATTTTGCGCCATGGGGGATGTCTGTGACTTCAATGCCTTCGGCCCTGAGTTCGTCTCTTATGCGGTCGGCCTCGGCGTAATTTTTGGCCTTCTTTGCGGCCTGCCTGGCCTGAATCTTCTCCTCAACAGCGGCGTCTGCCTCACCGGATTCAGAGATAATTGTAAATCCGGAGGAAGCGGCGGCCTCTTTTTTCAGCTCCTCCCGCTTTACGGCGGCCTTTTCGATGAGCTTCAGACCAAGCACATTGTCAAAGCTCTTTATAACGGCGAGCTTTGTGTAGTCATTGGTTTTGTATTTCAGGACATCGTATACCGCGGTGACCGCCAGGGAGGTGTTCAGGTCGTTGTCAAGGGCGGCGCAGAACTTCTTCCTCAGTGCATTTGCGGCCTCCTCGTCCAGTTCGTCCTCCTCAGGCTTCAGGGCGGCCACCTTTCCTATGAGCTTGTTATAGGCGACCTGGGCATTGTCCAGATTCTCCCAGGTGAAGACAAGACTCTTGCGGTAGTGGCTCTGAAGGCAGAAAAGGCGGTAGGCCAGGGGATCATAGCCCTTGTTCTCCAGCACGGACACGGTGAGGAATTCGCCGCTGGATTTGGACATTTTTCCGCTGCTGGTGTTCAGGTGGTAGACATGCATCCAGTAATTGCACCATTTGTGCCCCAGATAGGACTCAGACTGGGCAATTTCATTGGTGTGGTGGGGGAATGCGTTGTCGATGCCGCCGCAGTGGATGTCCAGGTATTCGCCCAGATGCTTCATGGATATGCCGGAGCACTCAATGTGCCAGCCGGGATAGCCGACGCCCCAGGGGGAGTCCCATTTCAGTGCCTGGTCCTCGAACTTGGATTTTGTGAACCACAGCACGAAGTCGTTCTTGTTGCGCTTGTTGGGGTCCTCACTCACGCCCTCACGGACGCCCACGGCCAGATCCTCCTCATTAAAATCGTTGAAGATGTAATATCTCTCCAGCTTTGAGGTGTCAAAATACACATTGCCTCCGGCGAGATAGGCGTAGCCTTTCTCCAGAAGCCTGCTTATGATCTTGATGTAGACATCTATGCAGTGGGTGGCGGGCTCCACCACATCGGGGGTCTTGATGTTCAGCTTTGCACAGTCTGAGAAGAAAGCGTCGGTGTAAAACTTTGCAATCTCCATCACGGATTTGTGCTCCCGCTTGGCGCCCTTGAGCATCTTGTCCTCGCCCTCGTCGGCGTCGGAGGTGAGATGGCCCACATCCGTGATATTCATAACGCGCTTCACGTTGTAGCCTGAGAAGCGCAGATATTTTTCAAGTATATCCTCCATGATGTAGGAACGCAGGTTGCCTATATGGGCATAGTGGTACACGGTAGGACCGCAGGTGTACATCCTCACAATGTTGGGGTCGTGGGGGACGAACTCCTCACGGCTGCGGGTGGCAGAGTTATAAAGTTTCATAGGGTCATATCTCCTTTATACGGCTTTTTTAAAGACGTCACGGTTCACCGCGAAATACTGGATCCCGGAGATCACCGTGGTGAGCAGAATCAGAGCCGTAGAAATTATGTTAACCAATTTTACCTGGGGGAAGGCCAGCATGAAGCACAGCCCGACCATTGTGCAGCCTGTCTTTATCTTGCCGGACCAGGCGGCGGCAATAACGCGGCCCTGTTCCACTGCGATGAGCCTCAGACCGGACACGGCAAACTCCCTCAGGAGGACTATTGCCACGCACCAGCCGGGCATCTGGCCGTTTTCGATAAAGAAGCACATTGCGGACAGCACCAGCATCTTGTCGGCCAGCGGGTCCATGAACTTTCCGAAGTTGGACACCTGGTTGTAGTGCCTCGCAATATATCCGTCCGCAAGGTCGGAGAGGCATGCAATTATGTAAACCGCAAGGGCGGCATACAGATGCTGTGTATAGGCCAGTATAAGAAAAACAGGGATGAGAATCATTCTCACGATAGTGATTTTATTTGCAGTAGTACCCATTTAGACCTCCTTGCCGTAGAGATAACCGTCATCTGTGCTCTCGATGAGGACATCCACCATATCGCCCTCACTGCAGTCGCCGGAGAAAAAGACCATGCCGTCAATATCCGGGGAATCCGCATAGCTGCGGCCTGCGCAGAGACCGGACTCTTCGTCGAAATATTCATAGAGAACCCTTATGGTTTTGCCCACAAAGCTGCGGCAGAACTCATCCATAATCGGGGCCTGGAGCTGCAGAATAAGGTCGGCGCGGCGCCGGGCCTCCTCTGCGTCCACATGCTCCATCTCTGCCGCGGGAGTGCCCTCCTCAGGGGAGAAGGGGAATACGCCCACGCGCTGGATTTTGGCCTCCCTGAGGTACTCGCAGAGCTCCTCGAACTCGGCTTCGCCCTCACCGGGAAGACCGGAGATGAGACTTGTCCTCAGCACAAGGCCGGGGATCCTGTCCCTCAGCTTCTTAAAGAGCTCACGGATCTGTCTGCCGTCGCCGCGGCGGTTCATGCTCTTCAGAATTTTATCATTTATATGCTGAATTGGGATGTCCAGATACTTGACTATTTTATCATTATCTGCGATTTCGTCAATAAGCTCGTCGTCGAACTGGTCGGGATAGAGGTAATGGAGTCTTATCCATTCCACGCCCTTGATCTCCGAGAGCCTGCGGCAGAGCTCTGCGAGACAGTGCCTGCCGTAAATATCGGTGCCGTAGAGTGTGATGTCCTGGGCAATCACAATGAGCTCCTTCACTCCGTGGGCGGCGAGATCTCTTGCCTCCTCAAGGATGTTCTCCATCTTCCTTGAGCGGTAGCGGCCGCGGATATATGGGATGGCGCAGAAGGCACAGAAGTTGTCGCAGCCCTCCGCAATCCTGAGATAGGCCCAGGCGGGTCCGGTGGACAGCACCCGGGGAATCTCATCAATGGCGGCGCTGTTGCTGGCAAAGCGGCTGAACTTCCTGCCGCAGACCGCATTTTTCGCGGCCTCCACTATATCGCCGAAGCTGCCCACGCCCAGAACGGCGTCGATCTCAGGCAGCTCCCGGGCTATGGAATCCTTGTAGCGCTCCGAGAGGCAGCCGGTGACTATTATGGCCCCCAGCTTTCCCGCCTTTTTCAGCTCTGCCATCTCCAGAATGGTATCTATGGCCTCGGTCTTTGCGGCCTCTATAAAACCGCAGGTGTTGACTATTACAAGGTCTGCGCCCTCCGGTTCAGATACAAGCCTGAAGCCGGCCTCATTCATGAGATAGAGCATCTGCTCACTGTTCACGAGGTTCTTGGCACAGCCAAGAGATATTAAAGCGAAGCTTTTTTCTTCTGTCATATCTGTCAGTATTCCTCTTCAAGTTCCTCCTCATACCTTGCAAGGGCCTTCCGGATATCCTCCCAGGAGTGCCCGCGCCGGTAGAGGGCGTTGCATATTTTTCTGATCTGATCGCTGTCCTCAGGGTCTGAGAGACGGGAGGCGATAAATCTGTCTATTTTGTCGTCACAGCTGGGCATTGCCTCAAGGGCATCATCCCAGAGCTCACGGCTGATGCCGCGTTTTGCCAGCTCCCCCCGGAGTCTGCCGGGACCGTAGCCTTTGGAGGCGCAGTGCCGGGCCAGGGCGGCGGCGTATTCCGCGTCGTCTATGAAATGGTTTTCCTCAAGCCAGCTCACGCAGTAGTCCGCCACCTCCTCATCCTCGCCCTTGTCAATGAGCTTTTTCCTCAGCTCGCAGCAGGACATGGGGCGGCGGGAGATATACTCCAGGGCCTTTTCCCGCCCAAGAGCCTTTGCGGAGGCTTTTCTGAACTCCTCAAGTCTTTTATCGTCCAGCTCCTCACCGGAGCAGAGCCGCAGGTCAACAACGGTGTTCAGCGTGGATTTTATCTCGCTGCCGTCCTCAAGACTGACCTTCACCCTCCCCGGGGAGCTCTCATGTATCGCTGTAATCAGCATTCTGCAGCTCAGCCCTGATCAAAATCTGCGGCGCTCACGTCCACGGCCTTTTCCGCGGCCGCCTCGGCTGCCTTCTGGGCATTGCGCTGGGCCCTGGGACTGAGCTTGTAGGCGTTGTCCCGCACCTCCTGCTCGATCTTGTCGCAGACCTCGGGATTGCCGGAGAGGTACTCCTTCAGAGCATCGCGGCCCTGAATACGCTGGCCGTTGCAGGTGTACCAGGAGCCGGCCTTGTCAATTATATCAAGCTTAACGCCCAGATCGATGATCTCGCCCACCTTGGAGATGCCCTCACCGTACATGATGTCAAACTCGGCCTCACGGAAGGGGGGAGCCACCTTGTTCTTTACGACCTTCGCCCTTGTGCGGTTGCCTATCATTTCGCCGTTGGCCTTAAGTGTCTCGATGCGGCGCACGTCAATACGCACGGAGGAATAGTATTTCAGGGCAAGGCCGCCGGGAGTCGTCTCGGGGCTGCCGTACATAACGCCTATCTTGTGGCGCAGCTGGTTTATGAATATCACAGTGCAGTTGTTCTTGGAGATTGCACCGGCAAGCCTGCGCATTGCCTGGCTCATAAGTCTGGCCAGGGCGCCGACCACAGTGTCTCCCACCTCACCCTCAAGCTCAACTCTGGGGATAAGGGCCGCGACAGAGTCTATGACCACTATATCCACGGCGCCTGAGCGGACAAGAGACTCCGCAATGTCCAGTGCCTGCTCGCCGGTGTCCGGCTGGGATATGAGGAGACTGTTTATATCCACACCCAGTGCCTGGGCGTAGGCGGGCTCCAGTGCGTGCTCCACGTCTATATATGCAGCCTCTCCGCCGCTCTTCTGGGCGGAGGCGACAACATGGAGGGCCAGTGTTGTCTTGCCCGAGGCCTCAGGCCCGTATATCTCGATGATACGCCCTCTGGGGACGCCGCCTATGCCGAGGGCCAGATCCAGGGACAGTGAGCCCGTGGAGAGTGCCTCAACATTTATGGCGATGTCATCGCCGAGACGCATGATGGTCCCCTTGCCGTAATCCTTTTCTATCTTTGCAATGGCGGTCTCAAGTGCTTTTTTCTTGTCACTGACGGCAGCAGTGCTGCTCACAGCTGTTTTTTTCTTTTCGGCCATCTTTTTTCCTCCTGTGTTACATTCTTCCGAATACAACTCTGTCTACATTTATCGTATCTTTTCTGGTATCCACAAAGTCAAAGCCCGCGGAATTCATCATATCCGCCACATCCTTAGCCTGACCCTCGCCCACCTCAAACATCAGGTGTCCGCCGGGATACAGCAGGGATTTCCAGTATTTTATAATAGCCTTGTAGAACTTCAGCCCGTCCGGACCGCCATCCAGCGCCCATATAGGCTCGTAGTCCTTCACGGATGCATCCAGTGTCTGAATCTCATCACTGGGTATGTAGGGGGGATTTGCAACTATCATGTCAAACTTGCCTATGCCCAGCGGGGGAGAAGCAAGGGCGTCCGCCTGGATGCATATTGCCTTTGAGTTCAGATTGTTTGCATCCACATTCTTCCGGCAGAGCTCCAGGGCGTTTGCGCTGAGGTCTATTGAGACAAAGCGGGCGGCGGGCAGCTCATGGGCGATGGCGCAGGTGATGCAGCCGCTGCCGCAGCAGAGGTCCAGAATACGGG
This sequence comes from Candidatus Limivicinus sp., assembly GCA_050943875.1. GTDB lineage: Bacteria > Bacillota > Clostridia > Oscillospirales > Oscillospiraceae > Limivicinus. The sequence goes on along the minus strand of JBMNPZ010000022.1, from coordinate 2,636 downwards.
CGTCCATCTTTCTGCCTATGAGCAGCTCCTTTGCGGTATCCACCAGCCGCTCCGTGTCCTGACGGGGGATGAGCACATCGGGGCTTGTGATTATGGGCAGCCCGTAGAACTCCCAGCTGCCGGTGATGTAGGCCACAGGTTCTCCACGGAGCCTTCTGGCCACATAGCCGGTCACCCTGTCCTCAATCTGGCTGCTGGCGTAAAGACTCATGTCTCTTAAAAGCTCTTCCTGAGTTTTATCCGCGGCAGCCGCGACTATAAGTCTCGCCTCCAGACCGAAGCTCTCCACGCCTCTCTGGCGGAGAATATTTCTTGTCTGGAGATAAATTTCATTATATGTCTTCATATTATTGTCCTCATTTTCCCCACTCGTCGCTGCCCTTTTCCTCAGGGATAACAAGCTCCATCGCGCGGATGGCGCATTCCATCATGCCGTCGTCCGGCTCACTGGTGCTGATTCTCTGCAGCCATTTTCCCGGCGCTGATAGTATGGTGGAGAGGAGGTTATCGTGCATCCCGCACCAGCGGTTTATCTCATAGCTTATGCCCACAACGACGGGCAGAAGCAGCAGGTGACAGCCCATGCGGGCAAAGGTGTTGTCCAGCTGGACAACGGAGTTTACAAGTATGCTCACCAGTACCACCACAAGGAGAAAGCTGGTGCCGCACCTGGGGTGGAAGCGGGACTCGGGTCTCACATTTGCCACAGTCAGCTCCTTGCCGTGCTCATAACAGAAGATTGTCTTGTGCTCGGCCCCGTGGTACTCGAAAATCCGCTTCACGTCGGGGGACAGGGTGCAGAGCTTCATATAGACGAGAAGTATAATCACCCTTGCTGCGCCCTCGGAGATGTTGCGGACAAAATAGCTCCCGGTGAGGGGCTTTATGAGGCCCACGAGGAAAGCCGGGAGAAAGATGAAGAGCAGCACCGCCAGGATGAAGCCCATGACGACCGCGGCGCCGATGATGATTTTCTGGGCTTTTTCCTCGGAGAAGTGTGCCTGTATCCACTTGTCAAATTTGTCGGGCTCCTCCTGCTCCTCCAGGGGGACGAGGCTTGCAGAGTAGCTGAGGGCCTTCATGCCGTTGATTATTGAGGAGAGGAACACCACGCTGCCCCTGATAAGAGGCCAGCCGAGAATCGGATATTTATCTCTGAGTCTCGGAATCTCCTCAACCTTTTCGACGATACCGTCCTTGGTGCGGCATACTATGGACTGCTTCTTCGGCCCTCTCATAAGTATGCCCTCTATAAGGGCCTGACCGCCTATTGATGTACGAAAAGAAGAATTTTTAGATTTTTCGGCCATAATTTCACCTGAAATAAATAAAATTTAGTTTGCGCTTAGTGGAAGAGTTATGGTGACCATGCAGCCGCCGCCCTCTGCGTTTTTAATATCCAAACTGCCGTTGTGGCGGGTGATTATCTCGTCACAGACAGAAAGTCCGATGCCGGTGCCCCTGTTTTTGGAGCTGCCCTTGTAGAACTTCTCCTTCACATGGGGAAGCTCGCCCTCGGGGATCCCGTGGCCGTGGTCTCTCACGGAGATATGCACTCCGGAGGCGTCCGCATTTATGGCCACATCCACAGTCTCGCCGTCGCCGCCGTGCTTTGCGGCATTGTCCAGAAGATTGAGGAATACCTGCTTCAGCCGCTCCGGGTCGCCGGGGATAAGGGGAATCTCGGCGGGGGGCGAGGTGTAATTTATCTTCATGCCGGCCTGCTTTATGAGCTCCCCGTATGTAAAGAGGGCGTCCTCCAGCTCAGCCGTGATGTCTATGAGCTCAATCCGGAGATTGAAGCGCCCGTCCTGTATCCTGGTGAATTCCAGAAGCTCGGACACCATGCCGGTGAGCCGCTCAGACTCCTTGGAGATAATATTTATACCTCTCAGGGAATCGCCCTGCACGGCGGGGTCATAGGCGATAGTCTCCGCCCAGCCCGTTATGGCCGTGAGAGGAGTGCGCAGCTCATGGGAGACCTGGGATATAAATTCGGTCCGGGATTTCTCATTGACTGCCATTTTTGCAGACATGTTGTTTATCTCGGCGGTGAGACTGCCCAGCTCATTGTCAAATTTGTCCTCCATCTGGACACCGTAACTGCCCTCGGAGATGCGCTTTGCAAATTTTGCAAGGGAGGCAATAGGGTCGGTGACGCATTTGAGGAACCAGATGTTCAGAAGAATGATATATGCGCATAAAATAACCATCACCGCAATTGCCCAGCCCAGATAGCTGCTGGTGATAAGCCAGATGCAGAGCAGTACAAGGGCAATCACGACGACAGAAGAAACTAAAAGCTGATTTTTAAGCGATTTAAACATTTACCAAATACTTCCTGTGATGTAGATTGAGCCGTTCCGAAGGGAAAAGCCCGCATTTTAGGAGGGGAGCCGCCGGGGAATCAGTATCCCCATTTGTAGCCGTATCCCCAGACTGTGGTGAGATATTCAGGCTCGGTGGGGTCGTCCTCAATCTTGATGCGTAGTCTGCGGACGTTCACATCCACGGTTTTCAGCTCGCCCGTAAAATCGTTGCCCCAGACCGCGGAGAGGATATCCTCTCTGGACATGGCCTTGCCCGGGTTCTCCATAAAAAGCTTCATAAGGAGGTACTAAATCTGGGTGAGCTTC
>JBMNPZ010000021.1:0-31343 GCA_050943875.1 Candidatus Limivicinus sp. | reverse complement strand
CCTCGAAGAGCCTGTCTCCTATGGTATAGGTATAGCTTATAAAGGGTATGCTGTGTTCCTCCAGATAGGTCCTGGGGAGATCGCAGGTGGACGATGTTGCAATGATATAATCACTCATAATAAACACCTCATTTGGAATTTATGCAGACAGTATTTATAGCACAATTTTTCTCTCCTGTCACTCATAAAAAATAAATTTTCAGGGCGGGGACCGGGGCGGAGCCGGGGCAAAATTTTGTCAGGGAATCGCTTCCTGTCCTGCCAAACTCCGCGCAAAGCAGACTTTATTCAAAGTTCACTTACCTGGTTTGTGCAAAACTGCTAAAGCATACCCGCTTTTCTCTCCATTATTCTCCATTATATTATACAATTCCCAGATTTTTCTCCCGGGTCTGGTATTGTAAATGTGCAAATGTTATAATCGGGAACAGAAGATTAGGTAATACTTATCTTGTAACTATAATTATTTTTATATGGAGGATTCATGAAAGTACAGTTTACTGAAACCGTTCTGCGCGATGCCAATCAGTCACTCATCGCCACTCGCCTGCCATATGATAAGTTTGAGCCCATCCTTGACACAATGGACAAGGCCGGCTTTTATTCTGTGGAATGCTGGGGCGGAGCTACCTTTGATGTATGCCTGCGCTATCTGAACGAGGATCCCTGGGAACGCCTCAGGAAGATCAGGGCAAAAATGCCCAACACCAAGCTCCAGATGCTTCTGCGCGGTCAGAATGTTCTGGGCTACAAGCACTATCCCGATGACATCGTCCGCCGCTTTGTCAGAGCTTCTGTCAAAAACGGCATTGACATCATCCGCATTTTTGACGCACTCAACGATGTGAACAACCTCAAGGTCGCCATCGAAGAGACTGTCAAGAGCGGTGCTATGGCTTCCGGTACTATTTCCTACACCACAAGCCCCGTTCACACAAGAGAAAAGTATGTTGAGATGGTCAAGGAGCTGGCCCAGATGGGCGTTTCCTCCATCTGCATCAAGGACATGGCCGGTATCCTCACCCCCAAGGCCGCATACGACCTGGTCTCTGCCATCAAGGACGCGGTTGACCTGCCCGTCGTCATGCACACCCACTGCACCACCGGTCTTGCATTTATGACCTACCTGAAGGGCATTGAGGCCGGCGCCGATGTCATCGACACCGCAATCTCCCCCTTCTCAGGCGGCACCTCACAGCCTGCAACCGAGACCCTCTTCTACGCACTGCGTGAGATGGGCTACGAGACAGGCCTTGATGAGAAGATACTCTACAAAATGGCAGACTTCTTCAAGCCCATCCGGGGAGAGTTCCTTGAGAAGGGCACACTCAATCCCATCTCCATGGCAACCGATACCCGCTGCCTCAACTACCAGATCCCCGGCGGCATGCTCTCCAACCTCCTGAGCCAGCTTAAGATGCTCAACGCTCTGGACAAGTTTGACGCCACCCTTCTGGAGACCCCAAATGTCCGCAAGGATATGGGCTATCCTCCTCTGGTAACTCCCACAAGCCAGCTCATAGGCAGCCAGGCCGTTCAGAACGTCCTCTGCGGTGAGCGCTACAAGAACGTCGGTGCCGAGATGAAGGCCTACTGCCGCGGTGAATACGGCCGTACTCCCGCTCCCATAGACCCTGAAATCCGTGCACAGATTCTCGGCGACGAGAAGCCCATCGAGGGCCGCTATGCCGACTCCCTGCCCAACGACACCTTTGAGAAGGCCAAGGAGAAGCTGGGTGCAGACGCCAGATGCGAAGAGGATGTCCTCAGCTACATCTCCTTCCCCCAGGTTGCGGAGAAGTTCTTTGCACAGCGCCGTGAAAAAGAGGAGAAGACCTGCAAGTACACGATTGAGAAGGTGTAAGCCATGACTATGACATTTGGTGAAGCTGTTCTTTACTCTCTCCTGGGCATAATCGTCGTGTTCTTTGCTCTGCTTCTGCTGATGTGCATTATCAAGCTTATGACACTCTTTTCCAACGATAAGAAGTCAGCGTCCGCCGCTGCTCCTGCCGCCCCCGCCGCTGCCGCTGCTCCCGCACCGGTCCCGGCGCCCGGCTCTGCCGGAGAGATTAAGCTCTATGACACCGATGAGAGAACCGCCGCAATGATCATGGCTATCGTTGCAGATGAGCTCGGCAGGCCTGTCAATGAGCTGAGATTCAAATCTATCAGAGAGCTAAAGTGAGGAGATTAGGACATGAAATATAAAGTTACTCTTAAAGATAAGACCTACGAGGTCGAGGTCGAGCAGGGCGAGGCCATGATAGTCGACGAGTACGCTGCATATGCCCCTGCAGCTCCCGCCCCCGCTCCTGCTGCCGCTCCCGCCGCTGTCCCCGCAGCCGCGGCTCCCGCCCCTGCTGCCCCCGCCGCTGTCGCAGCGGGCACACCTGTCACCGCCCCCCTGCCCGGCAATATCCTTGCCGTCAAGGTAAACGTGGGTGATGCAGTGAAGGCAGGCCAGCTTCTTGTACTCATTGAGGCAATGAAGATGGAAAACGAAGTTGTCGCACCTGCTGACGGCGTCGTCAAGCAGATCGTGGCAAACAAGGGTGCCGTTGTCGCCACCGGCGATACACTGCTCGTAATCTAAGGAGCAGGTATATGGAAAATATTTTAAATACTCTGTCCCAGCTGTGGCAGACCTCCGGCTTTCATATGCTGGCGGCTGACTGGCGTCAGATCGTGATGATCGTTATCGCCCTCGTGCTGCTGTATCTGGGTCTTGTAAAGAAATTTGAGCCGCTGCTGCTTGTGGGCATCGCCTTCGGCATGCTTCTCTCAAACCTCCCCGGCTCTGAGATGTATCACCCGGAGCTCTGGGATGCATACATTGCAGGGGATATCACCCTCACAGGCATCGTCCATGACGGCGGTCTTCTTGATATCCTTTACATCGGCGTCAAGTCCGGCCTCTACCCCTCACTCATCTTCATGGGTGTCGGCGCAATGACCGACTTCGGCCCTCTGCTTGCAAATCCCAAGTCCCTGCTTCTCGGTGCTGCCGCCCAGCTGGGCATCTTCGCCGCATTCCTTCTTGCCATCGGCATAGGCTTCCCCTCCAATGTGGCAGCCTCCATCGGCATCATCGGCGGCGCAGACGGCCCCACTGCAATCTGGCTCACCTCCAAGCTGGCCCCGGATTACCTGGCGCCTATCGCCATAGCGGCCTATTCCTACATGGCGCTTATTCCGCTTATTCAGCCTCCTGTGATGCGCCTTCTCACCACCAAAAAGGAGAGAGAGTGCAAGATGGAGCAGCTTCGCCCCGTCTCCAAAAAGCAGAAGGTCATGTTTCCCATTATTGTCACCGTGTTTGTCGTTCTGCTTCTGCCCTCCGTGGCTCCCCTGCTGGGCTGCCTCATGCTGGGCAACCTCTTTAAAGAGTGCGGACTTACAGACCGCCTCTCCGATACTGCACAGAATGCACTTATGAATATTGTGACAATATTCCTTTCCACCTCTGTGGGCGCAACTGCCGTATATTACCGCTTCCTCACCGTCGAGACAATCGAGATCATTGTTCTCGGTCTCCTCGCCTTCGAGTTTGCTTCTATCGGCGGTCTGCTTCTGGGCAAGCTTATGTACAGGCTCTCAGGCGGAAAGATAAATCCTCTCATCGGTTCTGCCGGTGTCTCCGCCGTACCCATGGCGGCCCGTGTGTCCCAGAAGGAAGGACAGAAGGCCAATCCTTCAAACTACCTTCTCATGCATGCAATGGGTCCCAACGTGGCCGGTGTTATCGGCTCTGCTGTCGCGGCCGGCTTCCTGCTTGCTGTTTTCGGCGGCTGAGTTCAGATTCGGGATTTACAGAAAAAGTGCTTTCGCCCTTCTGAGGCGAAAGCATTTTTTATAATTTTGGCAAATTTTGGGCTTTGAATTCATATTCAGGTCACAGCTTATTAAATAACTGTTCATATTCGGGTAATTTAAGCCCGCTTTTGCCGCAACTTTTGTTCCTTTTGTCAGTTTGACAATTAAAGTTACGGCTGATATAATTTACTCATTTACTGTGAAAGAGAGATGGAACTTTGTATGAAAGAAAGAGAACGTTTGTCCACCCGTCTGGGGTTCATTCTCCTGAGCGCCGGCTGTGCTATCGGCTGCGGTAACGTATGGAAGTTCCCGTGGATGACCGGCCGTTACGGCGGCGGCGGATTCGTGCTGATCTATGTTATCTGCCTTATTCTGCTCGGTCTTCCTGTTATGATAATGGAGTTCTCCCTGGGCCGCGCCTCTCAGGCCAGCCCGGTCAGAATGTATCAGAAGCTGGAAAAACCCGGTCAGAAGTGGCATATCCACGGCTATTTTTCCCTGTTTGGCAACATCTGCCTGATGGCCTTTTACACCACTGTCACCGGCTGGTTTATATACTATTTTGTAAAATTCCTTATCGGTGAGAGTGCCTCCCTCGGCTTTGTATCCATGATTCAGAGCCCCGGCATCAACCTTATCTATATGGCCATAACCGTCGTTGCGGGCTTCGTAGTTGTGAGCTTCAACCTCCAGCACGGGCTTGAGCGAGTGACCAAGTATCTCATGCTGGCACTGCTTATCCTCATGATAGTGCTGGCCGTGAACAGCTGCCTCCTGCCCGGTGCAGCTCAGGGGCTCCGCTTCTACCTGCTGCCCGACTTCAAAAAAATAGACATCGGCGTGATCGTGGCCGCGATGAACCAGGCCTTCTTCACACTGAGCCTTGGCATAGGCGCCATGGCCATATTCGGCAGTTACATCGACAAGAAGCGCACCCTTATGGGTGAATCCATAAACGTCATAATTCTTGACACCTTCGTGGCCATAACCGCGGGACTAATTATTTTCCCCGCCTGCACCACCTACGGTGTTGAGGTCACTGCCGGTCCCTCACTGCTTTTCGACACCATGGCCACGGTATTCAACAATATGAAGGGCGGACGCCTCTGGGGCTCCCTGTTCTTCCTGTTCATGGTCTTTGCCGCCATGTCCACGGTGCTGGCCGTGTTTGAGAATATTCTGGCCTGCGTGAGGGAAATGACAGGCTGGAGCCGCCCCAAGGGCTGTGTCATCTGCGGCATCGGAATTCTCCTGCTCTCCTGCACCACCGCCCTGGGCTACAGCGTATTCTCCGGCTTCCAGCCCTTTGCCCCCGGCTCTGCATGGCTGGATTTTTGGGACTTCATGGTCTCCACAAACCTGCTGCCTCTCGGCTCCCTGCTCTACGCGATCTTCTGCTGCTCCAGCCGTCACGGATGGGGCTGGGATAATCTCCTTGCAGAGGCAAATGCCGGTGAGGGTCCCAGGGTGAAGCAGTGGATGAAGCCAATATTCAAATACTTCGTCCCCGCCGCCATTGCAGTCATCTATGTGATGAGTCTTATCGACTTCCCCTGGAGATAAAGCTGCAGACATCCTGAAACCAAACCCCGAAGGATAATTCCTTCGGGGTTTTTAATATATTAGCTATTCTGCACTTCCGTTTCTGTATAGCCTGAGCAAAGTCCGGGTTGACAGGGATTTGCGAAAAAGAGTAATATATAGGAAATGCCGCATAAATCTTCAGGATTTCAGGCATTGAGGACACAGGGAGGTCTGACAATATGGATTTTGATTATAAGAGTTATAGGGGACTTATCGATATGCTGCGGGAGGGCGGCTATGTAATCGCCGATTATCACAGCTATGAGAAATATCCCCGCTGTGTCATCCTGCGCCATGACATAGATACCAGCATAGAAAAGGCAGTTGAAATGGCCGAGCTGGAGGCCTCTCTGGGTGTCAGCTCCACCTATTTTGTGCTTCTCAGCTCTGAGCTCTACAATACCGCCTCAAAGCGCTCAAAAGAGGGTCTGAAGCGCATAGCGGGGCTGGGTCATGAGCTGGGCCTCCATTATGACGAGACCGTCTACGGCGATATTCCTGCCGCTGAGGTCATAAGCAGCATAAAAAAAGAGGCGGACATACTCTCCTCCCTGCTGGATAGAGAGATCACAACCGTCTCCATGCACAGGCCCTCAAAGAAGACTCTGGAGAGCAACCTGCAGATCCCGGGAATGATAAATTCCTACGGTGATGTATTCTTCCGGGGCTTTAAATATCTCTCGGACAGCAGGTGCCGCTGGCGGGAGCCTGTGGAGGAAATTATAAAATCCGGTACATACAGCAGACTCCACATCCTCACCCACGCCTTCTGGTACGGCGAAGACAGCAAATCCATCGGTGAATCCCTGGGCGGCTTTATCGGCTGCGCAGAGCAGGACAGATACCGGATTTTAAGCGAAAATATCACAAGAATCGACGAAGCGTTAAAAGGAGAGCAGCTGTAAAATATGAAAGCATCTATTCATCAGCCCCACTATTTCCCCTGGGTAGGATATTTTGACAAGATGGCAAAGGCGGATGTCTTCGTCCTGCTGGATGAGGTCCAGCTTGAAAAGAGCTCCCAGATGATACGCAACCGCGTCCTCGACGGGAACGGGAATATCAAATATCTCACCATCTCCGGCGACACCAAAAACTTTCTCAGCCGGAAATACTGTGAGCTCAAAACCAAGGATGTGGACAGGTGGACCGGACGTCAGCTGAATGCCCTGAGGGACTATTACCGTACCGCAGCTTTCCGGGATGAAATTCTCCCCATCATTGAGGATTTTTTCACCCGGGACTATGAGACCGTCTGTCAGTGGACCTGCGGGAGTCTCCTGCTTGTCCGCGAGCTTCTGGGGATAAAAACTAAAATCATATACCAGTCTGATATTGAATATGACAGGGAGAACAAGCGGTCCGACCTTGTATATGCCATATGCAACGCCATAGGGGCCGACATATATTTCTCAGGACGGGGCGCCTCTGTCCGTTATCTCGACCGGGAGAAGTTTGCCTCCCACGGTGTGCAGATCGTATTTCAGGATTTTAAGCATCCCATGTACAGCCAGTGCAGCAGCCCGGAAAATTTCACCCCCGGGCTCTCAATTCTGGACATGCTTTTCAACTGCGGGATTGAGGAAACCAAAAGGATCTTCTGGGATAATGTCCGAAGCTCCCGTGAATTTGAAGAAACAGAAAAATAAATTAAGAGTTGTCCATATACATACTGCAAATATCTGAGCTCCCCGAAATTCGGGGAGCTCTTTTTAATTCATGGCCTTATGTTCTTTTAATGTTTATTATTTATTCATTGATTTTTTATCTAAAAGATGTATTATCCCTATTGGTTCTAAAAAGAACTGTTATAATATATAACTATTTTAAGGGAGGTAATCGCTATCGCTGCCGGTGACGAACTTTTAAAGGTATTGAAACACTCCCAGAAGCTGTATCTGAAGCTCTCTGAGGAGGTGCGGGAAAAATACTCCATTTCCCAGTCTGAATTTGACATTGTGGCGTTTCTGAATAACCATCCCCAGTTCAATACGGCCAAAAATATATGTGAAGTGAGGCTGCTGCCCAAATCCTGCGTCTCGGTCGCCCTGGACAGGCTCACGAAAATGGGCTATATAGCCTGCAGCGCCGATGAACAGGACCGGCGCGTTGTGAGACTCAGATTTCTGGAGAAGGCGGAGCCCCTGAGAAAAGCCATAAAACTCGTCCAGGTCAAATTCGGCTGTGCGGTTTTTGAAAACATCTCTCAGGAAGAGGCCGGTGAATTTTTCAATACCCTCTCCAAGATAAATGAAAATGTGGTTGACGCAATGGAGGAAGCAAAAGCATGAATGACAATAAATTTCTGGGCACGGCCCCGATAGGGAAGCTGCTCTTCAAGCTCTCACTGCCCGCTATAGCGGCGCAGCTTATAAATATGCTCTATAACCTTGTGGACCGTATATATATCGGCCACATACCTGAGATTGGCACCACAGCCCTGACAGGAGTGGGCGTATGCATGCCTGTTATAATGCTGATCTCCGCCATTGCCGCCTTTGTGGCAATGGGCGCCGCACCCAGAGCCTCCATCTACATGGGCAGGGGAGACAACGACACGGCAGAGAAAATACTGGGCAACAGCGCAAGCCTGCTGGTTATCTTCTCCGCAGTGATAACGGCAGTGATCCTCGCCTTTGACAGGCCTCTCCTGATGCTCTTCGGCGCCAGCGAAAACACGATAGACTACGCCTCAAAATATATGCGTATTTACGGTCTCGGCACTGTCTCGGTGATGTTCTCGCTGGGACTCAACGCCTTTATCACCGCCCAGGGCTTTGCAAAGACCAGCATGCTGACGGTTTTGATAGGCGCCGTATCCAATATAATACTGGACCCCATTCTGATCTTCGGGTTTAAGCTGGGAATCAGCGGTGCCGCCGTTGCGACCATTATCTCCCAGAGCATCTCTGCGGTCTGGGTGATCTGCTTCCTCAACGGCAAAAAGACGCTCCTCAGACTGCGCAAAAAGAATCTGGTCATAGACTGGAAAACTCTGGCCCCCTGCCTGATGCTGGGACTGGGGCCCTTCATAATGCAGTCGACAGAGAGCATCCTGATGGTCTGCTTTAATATATCTCTGCTCAAATACGGCGGAGACATCGCAGTCGGCGCTATGACAATACTCAGCAGTGTAATGCAGTTCAGCATGCTGCCCCTCATGGGACTTGCCCAGGGTGCCCAGCCTATCGCCAGCTATAACTACGGCGCAGGAAATGCGGACAGGCTGAAAAAGACATTCAAAATTCTGCTCATATCCAGCTTCACCTATACAATGGTGCTGTGGCTGCTTGTGATGTCCTTCCCGGAGATGTTTGTGAGAATATTCAACTCCAGCCCCGAGCTCATCTCCTACACCGCGAAGGTCATGAGGATATATATGCTGGCGCAGGGACTCATGGGAATTCAAACCGCCTGTCAGATGACCTTTATCTCCATAGACAACAGCATCGCCTCCCTGACAGTCGCACTTCTGAGAAAAATCGTGCTTCTCATTCCTCTTATTTACATACTGCCGCTGTTTGCAAAGAACAAGGTTTTCGCAGTATTTACCGCTGAGCCCGTTGCCGATTTTATCTCAGTGACATTCACATCCATACTCTTTTTCTTCCAGTTCAGAAAAGCTCTCAGATCAATGAAATCCGGGAATAAAAAGAATCCGGCCTGACCTCTTATATGATTTTAATAACAATACCAAATAATCCCACCCCGAAAGAGGTGGGATTATTTCATGTTTTGGGTGTATTCCGTTTGTTATTCTTTAAAAATGGGATATTTGTTTTTATCATCTTCGGTTATGTCTCTTAAAATTCTGCAGGGACTGCCCGCTGCGACAACATTGTCAGGAATATTCTTTGTGACGACAGAGCCCGCTCCGATCACCACATTGTCTCCGATTGCAACTCCGGGCAGGACGCAGACATTGGCGCCGAGCCAGACATGACTTCCGATCTTTACGGGCAGGGCAATTTCAAGGCCCCTGTCTCTCTGCCCCGGGTCAATGGCATGGCCCGCAGTTGTTATTACCACATTGGGTGCAATAAAAACATAATCGCCGATTTCAACCCTGCCGCCGTCAAGAATGCTCAAATTGTGATTGGCATAGAAATTTCTGCCGATATGGATGTTCTCACCGAAATCGCAGAAAAACGGACTCAGAATATCGAAGTCCGGCCCTATTTCCTTTATAATTCTCCTGAGCCGCTCCTCCCTCTCGCTCTTTTTACAGGGAGAGATATTATTTAATTCGAAACACTGATTCAGACAGTCCAGATGCTTTGCCATTACTCCGGGGTCGTTGTTGGCATCATATAAATAGCCCTTCTGACCCTTTTCCCACTCATTCATAAGCTTGCCTCCGTATACAAAATCGGGATTATAATACCACTTCTCAAAGCAAAAATCCACGAGAAGTTCTGCCCGCCGCCGTATCGGAGCTTCTCTTATTTACAGCAAATGCACCCCCTCTGCCGGACATGGGGCAGAGGGAGTGCATATAAGATTCCATTCCTGTATTATTTTTTGCTTCTCCGATCCCCGGGGCAGCGGCCGTCTGCTAAAATCAGCGTATGGTCTTCAGAAACTCCATATATCTGCTGTGATCTATGGCAAAGTTGCCTGTGACGGTCTCATGGCTGGGGACATCCTTTGTGACCACAGCACCCAGAGAAACTCTGGCGTATTCACCGATCTCTATTCTGTTGGACAGAACGGCACTGGGGCCGAGGAATGAATAATCGCCGACTTTGCATCTCCCTGCAACCAGTACATGGGGGCAGATCTCGCAGCGCTTTCCTATTTTCGCCCCGTGGTCAATATGAACCTGGGAAGCTATGTTGCTGTTGTCTCCGACCAGCGTGGAATCCCAGGGGAACACAGCCTTGTGAATCGTGGTATTCGGCCAGATAATCACATTTTGGCCTATCACAGCCTGACCGCAGTGTTCGACATTGTAGAAGCTCTCACCATTTTTCTTAAATTCGTAGCCTCCGCCGCCGATTCGGCAGCCGGCACGTATAACGGAATTGCTGCCGATTGTGCAGCGCCCCCGTATGCTGACAAACTCCTCAATCGTGACATTGTCGCCGATAATGACATCGTTGGGTGCGATATACGCCAGACTGCTGATGCTGCAGTTTTTCCCCACAGAGCTGGGTCTGCTCTCAGGATTGTAATTTTTATCATCGGCAAGGCGGTTGTGCAGCCGGAAGAAATCAAGTCTGGGATTTTCTGAAACAGCTATGCCGTAATTTTTTCCCGTGAAAAATTTCAGATATTCAGCACTTGTGATCAGGCAGCTGATGTTGGCATTGTCCCTGATCTCATCAAAATATTTCGGATCCTCCGCAAAGCTGAGGGCTTTCCCGTCAATTTCCGAATTGCTCAGGGCCAGAACATCAAATTCACCGTCATTTACAATTTTCAGCTGACTGCCGGCCAAAGCCTCAGAAAGTACATAATTTCCCATATTTACTCAACTCTCCCGAACTAATATATTACAAGGCGCAGACATATCTCTGCAGCAGGGGACACGCCGCCTTTTCGGCATACAATGATATGTATTTTAATAAAAGCTCAATATGCTTTTTCTATTATAGCTTTGCGCTGTCCCTATGTAAAGCATTCAGCAGATATTTCACAGAAAACCCGCCTCCGTAATGACTGCGGTAAATATCCGGAAGAGTTTAAATATAGGAAGCATTCTCTCAGGGCGTGAAATCCGGATGGAGCTCCACAGGCTCATCGGCATAACTGTCAAAGAGATTCTTGTTGTTGCAGGCCTGCAGTCTGAATTCGACAGTCTCGACCTTTTCGATTTCCTTTTCCTCAAGGAGATCCCGCATCCAGACCATTTTCTCATATGAACAGCAGCCGCCCGGCACCGCAGCCGCGAAGTACGGTCTCGCCTCTGTCCCGTTTACGGTTTCATCCTCACTCAGAACTGCAATCGTGGAATCCATCTTATTGGTTATAAAGAAGTCCGCTATCATTCCAAAGACATCATCCGACCGGTAACCTGTCAGAACTACAGTGAGCTTGTCATTATCCAGCAGTGTAATGTCGTCCTTCTCAGGCTGCCTCTCCTGTATCACGGCTTTGTCCTCGCCCAGGGGGTAGATATGTACCGTCTCAGAGGCCAGTGAGTCCACATAGTTGTCCTTTTCCGACACCTTGAAGGTCATTTTTATATCGGTAAAATCAGTGATATGCTCCGTCTGCTCCTTGTTGCGAAATACTATTTCATAATCACCCTTCGTGCCGGGTTCCAGATCTTCAATAAGATTTGCATCCGCTTTAATTCCGTTTACGGAGCTGTCCTCGGTGGTAAATGAGAGGACCGTGTCGGCCGTTTTATTTTCCAGAACAGCATTCAGGGTATAGCCGAACATGCTCTCCGCATCAATGCCTGTGATGACAACAGAGCACAAATTATTGTCAATAATACCCTGTTCGGTGAAGATTATCTCATCCTTCTCCGGCTCAGGTTCAGGGCTCGGTGTCGGCTCGGCTGTGGGCTCCGGCGTGGGGTCAGCCGGCTCCGGAGCTGCAGTCTCTTCTGCAGCGGGCTCAGCTTTCTCCGCCGGCAGGGGTGCTTCTGCCTCCGTCTGGGCACCGCAGCCGCACATGACAAGCAGAAGTGAAAACAACAGAACAAAAATCACAGTCTTTTTCATGCTTATACCTCCTTTATAATTCACAAAACTCAGGCTTTTAAAATCAGTTCCGGACTGCTCTAACCGCCTCTGCCAATGCCTTTTTAATAATTTTATCATGTTTCCGGACTAAATCAAAGTCAACGATTTACACATATTACCTGCTGCAAACTTGGCAGATTTGCACTGAAAAAGCTGTAAAAAGTTCAGCTTGAGAATTTTTCTTAGGGGCGCAGGCTGTTCAGGATTCAAATTTGCTTCTGATTAAAAGTACCTTTGTGGAAAATAATGTGCTATAATCGGGATACTTCAATAAATATCCAGTTTGAGAAAGGAAGCCGCTGTCCATGACTTATCTGATTCTGGCAATCCTCAGCAGTGCCGCTGTCTCCCTTGTAATGCGCCTGGGGGTTAACCATGTCAGAAATAATATCTCCATGCTCGCCGCGGGCTATCTGAGCTGTACGATTCTGGCGCTGATACACACGGGCATCGGACGCGCTTCACTTTCGCCGGAAGGGCTGCCTGTCACCGCCGCCCTGGCTTTAACTGCAGGCTTCCTGCTGCTGGCAGGCTTTGTGATGCTGCAGCTGAGTGTAAAACTCAACGGCGTGATTCTGTCCGGCACCTTTGCAAAGCTGGGGGTACTGGTCCCTACCCTTATTTCCGTGATCTTTTTCGGGGAGAGGCCGAAGCTCATCCAGGCCACAGGATTTCTCCTGTCAGTTGCCGCCATTCTCCTTATGAATTCGGACAAAAATGGCGGTAAAGCCGGCTCCCGTACGGTGCTGCTGTTTCTGATGCTTTCAAACGGCCTTGCGGATTCCATGTCCAAGATATATGAGGAGCTGGGAAGGGCAGATCTGCAGGAACTCTACCTCCTGCTGTCTTTCCTCTTCGCTTTTCTTCTGAGCCTCGTGCTGGTATTCTTCAAAAAGCAGAGGCTCACTCCTGCCGATGCGCTCTACGGCCTGCTGCTGGGAATTCCAAACTATTATTCCGCCAGATTTCTCATTAAGGCGCTGGGGACTGTCCCCGCCGTAGTAGCCTATCCCAGCTACAGCGTAGCCACAATCCTTGTTATCACCGCCGCCGGAATTTTACTCTTCAGGGAAAAACTCAGCAGACGGCAGACCTCAGCTATGATAATAATACTGGCGGCCCTGCTCCTCCTGAACTGACAAGCTCTGCAGAGAGAGTATCGGCGCAGCGGCGGGGACTTTAGGGCCGAGGGAACAGCAAAAATTTTTAAAATGATTTGACCAAAGCGGTCAAGTGTGTTAATATAGTATTGACCGTTATGGTCAATACTATCTGTACGGAGTACTGTTATGAATGAGATTTTTGCCAGAGTCAGCCCGGAGAAAAGAAATCGTATTCTGAACAGCGCGCTGGATGAATTTGCGGAAAAGGGCTTTGAACTCGCCTCCACCAACGAGATAGTTGAAAATGCGGGGATCTCCAAGGGCCTGCTCTTCCACTATTTTGGGAACAAACAGAAGCTCTACGATTATCTTATTGAATTTTCCTATGACTATGTGACAAAACTGCTGGAAAACGGAATTGACTGGGGAGAGCGGGATTTTTTCAAAAGGGCGGAGAAGATAACCTCTCTTAAGCTGTCCGCCATGCAGGAGTACCCCCGCATCTATGATTTTCTGAAAAAAGCAATGGAAAAGCTGTCTATGGAATATATCCGGTGTCAGTTTCCCTCAGGGCTTACGGAAATCACCGAGCGGGTATACACGGAAAACATTGACGACAGCCTCTTCCGCAGTGACCTGGATCTGGACAGGGCAAAGGAGATCATCCGCTGGACGGTGGAGGGTGCCGCGGAAAAGCTGTGGAAAAATTCTCCCGATGACATTGTCCTTGAAAATGCCATTGAGGAGCACCGGGAGTATATGAATATGCTCCGCACACTGATGTATAAATGAAGTCCAAAAGCGGACAGGTCTGCCGCAAGTATGAACCCATGCAAATTTTTATTGAGATGCCAAGGGAGACAACAGGAGACAATGAAAAACACAAGGACCAAAGATTACAGTAAAAAAATTCTGACCATTCCCAATGCACTTTCCCTGCTGAGACTGCTGCTTGTGCCTGTATTCATATGGCTGTATGTAGTAAAAAATAATGTGCCCATGACCACCGCTGTCCTGGTTTTTTCGGGGCTCACCGACATTGCCGACGGCTTCATAGCACGGACATTCAACATGATAAGCGATTTTGGCAAGGTGCTTGACCCGCTGGCAGACAAGATAACACAGCTGGCAATGCTTTTCTGCCTGATGTACCGCTTCCCCCATATGCTTATTCCCCTTATTATTTTGGCAGTCAAGGAGATTACTGCCGCCGTCACCGGAGGCATCACCGTACACAAGGCAGGAGTCGTCATGAGCTCCGAGTGGCACGGCAAGCTCACAACAGCCTCACTCTATATAATGATGGTCATACACCTCCTGTGGCCCGATATTTCTCCCACAGTATCCGATGCACTCATTGGTATCTGTGTTGTATTTATGCTTGTATCCTTTGTTCTGTACACCGTCCGCAATATAAAGGCTGTCAATGCTGCGAAGAAGAGCAGAAAGGCGAAGGAAGCCGAAGGCACTGAGGAATCCGGCAGAGAGGAACAAAAAATATAACCTTTGAAACGGCTGTTTTACAACTTTACACATATAGTAAATCCCGCAGAGGTCCTGCGGGATTTATTTCATTATAATAAGCTGTATAGTTGAAAGCACGCCGCCGGTATGGTAGTATGTGGCCATTGCTTTCAACAGCCCGGAGGTCACAGATGACATCTTTTCTATCCTTTATATTCCGGAAGCTATATGACAGTCTGCCATTTCTTTTTTCCGGAATTATATTGGCTCTGCTAATTCTCACCGCCAGATATTTTTATTTAAAGAAGAAATACAGGGCAAAGCCGGTTCTCTCCCGCTCAAAATCCATATTGCTCGTCGTATTATTCGCCTACATCGGTATGCTGGCGGCGACAACTCTGGCGGGGAGATATTCCATGTATGCCCGGTATGCCAATTTTCATCTCTTCAGGGCCTGGCGGGACGCATGGAACAACTTCTCCCAGCAGAGCTGGCTCAATGTCCTCATAAATATCGCCATGTTCATGCCCCTGGGGTTCATTCTGCCCTTCCTTGCAAAAAAGTTCAGAAGATGGTTCTGGCCCCTGGTGTCGGGGCTTGTCCTCTCATCTGCGATTGAGGCCGTCCAGTATTTTACCGGCATCGGGCTTTTTGATGTGGACGACATATTCTGCAATACCCTCGGTGCATTTCTCGGCGGCTCGGCTGCACTGGCCATACTTGCGCTCTCAGAAGGTGATTCTGCAAAATGGAGAAAATTTTCCGCTTTTATTTCCATTCCGCTCATCTTCGTTCTCTCCGTTTCAGGAGTCTTTGCCGCCTACCATTTTAAGGAATACGGCAACATACCCGAGGCGCCCGGCTACCGTCAGTATACAAAAAATTCAGAGTGGATACTGAACTGTGAGCTCAGCAGTGAATCCGGCAGGTCGGCAGTCTTCAAATCCCCCGGCATGACAAGGAAATCTGCCGACAGCTTCGCCGCAGAGTTCGGGGAAGCCCACTCCTTTGAAATCACCGTGGCAGATTACAGCGATTATTCAGCGGAATACCGTGATGAAAACACCGGCAGCTCACTATATATAAACTTTCCCGACGGGACCTATATTTACGAAAAGGAGCAGGACACACCCGGCTTTACTCAGACTGATTTCTCGGAGTCCGAGGTTCTGGATGCCCTGAAAGAATTCGGGGCGGCTGTTCCGTCAGGTGCATCCTTCTCCAGGGATAAATACGGGACCTATATATTTGAAGCGGAGATGCTCCCCGCCCCCGGCGGCATGTATCTTGGCACAGTCAGCTGCGATCTCAGTGAGCGCTGTGAGATTGAAAAGCTCTACATGTTTATGGTCAAAGCCACAGAGTGCGGGGAAGAAGCTGTGATTTCGGAGCAAAAGGCATATGAGAGGCTCGTCAGGGGTGATTTTTCCGGTCCGGAGTGGTTTCCGGGGGAGGAGCCGGAGTCATTTGAAATTACGGACTGCAGTCTGGAATACAGGCCGGACAGCAAGGGCTTTTACAGACCGGTCTACATTTTTGAAGGGCTGGCCGACGGCTATCCCCTGGGCTATGGTCTGCTGGTTCTGGCAGATTAAATCCGGCTCAGGGCTCTCTGCTGCAGGATTGAAATCAAAATAGAGGATATCAAAAAAGGCCGGTAGCATCCCTCAAATCGGATGCTCCCGGCCTTTGGTTTTATTGACTCTAACTATTGGGCTGAACCGCTTAATTTTCTGCGGTCGCTCCCGGGGCTGTGGCTGCTGTCCGCGGCAGGAACAGCTTTATCTCTCCCTCCCCCAGAAGGTCTCCATGGTTCTGTTAAATTCCATGGGCGCATCCATATTGACGCAGTGCCCGGCATTGCGGAATATGACCTCCTCACAGTCCGGTTCGGCGGCTTTCCATTGCTTCACCGCCTCCAGCTCCATAGGGATGTCAAATTCACCGCAGCCGATCATAAGGGGATACTGCCGTTCCCCTGTCCGGCATTTATTTACCATGCTGTCAAGTCCCGCCAGATACATAAAGGATTTTTTGGGGAAGCGCAGGTTCATCTCATAAAAATCATCCCGGGCCTTCTGCGTGTGGGCGGATATCTGCCTGTTTGCCTTTGCGAAGCTTTTCAAGGAGAAAATTGCCTTCAGCATCATGGCCATCTGTTTCCCGCCGTTTTCCTTCTGCATGGCGGGGTCGAAATTGTTGATGTCATAGCCTCCGAAGCAGGCAAGGGAGCTCACTCTGTCGGGGTGGTGATTTGCAAAATCCTGCGCCAGAACCGCCCCCAGGGATACGCCCGCAATATGTATCTTATCAATGCCCTCTGCTTCTAAAATCTCATATATCCACTCTGACATCCCGCTGACGGAGTCCCCTCTGCGGGTGTGGGTGGATTCACCGTGGCCGATGATATCCACGGCAATGAGATTATATTTGTCCTGAAAATATTCAATCTGTTCCCTGAACATGGTATGATCTGCAAAAGCGGCGTGGATTAAAAGCACCCACTGTGGATACCGGCCGCCGCTTAAAAAATACCTGATGGGAGAATTATTGGGACCTGCCTTCATAATCATTTTCCGCACCTCATTTCTTCAATCAGCTTTTGATACCACTGTATGTTGAATTTCATTATGTCTCTGCCGTACTGAGCCGTCAGAAGCTGATACTGAAATATATCCCGCCACCCCGGCGGGACCTCCATATTTTCTCCCTCCCGGCAGATTGCATCCAGTGCATCATACTGCTGTTTCAGCTGTTCCACATAATCTGCAAGCCTCTCCTCCCTGGTATCTTCGGCAGAGAAGCCCATGAAGTACAGCTTTGCAAGATCAGGAATCCTTATATTGTGCACATCCAGGGGGCCATCCGCCCAGTCAAGGAATTTCTGTCTCCCGCTCTCCGTGACGGAATAGATCTTCTTGCGGCGACCTTTTTCAGTGAGTTCGGAATACTGAATGCAGCCGGAGGCCAGCAGCTTTTTAATTGCGGCCTGTATGCTCCCCATACTGCTGCTGTACATCAGATTGAGGCCCTTATCCAACCGCTCGTGCAGCTCGTAAATCGTCCTGCTCTTCAGAATCAGAAGCCCGAGTATAATATAATCCATGCTTGTCTCTCCTATATTACTATTAGTAATATAGTCAGTATATACACACAGCTTGTGAAAGTCAATAAAAATATCTCGGGGAGCTTTCAGCTGCCGCCTCAGATCAAAGCCGTATTATAAAAGGTCCGGTCTGGAAGCTCCCGGGGATTTACGTTTTTTTAACAGAATTCCCGCCGGGGCGGCTATAATGGAGAATATAATTAATTTAATCGGAAAGGACCCATTTATAATGAAACCCTGGGTGTGGATTATTTTAGCAGTTATAGTCATTTTACTGGCCGGCTTCCTGGCTCTCTGCCGCAAAATCGGCGGCAACTTTCTCAGAAATCTGAAAAAGAAAAAGCCGGGTGAAAAATTCAATGCCGACATAGACGTGTCTTTTTATATGAACGGCCCGCTGCCTAAAATCGCAGAGGCGGGAATGGCATACATGGAGACCCTCCCCCACGAGGATGTATATATCACATCGGAGGACGGTCTGAAGCTGCACGCCACTCTTTTTCCCGCGCCGGACAATGAGAAGAACTTTGTGATAGGCATTCACGGCTTTCAGTCCCACGCCTGGAACGAATTTGCCCCCCACATCAAATTCTACCGCTCCATAGGCTTTGGAATGCTGCTGCCGGATGACAGGGCCCACGGATACAGCGAGGGCGAATACATCACAATGGGTGTCAAAGACCGGAGAGACTGCATCTGCTGGGCAAGATATCTCGCTGACCGCTTCGGGGCAGATACGAGACTGCTGCTCCACGGCGTGTCCATGGGCGGGGCCACCGTTCTCAGCGCCTCCGGTGAGGAGGATCTGCCGGAGCAGGTTCTGGGCGTGGTCAGCGACTGCGGTTTTACCAGCGCCGGAGAGTCCTTCGCCTGTCAGATCGAGAGTCTGTACCATATTCCCCCCGCATTTCCCGTCCGGGTCTGTCAGTGGTATGCCGCCCATAAGGCGGGCTTTGATTTCTCGGAGGCGAGGCCCATCGACCAGGTCAGGCACGCAAAAGTCCCCATTCTCTTCATACAGGGCAAAGACGACGTCATGGTCCCGGAATTTATGGCCCGAAGGCTCTATGAGGCGTGCAGCTCGGATAAAAAGCTGCTCATAGTCGAGCATGCAAACCACGCCGAGAGCATTGCCCTGGACCCTGAGGGATACCATCGGGCGATACGCGGGCTTTTCCATATCTAACTTCTCTCAATATCACAAAAACCTGATTCAGCTCGGCTGAATCAGGTTTTTTGCATAATAATGAGTATTATTGTCTAAATTCCCCGGAAGGAGAATTTGAATGTCAGGGGCCTGTCGTCCGGCAGCAGAAACTCCTCGTGGGTTCTGGCGCCCCAGCTGTCGTCTCCGCCCACCCCCATCTGCTCCATGGAAATGCGTACAAATGTATGGACGCTATCCGGCAGCTCATAGGCATGCCCCGCAAGCTCCAGCTGATGGGGGGAATAGGGAAGGGCAGAGAAACAGCAGGCTTTGGGTTCTTCCGCCTCAAAGCGGAGGCCCCTGCCCTTCTCATCTGTGACCTCTGCGAATCTCACCTGTTCCCTGTTCCCGCATTCCTGGGGCACCAGATAGGGGGCCATGCTTTTTTCGGTGTCGCTCTCAAATAGGCCGAGTCTGCCGCCCTTCTGCCTGTCCCAGTAGCTGTCCATTGGGCCGAGGCCGTACCACCTGATTTTGCTGAGCTCTGCCCTCAGGGGGAACAGCATACCGAACTCCGGCATATGCCCCAGTCCCTCTGCGGGATTATAGTGCAGCGTCACGGATATGCGCCCGCTGCCGAAGACCTGATAGCTGACAGAGCAGAAGGCCTCAGGCTTTGTGGGAAGCCAGTAGTTAAATGTTATCCGGGCGCTGTCCTCTTTTTCCTCCAGCGTGTAGGGGAGCCGCTCCGTGCCCTCCTCTGTCGCCCGCACCGGGCTTATATAGAGGCTCGCAAGCTTCCACTGCCCGCAGCGCGCGGCCAGCTGGTTGCCCCGGTCGTTGTCTGTGGGGGCCCTCCAGAAATTCGGCATGGGGCCCGCGTCCAGCAGTTCCCTGCCTTCAAAGCGGTAGGATACAAGCTCCCTGCTCATGAGAGAAAAGACTGCCTCAAAATTCTCGCCCCTCACGCCGATATTGTGTTTGCTGTGTATGACTCTGAAGCGGCCGGTCTCCTCCTCCGCCGCGGCGGGAATCTCATATGACATCTGCCCGAAGGCCAGCTCATGACCAGCCCCGGCCCAGAGCTCATCCTCCCTGAGATGAAATGAGACAGTCACGGTATAGAGTCCCGGCTCAGTCTGCTCCTGCAGATTCAGCGGATAGACCTCAGCGGAGAGGGGCTTTACGTCGGTCTCAAGTATTTTCTCTTCCGTCAGGACGCCGTTTCTCTCCGTCCGTACCCGGCATTCCCAGCGGGATGTGCTCACAAAGAGATTGCGGTTAAAGATTTTCACATTCCCGCGGTTCACCGTTATGTCGAGATTCTGGTACAGG
This sequence comes from Candidatus Limivicinus sp., assembly GCA_050943875.1. Taxonomy (GTDB): domain Bacteria; phylum Bacillota; class Clostridia; order Oscillospirales; family Oscillospiraceae; genus Limivicinus. Next base: position 11,090 of record JBMNPZ010000021.1, on the reverse strand, counting down.
AACTTCACTTCCTGCATTTTGGGCGTGATGACCCGCTCGCTGTTCACAAGGCCGTTCCCGCAGAAGCTGTAATCCGTGGGCCTGTCCCCGAAGTCGCCGCCGTAGGCCAGATATTCCCTGCCGAAGCGGTTCTCTGCCCGCAGTGACTGGTCCACGAAATCCCAGATGAAGCCGCCCTGATATCTGGGCTCTCTCTTGGCGAGCTCCGTGTACTTGAAGAGCCCGCCGCAGGAATTCCCCATGGCGTGGCAGTACTCACAGCATATAAAGGGTTTTTCGGGATTCTCCTTCAGGAACTTCTCTATCTCGGCCGCAGGGGTGTACATCTGGCTCTCCATGTCGCTGGTGTCCGGATAGCGCCGGTCCTGAAATATGCCCTCATAGTGCACGAGTCTTGTGTCGTCCCTCTCCTTGAAGAATCTGGACATGTCATAGATCACACTGCCGCCGGAGGACTCGTTGCCGCAGGACCATATGAGCACGGAGGGGTGGTTTTTGTCCCGCTCATATATGGCCAGAACCCGCTCCTGCATCATCCCCTGCCACTCTATGCGGTCTCCCGGCACCAGATTTGTCCTGTCGCCCTCGCCGTCTGTGGAGTCCCAGGTCCCGTGGCTCTCCATATTGGTCTCGTCGATCAGATATATTCCGAATTCGTCGCATAGCCGGTACATCCACGAGTTGTTGGGATAGTGGCAGGTGCGGACCGCATTAATATTGTTCTGCTTTATTATTTTCAGGTCCCTTACAATATCCTCCCGGCTGAGGCAGCGTCCCGTCCTGCTGCTGAATTCATGCCGGTTTACACCGTTGAAAACGATCCTCTTCCCGTTTAGGCACATAAGCCCGTCTTTCATTTCAAAGCGGCGGAATCCCGTATTCTCCCGTATCAGCTCGCAGAAGTTTCCCTTTTCATCAGAGACCTCAAGCCTGCACTGGTAGAGGTAGGGGCTCTCGGCGCTCCAGAGACGGGGTCTGTCAATTTCGGCGTGGAATTCCATGGTGCCGCCGCCTGATTTTTCTTCCCGCCAGAGAATTTTTTCCCCGTCCCTCAGCTCCGCAGTGACGGTTCCGGAGCCGATCAGCTCCGCCTTTATATCAAGATCCGCAGTCTCCAAATCTTCCCTGGGAATTGCGCGTATATCCAGATCCCGGACATGGGTTTTGGGTATTGAGTAGATATACACATCCCGGTAGAGGCCGCTGAAGCGGAAAAAATCCTGGTCCTCGCACCAGCTGCCCAGGCACCACTTGAACACCTGCACAGCCAACTTGTTCTCTCCCTCCTGAATCCACCTGCTGAGTTCAAACTCCGCAGGCGTGAAGGAGTCCTCATGGTAGCCTATATAGTTCCCGTTGAGCCACACGGCGGCGGCGCTCTCCGCCCCTTCAAGCACCAGGAAGCATCTCTGCCCCTTCATGGACTCAGGAAGAGTGAAGTACCTCACGTAGCTTGCCACAGGGTTGAATTCCGTGGGAATCTGGCCCGGTATCAGCTCTTCATGCCCCTCCCAGGGGTACTGCACGTTTACATACTGGGGTCTGTCGTAGCCCTCCAGCTGGATGTGGGCGGGGACGCGGATCTGAGCCCAGCTTCTGCAGTCATATTCCGGCTTCTCAAAGCCCCTGACGGCAGAGTTATAGTTTTTTGCATAGCTGAACCGCCAGAGGCCGTTCAGGTCGTATCTGAAGCTGCTCTGCCCCTCTGTCTCCCGCTCCGACCGGTAAAAGCGGTGGTCGGAATGGGGATGCACACAGCCTTCCTTATATATAAGGGGGTCTGAAAGATTTTCATAGTGAAATGTCATTTTATCCTCCTCACTGCTTCACGGCACCGGTAATACCGGCCGCAAAGTTTTTCTGAAGCAGCAGGAAAATTACGGCAGTTGGCAGAGTGCACAGCAGTACCGCCAGCATCAGTGCACCGTAGTCTGTCACATATCCCTCTTTCAGATTTGCCACCAGCATCGGCATAGTCAGACTGCGTCCGTCGGTCATAATTACCTTTGGCCACAGATAGCTGTTCCATGCATTCATAAAGGTGATGGTCATCCCTGCGGCGTATGTGGACTTCATGCCGGGCATATATATTCTGAAGAAAATGCCCAGCTCACTCACGCCGTCAATTCTCGCCGCCTCAATTATGTCGTAGGGGAAGGACCTGGAGGCCTGCCGGAACAGCATGATAAGAAAAGGCGTGGACAGTGTGGGCAGCATGAAGCCCCAGATTGAGTTCATGACGCCTATTTTTGTGCACATCTGGTACAGCGGAATCATAATCGCCACAAAGGGGACCATCATAGCCAGCAGGAGAATACTCATGACGCGGTCCTTCGCCCTGGTGTGATAAATCTCAAAGCCGTAGCCCGCAAGGGAGCATATGAGCAGTGAGAGAATTGTCAGCACGGCCGCATAGCGGAAGGAGTTCCACATGGCCTCGCCCACATGATAATTTGCAGTGAGATTTTCTATATTCTCAAACAGGGCAGAGCCGGGAATCAGCCGTCCCCTGGTGATGTCAAGACTTGTATTTGTCGATGCGGAGAGCATCCAGTACAGGGGAAATACGGAAATCAGCGCCGCAAGGATAAGAAACAGATAGCTGAAGAATTTTTTTGTCTTAGTCACGCCTGTCACCTGCTTTCATCTGAATAAAGGTAAGGATAACCACCATAATCAGAATAAAATACGACATTGCCGAGGCATATCCGAAATTCGGAACGAATTTAAAGGATGTATTATATATGTAGTGGGACATGGTGATGGTGGCATTTGCCGGGCCGCCGCCGGTCAGGTTCACGGACTCATCGAAAAGCTGGAGCGTGCCGGCCGTGGACATGATGGCCGTGAGCAGAATTGTGGGCTTCAGGAGCGGCACCGTTATGTCCCAGAAGGTATGCCAGGAGCCCGCGCCGTCAATCGTGGCCGCCTCATACACTGAGGGGTCTATGTTCTGGAGGCCCGCAAGATAGAAGACCATGTTGTAGCCCGTCCACCTCCATATGAGGGCCAGAATGATGACGATCCTGGCGCTGGTGGGATGGGACAGAAATTCGTATCCGGTCTCAAGAATCCCCAGATTTACAAGTATGCTGTTGATAAAGCCGTCCGTTGCAAAAAGGGCCCGGAAAATTGTTGCGTAGGAGACAAGAGATGTGGCGCAGGGCAGGAAAATGGCCGTGCGCAGCAGACCCTTGCAGCGGAGATGTCGGTTATTCAGCAGGCTTGCCAGTATGAGCGCCAGAATCAGCATGATCGGCACCTGAATGATGAGGTAGATAAAGCAGTTTTTGAGAGACTGAATAAATACCTTGTCCTGAAACAGCCGTTTATAGTTATAGAGCCCCGCAAAATGGAGGACATTTCCCTTTCCGGTCTGCAGCGACAGGAGAAATGCCTGAATCATGGGGAGAAAGTTCATGACAACTATCAGGATGACTGCCGGCATAAGAAACGTCCAGCCCCAGGCGCTCTGCTTCTGCCGCAGTCTCAGCTTTCTTTTCAACGGAGTTCACTCCTTTCGGAAATATCAGAGGGCTTTTCTCCCCTCTGTGCATTAAAGGGGAATGCAGTGCATTCCCCTTTTTAGATATATGCTCAGTGCCGCAGTATTACTGGCCCATTGCAAAATTCACGGTATCCTGTGCGTTTTTAAGTTCTTCCGCTACATCCTTGCCGGCAATTACATTCTGAACTGCGGTGGCCATGGCGTCGCGGCCCTCGTAGTAGTAGACACCGGTGTTGTTGGTGGGAACCCTGGAGGCGTAGTCGGTGATGTCCTTGTAGATCGCCTGGCCTGCAAAGAACTCCTGAGGCTCGCCGTAGACACTGCTGTCACCTGCGGGAATGTAGGTGGAGAGTGCACCGGAGGAGGGCAGGATGGTCTCGTAGAACTCGACACTGCTTCCGAAGGTGGACTTCAGGAAGTCATAGGCGAGCTCGGTATTCTGGCAGTTTGCAGTCAGGGCCCAGCTGGAGCCGCCGTTGTTGGAGTAGTTGGTGGCATTGGGGGCATCCACAAGTCTGGGCATATTGGTGACAGCCCAGCTGCCGGACTGATCCTGTGCGCTCTGTATGCTGCCGAGAATCCAGCAGCCGTTGATGGTGCCGGCAACCTTTCCGGAGGTCATGGAGCCCACATACTGGTCCCAGTCGTTGACCTCGGTGAGAACACCGGCATTCTTCATCTCAACATAGGTATTGATGACCTCTTCGATAACTGCGTTGCCCTCCATGGCGGGGTTGCCCTCCGCATCAAAGAGAGACTCGCCGGCGGACTGGATCATCATCATGACCACGTCCACCTCGCCCGCCAGGCAGGAGAGCAGAGGATGGCCGGTCTTCTCAAGGACGACCTTGCCCTTTTCTATGTATTCATCCCAGGTGATGTCGGTGAAATCTTCCACGGTAAAGCCGGCCTCTTCGAGGACATCGGTGCGGTAGGCCGCAATGGCTGCGCCGTTGTCAAAGGGGACGCCGTAATGCTTGCCGTCCACTACGGAGTAGGCGGTTTTGCCCTTTGCAAAGTCGTCAAAGTTAATTCCGGAATTCTCCAGATCGAGGAACAGCCCAGGGAAGCTGATTGCATTCTTCTGGAATGCGTTGTCCTGCATGAGAAGTATGTCGGGCAGGTCGGAGGTGTTGTCCGAGGTGGCCGCCGCAATGACCTTGGTCTGTACATCGGGCCAGGGGGTCTCAATTATGTTCAGCTTGAAATTCGGATGGTCCTTCTGGTAGAGCTTCTCAGCCTCCTGCATGGCATAGATATTGAAGGCGGGGTCCCAGCACCAGACAGTGAGTTCCTCGGCCGCAGGTTCTGCAGCTTCCACTGTCTCTTTGCCGCTGTCTTCCGCGGGTTTTTCTTCGGCGGGTGCAGCTTCAGGCTCGCTTCCGCAGGCAGCCAGAGCGAAAACCATCACCGCAGCCAGCAGCAGTGCGAGTATTCTCTTTAATTTCATTTTTATTTTCCTCCTCAAGTAAAATTTTTGTCCTACAGTTTCCTGTTATCTTAATTCTACCTGAGGATTTAAACCCCGTGTGTGCATTATCGCACATGAACTGTTCATTATCGCACATTTTAGCGGTATTTCTCTCTACCATCCGAATTCCGAGTGTATGGGATAGTTCAGCAGACTCTGTTCATAGTTCTCCGGCCTGCTGCGCCAGACGCTGGGGCTCTCCCCGGTAACCCGTTTAAAATTGCGGTTAAAAGTGGACGATGAGGCAAATCCGCAGCGGAAGGAAATATCCGCAATGCCCATGTCCGTCTCCCTCAGGAGACGGCAGGCCTCGTGCACACGCACATAATTTATGTACTCCAGAATGCCCATTTTCATATGTGCCGTAAAGAGGCGGCGCAGATGGCTGTCCGAGACGCTGCAGTGCCCGGCCAGGCTCTCCACCGTCAGTCCCTCCCCGTAATGTTTGGAAATATAGTCTATCGCCTCCATAACCACCGTGGGGGTTCTGGGCTTGAGCTCTTCCTCTTTGTCCTCCGTATCACGGAGGTGAATCTGAGCTATTCTTGTCAGCAGCGAGGACAGGAGTCCCTCTGCCTCCTCCTGATAGAACATCTCCTTCTTTCTGAGGCACTCCATGAGCCTGAAGATATTTTCCGAGAGCTCCGGATATTTCTGACTCGGGAAAAACAGTATATCCTTGTTTATGGCGTCAAGAATCTGCCGGCGGTGTACGCTGTGTGACTGACCTGCAAAAACCTTCTCCAGAAATTCATTCTCATTTATAAAGAGATACTCCCAGTGACTGTATGTACCCGGGGTGCTGTTGGTCGTATGGGGGTATTTTCTGGGGATGACCGTGATGTCTCCCGCCTCATAGCGGCAAATTTCGTCCCTGAATATCATCTCCCCGGTGCCGGCCTGACAGACCCCGATTTCAAGCACATTGTGAAAGTGCAGGTAGTCGATTCCCTTGCCGTATTCCCGAATCCAGCTGGGGCCCAGCTTGGCAAAGACGAAGGAATCTTCAGGCAGATTGTAATACCTAAACTGTACACTTTCCTTTTTACGCTTCATAAGGCCCTCCCCTCAGAGTAAATACCCGCTGACAGATCACTGTCCCCTGTTTATGCATGATTCTCCGCCGAATCTGATTTTTCGTCAGCGGCGGATATATTTCCGTACAATATCTTTGAATTTATATTCCATTTTTAATCTATCATGAAATTCAGAAAATAAAACTTAAAAAGTGTAAACTATTGCGGTTCAAAAGCCATATAATGGTAAATTATTCTTCATGATACAATGAAAATTTTATTATATGACAAGGCCCCTGCGGATTTGTTTCCGCAGGGGCCTCTGTATTCAGTTTAAAATCAGAAGAGATCCTCAAAGAGATTGTCTCTGTAGATGCCGTCCCTGTGCATTGCGCTGAAGGCGGCCCTCACGCCGGGCAGATCCTCCTTATAGGTGATGCCGAACCACTGGTCGGAGGTGGGCAGGACCTTTACGGTTACCTTATGTTCATCAAGGAGCTGGCCGATATAGGTGGGGAGAAGGAATTCGGATTTTATATCCCCCTCCGCCATACTGTCGAGAAATTCTTTGAAGCCCTCTTTCAGCATCGGCATGAAAGCAGGGCTCACGCCCCACATGTTCATTGACACCAGCATATCCCCGCTCAGCTGCAGATCTCCGGCCCTGGCGCCGTCTGGGGTCTTCTCTATGTCGTGGGTCTCCTGGATATCCGACAGGAAGTGATTCTCATCCATGTGGCAGATTCCCCGGGTGACACCGCCGCTGCTGCTGAGGGTATTTGAGAGGATGAAGCCCGCCATGCAGAAGCCGGTGGAATTTACATCGGGATTCGCTTTGAGGAAGGAATAAAGCTGCCTGTAGGCTTCCTTTCCGTAGTAGTCGTCTGCATTTATTATCGCAAAAGGCTCATTCAGGACATCTCTGCACGCCAGAATTGCGTGGCAGGTCCCCCAGGGCTTCACGCGGCCCTCAGGCACAGAGTAGCCTTCGGGGAGGTCGTCCTTCTCCTGAAAAGCATAGCGGATCTCAACGCCCAGCCTGTCGCACACCGCCTTCAGTCTGTCACCGATCACCTCATAGAAGTCCTTCTCAATCTCTTTGCGAATTATAAATACGATTTTTTTGAAGCCCGCCTCTATGGCATCATGTACGGAGTAGTCAATAATAATAGCATTATTGGGCCCGACTGAGCTCAGCTGCTTGATTCCGCCGCCGAATCTGGAGCCTATTCCCGCCGCCATCACCACAAGTGCAGGTTCTGTATTTCTTTTCAAATCCAATGTCCTTTCCTCCTAAAGCTTATTTATCCCGGCCGTTCTCTGTCTTATTACGCATATTCAATTCCTCTGTCTGCATTTTCCCGTATATCTGCGGAAAACCATGCAGTAATACACTGTATGTATAATATACAATATTTTTGTGGTTCTGTCCAGAAAGTGGGAGAGATTTGTGTCCTGAATCAGCGGATTTCCTCCAGGACCGAGCCCCCCGCCGGAGAGACCGACAGCACATGGCAGCTGTCTTTGCCCAGAACCCTCTCAATTTCACCGCGGAAGTTCTCAAGCATGTCCCGGGGCACAAAGGCCTGAATTGTTCCGGCAAAGCCGCCGCCGTGGACACGGAAGGCACCGCGCTCCCCCAGAAGATGTCCGGCCAGAGCGAGAGCAAAGGCCAGCTCCTGTTTTGAGCTGCGGCCCTCCGGAATGACATTCTGCAGGAGCATCCAGGAGGAGCGGCCCGAGGCGGAGACCAGCTTTAAAAATTCCCCGAAGTTCCCATTTTCAAGAGCCCCGGTCTCCAGGACCACACGCCTGTTCTCCTCAAAGAAATGCATGGCGCGCAGCACGGCCCTGTCACCTGCCGCTCTACGCACATCCGCTGCATTTTTATAAAAAGCCTCCTCCGGTACTTCTCTCAGCACCTTCGCCCCGAAGAATCCGGAGACCGCGGCCATCTCCTCTGTAATCGCCGCATAGCAGTCCGTGAGCTCTGCGTGGTCTGCCCCTGAGTCTATTATGCAGAGAGCGTGTCCGCTGCTTTCAAAGTCATAGGCCACAGGCCGTACCAAAGGCTTTTCAGGATCTGCAAAATCAACAGCAATCACGCCGCCGCAGGATGAGGCCGTCTGGTCCATCAGTCCGCTGGGCTTGCCGAAGTAGACATTCTCTGCATATTGAGAAATCCGGGCAATCTCCAGGCTCCCGAGGCTGCAGTTTTCCATATGATTTATGATGTTTGCAATGAGGACCTCAAAGGCCGCCGAGGAGGAGAGCCCGCTGCCCGGGAGGACATCGGATTCCACAAAGGCATCAAAGCCGTGGACAATACAGCCCATCCGCACAAATCGGGCGGCAATGCCCCGAATCAGTGAGGCTGTCGTGCCGTATTCCGCACAGCTGCTCTCTCCGGCGGGCAGGGTAATCTCACTCATCCCGAAGCCCCGGGAGAGGACCCGTATGCGGCCGGTATTATTCGGCGCCGCGGCGGCCATGGCCCGGAGGTTCACAGCCGCGGCCAGAACTCTGCCGTTCTGGTGGTCCGTATGGTTTCCCCCCAGCTCAGTTCTTCCGGGGGCTGACACTATCCAGCGGGCCTCATGTCCGAATTCATTTTTAAACTGCTGCTTCAGCTTTTCATACATGTGCTCTCACTTCCTTAAGGGCTTATTTAATATTGTTTATTTCATTATACAGTACGGGGGCACAATATACCAGCCGAAAAAGATTACTGCATTTCTAATGAACACGGCGCGGTATGAACCGCGCCGTGATGTATTTATTTTTCTCCTTCCCGCCCGGTGCGCAGCTTTACAAAGCCGGTCTCCGTACCGTCCGGGTAGCCCAGCTCCCAGGCGCATTTTCCGCAGCCGGGGCAGACGAGCTTTGAGTCCTGAATCTTCTTAAGCCTGGATTCCGCACGCATAAGATACATATTTGTCTTGTCCATATAGCCGCACTCGGGGCAGAAGGTCAGATAATTTGCAAAGGTGTCATATATCTCTGCCTTCCTGTCCTCCCTCTCCTTTTCGGTGAGCCTGCGGGGTCTGATATTCAGATTTTTAAGCATCTGTCTCCCCCCCTGTCAGATGACATGCTCACGCTTCACACTGTCGTGGTGCTTGTCCAGGAAGGGCAGGACAACATAGTGCATAAGCTTCATGTCCAGATTAAAATAGTAAACCGCAAAAAGGGCCGCCAGAGTGCCGCAGACTATAAGTATAAATTTTTTCAGAAACTTTTTCATATCTCTTCTCCTTTACCAGCCCAGTGAATCGTCAAAGTCCACGAGAGTGGGGTCAACCGGCTCTTCATGCAGGACGGTGGTCATATATTGGTTGACTGCCCGTCTGGCCTCGGCGGGAGGCACAATGCGGGGGTCCATCAGGGAGTGGGGCATCCAGAGGATGTGCAGCTTGTCGCGGTGCTTGTTGATCTCCTCCTCCATAAGGCCCTGAGCGCCCGCCATGCCCTTGCAGCCCACATCATCGTACATGACAACCATGTCGGCATTGAACTTCTCCGCGGTCTCCCAGACCTGCATAAGATGTCTGTTGCCGCCCACAGTCTGGGTGCGCATAGGCGTATGGGAATACCAGTCGGCCAGGTCCTCCAGCATATCCTCACGGCTGTCAAGGTCAATGAGGTTATGGCCTGTGAGGGAGTCCATGTTCATGACGCACTGGATTCCCCAGCAGTTATAGAGCCAGTCCGAGGCGTAGGTGTAGTAGACGGAACCGCAGCTCCACGCCACCGCCCTGTGCCGGGCATTGGGGAAGGTCCTGGTCTTGTTTTTAACGGCCCGGTAGAAATACTTCATTATCTTGTGGCTGGACCTGTAGAAGTATTTTGAGCCGCCCTGCTCAAAGAAGTATATCCTGTAGAGCGCCTGAACCGTGGGGTTGAGGCAGCCGCTGTCGGTGGTGGCAAAGATGTCCCAGCGCTCCAGCTCCTCACTGTTCACCCGGTTCGAGCGGGCCAGATGCTCAGTGAAGGTGTCCCAGTTGAACTTCTCGCCTGTCTGCTCCTCTATGAACTTTATGGTCTCCACTATCTCGTGCACACCCAGCTCCTTGGTGCTGGGGTCATCAAACATAAGGGGCGTGGTCAGGGCATGCACTGCCTTCTGCCCGTTGTTGGAGAGATGGCGGTACATGATATTGTTGTCCATGATGTCGGCGTCGCAGGGAATATTGGACATTATCCAGAAATTGCCTATATCCGGATACTCCCCCTCTACGGCCACGCCTGTCTCCACCAGAGGGAGGGTGCACATGTCGCCGGGTATACCCACGCTCACCGCCTGGTCCAGATAATAGCTGCCCAGATTCTTTCTCAGCAGGGGCTGCATAAAGGCCGCATGCTGCTGAATATTTATGGCGTAATAGCCGGGGAAACCGTAGATAATGTGCTGCGGCAGGGTGTAGTCAAAGGCTATCGTCTTATCATGCCACTTGTTTTTGCCCAGCTTGTTGTCGGCCCGAAGCTCATTCCACAGGGTCTTGACGGAGTCCGCCACCATGCAGTCCATGCAGGTGAGGTCAGCCTTCAGCACCTCTCCCCTGTCCCCCTCCACCCAGCGGTCCACCATGGCGGGGACTGTGAGGAAGGATGTGAGCCAGCGGTAGCTCCAGAAGGCCTTTAAAATGCGGAGTGGGTTTCTCAGGGCCAGGGAGGACATCCTCACCCAGGCCACAAGCCACGCCGTAAAGGCCACTGCCGTGCCCTCCACACCGCGCCACTCCCGTCGGGCATAGATGTTGGTGTTTTCTATATATCTCTGGCCTATGTAATGGCAGGACTCATCACCTTTGAGGAAATGCTTAAGGCTGCCGTACTGCTCCTTCATGCTTATTTTTCTTTTCCACATACTCCCTGTCCCCCTCAATCCCTGGACTGAATGCGCTTGATCTCAAGTGATTCCACAAAGGCCTGGAATCTGGTGCGGAGCTGGCCGGTGGCACCGTTGCTGTAGTCCTTTTCAATCTGGCACACCGGTATGGTTCCGGGGAGATTGAAGCCGTCATGCAGCCACTGGGCATCCTGCGCCCTCTCATATCCCCAGTATTCGCAGAACTTCATGTTCTCTATGATGATG
>JBMNPZ010000020.1:0-33094 GCA_050943875.1 Candidatus Limivicinus sp. | reverse complement strand
TGAGGGGCTTCTGGCAGGGGACAGACAGAATGAATACAACACTTGGATAAGCTCCTGCTGCCCGTCGGTGAATTCCTACATAAAGAAATACCGCCCCAAGGCGCTGAAATATCTCGCACCTGTGCTGACCCCCATGCAGGCCCATGCAAAGCTCCTCCGGTCGAGATTTCCGGATGCGGAGCTGGTATTTATCGGGCCCTGTCTTGCAAAGAAGGGTGAGGCTGCAGAGGACGGCAGTGATGTCTCGGCCGTGCTGCTCTTTGAGGAGCTGGAAAACTGGCTGAATGATGCGGGGATTGATATTGCCTCAGTCTCCGACCCGGTAAATAAGGACGCAAAGCTCAGCCGCCTTTTCCCCTCGGCGGGCGGAATACTGAAGACCATGGAAAAGGGTGAGAAGTTCAGCTATCTCTCCGTTGACGGATTCGGGACCCTTTCACAGACCATAGATGACATCATTGACGGCAAATTCAGGAACTGTTTTATCGAGATGAATTTCTGCCGCGGCGGCTGTATAGGCGGCCCGTCCTTCCAGAGAAAGAATATCGGCACTGCGCTCAGCCAGCTCAAGGTGAGGGAGGCAGCCGGTACATATGATCGGGCGAAGGACTTCAACATAACTGACGGCCCGGATATATCTGCGGCCTTTAAGTCAAAGCGCGTGATCCACATGAAGCCCAGCGAGGCCCAGATTGAGGCTGTTTTACGGCAGATGGACAAGTTTTCACCGGAGGATGAGCTCAACTGCGGCATGTGCGGCTATTCCTCATGCCGGGAAAAGGCGGAGGCCGTCCTGCAGGGCAAGGCTGAGATTTCCATGTGCCTGCCTTATATACGCAAAAAGGCAGAAAACTATGCGGACAAGGTTATAAACAGCATGCCCAGCGCTGTGCTGAGCGTGAACATGTCCCTTGAGATACTCCAGATAAATCCTGCCGCCTGTGCAATCTTCGGCATGGAGGCGGAGAGTCTGATAGGAAAGCCTGTGAGGATGATTCTGGATGAGGCAGAATTTGTGGAGGCCCTGTCCTCGGATAAGGACTTTATGAGCTTCAGCAAGTATCTGCCCGATTACGGTGTCTATATCCATGAGACAATCTCTCCGGACAGAAAATCCGATCTGATAATCTGTGTACTGCAGGATGTGACAGACGAACAGATGGAGAGGCGCAAAAGCCTCAAAAAGAAACAGCAGGCGGCCCAGATCGCAGACAAGATAATTGACGACCAGCTGAGAATGGTCCACGAGATTGCCTCTCTTATGGGTGAGGCTGCCGCCGAGACCAAGATTGCAATAAGTGACCTTAAAAATACGGTCACTCTTGACGATGAGGCCAAGTAGCCTATGAAATCTGATATTTTTCTGGACAGGGCCCTCATAAGCCGCAACCACGACGGCGAGGCCATCTGCGGCGATTTCTCCCGGAGCTTCGGGGATGAAAACACTCCGATTTTTGTCATGTCCGATGGTTTGGGCAGCGGGGTAAAGGCCAACATTCTGGCGACCCTGACCTGCAACATCCTGGGCCACATGATGGAGCACGGACTGCCTCTCGCCGAGTGTGTGGACACCATTGCGGCAAGTCTCCCGGTGTGCCGGGAGAGGCACATGGCCTACTCCACTTTTACTGCCGCAGAGGTGGCGGGCGACAATGTATATCTTGTGGAATACGACAACCCTCCTGCCGTCTATATAAGGGACGGAGAAATCCTTGAGAGCCGCTGCCGTGTGCGCTTCGTGGGTGACAAGGAGATACACGAGAGAAAAATAGGACTCCTTCCGGGGGACACCATAATCATAATGAGCGACGGTGTCACCCATTCAGGCATTGGCAGGAGTAATCTGGACGGCTGGTCTGCGGAGGGCGCGGGAAAATTTGTGATTGAGAGCGGCGCTCTCGACAAAAGTGCCGCATACATTGCCGCACTTCTCGACAGGCGCTGCAGTGAGATTTCGCAGAATGCACTGGATGATGACAGAACTGTTGCCGTTATGCGCTTTGTGCGGAGGAGTACGGTAAATCTTCTCATGGGGCCGCCCAAGAACCCCGAGGACGACGAACAGACCCTGAGCCTCTTCTTCGGCAAGAGGGGACAGCACATTGTCTGCGGCGGCAGTACGGGCTCAATGGTCTCCAGATTCCTTGACAGACCCATAAAGCTTATTGAGAACTCAGGGGACGGCGTTGTGCCGGATATGGCCAGCCTTGAGGGCGTAGACCTCCTCACCGAGGGGATAATTACCATGCAGAAGGTTCTGGAGCTGAACGAGGATATCAAATCCCGGCCGGAGCTCCTTTTGAAGCTGGGCAGCAGACCGGAGGAGCTTTTGTACAGAAAGCTTTTCCTCGACTGCTCAAATGTCAATATATTTTTCGGAATGGCTGCAAACACGGCCCACGATGATATAGGCATAGGCTTTGAGCAGAAGCTTGAGACCATAAATCAGCTTGAGCAGCAGCTCAGAGAACGGGGAAAGTCTGTAAAAAAGGATTTCTTCTGATATCGTATTTTGCTGTATGTCGGACTTCGCATTTCTGCGGAGTCCGATTTTACGGCTGCCGATATTTAATAAAAACTGGCAGACGGAACAATATTTTCATCATTCCGTCATATTTTGGTCAGAAAATTTAATAATAACAGTGTGGAATTTTATATTAGTTTACTGTAAACTCTCCATATGTTATTTTTCATTAAATAGATTTCAGAGGCTTAAAGAGTGAGTAAGAGAGATAAATTATTGGAAAAGGAAAGAAAAACCCTGCATGTCAGGACTAAGTCAGACCGGTCCGTACAGGAGGAAAATGACAATAAAGAGGGGAAAAGCAGGGCCGGTTCCCGAAGTGACGGCAGACGGAAAATTACAATCGCCGCTGTTGTCTTTGCCTGCCTGCTTGCCTTCATCGTTATCGGACTTGCTGTATGGGGCTATTCTGTTACAAACAGCGGCGCAGTCTACCCAAATGTCTATGCGGACGGCTGTCATATCGGAGGCCTCACAGGGGAGGAGACTGAAGCGCTCCTGAAGGAAAAAGGCTGGGACGACAAGGCCGCCGCAAAGCTCAGGGTTCAGCTCCCTGCCGATGTGAGCTTTGAACTGGATGTCTGCGATGCCGGCGCGGTGTTTACAAAGGAGAAGACCGCGGAGCTGGCCCTAGAGTACGGACGGGGGAGTGGTATATTTTCAAATCTGTTCTCATATTTTAAGAATCTCACGGAGCCTGTGGACATAGTTGCTTTGAACAGAGTCCTTGACGACGATTATATATATAATGCTGCAAAGGACGGGGTTAATAAATTCATAGCCGCAACCTCTGCTAATAATACAGATTTCAACAGGGATAAGGGCTATATAAAGCTGATGAAGGGCGCAGGGGGCATGACGATAGAGCTTGATTCACTCTGCAGTGCCATAGACAATGCGCTTATTTCCGGGGAAAAGCTTTTAAATTATGAGACTCTGGAGACTAAACCGGAGATGCCTGATTTTGAAGCAATTTACGAGAAATACTGCACTGAAGCCAGAGATGCCTATTATACCGAAACCTTTGATGTGGTGGATGAGGTGTCCGGATGTGTATTTGACAGAGAATTGGGCAAAAAGCTTTGGAATGAGGCAGAACTGGGCGAATATATCGAGATTCCCCTTGAATCTGTTGAGCCGGAGCTGACCGGTGACGAGCTGAGAAGCCTTATTTTCAGAGACAGGCTGAGCACTCAGACTACAAGTTATTCAGGCAGTACGGCCAACAGAATAAATAATATCAAGCTCTGCGCCTCAAAGCTCCACGGACTCATACTCTACCCGGGAGATGTGTTCTCCTTCAATACGACAATAGGACGGCGCACTGAGGAGGCGGGATTTCTCCCTGCGGGGGCGTATTCCGACGGAGAGGTTGTGGAGGCTGTGGGGGGCGGCATATGTCAGGTTTCATCCACACTCTACTGCGCCTCTATGCTGTCTCAGATGTCGACTCGGGAAAGGGTGAGCCACTATTTCCGCGTCGGTTATCTCCCTCTCGGCTGTGATGCCACTGTGAGCTGGGGCGGCCCGGATTTCAGATTTGAGAATACAAGGGACTTTCCTGTGAGAATTGCCGCGTACTGCGATGACAGCACAAATTCCGTCACCGTTGAGATATGGGGGACGGATACGGACGGCAGCTATGTAGAGCTTAGCCACAAAGAATTTGATGTGTTTGATGAGGAGTACAAGGATGTCCTTATCGGAACGGGTGTGCGCACATACCGCAATATCTACGACAGTGAGGGAAACCTTCAGAACACAATAAAGGAGCCCTACGGGGTATATCATCTCCACAAGGAGGATATTAAGTGGCCCGAGGGTGTAATGGAGGATGAGAAAAAGACGGAGGAGACCTTCTCTCAGGATGACTGGGAACAGGACAACTGGGGGCTAAGCCCCGAGGACTATTTTAACAGTATAGTTCCTGATTCCTGGTAAACCGTACAGCGCATGGAAATATTGCTGTTTTCCCCGTTTGCTATTGAAGCTCCCGGAGAAAAATGTTAAAATCAAAGCAGTATTTTATGCGGGGTGAGTTCCATGAAAACTTTTCTGAAGATTCTCCTATGGATAATTTTGATTATTATTATAGCCTTTGCCGGACTGATTACATGGCTCAGTATCGAGGAATATAAGCCGGCACCGGTTGAGGATATTGAAATCAGTGCCTGCCCGGACAGCATAAATCCCAAAGCCGGAGAGGGGATAAATATTCTCTCCTGGAATATAGGCTACGCGGGTCTTGGTGAGGGCTCGGATTTCTTCATGGACGGCGGAAAAGACTCCCAGTCCGCCGATGAGGCCACTGTAAATAAATATCTCGACGGCATTGAGGATACTATTGACGGCGTATCTCCCGACATCACCATGCTTCAGGAAGTGGACCTGGATTCCAAGAGGACTTACGGAATAAATGAGGCCGAGCGCCTTTCAGACGGCAATTCCGTCCATGCCCTCAATTATTCCTGCCCCTTCGTTCCGATTCCCATGCCGCCTATGGGTAAAATAAACAGCGGTGTTTTCACCACCACGGCCTATGAGATCAAAGGTGCTCAGCGTGTGGCTTTGCCATGCCCCTTCTCCTGGCCCGTGAGTACGGCAAACCTAAAGCGCTGCCTTCTTGTGAGCTATCTCCCCGTTGAGGGCAGTGACAGCCAGCTTGTCATTGTAAACCTCCATCTGGAGGCCTATGATGACGGTGAGGGCAAGCTCGCCCAGACCAGAATGCTCCGTGAGTTTATTGCAGGGGAGTACGAAAAGGGCAACTATGTCATTGCCGGCGGCGACTTTAACCAGACCTTCCCGGGAAGTATGGAGGACTATCCCATAATTCAGGATGATTACTGGGTCCCTGGTGTCCTTGATGACAGCTTCCTCCCTGAGGGCTGGGAATTTGCCTACAGCCTTGAAGAGCCCACCTGCCGTCTGTTGAATCATCCCTATGATTCTGAAAATGAAGAGAATAACCAGTTCTATGTTCTGGACGGCTTTATAATTTCCCCGAATGTTGAACTGAACAGTGTTGAGAACATCAATGTGCATTTCAAAAATTCAGACCACAATCCGGTGCTGATAAATGTAACACTCAAATAATTTTGGCTCCCCGATTTAAGAAAATCGGGGAGCTTTGCTGTTTAAAAAATATATTTTTTAGAGATTTTTTCCGGATTATGTGATACTATACAGCAAGATGCAGGACTGAATATAAAGGACTTTACAGAAATGCTTTAGGATAGGGGCGTCTTAATGACTGGTGAAATAATGAATTCCGACTATAAGACAGAAAACGGCGGTTTTGGAGTTCAGACTTCAATTCCCGGCGGCAGGGGCTGCCTTAGAGAGGCTTATATCCGCTGGGTCAGTGACGATAATTACAGCCGTTTCTATGTGGCCTGCTTTGCTCTTGATATTAAGTCCTATGAAAAATATTTCGGGGCGGAGGAAGCAGAGAATATTCTGAAATATATGTCCGAAATGCTCTCAAAGCCTTTTCAGACCGAGTGCTGCACTGCAAAGATTTATAACGGGGCTTTTGCCTGGCTTTTTTCGGCTGACAGTGACGATATGGCCTGCAGGACTGTAGAGAACAGGGTGAGAGAACTCAACTGCCGCGGCGGAAAAGGCCTGAATAAGTACCATGCTCATTTCAACGCCGGCATTTATCATCTGGACTCCCCTGATGTGACGATGGAGACGGCACTTTATAACGCGGTTCAGGCCTGCAGGCGTGCCCGAAAGCTGAAGACCCCCTGCGCACTTTGCGATCAGGGACTTTTGAAGAAGCTCGCATTGAAAAAACGCCTTCAGCCGGAGCTGACAAGGGCCGTGCTCAATCACGAATTCCATATATACCTGCAGTTTATTTACGATGTACGGTCGGCACATATCTGCGGGGCGGAGGCTCTCACACGCTGGCACAATGAGGAAAACGGAATCCTTCTGCCCGAGCACTATGTTGAGGAACTGACGGCCTCCGGCTATGTGGATGAGCTGGATTTTTACTGCCTGGAATCTGTATGCAGAATTTTGGAGAGCTGGGAGCATACTGCCTGTTCAAAGTTGACTTTATCCTGCAACTTTTCCAGATCTACAGTTTCAGATGCGGATTTTCTCCGTAGGTTCAGAGAAGTAATTGACAGATTCAGCTTTGAGCCCTCAAGACTTATCATTGAGCTTACAGAGGACATGCTGACGGAAAACTATGATGCGGCCTGCCGGAATATCAAGGGATGCAGGGACCTGGGCTGCAATATTGCCATAGACGATTTCGGCAGCGGGTATACCTCATTTATGGATCTCTGTGATTTCCCCGCCGAATACATAAAGATAGACAAGGAGTTCGGGAAAAAGGCGCTGAATACCCGGGGCAGGGCACTGCTGGACGGCCTGACGGACACTGCCCACAGGCTGGGTGTCTCCGTCCTCTATGAGGGAGTGGAATCTGCTGATGAGGCGGAGCTTGTGGGGGAGCTGGGGGCCGATTATATCCAGGGCTTTTTCTATTCTCCTGTTGTTCCGGCTGAAAACGCCCTGGAGTATTACGAGAGCTCAAAATTCAGAGTATAAATTTCAGTTCTGCTCTGTTCTCAGGCTGCGCTTGCAATACATCCTGATGGTGATATACTGAGATGCAGAGATTATCTGAAATATTATGTTTTCCGGAGGTTATTTTATGCGCGCGGAAGAACGTCGTCAGTGTATATTGGAGCGGCTGCGGAAGAGTACGGAGCCGGTGAATGCGACGACGCTGGCAGGACTCTATTCTGTAAGCCGGCAGGTTATCGTGGGCGACATCGCACTGCTTAGGGCGGCGGGCTCAGATATTACTGCAACACCCAGAGGATATATCATTTTCCGCCCGGCCAGGGGACTTCGGCATCAGATCGCATGCCAGCACGGGGCCGACGGGATGGAGGCGGAGCTCAGCACCATTGTTGACTGCGGCTGTATAGTGTCCGACGTCATTGTGGAGCATCCCATATACGGTCAGCTCACGGGACACCTGGAGATCTCCTGTCAGGAGGATGTGCAGAATTTTATTCAGCGCTGCAGGGAGGCCGATGCACAGCCACTGTCCAGACTCACAGAGGGGATTCATCTCCATACAATTTTCTGCCCCGATGAGGATTCTTATCAGCAGGTGCTTTTGAGGCTCCGCGGGCTGAATATTTTGCTGGAAAACTGAAAAAACTGTTGACTTTATATACACTTGAATGTAGGATTAGCTATACATGTGTCAAGACACATGTATAGCTAATTTTTTATAAAGGAATAAGGTGCTCCCTATGCAAAAATTCAAAGCCTTCCTGAAAAGGAAGAATATAGTGTTTTCAGCCCAGCGCTACGGAATATCTGCCCTCGGTGCAATGGCGCAGGGACTTTTCTGTTCTCTGCTCATCGGCACAATTATAAAAACTCTGGGTGTGCAGCTGAATGTCCCGTTTCTCACTGATATCGGCGTGTATGCGATGAAAATGGCGGGTCCCGCAATGGCTGTGGCAATTGGACACGCCCTGCAGGCCGACCCTATGGTGCTCTATTCTCTCGCCGCAGTGGGCTGGGCTGCAAACGCCGAGGGAGGGGCGGGCGGCCCTCTCGCAGTACTGGTGATTGCTATAATTGCAGCTGAATGCGGCAAAATGGTCTCCAAGGAGACAAAAATCGATCTCCTTGTGACACCGTCTGTGACTATTCTTGTGGGTGTGGCTCTCGCCAAGCTTATTGCACCGCCCATCGGTCAGGCGGCCTCTGCCTTCGGACTTATGATTGATCACGCCACAAAGCTGCAGCCCTTCTGGATGGGAATTGCGGTCTCGGTTCTGGTGGGTGTGGCGCTGACTCTGCCCATATCCTCTGCGGCCATATGTGCGGCCCTGAGTCTCACAGGTCTTGCCGGCGGAGCCGCTCTTGCGGGCTGTTCGGCACAGATGATTGGTTTTGCAGTTATGAGCTTCAGGGAAAACCGCTGGGGCGGACTTGTGAGTCAGGGACTTGGAACTTCCATGCTGCAGATGCCCAATATAGTGAAGAATCCCGCCATATGGATTCCGCCAACTCTTGCCTCTGCAATCACCGGGCCTGTTGCAACCTGCATATTTCATCTGGAGATGAACGGTGCCGCCATAAACTCCGGCATGGGCACCTGCGGACTCTGCGGACAGATCGGCGTATGGACAGGCTGGATCAGTCCATCTGAGGAGGCTGTTGCCAAAGGCGCCGCCGCCATTGTTCCCGGTTCCATGGACTGGCTGGGGCTTATTCTTGTAAGCTTTGTGCTCCCTGCCGTTTTAAGCTGGCTTTTCTGCCTGATACTCAGAAAAATCGGCTGGATCAAAGAGAATGATCTCAAACTGCCTGATTAAAAATTTTCTGAAAATTCACCGCTCACCAGGGTATTTTCTGATATACTAAGAGAAACCTTCTGAGGAAAAAGTCTTCAGCGGCACAATATTGGAAAATAATTTTTAAAAGGAAGTTGGATGTGAGTAAAGAGAAACTTATTCCGGTCATACTGGACGGTGATCCGGGCCATGACGATGCCATAGCCTGGATGCTGGCCAAAGCCTCCGGACGGATGGATATCCGCGCTGTGACGGCCTGTGCCGGGAATCAGACCATAGAAAAGACAAGCTATAATGCGATGCGCGTTTGTACGCTTCTGGGTATTGACGCACCGGTTGCCATGGGCCTTCCCCACGGGCTTCTGGGGGATCCTGTTGCCGCTCCCTCGGTGCACGGCAATTCCGGCCTTGACGGGCCTGCTCTGCCTGAGCCTGCCATGGCACTCTCTCCCCTTGGTGCGGTTGAGCTTATGGCAGAGGTTCTGAGGGAGGCCGAGGGGCCTGTCAGTATTATTTCCACAGGGCCTCAGACCAATGTGGCCGCCCTGCTCCTGGCCCATCCGGAGCTGAAAAGTAAAATAGGCTGCATCTCCCTCATGGGGGGCGGTGTGCAGCACGGCAACTGGACCCCTGCCGCCGAGTTTAATATTCTCACAGACCCGGAGGCGGCGGAGACAGTGTTTAATTCCGGAATAGAGATATTTATGGCCGGCCTTGATGTGACTGAAAAGGCCCTGATTTATCCCGAAGATTTTGCACGGATACGCGCCGCGGGCAATCAGGTATCTCAGGTCGTGGCCGACTGGCTGGAGTTTTTTTATAGGTTTCATAAAAGCCTGGGCTATCCGGGTGCCCCTCTCCATGACCCCTGCGCCGTTGCGGTGCTGCTTCGGCCGGAGATTTTCACTGTTGAGGACCTGAAAATTGAGATTGAGACCGCAGGAGAGTACTGCCGTGGAGCTACCGTTGCGGATACCCGAAATACTGATCCGGTAAAAGCCAATGCCCACTGCCTCATGAATGTGGACCGGGCCGCCTTTGCGGATATGCTGCTGGAGGCTGTGAAGCGCTTTGACGGCAGGGAGGTGGAGCTGTGAACAGAATTCCTGTATGGTTTGACACTGATATCGGTGTGGACGATTCCGTGGCTTTCCTTGTTCTCAACAGGCTTCCCCAGCTGGAGCTCAAAGGAATTTCTGCAGTGGCCGGAAATGTTGAGCTTTTCCACACCTATAAAAATGCCAGAAATATCTGCCGCTTTGTTTCTGCGGACTATCCCGTATATAAAGGCGCTGAGAAACCACTTTTCAGAGACCTGAAGCCCGCCCATGACATACATGGACCTGAGGGGCTGGGCAGGGCAGTGCTGCCGGTGTCTGATGCACCGGAGACGGACAAAGCCGCCTGGGATGCAATATATGAGGCGGCAGCGGCTGCTGAAGGAGAGCTGAGAATTGCCACGGCAGGCCCTCTCACAAATGTTGCGACCGCAATTCTGAAGTATCCAGCTCTCCGCACTCTGGTAAAAGAGATCCTGATAATGGGCGGCGGGGCTGCCCGGGGAAATGTCACACCCGCCGCAGAATTCAATATCCATACAGACCCGGAGGCGGCACAGATAGTTTTCAAATCCGGAATTCCCGTTGTTATGTGCGGCCTTGATGTGACACTGGACGCGTATATGACACCGGAGGAGGTCCATGAGCTGGGCAGTACAGACAGCGAGGTCTGCCGCTTCTTCCGGGATGCCACGTCGGATATCCTGGAATTTTATGAGAGGGGCAATATGCCGGGACTCTGCCTCCATGATGTTTGTCCCGTCCTTTACCTTGCCCATCCGGAGCTTTTTTCCGGCAGGGAGGCCGGAGTATATGTGGAGACCCGAGGGCGTATTACCACAGGAAAGACTGTTACCGACCTCTGGAGTGACAAAAAATTCGAAAAGAAAAACGCCTTTGTTGTTCTGAGCGTTGACAGACCGGCTTTCTCCCGGCTTGTGCAGGATATTCTCAGGAGCTACTGACGGCAAAAATTACGATACATCCGCTGAAAATTCTCTTCGGCGGGTGTGTTTCTTTATTTTTACTTAAAAACAGGAATAAAAATGTGGCAGAGATAAGCAGAATATGGTAAACTACTAATTAGATAATGCATGAATAATATTAAATAAAGGAGCGTGCCGCCATGGCGTCAAAAGTATATTTTGCTGATTTCAGAACCAGTTACAGAGAAAATTTACAGCAGAAGCTTACAAGGCTTATGAAAACTGCCGGAATGGGTGATATTGATTTTGACAAGAAATTTGTCGCGATAAAGATGCATTTCGGTGAACCGGGCAACCTGGCCTTTCTCCGCCCCAACTGGCCCAGGACAGTGGCGGATTTTATTAAAGAGCGCGGCGGCAGGCCCTTTCTTACGGACTGCAATACCCTCTATGTGGGCGGCAGAAAGGACGGCCTGGTCCACCTTGATACGGCCGAGATGAACGGTTTTTCCACTCTCACAACCGGCTGTCATGTCATAATTGCCGACGGCATAAAGGGCCTTGATGAGGCATATGTGCCGGTGGCCGGGGGAGAATATGTGAAGGAGGCCAAGATCGGCAGGGCCATAATGGATGCTGATATTGTCGTGTCCCTGACTCATTTCAAGGGCCATGAGAGTACAGGCTTCGGCGGTACCCTGAAAAATCTGGGTATGGGCTCAGGCTCCAGGGCGGGCAAGATGGAGCAGCATAAATCCGGCAAGCCAAGCGTTAACCATAAAAAGTGCGTCGGATGTGCCACCTGCACCAGATTCTGTGCACACAGCGCGATCAGCGTAAAGGACCGCAAGGCCACCATAGACCATGACAAGTGTGTCGGCTGCGGCCGCTGCATTGCGGTCTGCCCCAGAGATGCAATTGTAAATACCAACGATGACAGCAATCTCATGCTCAACCGCAAGATTGCAGAGTACAGCAAGGCGGTTCTGGACGGCCGGCCCAATTTCCATATCTCTCTTGTGATCGATGTGTCGCCCAACTGCGACTGCCACAGTGAAAATGACGCGGCCATCGTGCCCAACGTGGGAATGTTTGCCTCCTTTGACCCCGTGGCACTGGATATGGCCTGCGTTGATGCCGTCAATGCCCAGCCCGCCATCAGAGGCACAGCTCTGGATGATGGGGACAGCAGCGACAGGGACCACTTCCACTGCGTACACCCCGACACCTGCTGGATGGACTGCCTGGAGCATGCTGAGAAGATCGGCCTCGGCACAAGGGAATACGAGCTTATAAAAATCTGACCCCATTTCTTAAGATTGTATAAAAAGGGCCTCCGCAGAATCAGCTGGATTCTGCGGAGGCCTTTGTGCGTCTAAAATAATTGAAAATGCATATAATACGCTTATAACTTAAAGGAGTGTATTTTCAAATGATACAGGATGACACAATAAAACTTTTGCGGGAATGTGATGCAGGTATAAAAATGGGCCTGAAAGCCCTCGATGAGGTGATGGACAATGTGGAGGGTCAGGATCTTCTGGTCTGCCTCAGAGACATCAGGGTGAAGCATGAAAAGCTGAAGCAGGAGATTCAGGAGCAGCTGTGCCGATACTGCGATGAGGGAAAGGACCCAAGTCCTGTTTCTCTTGGAATGTCCTGGGTAAAGACAAATATGAAGCTCGGTCTGGATGAGTCCGACAAGACCATTGCAGACCTCCTCAGCGACGGCTGCAGCATGGGAATCAAGTATCTCAACAAGTATTTAAACCAGTATCAGGCTGCGGACGAGCGGTCCAAGGACATCGCAAAAAAGCTCATAAATCAGGAGAAAGAGCTGCTGGAAAACCTCACCGTATTCCTGTAATCAGCCCGCAAACTTCAAAACTCCGCTGTTTAAAAAGCAGCGGAGTTTTATGATGCAAAAAAGATAAATCTCAGTTGTCAAAATAATGTTTAAGATTCAAAGGCGCGTAGATACCCTTATCGGTGACAATGCCGTCTATAAGTTTGGGCGGGGTCACATCAAAGGCGGGATAGTATCCTTTCACGCCCTCCATGGTGGTGCGGGTGCCGAGAGCATCCATAACAAGGAGTGGGTCCCGTTCCTCTATAACCACGGAGCTCATATCGGGATGCCCCGGGTCGGGAATTCCAGTGGTAAAATATGGTATACCCCAGTAGCTCGCTGCAAGGGCAATCTGAAAAGTGCCGACCTTATTCACAACATGGCCGTCAAGGGTTATTACATCGGCTGCGGAGGTGAATAGGTCCACATTTTTCTGCTTCATCGCCCAGCCGGGCATATTGTCGCTGATAACTGTCACATCAAAGCCCATGTCACAGGCTACACTGGCGGTGAGTCTGGCCCCCTGAAAATAGGGGCGGGTCTCAGGGCAGATGAGCTTTATTTCATTGCCCCGGTTTCTGCACTCCCGCAGGAGCGTGCCGATTATCGTCTCGGCAAAGCACTGGGTCATTATTGTGCCGTTATGGGGAATTTGGTCCGCAAGATATTTGGCCACGGAGCTGAAGCGGATATAGTTCTCATTGATCTGGTTCAGAGCGTTTTCCTGCATTGCATCTACAAGCACCATTCCTGTGTGTCCTGCGGCAATTTCCCGGCGCGCGGCAGCCATGGCCCGGTCTGTAACACGGATCATTTTTGCCATGGTCGTGGGCCTCGCATGGGAGAGGCAGTACGCGGCTTTTTCAAGATAGTCCAGAAGTTCCTGCTCTCTCATATTTCTTGCCTCATAAGCCGCCAGTGCCATACCCATGGCGGCTGCGAGATAGGGGCCGCCGCTCTGGGTAACCATGTCGGCGATGGCCTGGGCCACCTCCTCATGCCTGCGGCAGACTACATATTCTGTGCGGATGGGATATATGCGCCTGTCGAGAATGCGCACCGCGCCGTCCTCGTACCAGGCCACATTTTCATATCGGAGCATAAAACCTATGCCTTCATCGGCTCTCTGCATAACATAAATCCTCCTGTCTTTGTATATTTCAGCCCTTCATTGCGGCTATAGCTTCATCACTCAGACTGTGAATCCCGCCCGCTCCCTTTGCAAGGATACAGATTTTTGCGGCATCCTCCACATACACGGCCCTGATATGGGCCTCGCTCAGATCCCTGCCCACAGTGAGGACACCGTGATTTGCCAGGAGACAGGCGTTCCGGTCCTTTAAAGCCTTCAGGGCTTCTAGGCCCACATCGGCAGTTCCCGGGACTGCAAATTTTGCGAGGGGCACATCGCCGCCGAGAAAATGCACCATCTCGATGAGCGCGGCGGGGATATTCCTGTGGGCCGCTGCAAAGGCAGTGGCAAAGGGGGAGTGGGTGTGCACCAGTGCGCCGACACCGCTTTTGCCATTATAGATCTCAGCGTGCATCCGCCACTCAGAGGATGGGGACAGCCGCCCGTCAACAATACTTCCGTCCGTTCTCATGGCCACCATATCCCCGGGGGTGATGAGTTCATAGGGCACCGAGGTGGGAGTGATCACCATTATGCCGCTTTCCCGGTCAAAAACACTGAGGTTGCCGCTTGTACCGGCAAAAAGCTTTTCACTGTAGGACTGCTTTGCCATGGAGCAAACGGCTTCCTTCATATCGCTTATATCCATTGTCTCTTATCCTTTCATGATTTCCAACTGCCTGAGAAATAAGAAGTTTATATATGCTCTGACATCTATAATACTCCAAGTCCTTAGAAACTTCCACATAGGGTTATAGCATGAATGCAGACTAGGTAAAAGCTGTAAAATATTTTGACGCAAAATTCAAACTGTGTTAGTATGAAAACAGAAGGAAAGCCGACAAAAATATCAGTATTTACCATCTCTCATATGGATTAAGGAGCTTAAATATGGCCTATACATACGAGTATTTTAAAAAGAGTGCAGACTATATCCGCAGCAGGATAAATTTCACACCTGAAATTGCGCTTATCCTTGGCTCCGGCCTGGGTCCCTTTGCGGAAGAAATAGAAAATCCTGTAGTAATTGACTATGCTGACATCCCTCATTTCCTAATATCCACTGTATCCTCCCACGCGGGAAAGATGATTTTCGGTACAGTTGCCGGAAAAAAGCTTGTCTGCATGTCAGGGCGCTTCCACTCCTACGAGGGCTACGATTTTGAACAGCTTGTTATCCCCGTACGGGTGATGAAGCTTCTGGGGGTACAGAAGCTGATTCTTACAAATGCCGCCGGTGCTGTGAATACGGATTACCGCCCGGGAGATATAATGCTCATCTCGGACCATATAAAGCTAAGCGGTCCTAGCCCCCTGCGGGGACCCAATGTGGATGAATTCGGCCCGCGCTTTTTCGACATG
Organism: Candidatus Limivicinus sp.; assembly: GCA_050943875.1. Taxonomy (GTDB): domain Bacteria; phylum Bacillota; class Clostridia; order Oscillospirales; family Oscillospiraceae; genus Limivicinus. The sequence goes on along the minus strand of JBMNPZ010000020.1, from coordinate 17,899 downwards.
AGCCGCGCCTATACTCCTGAGCTGCGGGAAATCGCCAAAAAATGCGGTGAGGGAATTGATCTGCGCATACACGAGGGGGTCTATATGTTTTTCACCGGGCCCCAGTTTGAAACTCCGGCCGAGATAAGGGCCGCTCGCATTCTCGGTGCCGATGCAGTGGGAATGTCCACCGTGACGGAGGTCCTCACTGCGGCACACTGCGGACTGCCGACTCTCGCCATGTCTGTCATAACCAACATGGCGGCGGGGGTTCTGGATAAGCCTCTCAGCAATGAGGAGGTAGATGAGACTGCGAGAACTATTGAGACAAAATTCAGCAGCTATATGAAAAAAGTTGTAGCGGCCATATAATAATTATAATTCAGCTGCTCCAAGTCTCAGATATCAGATTCTGACAAGGAATGCATAGAGAAAATAAATAAGGAATACCGCAGATATTATCCGCACTGCCAATTTTGATAGTCTCAGCTTTCCTCCGCCGGAGGAATTGCAGCCGATCATGAACAGAGTCACCGGACTCATATGGAATACAGTCACATCTATGAGGCAGTGAAGATAAAAGGCGGTCATAAGACTTCTTGCAGGGCGGTTTTCTCTGTTCATCCAGAAGCGCACAGCGAGAATAATTATTGCAAGGACCGCAAAAATACCCAGCTCCGCCCCGAAGTGCAGCAGGGCGTTGTGTATATGATAGGTGTGAAAATACATATCACTGTCCAGCTTGTTGAGCTGCTGCCACTGATAGACACCCACACCGAAAAGTGGATTTGCCTTAAAATATCCGAAGGCGTTCTGCATCATTTTAAGTCTCTCTCCAAAGGTGTCAGAGGCGGTGGGGCGCAGAATCACAGCAGCTGCCGCGGCTGGGATTCCCAGAATCAGTACGGCAGGCAGAGCAATTTTTGGCCTGGCAAGAAAATTTCTTATCCGCCCTCTGAAAACGCAGAGAACCAGACTTAATATGGCAAAAATCGTGCACAAAAGCGGGAGGCCGTTTCTGTCGGAGATGTACATAGCAAGACCGGGCAGAGCAAATACCGCAAGTCTCGCACAGGTCCCTGCCAGCTGAGAAAATGCGGTTTTGAAGGAGCTTTTGCGGCTTTTGCTTACGAGCCTGCACAGCAGTGCCAGAGCGAAGGAAAGAAAACTCCCCATCGAGAGGGTCAGAACCAGTGCACAGACCAGCGCAGGCTCCGCTTTCAGCAGGAATCCGGCTTTGATACCGCCGGAGGCCTCCTCATCCTCAAGCCTTTGGAGAAGCAGCCAGGCCATAACGAGGTATATGCCAAGCATGTTAGGGTTGCCCAGAATAAAGCCGAGACGGCCGGCGGAGCCTGTCCAGCTCAGACTTATGTAGTGCAGTATCCCAAGCGCTGAAAGAAGCTCAGCCCAGAATACCCCGAAGCGGCGGAGTCTCGCCCCCTCGTCCTGACTGAGACTGCACAGTGCAAGGTAGAGCGGGGGATAGAACATGAAATTCGCGGAATAGCCGTAGGCCGGATTTCCCAGAGCCGCCCATGATGAACGGAGACAGCAGAGCAGAAAGACTCCCATTGCGGCAAGACTCCAGATATCCACAATGATCTCCTTTTTGAAAAAGAGAGCGAAGCAGATGATAACAGATACGACAGACAGCGCCTGCACCCCCGCTGAACCCAGCCACGACATGGCGGCGAGGGCGATACAGAGCAGAACGAGCATGGGATGATCGAGATAAAGTGGACTGCCGGTTTTAATCTTCCTTTTTCCGCTGCTTTTCTTCTTTGACATTCCGTGCCTCCTGTTTCCCTATGTAATCTGCCAGCGGGGCAGTGAAAGCTAAACTGCCGGCGCTGTACCGTCATCAGAATAAATCACTGCAAGTATGACGCAGTACAGCCTGAGATGTTGCAATTACTAAGTAGAACGTGCCTGACCCGGAGTCTCCCGCGCCGAGGCAGCGGCGATGAGGGGGAAGACCGCAAATCCGGCCAAATAAACCGGGATATATAGTCAGATCTTAAAATATGATTTGTAAGGGAGGACGCACATGAATAAAGTTTATCTCTATATTGCCGGAGCACTTCTCACTGCGGCATGCGCCCTTGGGGCTTACTGTTATATGAAGGCCAATAAAATGAAAGACTACAGACGCGCCTTCTGGCTGAAGGGTGCCGCAGGGCTTGCCTTTGTGCTGCTGGGGCTTGCGGCGGCACTGGCGAGGGACGACAAATTCGGATGGCTTGTCTTTTCAGGTCTGGTTTTCGGCCTGGCGGGAGATCAGCTTCTGGCCCTCCGCTTTGTCTATGCTGACAGGCATGACTTCTTTTTCGCCTGCGGAGTGCTCTCCTTCGGGGTCGGGCATGTGCTGTACATAACAGCCCTGCAGAAGCTTGTGGGCGTGCTAATCGGCCCCTCATTCGGCATCCTCGCCCTCTGGATGGTCGGCTCCGCAATATATGCCATTATCAGAAAATCAAATGCAGGAGAGCTGCAGCTTTTCGGCGTGGTATATATCGGCCTTGTGGCGTTCATGAGTGCGGTTGCCGTCTCATCCGCCTTTGTGCGTCCCAATGCCGGAACCCTGCTTTTTGCAGTCGGGGGCTTTTCGTTCCTTGTGAGCGACAATATTCTTTCTGCCTACTGTTTCGGCAACAAGAAATGCTGGGGAATGAATATTGCGGTGCACGCCACATATTATGCGGCCCAGCTTATGATAGCCTGGAGCATAGCATTTGTGTAGTCCTTCAGTGAATCGTAAGTATATATTTTAAGCGGTACTGTGTTTTGATAAGCAGTGCCGCTTTAATTATGCCTCTGTCTGACTGCAGGCCCTTGCAAGCTTCTTTTTTATCCTCTGCAGGGCCGAATCCACGGATTTGACCGGTTTTCCGCATTTTACTGAAATCTCCTCATAGGAGAGGCCGTCCAGATAAAAAGAGAGGACCTTCTTCTCCAGAGGCGACAGCAGAATCCGGCACAGCTCCCAGAGGTCGTTTTTATTCTCCTGTTCGATTATCAGTTCCTCCGGAGACTGGGTGTATTTGTCGGGACATATGCTGGAAATATCGGCGGAGGGATTTTTATAGATATCCTCAAGGGAGAGCCTGTAGTTGAGGGGCATGTGCTTAAACCGGCTGGCCGCTCTTATGGCATCCAGAATCCGGCGTTTAATGCATATTTCGGCGTAGGATTTAAAGGAGGCGGGCCCGTCTATATCATAGCCCTGCATCGAGCAGACCAGACCTATCATGCCCTCCTGTATGAGATCCTCACTGTCGCCGCCCATAAGAAAGTAGGGGCGGGTGCAGCGCTTTACAAGGGGACGGTACCGCTCAGCCAGTTCACCGCCGGCTCTCTCGTCACCGCTTCTGAAAAGCTGCAGAAGCTCATCATCTGAAATTTCAGGATAGTTGTTTATCATCCGGCCTCTCCTTTTGCATTTGTTTATTTTTCCGCTTCTGACATCTAATATAACACGAATTCACTTAAAATGTGTCGTTTTTTGTAAAATACCACGCAGCTTCCCCAAAATGGCCCTGCTGACTGCCTGTATGTCCTGAAGCTGAATTTTTTCTGCATAGACCCGCATAGATTACAAGAATTTAAACATTTCAGATAAATATTCCCTTTTTGACACTGTTGTGTTAGTATAGAGACAATATTTAATGAGGGGAAGCGGCTTATAATGGCTAATACATTAAAGGATATTCTGAAACTCTGCAGAGACAACGATATAAAGATAGTCGACTTTAAGATGACCGATATTGACGGCAGGTGGCATCACCTGAGCATTCCGGCCGCGAGACTGACCGAGGATACCATGAAATACGGCATCGGGTTTGACGGCTCCAACTACGGCTATGCCCCCGTTGAATCCAGCGACATGGTTTTTATACCTGTTCTGGACTCTGCTGTCATTGATAATTTTGCGCAGGTCCCCACGCTGTCCATGATAGGTGACGTCATGGTAATAGACAGGCCTGAAAACCGCCCCTTTGACCAGTACCCCCGGAATGTTGCAAAGCGCGCAGAGGAGTACATGAAGGAGACCGGCATAGCGGACACGATGCTCATAGCTCCGGAGTATGAATTTTATGTTTTTGATGACGTGAGATACAGCGTCCGACCGGACAACTTCGGCTATGAAATCAGAACCTGCCAGGCCGAGTGGAACAGCGCCGCAGAGGGTAACAACAAGGGCTATCTTCTTGGCAACAGGAGCGGCTATCACGCCTGCCCCCCGATGGATGTGAACAATGATCTCCGCAGCAGAATGTGCCTCTGCCTTGAGGACTGGGGTGTAAAAGTAAAATATCACCACCACGAGGTGGGCGGCTGCGGTCAGATGGAGATCGAGGTTGAACTGGGGGACATGTGCAAGCTCGCGGATGACACCATGACTGTCAAATACATTATAAAGAATGCCGCCGTGCAGGAGGGGAAAACCGCGACCCTCATGCCAAAACCCCTCCCCGGCGTGGCAGGCAGCGGAATGCATGTCCATATGCTTCTTATGAAAGACGGCAGGCCCGTATTCTATGATGAAAACGGCTATGCCCAGCTGAGTGAGACCGCCATGCACTTTATCGGAGGACTTTTGAAACACGCGTCCTCCCTCTGTGCCATAACAAATCCCTCCACCAACTCATATAAGCGGCTCATACCCGGCTTTGAGGCCCCTGTGACAATCGGCTACGCCACTGCAAACCGCAGTGCTGTTGTGAGAATTCCGGCATATGCCAAGGCCCCGGCAGACAAGCGCTTTGAGCTGCGCAATCCGGACGCCACCTGCAACCCCTATTATGCCTATGCGGCAATCCTGATGGCAGGACTCGACGGCGTTGAAAAGGGGATCGACCCCCATGCCAGCGGCTGGGGCCCCTTTGACTGCAATCTTTTCGACCTGCCTGAGGAGGAGAAGGCAAAGCTCAGCTCTCTGCCCGATTCCCTTGATTCTGCACTGGACGCTCTGGAGGCCGACCATGACTACCTCACAAAGGGCGGGGTATTTCCCGAGAGACTTATAGGGCTCCTCATCCGCCGCAGCCGTGAAGAGGGAGAGAAAATTACCCGCATGCCCAGCCCTGCTGAGTTTGCCGCGTATTACGACCTCTGAAGCTGCCGCGCATTGTAGCAGGGGGGAGATGATCTTATAAGTAAAATTTCAAAATAACAATGTATTAAAGGATTATATTTTAAATGACTCATAAAATTTCCAAATTAGGCTTTAAAGCAAAAATCAAATCGCTCTTTGAAGGCATAAAGCTGTCCTATTGCCTGGCTGCAATTTTCGGCAGCGCCCTTATGTCCTTCGGGCTTTACAATATTCATTCCATTTCCGGTGTCACCGAGGGGGGAGTACTGGGACTTGTGCTTCTTCTGGAGCACTGGTTTGATATATCCCCTTCAGTGAGCAGCTTTGTCCTGAACACCGCCTGCTATATTTTCGGCTGGAAGACCCTGGGCAGGAAGTTTGTTATATATTCCATCGTAGCCACCTCCGGCTTTTCCTGCTCCTACGCTATATTTGAGCGCTTCGACCCCATCTATCCCCAGATTGCGGATATGCCTCTGGCGGCCGCTGTTATCGGGGCTCTGTTCATAGGTATAAGCGCCGGAATCTGTGTGCGTGTCGGCGGTGCGCCCTCTGGGGATGATGCCCTCGCCATGAGCCTTTCCAAGCTCACACATGTCCACATACAGTGGGTGTACCTGTTCAGCGATCTGAGCGTTCTGCTGCTGTCCCTGAGTTACATTCCGTTCAGGCGCATTGCATACTCGCTTCTGACGGTGATTCTGTCGGGGCAGATTATAGGGCTTGTTCAGAAAATAAAGCTTCCAAAGCTTGAAAGAAAATTAGAAGAGAGAAAGGACATCATCTGATGTCCTTTCTTTTTTAGCTAATGCACATAATATAGTTTACATAATTAATTTCCAAACACCCAGAGGTGGGTGACACCGAAGGCCTCACGGATGAAGAAGTTCAGCGCAAGGAGGGGATTTCCCGGGGAGCAGGCATAGCCCGCCGCCTCTACGCCCTGAATCTTTGCCATCTGCTTTGCCCGGTACAGGTGATAGGAGCTTGAGAGGATGCACACATTGCCGTCCGGCTCTTCTCCCCGCTCTCTTATGATGTCAAAGGAGTATTCCAGGTTTTCCATGGTGGATGTGGCCCTGTCCTCCATTATTATGCGCTCAGGCTCAATTCCCTTCTCTGTGAGCCAGTTATACATGCACTGGGCTTCTGTTATGTGCTCACCGTCGCCTTTGCCTCCGCTCACTATTGCGATGCTGTCGGGGTTCAGCCACATGTACTCAAAAGCTCCGTTAAGCCTGTAGAGGAGGGAACGGGAGGGTACAGTGCCCTTGACCTCGGCCCCGAGAACTATGATATAGTCTTTGCCTTCGTCCCTGTCACTGCGGGAACCGCCGATGATCAAAAGCTCCACAATGCAGAAATAAATAAGGCCTATGCACACCAGCACAACCAGTATGCGCCAGAATTTTTTCGGCAGATAAAAGTGGAGAACTATGAGCGCAGCAATAAATGTGAGGGTATGGGCAATATATGAATATCCCTTCACCGCAAAGCGGAAAAACAGGGCAAAAATCATAAGTATTATCACCGGCGGAAGCCAAGAATATGTTGAGTGCAGTATTTTATTCATTCGTTCAATTCCTCCCACTTCTCGTAGAGCCCGTCCAGCTCCGTGTTCAGAGCGCTCTTTTTCTCCTCCAGCTCCATGAGCTTCTGATAGTCTGTGGAGTATTCCTCCTCAAGGCTGCTGAGCTGAGAAATCTTTTCTTCCAGTTTCTCGATTTCCTTCTCTATTTTTGCGGAGCTTCTGGCAGGATTTGGCACGCTGGGCTTTTTGACGGATTTTTTCCTGTTATTGTTCCGGTCGGCCTGGGCAAAAACCTCCTGACGGGACAGCCACTGACAGTATTCCCGGTATCCGCCCCTGAAATCCGTGAGCTTTCCGTCGGCGATGGCCCAGATGCGGGTTGCAAACTTCTCTATAAAATATCTGTCGTGAGATACAAAGAGGAGAGCCTGGTCATAATCTGAGAGGGCGTCCTCTATCCACTCACGGCTTGCAATATCCAGATGGTTTGTGGGCTCATCGAGTATGAGAAAGTTGATGTCGCTGCCCATAAGCATACACAGCCGCAGCCTGCTCTTTTCTCCGCCGGAGAGTGCGCCCACGGGGGTGAGTACATCATCCCCTCTGAAGCCGAAGGCGGCGAGCCTGTCTCTGGCTTCCTGGGGCTGACAGCGGCACTCGTAGAGCATGGTGTCGATCATATTGCGGCTCTCGTCCTGAAAACGGACCATCTGGGGCAGATAGGCGGTCCTCACCGAGGGACCCCTGTAGAGACAGCCGTCATCGGGCTTTTCCTCTCCCATTATCATTTTTACAAAGGTGGATTTTCCGCAGCCGTTGTCCCCTATAAGGGCGACCCGCTCTCCTCCTCTTATGGTGAGCTCGAGGTCTGAAAAAAGCTGCTTCTCACCAAAGGCCTTTGACAGCCCCTGAGTCACAAGAACCTCATCACCGTCAAATTCTCTCTCTCTGAATTTTACGTTCAGCTTTCTCTCCTCAGCGGGCTTCTCACTCTGCTCAAGCTTCTCAATGCGTTTTTCCATTGAGAAGGCGCGCTTGTGGAGCTTGTCATTGCCCATAAAGGCCCAGAGATGCATTTGATTTGCAGCCTTTGTGAGCTGTTCTATTTTGGCCTGGTCCTTTTCATATTTCTTGAGTTTTTCCTCGAAGCGCCGCTGACGCTCCTCGGTGTAAAAGCTGTAGCTGCCGCTGTAGAGCTCTGCCTTGCCCTCTGAGATTTCAATGCAGCGGTCCACGACCGTGTCCAGAAACCAGCGGTCATGACTGATCGCCAGAACTGTGCCCTTAAAATGGAGCAGATAGTCCTCAAGCCACTGTGTGGCGTGAAGATCCAGATGGTTTGTGGGCTCGTCCAGAAGAAGAATATCAGTGTCCTCAAGGATAAGACGGGCAAGATTTACCCGAGTTTTCTCACCGCCTGAGAGCTCCTCAAAGGGCTGCTCCCGCATGGCCTGGGGAATACCCAGACCGGAAGCGACTTTGTCCCTCATCACATCCATCTCATAACCCCCGAGACGGCGGAAATCCTCACTCAGTCTGTCATACTCCTGGAGGAGGCCGGGGGACTCGTCATATTCCATCTGCTGGGTGAGCTCATCCATCCGGTCATTTATTTTGTAAAGCCTCTTATGGGCATCTTTTAAAACATCCTCGGCTGTCCAGTCTTTGGGATAGACCGGTATCTGGGAAATGAGGCCTATGCGCTTACCGGGGGCAATCATGACGTCGCCTTCGTCGTAGTCTATTTCCTTTACCAGAATGCGAAAAAGTGTGGTTTTTCCGCAGCCGTTATGTCCGAGAATTCCTACCCGCTCTCCGGAATTTACACTGAAAGAGAGACCGTCAAGCACATTGCTGCCGTGCTCGAAGGACTTGACCAGAGAGTTTACGGATATGTCTGTCATTTATATTTATGCTCCTTCTAAAGCTCAATCAGAGCCGAGATATTCCTGAAAAATTTTATTTGTTGTGTGTCCAGCCACGGATAGGCCGCCTCCGCCCTGCTCGGCCAGAGTGACGAAGGCATAGGGGTGCTCCTCATCATCGAGAAATCCAACAAACCAGGCATGGCTGGTGCCGTCGCCTATTTCAGCGGTGCCGGTCTTGGCACACATGTGGAGTCCGGGAAAGCTGTCCTCGCCGCCGTAGTGGGATGCTACATTGAAGGCCATCATCTGCTTTAGCTTCCTCGCGGTGGATGCCTCCATAAAACGGGAGCTGAGAGGCTCCTTCCCGTCGTCGATGAGCTTCGGCTCCAGCAGAACGCCGTCGTTTGCGATGGCGCAGACAAGGCGCAGCATGGAGTAGGGGCAGACAAGGTCGGTGGACTGGCCTATTCCGGACCAGCCAATCTCCGGATCTCCCACAAATTCTGTGGGATAGCTGCCGCCAACGGTGGGGATTCCGTCCAGACTGTGGGTGTCCAGAAGACCGTAATTTGTGACATATCTCACCATGGTGTCCTGACCCAGCATGACCGCAATCTGAGAGAAAGCAACATTGCAGGAATTTGCCAGCGCCTGTTCGAAGGTCTGGTTATAGTGGGATACGACACATTTAATGGGGACACCTGCGATGTAGTACTCATCCTCGCAGTAGAACATGCGCTCGTCAATGTCCGGAATATTTTCAATGGCAGCGGCCGCAGTCACAAGCTTGAATATTGAACCCGGTACGAAGCTTGCAGAGAGGCAGCGGTTCAGATATGCGCCCTCCGGTACATCGCCGCCAGCGTACATGGGGTCGACGGAGGGGGTGGATACCATGCCCAGAAGCTCGCCGGTGCGGTAATTGCACACCAGCATTGCCCCGTTGCATTTCTCCCTTTTGGGAGGGATCTCGTTTCCCTCTTCATCATAAATGGGCTCCGTATCTTCGGGTATGGCCTTTTTAAGCTGGTCAAGATGGGTATAGATTATGTTGTTCAGCTCAATGTCGATATTGAGCTTCATGCGTATCTTTTCCGCCTGGGTCGTGCCGTTTACAAGGTCGAAGGACTGCATATCACTCCAGAACTGAGAGAGCACACCGGTGCCGGTGCGGCCCCAATAGTCCCCAGTCACATGATAGTTTGCAATCCTGGTGAGAGGGTCCGCGGAGAAAAGATTTTCATATCCGCTGAAATAGGCGAGAGTTGTGTCATTCCTGTCCACAAGCTGTCCCGCGGAGCCGGAATTTGCACGGGTGAAATACAGCGCCCAGTCCCGTCCGTTATCAATATAGCGCAGCACATATACCGTCATGCCGCATATTATCATCGCCGCAATCAACAGCACGGCCAGGGCCCTGTTTTTAATTTTCTTCATTTCAGGGCCTCCCCGGATTCATAAAAATCGTCTCTGGCCTCAGTATCGCCATTCCCGTCCCCGTCAGAATCGGCCCGGGCTCTCCCGCTGATGACGGCAAAGCTGGCATTCCTGCGGTTGTCGGCACCCTTCACAAAGGCCATGAGCATCCAGCAGGTCAGAAGGGAGGAACCGCCTCTGGAGACAAAGGGAAATGTTACTCCCGTGAAGGGGAGTATATCCAGTGAACCGAATACATTCAGGGCGAGCTGCACCATGAGTATGCTCACAGCGGCACATGCCGAGATGGCGTAATATGAAGAACGGGCGCGGCGTACACTTCTGAGAGCAAAAAAAGCCAGGATAAGGACTGCCAGAACCATTAAAAGCCCTATAATGAGTCCCAGTTCCTCACAGACCATTGCAAAGACCATATCGGTGTTGGCCGCAAATATTTCGTGCAGCCATCCGGCACCGGCACCCTTTCCGAAGAGCCCGCCGGAGGCGGCAGCGGACATGGCTCTCGTCTGCTGATAGCCCTTGTCGTAGATATCCTCCCAGACATGACCCCAGCTTGCAAAGCGCTGGGCAATATAGGGTTTTACGGTGACTGCGAGAAAGCCGCCAAGACCTGCACCGGTGACCGCCAGAAGCACAGTCGCTATGGAGCCGGAGCGCATAAAGGAGATAACGAGAAAGCCTGTAAAGAATATGAGCGCCGTTCCGAAGTCGCCGATCAGCGCCAGGGCAATCACACAGGCCGCAGAAAAGCCGATAAAGGAATAAAGGTTTTTCCTGCGGTAGAGCCTGTCCATGGTGGAGGCACCCACATATACAAATCCAAATTTTACAAATTCCGAAGGCTGAAATGAAAAACCCATGAATTCAAGCCAGTTTCTTGCGCCGAATACTGCGTCGCTTGTAAAAATGTTCAGTGCAAGGAGGGCGAGGGAAAGAACTGCCACGGGAATCCTCAGGGCCTCTGTGCGCTTCAGCCCCCTGAGCCACCAGCCGTTTGTAATAAAAAGGATGACTCCGGTTATGGTGAGAAGAAGCTGCTTTACTATGTCACCCGGCGTTGAGGAGGCCGCAACGGACATTCCCAGCGATGATAGGTAGAATGCGAGAATTTCAATCTCAAAGCCGGAGCGGTTTATAAAACGCATTGCAAAATAACATAGCCACTGTACGCACATCAGCGCCGCAAATGAGAGGCAGATTTCACGCTGATAAGCGGCCTCTGCGGTGCAGAAGTGCTCAAGGAGCAGGAAAAACTGAAAGACCGTGAGCTCGATGAGAGTTATGGCAGGGGAGACCGTCTTGCCTGCGGACTCACGGCGCTCCTCCAGCTCCTGAAGCTGCTGCGGCCTGATATCCTGAAAGCGGGCCGTTGTGCCGGCAAAATTCAGAAGGTCACCGTTCCTTACGATGATGCCGGGGGAATTAACCTTGACGCCGTTGACCCATACGCCGCCTTTTGAAAATATGTCGTATATTGTCCACACGCCCTTGCTGTTCCTTGTGAGGACGGCGTGTACCTTGCTTATGTTGCGGCTGGGGAGCCTTATGTCGGCAGAGCCTGAGCGGCCGATAATATTCTCCCAGTGATAGACGGGCAGGGTTCTCTCGCCCACACGAATGTATGCCCAGGTTTCCGGGTCATAGCGTTCGCTGAGCATGGAGCGCAGGCAGCGCAGTATTATAACCGCTGATAAGATAACTATGCCGTACTTTGAAGTTGTCATGGCATATTCTACGAACAGCTCCAAGGAGAACCTCACTCCTTTGCACAATAATTCAGTATGCAGTATAACACAACAGCTGTATTATTGACAACAGCGGCCCGGTAATCTAAAATAATACAAAAGAAGTCTTAACTTAAGGGGTTTGCCCGATAAATCGATACGGCTCAGCCCTGCCTGCGCGGAGTGTTCAAATGGATAAAAAAACGAAAATCTGGATATTGATTTTTGCGCTTGCCCTGCTGGCCGGCATCGCTGCATATTTTCTGGTGGGCAGTGCAGATACCGGCACTGTTGCGGTGATACGGGTGGACGGCGAGGAGCTGTACAGGATAGACCTCTCCGCTGTTGAGGAGAGCTATGACCTCAATATAAACACAAAATACGGCTGGAACACCGTCCGAGTGGAGCCTGGTAAAATCTCGGTGTCGGATGCCAACTGTCCTGACTTAATATGTGTGAATCAGGGCGCAATATCCCGGGGCGGAATTCCGATTATATGTGCGCCCCACCACCTGAGCATAAGAATTGAAGGGGGCGGGATAGATGGCTGAAAAAACAAAAAAACTCGCTCTCACGGCAGTTCTGACCGCGGCGGCACTTATTGTCTTCATCATTGAGGCCCAGATCCCTGCACCGGTCCCGATTCCGGGAATAAAGCTGGGTCTTGCCAATATTATCGTGCTCACGGCCATGCTCCTGCTGGGTAGGAAGACTGCCGGCGTGGTTCAGCTTCTCCGGATTATAATGGGGGCTGTTTTCGTGGGTCCTGCCACATTGCTCTACAGCGCCGCCGGCGGGCTTCTGGCCTATGGCGTGATGTGCGCTCTTGTCGGCGTGATTCCGGAGAAAAGACTCTGGGTGCTCTCTGCTCTTGCGGCCGTTGCCCACAATGCGGGACAGCTTGCAGCCTGCGTTCTGGTCGTAAAAACTCCCGGAGTTTTTGCCTATCTTCCGGTCCTGGCTGTTTCCGGCATTATAACCGGTATCTTTACCGGCTTTGCCGCAATGTATCTTGTACGGGCACTGCGGAAAATGAATGTTTGACTATTTTTATAAAATGGATATAATCAGTAGTATAAGACTCCGCATATGTACTTATTCAGACTAAATAAATTGAAAGGTAAGATATTATGAGCGAATGTAATCATGACTGCTCCCATTGCTCCGAAGACTGCTCCGAGCGCAGTGCAGAGAGCTTTCTCAAGGATCTCCATGAGGGCGCAAGTGTTAAAAAGGTGATTGCTGTTGTCAGCGGCAAGGGCGGCGTCGGCAAGTCTCTTGTCACAAGCCTTATGGCCTCTGAGATGCAGCGCCGCGGCTATAACTGTGCGGTTCTGGATGCTGATATTACCGGCCCCTCTATCCCCAAGTCCTTCGGTATAAAGGAGCATGCGACAGGTACAAGTGAATATCTCCTGCCTGTCAGGACACCCAGCGGCATGCAGATAATGTCCATTAACCTCATTCTCGAGAATGAGACCGAGCCTGTTGTGTGGCGCGGGCCTGTCATTGCAGGCGCAGTCACCCAGTTCTGGACCGACGTTCTCTGGCAGGATGTAGACTATATGTTTGTGGACATGCCCCCCGGAACCGGCGATGTTCCCCTCACCGTATTTCAGTCCATGCCTGTTGACGGGATCGTTATTGTCACCTCTCCTCAGGACCTTGTGGGCATGATAGTTTCCAAGGCCGTGAAGATGGCAGAGCTGATGCATGTTCCCGTTCTGGGCATTGTTGAAAATATGTCCTACTTCAAGTGCCCCCAGTGCGGGAAGAAGCATGAGATTTTCGGCGAGAGCAAGGTTGAAAAGGTTGCAAAGGAATTCAACATAAAGCACTTTGTAAAGCTGCCTATCGATCCGGTCATCAGCACCATGGTCGATGCAGGAGAGGTGGAATCTGTCAGCGGTGAGCATATTGCACCCCTGGTTGATCTCATAGAGAAGGGTAACGCTGAATGAGAGTTGCTATAGCCTGTAAGGACGGGGAGATAAACGAGCGCTTCAGACCCTGCCAGTATTATGCGGTTTACGAATACGAGGGCGCGGATTTTGACAGCTGTACAAAGCGCCTTATTGACAGTTCCTCTGCCAAAAACGACGACGATATGGTGCAGCTTATGCGCAACAATCACATTGATGCCGTTGTGGCGGGCAATATAGGTGTTGAGGCCAAAAGCCTGCTCCTCTCCGGCGGAATCGTCCCTGTCTCCGGCTACAGCGGGGACACGGATTCAGCGGCTGACCTGCTTATCACGGGTCAGCTCCCGGCAGACAGCGGAAACCAGGGCGGCTGCAGCTGCGGCTGCGGAAGCTGCTGCGGTGGCTGCGGGGAAGACGGGGACTGCGGCTGCGGCGGTCACGATGACGGAGACTGCGGCTGCGGTTGCCACGATTAAAACTAAGACTTATAAAAATGCATCTATAAAAATGCATCCGGAATATTAGATCCGGATGCATTTTTTTATATTGTTTTATTCGAGAATATGTTCCATGCCCTGACTCACTATTGTTCGGACATGGCTGTCGGCCAGAGAATAGAAGACCGATCGGCCCTCACGGCGGCATTTTACGAGCTTGCTCTGCTTCAGAATTTTCAGCTGATGGGAGATTGCGGAAATTGTCATATTCAAGGCCGAGGCAATGTCGCAGACGCAGACATCTGCCTCAAAGAGAACGAAGAGAATTCGGATTCTGGTGGAATCACCGAAAATTTTAAAGAGCTCGGCCAGATCGTAGAGCTGCTCCTCCGGGGGCATTTTTTCATTTATAATTTTCAGAAGCTCCTCATGGGGCTCGTTTATGTCACATATTTCTATATCAGTGTTCATTTTTTGAAGCTCCTAACATCAGATTTTCTTTGTGTTCAGCGCTCTTACCGCGTTGAGAACGGCCAGGACCATGACGCCCACGTCTGCAAAGATTGCAAGCCACATATTTACAATTCCCAGAGCTCCCAGCAGCAGGCAAAGGAGTTTGACGCCTATGGCAAAATAGATGTTCTCATACACAATTCTCATGCATTTTCTAGAAATACCTATGGCCTTTGATATTTTCATAGGATTGTCATCCATGAGCACAACATCCGCAGCTTCTATTGCCGCGTCGGAACCCAGAGCACCCATTGCGATGCCGATGTCGGCTCTCGCCAGAACAGGGGCGTCATTTATTCCGTCCCCGGCAAAGGCAAGCATCTCGCCCTTCTGCTTTTCCTTGAGGAGACTCTCCAGTTTTTCAACTTTTTCCTCCGGCAGGAGCTGACTGTAGTGCTCATCAATGCAAAGTTCTCTTGCGGTGTTCTCTGCTACATTCTCCCGGTCGCCGGTGAGCATGACAGTTTTCTTTATGCCGATTTTTTTCAGAGCTTCTATTGCAGCTTTTGAATCTGGTTTTATCATATCGGCAATGAGTATATGCCCGCAGTATTCACCGTTTACGGCCACATGGACCACGGTGCCGGTCTGACTGCATTCGGTGTAGCTGAGGCCGAGCTTTTCCATAAGCCGGAAGTTCCCGACGGCTACATCATTGCCGTCAACCCTTGCCGTGACACCGCAGCCGCGGATTTCCTGCACATCGCTGACTCTTGTCCTGTCCGGCTCCTTCCCGTAGGCCCTAAGAAGACTGAGGCTGATGGGATGGGTGGAGTAAGACTCGGCAAGTGCGGCGTACTCCAGCAGCTTTTCCTCCTCTATGGTGCTGTGGTGTATGCCCGCCACCTCAAATACACCCTTGGTCATGGTGCCGGTCTTGTCAAACACAATATATTTCACTCTGGAGAGAGTTTCCATAAAGTTTGAGCCCTTGATAAGGACACCGGCCCTGCTGGCACCGCCTATTCCGGCAAAAAAGCTCAGCGGCACGCTTATGAGGAGGGCACAGGGACAGCTGATTACAAGGAAGGTGAGGGCTCTGTATATCCAGTTCCCCCAGTCGGCAGCTGTCCCGACTGCAAGATTGAAGAGAGGAGGGATAATTGCAAGGGCAAGTGCGGCAAAGCAAACTGCGGGGGTATATATACGGGCAAATTTGGAGATGAAATTCTCGCTCTTGGATTTCCTTGAACCGGCATTTTCAACCAGCTCCAGTATTTTTGAGGCGGTGGATTCGCCGAATTCCCGGCTGGTTTTGATCTTAAGAACTCCGTTTATATTTATGCAGCCGCTGATGACCTCGTCTCCTTTTTCCACATCTCTTGGGAGACTTTCACCGGTAAGTGCGGCGGTATCCAGTGCAGAGCTGCCATCCACAATGATGCCGTCCAGAGGAATTTTCTCTCCCGGCTTTACAAGGATAATGGAAGCTGCCGCCACCTCATTTGGCTTGCAGACTTTAATATTGCCGTCATCTGTGACAAGGTTCGCATAGTCCGGGCGTATATCCATAAGCTCGCTTATACTTCTGCGGCTGCGGCCCACGGCAATACTCTGGAAGAGCTCGCCCAGCTGGTAGAAGAGCATGACTGCAAAGGCCTCAAGATATTCTCCCAGAGCGAAGGCACCGGCGGTTGCGGCCACCATGAGAAAGCATTCATCAAAGGGACGGAACTTCACAATTCCCTCCAGGGCCTCCAGAATTACATCATAGCCCGCAATAAAATACGGAATAAGGAATAACATTAGTTTCAGAGGACCTTCTGTGTGGAGAAAAACGGGAAAGGGCAGCAGAAGGACAGAAATTATAATGCGTATCAGGACATTCTTTTCTTTTTTAGTCATCCCGGGACCTCCTCAGCTAAATACATTTGAACATTCGCTCAAATGTTCAAATGTATTATATAGCCGCTGCTGTCATCTGTCAATAAAAAAATGAGCTTGAAATCGTTTTCAAACTCATTTTTAACACATTGTAAGCTCCAATAAATTTTCTATTTGCCGGTGGATCCGAAACCGCCTTCGCCCCTTGCGGTTTCACCGATATCACTGCATTCCTCAAATTCTGCACTGAGATACGGCAATATAACCAGCTGGGCAACACGCTCCCCGGGCTCAATAATCCGCGGGCTTTCACTGTCGTTATGGAGGGCCACAATATATTCGCCCCTGTAATCGCTGTCGCAGACCCCTACGCAGTTTGCTGGCCGCAGCCCCTGCTTTGCCGCGATGCCGCTGCGGGCGAAAACTGCCCCAAAATATCCCTCCGGAATGGCAGCAGCTAGTCCGGTCCCGATTTTCTCGGTCTGATGGGGTGCAATTGTCACCGCAGAATCAATGCAGGCACAGAGGTCGTAACCCGCGGCACAGGCACTGCCCCGGCTGGGCAAAATCGCATTTCCCCTGAGTTTTTTTATTTTAATTTTCATGACAGTCTCCTGAAACTGAATTTTATTAAATTATACAGTCTCGGAATTACACCGTCAAGTGTGCAGATTATGTACAACTTTTTGCCCTATACTCTAACTGCAGCTCCGGGGGAAGAAACAGGCCGGCAAGTGAAAAAGTCAAGAGTAAAAGCAGAAAAAACTAAAATATTTTTTCAGAAGGCTTCAAGCGGCTTCGGCGACGTATCTTTCAAAGAGCGATCCGGACGTTTCAAAGCCTAAAATCTCGCGCGGGTAATTGTTGATCCACGTTTCGACGCGCTGAATATATGCGGCGGTTACTTTCCGGAAGTCTGTTCCTTTCGGCAAGAACCGCCGTATCATTTTGTTTATGTTCTCGTTCGTGCCGCGTTCGTATGCGCTGTACGGGTGGCAATAGTAAACCTTCGTGCGCTTCCGGTCTTTGCCGTAGATGGATTTTTCAATTCCGGCGCAATCCATAAATTCCGATCCGTTGTCAAACGTAATGCTTTTGAATATCTGTGAAAACTTCTTCCCGAAGCGGCGTTCTAATTTGTTCAGCGCCGCCACGACGCTGGCGGCGGTCTGATCCGGCATTTTGATAATAATTTCGTTCCGCGTCAAGCGCTCCGAAAGAACGAACAAGGTTTCCTTCGTCCGCTTCTTCCCGCATACGCAATCGCCTTCCCAATGTCCGAAGGTCTGCCGATCGTTGATTTCCTGCGGGCGTTCCTCTATGCTTTCGCCCTGCGGCGCGCGGGCGGCTTTCTTCCGCTCTACCTTGTCATACTTCCGCTTCCGCTCCCCGTGTTCCGGCAAGCTCTCGCGGCTGATCCCGTAGAATATGCCTTTGTCGATGTAATTATAGATCGTCTTTTCGCTGATCTCCGTTTTGAAGGTCAGCCCCAGCCGCTTGATTTCTCCGACGACGGCGGCGGGGGAATAGCCTTCTTTGCCGATCTTCTTTTCAATAAACGCTGAC
>JBMNPZ010000019.1:0-36156 GCA_050943875.1 Candidatus Limivicinus sp. | reverse complement strand
AAACGGACTGTCCCGGCCTTGGAAACACTTCGGTTGTCATTATATGATCCAGGACCAAACTGCCTACAACAAGAATTTTAGGTTTATCCTTCATTTCAGCAATTTTCTCCCTAAAGAAATCAGCGTGTTCTTACCTTTATTACCATCTTCCGGCGGAGCTGATTTGATTCTCCGGGGCAGTCAGGGCAGTGTGCTTCACCGGGCATGAAGATTGCGAAATCTCCCTTATGTAAAAACAGCTCCGTGTCGGGGCCGCCCTTGTAAAACTCCAGATCTGAAGTTTCATTATAGGCCTCAGTGAGATTCAGCCTTGCCGTGTCCTCATAGCCTATTCTCTCACTGCCTCCCAAAATAATCTGTATATCAGAGTATTTTTTATGTATCTCATACCGGGGATTTTCCTTGTCGAGAACATTGTCCTTAACGAATGCAAAAACCTCTTTGCCTGCAATATCCACATCGCCGGGTTCAAGGCTGTAAAGATCTGTGTTTGTTACAAAATCAATGGCCTTTTTAAAGTTTTCTCCCAGACCTTCATATCTTTTAATATTATTCAGCTGATCAAGTATCATAGTTTCTCTCCATATTCTTTATAATATAACAGGAAAAGGCATATAAATCCACGGACGGAATTATGCCTTTTCCAAATTTGTTTTACTTGCTTACAGGTTTTGCTGCTTATATGTTTTTATCATCTCTGTCTCCATGAGAAGATAGTCCGACCATACGCTCAACATTCCGCTGCCTTTTATTACAAAGCGGCTGTCGGAAACAAAAAATTCCGGATGAAGCTGCTTCATAATCTTTTTGTACTCACAGTCTGAATACTCAATTGCAATCTCCACATCCCGCTGGGGAACGAGAGGCTTTACAGCAGCTATATTCTCCACAGCCTTCGCTGCAGCACGACGTATCAGTGCAGAGGTATATTCAGGGCTGTAGCAGACAGCAGTGTCCGGGCCCAGTGATTTTTTCACTGCAGCTGTACTGATACCTGGAATCAGCTCCTTTGCCTCGGCACACCCGCGGTCATCACCGGATACAAATATAAGCGGAATATTTCTCTCGCCTGCCAGAAGTGCCTCGGTACCTATCTCGCCTACCAGTTTTCCGTTAATGTGAATGGAATCGTACTGTGCAAGATAGCTGTGCTCTAAAAGCGCATTCCCTGCATGCTGCATGGCGTGCAGACCAAGAAGAAAAAGACCGTCTGCATTGTCGCCTATTCCCCTGTAGCAATTTTTATTGATAGGTTTGCCCATTACCACGGGTATATTTTTTGGCAGCCGGCTTATATCTACATTACGGCCGTCTGTGTGCATGTCATATACTACTATTTCATGATCACCGGTGTCAAGAATCCCGTTTATGGCTGCCAGCAAATCGTTCATCAGCATTTCTCTCCCAAAAGCTGATTTTTCTGCCTGCTCGAAGGTCGTTACGCCTGTAACACCTTCTATATCGGTCATAATAAGAAATCTCATATGCATTTTCTCCAATCATAAACAATGTCGGGTCTCGTTCATATCGGCAGATTGCCCGCTACCTCGTAGAAAATATCACAGAACTTTTTAAGACTTTCAAGTGCACTTAAACCATTGAAGCAGCGCATTTCAAAAGAAACGGTGCAGGGATGGTTAAAGTAACCGATATGATAGAGCTCATTGAGGATAGGATACAGATCCTCTCCTGTGTACTCTCCGCCGGGATAATCCCAGCAGACATGTCTGTCGCCATACATAGGATCACTTGCATCCTTAAACATGCAGTTGCCGAGGTGTATATGATCTATGACGTCGCCGCCTTCCTTAACGGCACGGATAAGATCATTGTGCATGAGGGGGATATGCCCCATGTCCAGCAGCATGCTTACTCTTCCGAACCCTGCGTTTCTGACAGCCCGGAGAAATGCAGCTGTCTCCTCAACAGGTCCAAACAGGAAGAACTTGTCTATGTCTCTGTCTGTGGGTTCCAGACAGATTTCCACACCTTTTTTCGGCAGGAATGTCTTGAGCTTAAGCATAAATTCAAGAAAATTTTCTTTAGCCTGTTCTCTGTTATCGGGGAAGTCAGGGCCGGAGCCTATGACTATCTTCTTAGCGCCAACGCTGAGAGCACGGTCTATTTCAGCATGGATGATATCCAGGGCATACTGCCTCTCCGCGGGATCCGATGAAGCGGGAACCACGGGTTTGAAACCGCTCCTGTCTCCTATATTATAGTTGATAACTTTTCCGGAGTCTCTGAGCAGCTCGGCCTCCTCCTTTCCTCTCTGCTCATCCGGCCAGATCCAGCAGTCCAGGGCATCCACAAGATCAGTGGCGGCCAGCTCCCTGAGTGTCTCAGTGTGTGCGTTCCCGTCTACCATTGATTCCGGATAAAGGAACTGATGATTGACGCCCAAAGTTATATTACTAATTTCCTTCATTACGATACGTCCCTTTCAATGTATTTAATATATTTTACATTAATATTACGCAAAGCTCTTCCAAAACTTGCAATGGTCACAAAATTAATTACTAATAATTAACCCTAATATTGCTAATATAATCTCACCAGAAGGTTCCTTTGTCAATACTGTTTTTCGTTTTCTGCATAGTGCTGAATTTTTACAGTATATTTTGTCTACATTGGTCATTGACATTTGAACTTGAATGATGTAATTTTAAGTTAATAATTTTTGAAAATATTTATAAGCTGTGAAGAAAACAAAGTAAATAATGTAATATTAGCGGACAATATATTACTATTCTTTCATTTTGTTTTTATCATCATATTGTTGCTTCCAGCATGCAGATGCTGTCTAAATAATAAAAAAATTGGAGGAAAAAAATGAAGGCAGAAGACAAAAAAGTATATCCCTATTCTGATCCTGTTCAGAAAAGAATAGAGATTACGGGGTTTAAAACCTATGAGTACCTGGTTCCATTTAATTATGAGAATGTAAATGTGGTCAGGGTCTATGACCAGGGTGAACTTCACGGCATGGAGTTGAATCCCATAAACGCATACTGGCCCGATAACAGGCAGCCTCCCGCTGACTACATAGAGGTTGTCGAGGACGAGCCCATTGTACATGTAGATGTAATAGGAAGCGCATGCACACCTCCCGGCTATGTTCAGCTTATGTTTGAACCCTGCGATGACTTCTATCGCCCTGACGAAATTAAAGCACTTGTTGCTCCCCGTATGCGCCAGAATAATCTCTGGGGCAGCCATCTGAGAGCAGATCAGTGGGCAACCATTACCCCGGATGTCCGCAGATTTTATGCTCCTGATGAGACCTATGTTAAGGACAATCCCAATATCCTCCCCGACTGCTATGTAAAGGCAGACTGGAGAGAGTTCCCTCTTACCGGATTCAGTAATGCTTCCTTTGATATTCCCAGATCAAAGAGCGTAAAAATCTCCGGAGGCAGCGAGACACCGGGCTGGGTCGGCGATGATGCTCCCCCCGATGCACACTATTCATTCCGTATAATCCGTACTACGGTCGCCATCGTAAAGAAGTAAGTACAAAGTACTGCAAATAAAAACAAAACTGAAAGGAGATTACCATGAAAAAAACGCTCGTATTAATTTTAGCCCTGGTTATGCTCATGTCATGCCTGGCAGGCTGCGGCACCAAGGCTGCTGAGGAACCGAAGAACGAGGCCCCGGCTGAGGAGGCAGCGGTCGAAGAAACTGAGGCAGTAGAAAAGGAAACCGTAAAAATATATGTTCCCGCATGGTTTTACGGCTTCTGCAAGGATATGGGAGATCAGTACAATACCGAAAATCCTGATTCCAAATACGTCATGGATGTAAACGAGCTTGTTGCTGATAACTCTGATATCAACACCAAGAGCATCATGATGATGCAGTCTTCCAATACCTGCCCTGATGTAATAGCGGAGGATGGTTTCCTTGTAAATAATGACGCAATGGCCGGCCATCTGTCTCCTCTGGATGATTATATAGCCACCTTTGATGATATGGATCAGATTGTTCCCTCCATTGTCAACGGAGCAAGATGTGAGCTGGATAATAAGGTTTACGGCATGCCGCTTAACACATCCCTTAACGGACTGTGGTACAGCAAGATTATGGTAGAAAAAGCCGGATATGACCCCGATACTTTCCAGCCTAAAACATGGGATGAGATGCTGGATGCAGCACGCAAGATGCAGAAGGTTGCCCAGGATGAAGGCCGCGAGGATTTCATTCCCCTCTACCTCAATATTGCAAGTTCAGATGCTGAAAGAACTTCCATGAAGCCCATGCAGACCCTGTACAGCGGCACTGACGGTGTTTTCTATGATTTCGAAATAGGCAAGTGGGTTGTTGACTATGAGAATCTGGGTAAGGTCCTCAATATGTACGACATCGTGTACAACAAGGAACACCTTGGCCCTCCTGTCAGCCTGGCAACTCAGACAAACAATGTAAATGTAATCAGATCTGACCATTTTGTAAACGACAATATCGGTATGTTTATTGACTCCCAGTCACTCAACAAGGCATGGGCTCCCAACGGTGAAGCTCCCATGGAAGACTGGAAGGACAAGATCGGCTTCTGCCTGGTTCCTACCGAAAACGGTGACCCTGACAGACCCTACACCTCAATCATCGGCGGCTGGACTATGGCAATTCCTGCAAATGCAGCTCACAAGGATGGCGGCTGGGAATTCATTCAGTACATCATGTCCTATGATGCATACCTCAAGTTCTGCGTTGAATATAACCAGATGTCTGTGCGCAAGGATGTAGCACTTGATCCCTCCTACATAGAAAATCCCAATGCTGTCTATACATTTATGGACTGCACTGAGAACACCAAGTGGGGCTTTACAAGACCTACAACAGAGGGCTATCCTACCGTATCTCTCCTTATTGCCGAGATGGCAGAGAAGATTGGTACAAATCAGGCACCTGTTGAGGAAATTATTAAATCCTTTGAAGACCAGCTCATTGCTGATTTCGGCGAGGACAAGGTAGATATCCGCAAATAATGTGCTGAGGCGCAAAATCGAATTAACTTAACCCTAAGTGCATTGTTTCCTGTGGCAGTGCTGAATTCTGTGTGCAGGAAACAATGCACTTTATCCAAATTTTCAAGGCGAGGTGGATAAACTTGAAAAAGGGCTTACACGGATATGGCTTTTTCATACCAGCCGGAATACTGTTGTTTACGCTTTTCCTCGGTCCCATATTTATAGCATTTTATTATTCATTTACCAATATGGCTCTTACAGGAGCCAGTGCTGCCAATTTGCACTTTGTTGGCTTCGAGAACTATGTGAAGCTGTTTCATGACCCCCAGTTCTTTGATGCGGCCGGGCGCACCATTTTGTTTGTTATTTTCGCAGGTGTCCTCGGACAGGAGGCAGTCGGCTTCTTGATGGCCTACCTGATGCGCACTCATTCACCCAAATTCAGACGGGCGGTCGGATTTACATCTGTGGTGGCATGGTGCTGCCCTATGGTGGTTGCATCCTATATTTTCCTGTCCTTCTTTGAAGATAAGGGGACACTGAATATGATTATCTCAGCCTTCGGGGCATCTCCTGTATCCTGGCTCTACAGTTTCCCTCTTGTCTGTATTTTCGTAGCTCAGATATGGAAGGGAGCTGCTTATGCCAGCATGATGTTCCAGGCATCATTTGATAATATCTCGAATGAGATAACCGAGTCCGCAAGGCTCGACGGTGCCAGCAATATGAAGATCCTGACTAAAATTTATCTTCCTATTCTGAAACCGACAATCGCTACTGTCTCCATGATAATCACCCTGAACTGCATCGGTGCATTTGGCCTGCCCTATGCGATGCTGAAGGGCGGCCCGAGCAATTCCACTACAACGCTGGCAATATATATGTATAAAAAGGCTTTTGTGTCATATCAGCTCGGTGCCGGCACGGCTATTGCAATTATCATGCTCCTGGTAGGTGTTTTGTTCGCATTTATTTATATCAAGGTTTTAAGTGATAAGGACGGAAAGAAGGTTAGAAAGCATTGAAAAAGAACAGTAACCTGGCGTCAGGAATAGTATTGATTTTTATTGCTTTTTGCTTTTTACTGCCCCTGCTCTGGATGCTGCTGGCCTCCTTTGATGTGCAGGCTGTACAGTCGATAAAAATACCGGAGCACTTTTCTTTGCAGAATTATAAGGAAGTCTTTTCAAATAGTGTCTATATGAGAGGCTTTTTAAACAGCATTATTGTCTCGGTATGTCAGGTCTGCATTGTGATGATTTCCTCACTTCTGGCCGGATACCAGCTGTCAAAGGGCAAGATGAAGCATTCACAGGAAATTATGCTCACACTGCTCTTTATGACATCCCTGCCGGTACTGTCTATTATGGTTCCGGTTTACCAGATGTTTCTCATGCTGCATGTGGTGGACAACATGGTGGCTCTCATACTGTTTATGTCCGCTGCTGCAATACCGTATGCTATCTGGATGTCCAAGAATTTCTTTGATGCGATTTCAAATGATTTGCTGGAAGCGGCACTCGTAGATGGGGCCTCAAAGCTTCAGTGTCTTGTTAAAATCATCCTGCCGCTTATGAAGCCGGGTATTCTCACGGTTGCGGTTCACACATTCATCGGCAGCTGGGGCAACTTCTTCGTGCCATTTATTCTCCTTGTCGATGACCAGAAATTTACTGCATCAATCAACATTTATCGCTTCTTCAGCATGGAAGGCGATGTCCTTTACGGACAAATAGCGGCTTATTCCGTGTTGTATTCTATACCGGTAGTTGTGCTGTACTTTTTCGTCCAGTCTCACATGTCAAAGGGCTTTGCTCTTGAAGGGGCATCAAAGGGCTGAACGGAGTATTGAACGGAGTATTGAACGGAGCATCATAATGAACATAAATTTTAATAATGGGGTTTATCCTGTTATGCTTACCCCATTCACTGATGAGAATGAAGTCGATTATCCGGCTCTCGGGCGGCTTGTGGAATGGTATATAGACGCCGGGGTATCGGGTCTCTTTGCGGTTTGCCAGTCAAGCGAGATGTACTGCCTCTCCCTTGAGGAGAGCACTAAAATTGCAGCTTATATCGTAAAAAAAGTAAACGGCAGAATACCGGTTGTGGCATCCGGGCATATCTCTGAGTCATTTGAGGGACAGGTTAATGAACTTAATCGTATGTGCGATACCGGAATAGATGCTCTCATACTGCTTTCCAATAAGCTGGCGGCTCAGGATGAGAGTGACGATGTGTGGCTGCACAATATGGACAGGCTGCTATTAAAGCTGCCTGAGAGTATGCCCCTGGGATTCTACGAATGCCCTGTGCCTTATAAACGGGTTTTGTCTCCCAGACTCACATCATGGTGCGCACAGAGCGGCAGATTTTATTTTCTCAAGGATACATGCTGCGACATAGAGCTCATAAAAGAAAAAATAGATATAATAAAAGGCAGCAATCTTAAGCTCTTTAACGCCAACACCACGACACTGCTGGATTCTCTGAAATTGGGTGCAGCAGGTTTCAGCGGTGTTATGGCGAATTTCCACCCGGAGCTCTACAGCTGGCTTTGCAGGCATTATGATGAGAACGAGGAAAAGTCCAAACTTATCGCCTCTTTCCTTACCATCGCTTCCTTTGTTGAGCGCCAGGTGTACCCGGCGAATGCCAAGTATCTGCAGTGTGAACTGGGAAATTTCAATTCAATCCAGACCAGAGTTAAGGACCCATCTCTCCTGAATGCTACGGCTGTTGATGAAGTTCATCAGCTGATATTCCTGACAGATTACTTCAGACAGTTTATTGAAGACTGAGGAGAAAAAATGAAAAAAGTACTAGTGACAGCAACAAATTACTCCAAGTACTGCGCCGCCGGGAAAAAAATGCTTATGGATTACGGCTGCGAAATCATAGAAAATCCTTTCAGCAGACCCTATACACAGGCGGAGCTGATGAAAATTGTGCCTGACATAGACGGCGTAGTTGCAGGCGTGGATACCTGGGATGAGGCTGTCCTCTGCAAAGCAAAAAAGCTAAAAGCCATTGCACGTTTCGGAGTTGGAGTTGACAACATAGACCTTAAATATTCCAGGGAGCACGGCATAACCGTGACAAACTCCCCGGGTATAAATTCCAATGCTGTTGCGGAGCATACTGTCGGACTTATGTTAAATGTTTTGAAGGGCATCTGCTCAGCTAATGAGGAAACTCATAATTGCCTGTGGCCGAGAACCATGTCCCATGAATTGGGCAGCTGCACTGTTGGGTTTATTGGCTTTGGCGCTGTAGCATATGAAACGGCCAGAAAACTGGCTGGATTTTCCTGCAAAATGATTGCCTATGACAAATATCCCAATAGTCAGCGGTTTGAAAATAGCGGAGTAGAGCTTTGTACGCTGGATAAAGTGATTTCAGAAAGTGATATTATAAGTCTTCACACACCGCTTACTCCAGAAACACAGAAAATGATTAATTCGGAATCTATAAGCCGTATGAAGGATGGCGTTTATATAATAAATACTGCAAGGGGAGGCCTCATAGATGATGAGGCTTTGCTTGAGGCAGTAAAAAACGGGAAGATAAAAGGCGCCGCGGTGGATGTGTTTAACATGGAGCCTGTTGATTCCAACT
Organism: Candidatus Limivicinus sp.; assembly: GCA_050943875.1. Lineage (GTDB taxonomy): Bacteria > Bacillota > Clostridia > Oscillospirales > Oscillospiraceae > Limivicinus. The sequence continues at coordinate 27,565 of JBMNPZ010000019.1, read as the reverse complement.
GTCTCCTGCTGCAGGATGACCGTATAATCCTTACACCACATATAGCTTCGGAGACTTTCGAAAACTATGAGCTTACCTCTGTCAGAACAGCTGCGGCACTGATTGACATATTTGAAGGCCGCATGCCGGCTGACTGCCTGACCTGCAGATGATGAGCTGATTTCCAATTTTTGGATGAGTGTTCTTATTGTCACAGTATGCAGGCATCTGGTTCTGCTATGATGGAAAAAACTACAGAAGAAAAAGACCGTTTTCATTACGAAAACGGTCTTTTTAGTGGCAATGGTAAGGATCACTCAGATTTTGATACAAATTGGCAATAGTAACGAAACTTGATAAAATGCATCATATTTTACCTGATGCACCATCCCGAAAGAAGCTATTTACAGCATTAACAGTTGGGACAAATGGGACAGAAAGGACAGTACAATTTTATAGATTACCAAATAAAGCAGAGTGATGTACCGAAGATTTTCTGCAACTATGCATTGGAATGAAATAATAGAGCAGCCGGGAAGCCTGTAATTGCAGGTTTTCCGGCTGCTTATTCTGTATATTGTTCTGCGGCATCATCGGGATACGGCCCTGCCTGAATTCAAAATGACAGGACATGGTCCGAAACCGCATTTAAAAGGCTGATAATACTCAGCAGCTTTTGAGGGTCTCCGCCACTGCCATGAGATTTTCCACAGGTGTATCCCTGGGAACTTCACAGCCCGCGCTGATAAGGCATCTGTCGCCGCCTACCTTAAGGCAGTGGAGAACGGCGTCGCGGATGGATTCGGGTGTTCCAGAGAGTATAACAGAAACAGGATCAAAGTTCCCGTTGACAGAGCTTATGCCTTTGAGAGTTTTTGCGGCATACTCAAAATCCACCATCCAGTCCACATCCACTATGTCTGCACCCAGCTCCGCAATCTTAGGAATCAGTGGGCCTATATTTCCGCAGATATGGAGCTTTGCAAGGCCGCCGTACTTGTGAATCGTGTCAATCATTATTTTCTCATAGGGGAATCCGTATTTAGCATAGAGTGCCGGCCCCAACAGAGAACAGGCCGCATCGCCCACACCGATAATATCAGCGCCGGCTTCCAGCTGCTCCCTTATATAGAGCTTGTCCTGCTCCGTAATCTTCATAAGGATCTCATCTACGGAGTCGTCACCGTCGGCAAAATCCATCATGGCCTCGTTTATGTTTCTCAGATCGCAGTATTCAGCCACTGCGCCCTCAACCCAGCCGGCAATGGGACATTTGCCCTTAACTGCATCTGCATAGAGCTTTATGGTCTTCACCCTGTCCCTCATGCGGGTTGTCTTGTCCATGGTCAGAACAGGGAGGGATTCCGCATCAGCCTCATCGTCCCAGAAATAGTTCACGACACGGGGGTTCTCGTTTTCAGGGAAGCGGACCTTCATACCGTAATCCATGGCCTCACCGTAGGGGTCCGACATCACGGTCACTATATCTATATCAAAATCCTTGTGATACTTGAGATTTGCTTCAACCATTTTCTCAGGACAGAGGCAGAAATCCCTGTAGGGGATATCTGCATACTTGGCAGCAAAGGCCATAAGAATACAGAGGTTGGGAACTCTGTCGACGGCTTCACCCTTCAGGCGGGCCATAAGTCTTTCATATGAATTCATCTTTACACTCCTTGTTTCTACTGCTTACTCAATCGTTTCAATCCGGCTATTCCAACATTAGCATAAGCCGTAATATGAAAAGACACAGCATAAATGGCCGTACAGTCCTGCTTTGTCATTGAATGCTCTTTACAGCTTCACAGCAAAATCCAGAGAGCTGTCAATGGAAAAGATGCTGCAAAAGGCCATGGTTTCTGTAATGCGTTTATTAAATTTAATACTCACCAAGCTCAAGCGCCGTGTCAACCATGATGCGGAAGTTCTCCTCGGTTCTGGGAGACAGCGGGACATTCAGAGGTGTAGCGGTGGGCAGCACAACGAAGTTCCCGCCGGGTTTGCCCTCCGCCATCAGCTGCTCCATCACCTTTCGCATTTCCGGAGCGGGAAGAGCCTCAAGATCGCGCAGTTCTACATTTCCGAACAGGCATATCTTATCTCCGCAGATGGCCTTTGCCTCGGCCATGGTGCAGTCTCCGCAGGGAGGCGGCTCCACAGGGTCGATGGCGTCCACTTCCATATCCAGCAAATAGGGGAGTACTGTTTTAATGTTGCCATGGGCATGAGTCCTGGCATACTGACCGTGGTCGTGAATTTGCCGAATCAGGCGCTTGTCGTATTTGACAACATATTCTTCAAAAGCTTCATTGTGCATATACGGGGGCGTGCACACCTCCGGACCGGAGAAACGGAAAAGGGGTCCGACGCCCTTCTTCAGAATGGTCTCCAGAAAGTAAGACTGTTCCTCAAACGCCTTGTCCATCATTTCTCCCATCTTCTCCGGCTCCGTGTAGGCAAACATCAGAAAATCCTCCATGGAGAACAGGCCAAAAACCTCCACAACAGGATCCGGCACATCAATCAGCATAATACCGTTTTCGCCGATAAATTTATCCTGTGCAAAAACATGGGAGACATCCGGCTCCACCGGCTCATAGGGGATGGACAGGTATTTTTCAATATCGGATTCATCTTTGATCCTGTGCTCAATTTCCCACGCAGTGTAGACGCCCTCATCCACGCGGAACAGCTGGGACAGATCCCCTTTGGGAGTTGTCAGAGTAATTCTGGTAAATGTAGAAGGCCCCTCTGTCCACTGTTTCATATGTGTGTTCCTGGCAACATAGGCATTCTGCATGGGCACATCCGTCATGTACAGGCAGTCGGCTTTCTCACGCAGATAGCTCATCAGCGGGGCATAGGAGGGCTCCTCGTTCCACCATCCTATGAGATAGGTATAGAGAATCTTCCTCCGGACATAGGCATTCAGATCCGTTTCATCCGTGACAGTGTCTCTCGGATCGTAATGCCAGCCGGTCATATCATAGGCGGATACAGGAACACGGTCAGGAATTTTGTGCTGCAGCACCGCCATTAAACGTTCACGAGATGTCATTTTTACAGATATCCTCCTATTATTCCTTTACCGCGCCTGCGGTCAGGCCTTTTATGAATTGCTTGGACATCAGGAAATAGAAGATCAGCGCCGGCAGTGCAGCAAGGGACAGAGCCGCAAATACTGTAGGCCAATCCGTCTGGAACTGCCCGAAGAAGATTGTGACAGCAATAGGGATAGTCTTAAGTTTTTCATTTTTGATAAATATCAGAGGGAAATAGAAGTCATTCCAAATCGGGACAAAGTTGTAAATGACAGCGGTCGCAATTGCCGGTTTGAGAATGGGGACCAATATAGTCCAGAGAATGCGGAAAGATGAGCAGCCGTCTATCCGCGCCGCCTCTTCAATCTCTTTGGGTATGGACCTCATAAATCCCGACATGATGAAGACGGAGAATCCAATACCCATCGCGGAATAAATCAGAATAAGGCCCCACAGTGAATCCGTCAGGTTCAGCTTCTTGAACATCTCAAACATATTCAGAACACCGATCCGGATAGGGACCATCATGCCAAGGAGAAAATAAATATAAAATGCATTGCTTCCCCTGAAGCGGAAACGGGTTATGGCGTAGGCCGCCAGCAGGGAAACCAGCGTGTAAATTATAATTGAAATAATCGTAACAAAGATGCTGTTGCAGAAAAAGCGCGGGAAATCGTTGAGCTTCAGCACCTTCCGGTAGCCGTCCAGATTAAAGCTGCTGGGAAGGGCAAGGGGAGATGAAAAGATTTCCTTGTTTGTCTTGAGGGAAGTGACAATCATTATATAGAGGGGTATAAGCGTGACCAGAAGATGAATAATCAGAATTGCATATGCCACCACTCTGCCCCAGTGAATGGGCTTGCGCGTTCTTAAATCCATATCAGTACCTCCTGTTCTTTGCATCCAAAACAAACCAGATGCATACACAGATCAGGACAATAATAAACATCATAACTGCGATGGCAGAGCCCATGCCCTGATCCGGCACAAAGGACCCGTAGGCACCAAATGCAGTGCGGTAGAAGAAAGTGGAAAGGACATCTGTGGAAAAGTTGGGACCGGCCAGTGCGCCCTGCATTGCATAAATAATATCAAAGGAGTTTGCAAAGTTGCCGATCAGTGTGAGTACAGACACCATGCCGATGGTGGGCAGAATCATGGGGAAAGTAATATGCCGGAAAAGCTGCCACTCACCGCAGCCGTCAATTCTGCCGGCCTCCACAATATCGTCCGGGATTCCCTGAATGGCCGCGACAAACATCATCGTGGAAAGGCCGATGGACTGCCATGCGCCGGCGATTGTGACGCAGAGCAGGGCGGTCGATTCGTCACCCAGCCACGCCATGGCATGTTCCCCCAGCCCCAGGGCCTTCAGCACCGCATTGATAACACCCCAGGTGGGATTGTAAATCAGTGTCCAGATAAAGCCTACAATTACAACCGAGATTGTAACAGGAGAGAAGAAAACCGTACGGAAAAAGACAGACCCCTTCAGACCTCTGGTAAGCAATACAGCCAGAAGCAGGCCGAGGCCGTTCTGAAGAACCATAATCATCAGGAACATCATCACGTTGTTTTTTAACGCACCGAAGAATCTCTCCCGGTACGGAGACACCGTGAACAATGTCGTAAAATTCTTAAGCCCGATAAATTTCATGTCTCCGAGCCCGTCCCATTCAAACATACTGGTACGGAAAGATGACAAAATCGGAAGAACCATAAAAATCGTATAAATAAGCAGCGCAGGCAGCAAATATGCAGCAATCGACCACCCGCTCTGAAGTCTGCGGTGTGGTCTTCCTACCTTGGTATTCATATTTTTTGAGCCCCCTCAACCATCACAGAATATAAAATCGGCTGCAGGCTACACCTGCAGCCGACTGACATTATTTACTACTTACCCTGCCAGGGCTCGTACCAGCTTGAGACGCCGTCCTGAATCTTCTGGGCAGCTTCCTCTGCAGTCTGAGTTCCCTGAAGCATAAGAGAAATGTTCTCGTCTGCCAAAGCAGTTGCGGTGGGGTTGCCTCCGTTGAGCTTCATGCACCAGCTGATGGTGTAGTCTCCACCGTTCTCGCCGCCGAAGCCCATCATTTCGCCGATGATCGGATCTTCCATCTTGGAAGCGTCCACATTGCTTGCGCAGGGGAACAGACCGGGAGCGCCGTTGCCGATCATGATCTGGCCCTTTTCACCAAGCAGCCAGTTGATGTAGGTATAAGCCTCTTCCTTATGCTCTGAAGCAGCGTTGATGCCAAGGCCTGCACCGCCGTTCATGGAGGTCCATCTGGTATCTCCGGAATTGACAACGGGAGGTGCAAACACGCCCATCTCAAAGTCTATGCCCTGAGACTCAATGAAGCCCACGTCAAAGGAACCGCCGGGATATATGGCAGCCTGACCCATGGCAAACATCTGGACGTTGTCAAGATAGCTGACACCTTCATAGTTTTCGGGCATGTAGTCGACAAACTTGTTCATGGTCTCAAACTGAGCAACCATCTCAGGAGAGGTAGGCAGAAGCTCACCGGAGATCAGCTTCTGACGGCCTTCCTCGCCGCCGACGAAGTTTCCGAAAATACCGTCGGAGACACTGCCGCTCAGTATCCAGTTATCCTTAATGCCGAAAGCAAGGGGTGTCACACCGGACTCCTTAATGGTATCGCATGCTGCGAAGAATTCATCCCAGGTCTCAGGCTCTTCAATGCCCAGCTCGTCAAAGAGAGTCTTGTTGTAGAGGAATGCATAGTTGATGTACATAAAAGGTGCGCCGAAAAGAGTGCTGGTGGAATCTTCGGTGTACACAGATGCCTGTAGATCGGAGATATTGCTCATGTTGGGGAGCTTGTCACGGTCCAGGGCTTCCAGATATCCGTTCTTGTAGAGATCATAGCCGCGGTCGAAAGGACGGACATATACGATATCAGCAGCGGTACCGGAGGTCAGATCAATAGAGAGCTTGGAGTCATACTCAGTATTCTTTATTGCATCATACACGGGGTGAATATTGGGATATTCCTTCATGAACTCAGCATTGATTTCCTCAAATGCCTCAATTTCCTCGGTGCGCCAGTTGGCCAGGTGAATCTCAACGACCTCGTCGGTATCCTGGGAAACAGCCTGAGCCTCCTCCGGCTTCTCAGCAGCAGCGGGAGCCTCCTCAGTGTTGCCGGAGCCACAGGCAGCCAGTGTAAGAATCATGGCGGCCATCAGCACCATTGCGATCAGTTTGCGTTTCATTTTTGTTCCTCCTTGTTTTTTGTCTTATTATTCTTATTGAAAAATCCCTCAGGATTTAGGATACAAGCAAAACTTCCGTGGCTGAATCACGAAACATCCGGAAAAACGGTAACTCTGCCTCTCCGGGCAGCGGCATAATACTGTGTTTGACAGGAAAAATCCGGTATGTTAGTATTATATTGCGGTGTTGTTTCCGGATGTAATTCTACCCGATTTCCGGGCAGCAAAGCAGCCTCTCCCGGACTGCTTTTCCTCAAAATTATCGCGGTACAGTCAAAATCTGCTGTGTAATCAATCTGTGGAGCGCAGAACCGTATTCACCGGGAATGCATTCCCATTTATCTCCTGCCGGTGCAGTTCTGTGGCCTGTATGAATAATTACAGCGGGATTCGGCCTGTATTATGTCCTTATTATTCGCTATTCCGTGTTTTTCTAGATTTTATTGTACGTTGTTTTCAGATTACAGTCCTTGCAAAAATAATCCTGAAAGCTTTTAATCCGGCATTTTATAACATGCCAATTGCTAAATATAGCTATACATTTTTGTAAATTTGTAAATAAGCCACAACTTCCGGCTGATTTACAGAGGAAATCCAAAAGCTGAATTATCCAATATGCACAACGGATACGCATAACGAATTTTTACAAAGGTCGGATTTAATCATGCAGTATCAAAATACATACAGAGAGAATCTTCCCTCCGATTTTCCGGAATATCATGTCCGAACACACATCAGAGAGGGAAATCTGGATACCAAATCCTCCTCCAGCCACTGGCATGATGAGATGGAGGTCATATATGTGCGCCGCGGGTCCGGTATTCAGCAGATTTACAACACATTTTTTGCTGTGGAACCCGGCCAGCTTGCGGTGATCTGCCCGCATCAGAGACATTCTTTTATCCCCATGACCCACCATGAGGACTTTGATATTCTGGTACTTCAGTTTGATCTGAAGCATGTGCTGGGATACGTCAGTCAGGAGAAGCAGTTCTGCCGCGAATGGCTCAGCGGCAAAATGATATTTCCGAGGGCAATCGAAGCGGATTCCTTCTCTGCAACGCTTATGGAATCTATCCACGATGCGCTCCATACGCCCAAATCCGGGTACTCGTGCGTGGTAAAGGGTGCACTGCTGCTCCTGCTGGCAGTTCTGTTTCATCAGGAGCATACCGTCCTCTCTGCTGATTCCAAGGATATGACAGACTTCCACCAGCGGGGGCTTGTGGACCCGGTCATCACATTCGTCTCCGAGAATTACATGAGGGAAAACCTTTCAGTGGAAGAGGCTGCAAATTTTGCAAATCTGAGTGTGGCCCATTTCTGCCGTATTTTTAAACAGGTCACCGGAATGCGCTTTCACGAATATCTGAATCTCTACCGTGTAATTCAGGCGGAGCATCTCTTCCCCACGGACAAAAGCCTTTTGGAAATTGCCTATGAATGCGGCTTCGGCAGTTCATCCTCCTTCCTGCGTAACTATAAGAAATATCGGGGGGTTTCTCCCAACCAGGCACGGAAAGGCAAATCCAGGAATTAGATTTTTACGTAAAGGGGCATTTATTATTGCCCAAAGCGGGGATACGGACAATCTTTCAGGATGAAATAAAAAACAGCAGGCACCGGAATAAACAGATTATTTCCGGTATCTGCTGTTGTATTTACATAAGTATGAATAAAAATTTTTAAGCAGCTGAAACTCCGCATATGCCGCTTTTATTATGCATTGCGGAGGAAACACATGTAATTATACAAGTGTCTCATCTCCGCTGATGCCCCCAGCCGGTTTCCTTCAGCATTGCCTCGGCTTTGGCTACAGAGGCGCCTCTGCCGGTCTCGGTTTTAAGACTAAGATCCCGGGGATTTACGCTTACCTCCGCATATATCTGGTTCGCGCCGGCCCTGAGCGACTTTAGGTCAGGCTCATGCACGCCCATAGCCCTGCGCGGTTTTACACAGAGTTCTGTAACAGCGCATATCTTTGCCTGCTCGTCGGAATCTATTTCCCCTCTGCCCCAGAGCGCTGTGCCAGGCACGCACACCCTCTTCATAACGGCCATGACATCGGCCTCGTAATCCCTGCCTCTGATTATTTCGTCTGCAATCTCTTCATAGCTGTGCTCCGGACCTATGGGCTCCACACAGTAATAGAGCTCAAGCCCCGAGGACTTTATTGCATCCAGTGTTTTTATCCTCTGACGGGGGTCCAGCTGCGTATCCTTTCCCTCACCCAGACGGCGTATGTGGTATGCACCTGTAAACCCTGCAGAACGCAGCTCTGAGGCATACGAAAGGTCAAAATCTCCCACATTTGCAACCAGACGCATGGTCGGGGGTATGAGCTTTCTCACAGCCTCCCCGCATTTCAGAAATATCTCATTGTCATAATCGGCGGTGGTCATCAGAAATATCTCGTCAGCCCCCGCTTCCGCCAGCTGTCCCGCAATGCCGCTCACGTTTTCAATCGGAAGGGTGAAGCTGTTGTCGGGATTAAATACGTCTTTCGCCAGCGAGCAGAAGCCGCAGTTCGCCGGACACGGAGATGCGTTCAATCCAATCTGCGCATAAATCTGTCCCTTGTTCCCAAAACGCCTGTGGGCATCCGCTTCTGCAAGTTCCAAAAGTCTGTAATAATCCACGCTGCCCACAGCTATGGACAGAAGCTCAAGTACATCCTCTCTTTCCAGTCTGCCGTCCTGTTCTGCTTTTGTAAAAATATATTCTCTCACAGTCCTGCCTCCTCTGTAAATACTGTTTTCTGTCTGCCCGGGATTCCGCACCGGGTGAATCTCCGAAAAATACAGTCAAATTAAAGCCTCAGATTATGTTTTTTTATACTGTTTTTATTTTTATTTACTGTGCTTATGACAGTATAGGTTTAATTCCTGCCGCTGTCTTGTACTAATCTACTGCATTTTGTGTTATTTCTGCAAAGAGCATATAAAGAAAATTTGTTTTATCCAAATCTTCGCGGAAAATCCAAATCCCATTTATTATTTATGCTTTAAAAGAGCTCATGACAGGCGGAAGGCAAATTTAAACTTAATTAAAAAGCGCAAAAAGGCCGCTTTCATTACGAAAGCGGCCTTTTTTGTGGTTGCGGGGGAAGGATTCGAACCAACGACCTCCGGGTTATGAGCCCGACGAGCTACCAGCTGCTCTACCCCGCGATATTTAATCAGCTTATGTATAATAGCACGCCCGGAGACCAAAGTCAAGCCCCGATGGGAATTTTCTTCCCGCAGCCTTCAACAGGACTGAACATATCAAAACAAATTTCAGTATTTAAGCCCATATAACAGCAGAATACTTAAATTCTCAAACAAAAGCGGCTCAGATTTAATCTGAGCCGCTTTAAATTTTGATGTAATTTAATCTTCCTCAGGGGGATTTACCTTTACCAGGACCTTCTCAACACGCCGTCCGTCCATGGAGAGGACCTCGACAGTTAGATTTTCAAAGTCAAAGCTGTCGCCCTCCGCAGGATAGTCGCCGAACATCTCAAGGGTCCAGCCGCCCACCGTGCTGCTCTCGGCATCCACGTCGGACTCATTCAGGCCTACGAGATCAAGAAAATCGTCCATGACCATGGAACCGTCAAGCTCATACTCGCTCTCGCCGCGCATGATGACCTCTTCCTCCACGGTGTCGCTCTCGTCCCAGATCTCGCCCACTATCTGCTCCAGCACATCCTCCATGGTGACAACGCCCAGAGTGCCGCCGAATTCATCGGTGACTATCGCCAGATGCTGCTTGGCCTTCTTCATCTCACTGAGGACCATGGGCAGCTTTGTGGTCTTGTACACATAGCAGGGGGGCATGAGAAGCTTCCTGATATCCACACGGTCGGATTCCGTGAGGGCCTTGAAGAACTGATTGAGATAGAGTGTCCCGATTATATTGTCAATGCTGTCCTGATATACAGGGAGCCTTGTGAAGGGCTCATCCTCAACCAGGGCCAGTATATCCTCCCAGTCGTCCTCTATGTCTATGGCCTGCACATCAACCCTTGCAGTCATTATTTCAAAGGCGGAGATATCCGAGAAATCAATGGCCGCGTGGACAAGCTCGGACTGATCCTCGTCCAGCACGCTCTCATCCTCGGCGGTGTCGATTATGGAGGAGAGTTCCTCCACGGCGCCGTCGGCATCGTCGTCACTGCCGCCCTTAAGATGTCTGGTGATGAGATTTATTATGCCCACCACAAGCCAGATAAGGGGACGGAAAATTATCATAAAGAAGCGCACAACATAGGAATATTTTATAGACACCCTGTTGGCACACTTCTTGCAGGTGATCTTGGGAATAGTCTCTCCGAAGACTATCACAAGGAGGGTCATTATGACTGTGGCGACCCAGGTATACTCGTCGCTGCCGGCTATGAGAATTACAGCCACGGAGGCCAGAGACGAGGATGCAATATTTGCAAGGTTGTTGCCGATAAGGATTGCACTCAGGGCATCATCAAAATGCTCGGTAATCTTTACGGCCGCGGCAGCCCGCTTTGAGCCGCCCTCCTTTGCACTCTCAAGGCGCATGGTGTTGCAGGAGGAATAGGCCATCTCCGCACCGGAACAGAAGGCGGAGAGAATAAGGCAGAGCAGAATTCCGATAAGAACGGGATACAGTGTCATTCTTCCTCGCCTCCTTCCTTTTCTTCAGGAAGAAGTCTCGCTTTGAGCTTCAGGATACGGTTATGCTCCATCTTGGAAACAGAGACCTCCAGATTGTGATAGACAAAGCTGTCTCCCACGGCGGGAATTGCGGGGAACCTGCTGTAGGCCCACTCACCCATGAGAGTGTTCACCAGCTCGTCGTCCTCCTCCGGGTCCTCAAAATCCAGAAACTCGAAGGCATCACTGACGGAGATGTCGGCGTCCACCTGGAAGCTGCCGTCCTCGAGAGCCACAACAGGCTCCTCGACCACGTCCTCTTCATCCCAGATCTCGCCCACAAGCTCCTCAAGGATATCCTCAATGGTGACAATGCCCAGAGTGCCGCCGTAGTTGTCCGTGACAATGGCAATATTCTGCCTCTCACGGGACATAACAGGCAGCAGCTCATCAATCTTTGCACTGCAGTGTATGAAATAGGGCTTTTCCAGCAGGGGTCTTATATCAAGCTCCGGGCCCTCCCGGAGATATGCCTTTATAAATCTGCGTATCTGGAGCACTCCGATAATGTTGTCGATGCTGCCTTCATACACCGGAATCCGGCTGTGGGGCTGAGCCTTGACATAGTCAAGAATCTCCTCGTGGCTGCAGGAGATGTCTATGGCCGCCACGTCGACTCTGGGGGTGAGTACACTCTCCACCTCCACATCGCCGAACTGCAGCGCGGAGGATATGAGATCCCCCTGCTCCTCATCGAGACTGCCGCCCTCGGTCATGTCCTCCACAATATCGTAGAGCTCGTCCTCGGTGACGCTGATCTCCTCACTGCCCTTCGTGAGCTTTGAGGCCGCCTCGCCTATCTTCGTGAGAACATAGGACAGGGGAGAGAAGACCTTCATAAGAAAGACCATGACGCCGGAACAGGATTTTGCGAAGCGCTCACTGTACTTCTTTGCGATGCTCTTCGGGAGCATTTCGCCCGCGAAAAACACGGCAATGGTAGTTATAATCGTACTGAGGGAGACTGCACTGAGTCCCCACATTCTGGTGACTGCCACGGTGACAAGGGAGGCGATGGAGATATGTACGATATTTGTGCATATTAGGATCGTACTTATGGCCTTGTCAAAATTGTCCATTATATAGAGCGCCCTTCTGGCGCCGGCCTCTCCCCGGTCAGCTGCAAGCTTTATTTTTGTACGGGAGGCTGAGGCGAGTGCTGTCTCGGAAACAGCAAAATACATTGCGCAGAAAAGCAGCACAATGGCGATTATCCATGGCAATCGGGTGCCGTCATCCATTGGTGGATATCCAACTCCTTTGTTATGAAATTAAACTATAGTATAGCATAGTCAAATTTACCAGTCAACATACTAAAAATGAACTTTTACTACATAAATCAAACATTTTTCCCAGGCAGAAAGCAGCCCGCGGCTGTCACATCCGCTCAGGCCCCGGAACAGCATGCATAAGGGGAAATATCATAAAGATATTGAGTTAAAAGCGCATTTGTAGTAGTATTACCATATCTGTGCATTGAAAGGATAACGGGAATGCTCTTTAATTCATATATATTCCTTCTGGAATTCCTGCCGCTGTGCCTGCTGGGATATTTCCTGCTGAACAGACTGGGCCGGAAGCGCCTGGCCATGCTCTTCCTTTTCGGGATGTCTCTTTGGTTCTACGGCTACAACAACCCCAAATATCTCATACTTATACTGGCAAGTATCTGCATAAATTTCCTGTTTTACCGCCTTTCCGGGACAATCAAAAACGATAAGCTCCGGAAGGCTGCGATGATTATGGCGGTGGCGGTGAATCTGGGTATTCTCTTCTACTATAAATATTTCAATTTCTTTGTGGATACGGTGAACAGCGTCTTCCGCACAGACTGGAATTTCAGGAATATAATTCTGCCTCTGGGCATCAGCTTTTTCACTTTTCAGCAGATTTCCTTTGTGGTGGATGCCTTTAATGGGGAGGTGCCGGACTACCGCTTCCTCGACTACGCCTGCTTTGTCACCTTCTTCCCCCAGCTTATCGCCGGCCCCATAGTCACCCACGATGAGCTTGTGCCCCAGCTTATGGACGGGAGCAGAAAACGCTTTAACAGTGAAAATTTTGTTCGGGGCATATATATTTTTTCAATGGGCCTGGCAAAAAAGGTGCTCATTGCGGACGCTCTGGGACGGGCAGTGACTCAGGGGCAGTACTATCTCATCAACGGCTGTGAGTGCATGACCGTCAGCACAAACTGCCTTGTGGTGATGCTGGCCTACACCCTGCAGATGTATTTTGATTTCAGCGGCTACAGCGACATGGCCGTGGGCATGGGGAAAATGTTCAATATTGACCTGCCCAAAAACTTCGACTCCCCCTACAAGGCAGTGACCATTCTTGACCACTGGAAGCGCTGGCATCTCACCCTCACCCGCTTTCTCAGAAAATACATATACATACCCCTGGGGGGCAGCCGGAAGGGTACAGCGCGCACCTATCTGAACATTATGACAGTATATTTTCTAAGCGGCCTGTGGCACGGCGCCGGCTGGACCTATGTAGTCTGGGGACTTCTCCACGGTGCTTTCTGTGTCCTCACCCGCTGGGGCAAAAAGTTCTTTGACAGGATTCCAAAAGCTCTGAACTGGTTTATAACCTTTGCCTTCATAAATCTCGGCTTTATAATTTTCCGGGCTGACAGCCTCAGCCAGGCCTTTGAGGTGATAGGGAATATATTCCGCTTTGACTTCGGACCCCTGGATGAGATGATAGCCTCCCACTTCCAGATACCGGAGCTCCAGGTGCTGCTCTCTCCCATACCGGTCCTGGGCAGACTCGCCTACAATCCTGCAGCCGTGACCGCGTTCTTCCTGACGGGCGCGATGCTGCTGGTGCTGCTGCCGAAAAATGCCTACGAGAAGATGCAGGCCATGAAGCCCTCATTCCTCAATCTCGCGGGCTCTGTGATACTCATAGTGTGGTGCATATTTTCCTTCGGCACGGTGAGCACCTTTTTATACTTCAACTTCTAAGGAGGCAGGTCCATAATGAAATTCAGAAAATGGCTCATTGCCTTCTTTGCCCTGACTTTGGCGGCACTGGCTCTTCTGGGCTCGGTGACGGTGATCATAGACCCCTTTTTCCACTACCATGCCCCTCTTGAGGGACTGGAATACGAGATATTTGAACAGCGCTACCAGAACCACGGGATACTCAGACACTTTGACTATGACACCGTGATAACCGGCAACTCCATGTGCGAAAACTTCAAAAGCTCCCAGTGCGACAGACTTTTCGGCTGCCGCAGTGTGAAGGTGCCCTTTTCCGGTGCCAGCAGCAGGGAGCTTGATCTGAACCTCCGGGATGCCTTTGAGGCAAGGGGGGATATAAGACTCGTTATCATGGACGTCGACTGCGCAAATATTCTGGCAGACAAGGACTACATGTACTATGAGATGAAGGACTACCCACTCTTCCTCTACGACAAAAATCCCATCAACGATGTAAAATATCTTTTCAACAAGAGCATATTCAAGAGCTCACTGAACGTACTCAGCTATACCCGCTCCGGTAAAAAGGCCACCAGCTTTGACGACTACAGCTTCTGGGATACGCCGGCGGTCAGCTACGGCAGGGACAGTGTCATGGCCATATATGAGAGACCGGAAGAGAGAGGGACGGAATTCCACATGAATGCAGAAAGACACGAACGCCTCCGGGCCTCCACGGAGCAGAACTATCTTGAGACCATCAGGGCAAATCCTGATACGGAATTTTATATCTTCTTCCCGCCCTACGGAATACTCTTCTGGGACAAGCAGCTGCAGAACGGGACTCTGGAGCTGCAGCTTGAAGCGGAGAAGGAGTTTGCGGAGATGCTCCTGGAATATGAAAATGTGCATCTGTTTTCATTTATGGATGAATTTGAGCTTGTCTGTGATTTTGACCGCTACAAGGACTATATACACTATGACTCCGGTGTGAATGAGTGGATAATGGACTGCCTCGCCTCGGGAGAGCACGAGCTGAGGCCGGACAACTGTCAGGAATATTTCGACCGGGTGCATGAATTTTACAGGAATTACGACTATGACGCGCTATTTGAAAACGCCGGCTGAAAACTGAATAATTACGCTGAAATCCTGAATTCCCCTGCTGAATTGCGCTTCGGCAGGGGAATTTTGACGTCTATTCTGTTTTCCAGAGATTTATCAGCCCCCGGTCGTTGAGCTGCTTCAGGGTGACAAAAAGTATGGGGAAGAGGAGCATACCCAGCACCCCGCAGACCCGCCAGCCCATGTATATCGCCAGTAGTGAGGCGACGGGGTCAAGGCCGATCTCATCCCCCAAAAGTTTTGCCTGGGCACAGCTGCGGACAAGATTTACAATCCCCCAGGTGATCAGGAGACCCAGCCCCCGCTGAATCTGCCCCACAAGGAGTGAGTATATTCCCCAGGGCACCAGCACTGTCCCTGTGCCGAACACCGGCAGGGCGTCGATGAGGGCGGTGAGGGCCGCCGCGGCCGGGGCCTCCTCTATATCCAGCAGGAGAAAGCTGAGAAGCAGCTCGAAAAAGGTCATGGCCATGAGTATGAGCTGGGCCCGGATGAAGCCGCCGAAGCTGAGCTTCAGGTCGTGGCCCACCCCCTCCCAGCGGCGGCGGAAGCCCTCCGGCAGCTGGGCCTTGAGAAATGATGTGATCCCCGGGAAGGAGGCGGAGATAAAGTATGTGCCTATGCCGGCGGTGACTATGAAGAGAAGGACATCGGGGCTGCTCTGGGCCGCCTTAGCCATGAAATCCAGCAGCCGCTCAGAGATACGACTCGGGAGAGCGTATATAAAATTCCCTATCGCCTCAAGGGCGAGGCGCAGGTACTCCGAGACCCCCTCAGGGGCGGAGGCGGCATAGGCGACGGCCCGCTCCTCAATGCCGGAGATGGTCGCTGCCGCGGACTTCATCAGCCCCGGCACCTCCTTTGCAAAACCGGTGGCGGCGGAGATGCCGCGGAGGGTTAGAGCCACGGCGAGCCATATTATGAGCCCCAGGACCCCCACGGTCAGAAGCCCCGAGGCGGCGCTCCGCCTCCAGCCCTTTTTTACCAGTGCCCGCACCGGCCTCTCCAGCAGCGCCGCCACGGAAAAGGCCAGAAGAAAGGGCGCGGTCCAGGGGAGAATATAGCTTGCCGCCAGCCATATTCCGCCCACTGCGGCCCCAAAATATATGAGCGCACGGAGAATTTTCCCTGCCCTTTGCTGCACCCTGCTGCCCTCCCGTATCCTGCGTACACTATGTAAAATCCTGTCCTGCTGCCCCGTCGGGAGGAGCTCCTGCTGCACCCGTCGAAAGACATGTATATATATTTTCTTGACGAATTTCCGGTTTCTTATACATACACGGAAAATCTTTCTCATGTATATAATGGAGCAGGAGGAATATACATGCTTATCGTACAGAAATTCGGAGGGAGCTCCCTTGCGGGGGCGGAGGGACTGCACAGGGCCGCCTCCATAATCCTTGAGACCCGAAAGCGGGGAGACAGCGTAATTGCCGTGGTCTCCGCCGTGGGGGACACAACGGATAAGCTCCTGAAAACGGCCGGGGATATAAATCCCCGGCTTCCTGAGAGGGAGGCGGCGGCACTGCTCAGCTGCGGAGAGCAGCAGTCGGCGGCGCTGCTGGCCATGATGCTGGAGGCCCTCGGCGCCCCGGCGGTATCCCTCACAGGCTGGCAGGCCGGAATCATCACCGGCAGCGGATACACCGATGCGGACATTGAGCTCTGTCTCCCGGTGAGAGCCGCAAGAGCTTTGAGTGAGGGGAAAATACCGGTGGCCGCCGGATTTCAGGGAATAAATGTGAGAGGGGATATCAGCACTCTGGGCCGGGGAGGCTCGGACACCACCGCCGTGGCACTGGCTGCCGCGCTGGAGGCGGAGCGCTGTGAAATTTATACGGATGTGGCGGGGGTATATACGGCGGACCCCGGGATAATAAAGAATGCCCGGCGCCTTGAGAAGATGGATTACCGGGATATGCTGACCCTTGCCCGCTCCGGCTCCCGGGTGCTCAGTCCGAAGGCCGCAGAGCTCGCCATGGAGCGGCAGGTGGACACGGTGCTGCTTTCAAGCTTCGGGGAGAGGGGCAGAACTCAGCTCTGCAGCCTTGAGGACAGTGCCCGCCCAAACTTTGCCGGTGCGGCCGTAAATAAAAAGAGCTCCGAGCTCAGCCTTGTGGGCAAAGCCTGCAGCGGGGAAGTGCTGTCGGAGCTGGTACTGTCCCTTGCAGCTGAGGGTATGGAGGCCAAAAGCGCCCAGTGGGGCAGCGGCTATGTGAGAGTGAGGCTTGAAGAGGAAAAGCTCACAGATGGGCTCTGCTTTATCCACCGGAGGTATCTGGAAGCCCCAAAAGCAAAAAAATAAAAAGCACAGCGGCAAAAAATACCCGCTGTCCCGATACGGATGCAAAAATCCCCGGGTGCAGAGGCATCCGGGGAATCCTATGTATTTTATTTTATAATCACTCTGTTGCCGTGGATGGAGAGCCGGCCGGAGCAGTAGAGCTCCACCGCCTTGGAGAGTATTTTCCACTCCCCCTCCTCCATGACCCGCTGCCGCAGGCTCTCCGGTGTGTCGTCCGGCCGGACCTCAACGGCTTTCTGGAGGATTATATTTCCCACCCTGCCGTCGGCATCCGCAAAGTACGCGGTGGCACCGGTGACCTTTACGCCCCGCTCAAGAACGGCCCTGCATATGTCCCCCTCGGTATCCTCAAAGGCGGGATAGATCGCGGGATATGTGCCGATCATACGGTTTTTAAACTGGTAGGGCACCACGCCCAGGGGCAGGTCGTAGCCCGCCAGAATCACAAGCTCAATATCCATATCCCGGAGCTTGTTGGCGATGGCCATGCTGTGGCTTGTCATTGTGGGAAAGAGCTCAGGGTCCACCACATAGGCGGGAACCCCTGCATTGAGAGCCCGTTTCATGGCATATGCTTCCTTTTCGGGAGAAATCACTGCCACAAGCTCAAAATTTTCAATTTCCTTGAAATACATGGAGTCCAGTATCGCCTGGAGCTTCGCCCCGTCACCGGACACCAGCGCCGCTGCTCTAACCATATCCAACCCACTTTCCCCGTGAACTCAGCTGTTTTACATCCTCCCCGCCATCTTTCTCTTGTACATCGGGGAGAATCAAGATATAATATATCCGTCGCGTTTTTGATAAATACAGACATATTTCTCTATCAATGATTCATTATACTTTATTCACAGCGCCTGGTCAAGGTTTGGAGGCACAAGTTTATGACAGAAATTTATCTCATTCGGCACACTCAGGCAGAGGGCAATCTGTACCACATGATGCAGGGTCACTGGAACGGCGGAGTCACGGCTCTGGGGCTCAGGGAGATCGACGCCCTGGCGGAGCGCTTTAAGAATATCCCCGTGGACGCCGTCTACGCAAGCGACCTCTACAGGGCGAGAAAGACCGCCTCGGCCGTCACGAAATACCACCCCATGCCAATAATTTCCGAGCCGAAGCTCAGGGAGATAAATGTGGGCGCCTGGGAGACGGAGTTTTTCGGGGATGTGCTGTACAGATACCCCGAAAAGACCAGAGAGTTCATGGAGGAGCCGGGAAAATGGCATGTGGAGGGAGCAGAGACCTACGCCATGGTGCAGGACCGGGCCTTTGCCGCGCTCAGGGAGATCGCGGAGAGACACCCGGGGGAGAGCGTGGCCGTTGTGAGCCACGGGGTCACCATACGCTGCATAATTGCAAAGCTCACCGGCGCAGACTTCAACAGCCCCGAGATGCCCCCGGTGTTCGGCAACACCTCAATTTCCCATCTCCGCTTTGAGGACGGCAAATTTGAGATAGTCACACTGAACGACAGCTCCCATCTGGATAAATTAGACATCCCCAGCTGGACCAGGGCGCCGGAGATAAGGTCTGAAAAGCTGGATCCGGCGGCGGATTACAGATATTACACGGCCTGCTACGCCGACGCCTGGATGGTGTCCCACGGTACCCTTGCGGGCTTCAGTCCCAGCCTATACCTCGCCTGCGCGGAGGAGCACAGCCGATTCTCCGGTGATGCGGTGCTGAGATTCTACTGCGGGGATGAGCCTGCGGGCCTCCTGGACATGGATATGGAGCGGGGTGCCTCGGAGGGCTGGGGCTGGGTCAGCCTCCTATATATGAATGAAGAATACCGGGGCAGGGGCTGCGGAATCCAGGCCCTTGCGAGGGCATACAAGGCCTACGGAAATCTGGGCCGCAGTGCCGTGAGACTCCATGTGGCCGCCGGCAATACCGCAGCCGTGGATTTCTACAGGCGCAACGGCTTCAGGCACATCTCCTCCGAGACCAACAGTCTGGGGGAGCTGCTCCTGATGGAGAGAAAACTGGGGGTTGAGGATGATGTATGAAGGCCCTGCCGTTGTAAGGCCATTAAAGCTTCCGGAGAACCGGAGAATTCTGGTTGTCTCCGATATTCACGCCAACATGCCCTACTTTAAGGGCCTGCTGAAAAAAGCGAACTTTTCCGACAGGGATGAGCTTATAATTGACGGCGATTTTCTGGAGAAGGGTGCGGACAGCCTGGGCACGCTCCGCTATATAATGGAGCTGAGCAAAAAAGGCAATGTACACACCGTCTGCGGAAACTGCGACTACTGGTTCCACATATTTTCCGAAAATGAGGCCTTTGACGAGCATATTCTCCACTATATACTCCACAATAAAAAGGGAATCATCTGGGATATGTGCAATGCCTCGGGCATAGATCTCTTTGAAATCGACAGCTTCACCGCCTGCAAGAGGGAGCTTTTCAATGCCTTTAAGGAGGAGTGGCGCTTCCTTGCCCATCTCCCCAATGTGCTGGAGACGGAGAACTTTATATTTGCCCACGCGGGAATCGACCCGGCAAAGCCCCTCAGTGAGCAGAGCCTGGAGGAGGTCACCCGCTGTCCCGCCTTTCTCACCTCCGGCCGCAGCTTTGACAAATGGGTGATAGCGGGCCACTGGCCTGTGATGCTCTACGGCACGGACAGGGTCTGCGCAAACCCCATAGTTGACAGCGTCCATAAAATTGTAAGCATAGACGGGGGCTGTGTCCTGAAGGATGACGGACAGCTGAACGCCCTTATAATCCCGGACAAATACAGCGATAATTTCTCCTTCACGGCCTATGACCCCTTCCCGGAGCGGGTGGTTATGGACGACCAGCAGGAGGGGGAGAGGAGCTATTACATCCGCTGGGGAGACAGCCGGGTGCAGGTGCTGGAGCGGGGGGAGGAGTTCTCCCGCTGCCGCCATGTGCGCACCGGCTACGAGATGGATATACTGACAAAGTATCTTTTTACAGACAATGAATACACGGACTGCAACGACTGCACGGACTACATTCTGCCCCTGAAGCGGGGAGATGTGGTGCGGGTGGTGGAGGAGTGCTCCCGGGGCTACTTTGTAAAGCACGGGGGCTGGTCAGGCTGGTATTACGGAGAGTTAGAGTGATTTTATGAGTGAAATTTTTGAGTTCCTCCCTGTTTCAAAAGAGGATATGGAGAGCCGGGGCTGGTGGTGGTATGACTTCCTCATAGTGACCGGCGACGCCTATGTGGATGACCCCAGCTTCGGAAGCGCCGTTATTGCAAGGGTGCTGGAGGCCGAGGGCTACAGGGTGGCAATTCTGGCCCAGCCGGACTGGCATTCCGCCGACGCCTTCAGGGCCATGGGCAGGCCGAGACTGGGCGTGATGCTCAGCTCCGGCAATCTGGACTCCATGGTGGCCCACTACACCGCCGCCAAAAAACGCAGGAGCGAGGACTTCTACTCCCCAGGGAAAAAGGCGGGCCTCAGACCGGACAGGGCCGTGATAGTCTACGCCAACAGGGCGAGGGAGGCTTTCCCCGGATTGCCCATAGTGATAGGCGGCCTCGAGGCTTCACTGAGGCGCTTTGCCCACTATGATTACTGGGACGACAGGGTGCGCCGCAGCGTGCTCTTTGACTCCGGCGCGGACATTCTGGTCTACGGCATGGGGGAGTACGCCACAAGAGAGATTGCAAAAAGGCTTAAAAAGAAGGAGCCTCTCAGCTCCATCACCGATATAAAGGGCACGGGGGTGCTGGTGAATGACCCCGCCCAGTGTGCCTATGAGAGCGTGATGCTCCCATCCTTCCGGGAGGTCTCGGAGGATAAAATGGCCTACGCCAGGGCCACCGCAACCGAGTATGCGGAGCATGACCCCATACGGGGGCGGGCCATGATTCAGCCCCATGACGGGCGCTATCTCATAATAAATCCCCCGGCCATGCCCCTGAACGGAAAGGACCTGGACTTTGTGGCGGAGCTGCCCTACACGCGGGAGTACCACCCCATGTATGAAGCCATGGGGGGAGTGCCCGCCATATCCGAGGTGCGCTTTTCCATAACCCACAACCGGGGCTGCTTCGGCGGCTGCAGCTTCTGTGCCCTGGCCTTTCATCAGGGGCGGATGGTCACCTGCCGCAGCAAAGAGAGCGTTATCCGGGAGGCAAAGCTTATGACAAAGCTCCCGGGCTTCAAGGGCTATATAAACGACGTGGGCGGCCCCTCAGCAAACTTCCGGCATCCCTCCTGCAAACAGCAGCTTAAAAACGGCATGTGTGCCAACCGCCGCTGCCTCGCGCCGGAGCCCTGCCCCAACTTGGACGCCGACCACTCCGACTATCTGGAGCTCCTGCGGGAGCTGAGAGAGATACCCGGTATAAAAAAGGTCTTTGTCCGCAGCGGCATACGCTATGACTACATGCTGGAGGACAGGAACAGCGAATTTTTCACCGAGCTTGTGAAATATCACATCTCAGGCCAGCTGAAGGTGGCCCCGGAGCACTGCATAGACTCGGTCCTCGACTACATGGGCAAGCCCCATATCGGGGTTTATGAGGAGTTCATGGACAGGTACAGGCGCATGAATGACCGCTATTCCAAGGACCAGTTCGTGGTGCCCTACCTCATGAGCTCCCACCCCGGCAGCACGCTGAATGACGCCATAGCCCTGGCGGAATACCTGAACCGGAAGGGCCGCCAGCCGGAGCAGGTGCAGGATTTCTACCCCACCCCCGGCACCATCTCCACCTGTATGTACTACACCGGCATTGACCCCACCACCATGAAAGAGGTATACGTGGCCAGAACTCCCCACGAGAAGGATATGCAGAGGGCCCTGCTCCAGTGGAAACGCCCCGACAAGAGAAAACTTGTGATCGAGGCGCTGAAGGAGGCGGGCAGGGAGGACCTCATAGGCTACGGCCCGGAATGCCTTGTGCGGCCGGACAGAGCCCCCGCAAAGGAGCACGGCAGAAACAGCGAGGGCCGGCAGCAGCGGAATGAGGCAGCCCCCCAGTCAAAAAAGAACGGGAAGCCCCGGAGCAAAAAGGGCTGGGCAAAGGCAAAGCCCAGGAACAATTCCAGGCCCGGCAGGGGAAAGAGGAGCAGATAATTCCCACTGCCTGAGCTCCCGCAGCGGAGAACCGGGCGGCTCTGTACTGCCGAAACTAAATAAAAAATTTCCCGGGGCCTCTGAACAGCCCCGGGAAATTTCATCTCTGCCGCAGTTCTGCTTCGGCGGATTTTCCTATCAGTCCTCGTCGGTGATGGCGTCACTGCGGAAAAGCAGGGATACGCACCAGAGGGCCGCAAGTCCCACCAGAGTATAGACAACCCGGCTGACGGTTGCGGTCTGACCGCCGAACAGCCATGCAACGATATCAAATCGAAACAGCCCCACGCTGCCCCAGTTGATGCCTCCGATTATGGCCAGCACCAGAGCAATGCGATCCATGATCAATGCAATGATCTCCTCTCATATGGTTTCTAAGGTTTCGCACTTATTGTGTCCCTGAAATAAAAATATATGCAAAAAATACTCATTCGACAAAACTAGTGCCCTTTCGCTCTTTACAAATGGGGCAAAAAGTATTATCTTTTAATCACAGCTTATCCAATTGATTCTTCTAAACGAAGAATCGGCTCATATCTTTATCCCACAACCCTGTTTCAGCCCTGACAGCCGTTCTGACTTTCAGGGCTGCTTTTTATTACAGTGTAAAATTTTATCCCGGAGCGGACTGCACAGTATTAACAGTCTGTTCACAATAAGAAACGCTTTAAATCAGCAAAGTATACAAACTTGCCTGCATTTGATTTTTTGCGGTTGACATTTGCATTTCCTGCCTTATAATGAGGGCAATTGAACAAAGTATGATAGAGGAGCGGTTATCAAAAGTAGCTTCCTTCAGGGCGCAGGTTCGCCGGGAGTGAAAGGGGTCACCGCCGAAGGGTGTCTGTGTTCCTGTGCAGATATGCCTGGGCCGCCGGAGAATATCCGTCGGACTGTCGCTCGCAAGAGTGGAGGGCTGTCAGACCGGTGAATCTGAGTTATTCGGTGTCATGAACAGTATCTGCTCTGTTCATGACATTTTTTTATTGGGAGGTACATATCATGTACGGTACTTTTTGGGCTCTGGTTCCGCCGCTGCTGGCAATCGTTCTGGCTCTCATCACAAAGGAGGCCTACTCCTCACTTTTCCTGGGCGTGGTGGTTGGCGCACTCTTCTGCGCAGACTTCTCCGCCATCGGAACTCTGGACACCGCGCTGAATGAGGGCTTCATCGCCGCCATCGCAGACAACGCCGGTATTTTCCTCTTCCTCGTGCTCCTGGGCATAATCGTCGCCCTTGTAAACGCCTCCGGCGGCTCCGCCGCTTTCGGACGCTGGGCAGAGAAGCACATCAAGACAAGGGTCGGCGCTGCTCTCTCCACCTTTGTTCTGGGCATTCTCATTTTCATTGATGACTATTTCAACTGCCTCACCGTGGGCTCTGTTATGCGCCCCGTCACTGACGGCCACAGAATTTCAAGGGCAAAGCTGGCATACCTCATCGATGCCACCGCCGCACCCATATGCATGATAGCCCCCATCTCCTCCTGGGCCGCCGCCGTCTCCGGCGTGGCCGCAGACCTGGACACCGGCATCACCGGAATCCAGCTTTTCATCCGGGCTATCCCCTATAACTTCTATTCCCTGCTCACTCTGGTGTTCATCCTCTCCATCACGCTCATGAAGTTCGACTACGGCCCCATGAGAATCCACGAGATGAGCGCACAGCTCAACGGTGAACTGGGTGCAAATGACACAGACGATGTGGAAAATATGAATCCCAAGGGCAGGGTCATCGACCTTGTTCTCCCCGTGCTGCTGCTGATAGTTGCCTGCACCATCGGCATGATCTATGTGGGCGGCTTCTTCGGCGTGGATGCCAATGGCGGCACCGAGTGCGCCGGTGACTTCATCGGGGCTTTCGGCAACACCGACGCCTTTGTGGGCCTCCCCTGGGGCGGCATTATCGCCCTGGTGCTCATTGTCATCTACATGATCGCCAGGAGAGTCCTCACCTTCAAGGAAGCCATGGCATGCATCCCCAAGGGCTTTGTGGCAATGGTTCCCCCCATCATCATCCTCACCATGGCGGTTTCCCTGAAGACCATGACCTCCAACCTGGGCGCTGCCCAGTTTGTACATGATGTGATGCTGGGCGCATCCCAGGGGCTCTACAGCCTGCTGCCCGCGGTCATCTTCGTCGTGGCCTGCATCCTGGCCTTCGCCTCCGGCACAAGCTGGGGCACCTTCGGAATCCTTATCCCCATCGTCACCGCAATCTTCCCCACCTCCAGCAGGCTCCTTATAATCGGCATATCCGCCTGCTGCGCCGGCGCTGTCTGCGGC
Source organism: Candidatus Limivicinus sp. (assembly GCA_050943875.1). Lineage (GTDB taxonomy): Bacteria > Bacillota > Clostridia > Oscillospirales > Oscillospiraceae > Limivicinus. The sequence goes on along the minus strand of JBMNPZ010000019.1, from coordinate 2,915 downwards.
GACCACTGCTCACCCATCTCCGACACCACCATCATGGCCTCTGCCGGTGCACAGACCGACCACATCAACCATGTCTCAACTCAGCTGCCCTACGCCACCACCGTGGCCGCAGTGAGCTTTGTGACCTACATCTTCGCGGGATTTGTACAGAGAGCGATTCCCAGCCTCATACTGGGCATCGTGCTCATGGTCGGCACACTCTTTGTGATCCGCCATGTGGAGGCAAAGAAGAGCCCCGCAGCCCCCGCAGAAGCAAAGTAAAAACATATACATTAGGATTTCAAATAATGAGGCACATTTTGTGCCTCATTATTTTTTCAGGAAAAAATGAAACCGGCGGCCTCAGGGCCGCCGGTTTTGGATAAGTTATTATTGAATTTTATCCCAGCATTGCAAGGATCTGCTCCTTGGGTCTCGCGCCTACACTCTGGTTTACGATCTTGCCGTCTTTCATGACCACGAGGGTGGGGATGCTCATCACACCGAAGCGGGAAGCGAGTTCAGGCTGCTCATCCACATTCACCTTTCCCACCTTGATGTCGCTGCGCTCATCGCCGATCTCATCCACGATGGGGGAGACCATACGGCAGGGGCCGCACCAGCTTGCCCAGAAGTCCAGAAGGACGGGCTTGTCGGAATTCTTTATTTCCTCATTGAAATTATCATTGGTAACAGTAATAACGGACATTTTAAATACCTCCTGATTTATTTTGTGCCTTTAATATAGCACTTATTTATTTTTCTTTCTGTGAGTTTGTCACTGTGGAGGCTTTTTCTTCCTGCGCTCCACTGCTTTCCTGTTTTCTGGCCTTATAATACAGCAAAGATTTTAAAACTTCAGTGATTTTGTCACGCTTCAGCCGGATTTTTCAAAAAATTATTTTGGAGGCTGCTTCCATATCTCTCCGTTCTCAATTCGCGGCTGCCGGAGCGGGGGCATCCTTCAGGAGCTCGGGGCATCCCACCATCCGCCTTGCCTCGTATTTCCTCGTGAGATAGGGGTCGTCCAGGGCTGTAATCTGCACCCCGTAGGCCGAGCCCATGGCGTGGACATAGTAGCCGTTGCCCAGAAAAATTCCCACATGGCCTATATATTTCTTGGAGGTGTAAAAACAGAGCACATCCCCGGGCTGCAGCTCCTCAGGCTCCACATGCACACCCTGCAGGGCCTGGTCCTTTGCAATCCTGTTGAGGTTGTAGCCGAACTTGTCATAGACATAGCAGACGAGACCGGAGCAGTCAAAGCCGGTCTTGGGGCTTTTTCCGCCGTATTTATATTTGCAGCCCTCGTAGCTCATGGCACAGCCTGCAATCTGCTGGCCCAGTCTGTGGAGGGCCTCCTTCTCATCCGCCTCATCCCTGGCCCTCATGGCAGCGGGGCCCGTGGAGGGGGGCAGGAAAATCCTCTGGCGGAAGCTCTCATCTCCGGCACTCAGGGTGATGACGCCGCCCTCTTCTTCCGCCTTTAAAACCTCATCGGAGGCGGCAGCTGCCCCGGGGGCAAAGCTGAGGTGCAGCTCATCATCCCCCTCGGTCCAGGAGAAGCTCCGGCCGTCCAGCTCCCCGGAGAAGCCCTTTTCAAATTTCAGCTCATGGCCGTCCCCGTCGCTCCATTCCGAGTACATCAGGAGACTCTCAAAGGGGCCGGGCTCCTCATCCGCCGGTATTAAGTTTTCAGCCCTGTGCCCGCTGCAGCTGTTCACGCAGAAGAATAGACTTGCGGCCGCCGCGGCAATCAGGAGGGGCTTTCTCATATATCCCACCGCCTGCTGATGTTCTCTGAATTTTATTTTTCAGCTTTGTCCCCTATTATAGCATGATGTTCCCCAAAGTACAGATTTTATTGCAGTTTTTGCACAAATTTCTCTGAATTTTTTTGTCATTTATGAGGGCCTCCCTACCGGAAAAACTGTTGCCATATCACTGCGGCAGTGGTATCCTCATAGTAGAGCTGTAACGGATTACAGTAAAATTTAAGGAGGTAAAATGATGAAAAGAAAATTTCTTGCGCTGCTTCTTGCAACACTAATGATCTTCACCCTCTGCGCCGGCACTGCCTTTGCCGACGGAGCTGAGGCGGAAGGCGAAGAGCTTGTGGTGCTCTACACAAACGACGTCCACTGCGCGGTGGATGACAATCTGGGCTATCAGAGCGTAGCACTTCTGAAGTCCGCCCTGGAGGCTCAGGGCAGGGAAGTCCTGCTTGCGGACATGGGCGACGCCGTTCAGGGCGGGCCCATCGGCACACTCTCCAAGGGCGAGTACATCATAGATATCATGAATGAGCTGGGCTATGATGTGGCGACCCCCGGCAACCATGAGTTTGACTACGGAATGGACCAGTTCTTTGCCCTCACGAAGCTGGCCGAGTTCCCCTTTATCAGTGCAAACTTCATGGACAAGGACGGCAAGGCTGTGCTTGACGCCTACACCATCATCGAGGCCGGCGGCAGGAAGATCGGCTTTGTGGGCATATCCACCCCCAGGACCGTGACCACCTCCACCCCCGCCTATTTCCAGGATGACAAGGGCGAGTGGATTTACTCCTTCGGCCAGGATGCCACCGGCGACACCGTGTATGACGCGGTTCAGGCCGCCGTCGACGCCGCAAGGGAAGAGGGCGCAGAGATCGTCATCGGCATGGGACACCTCGGAATTGAGGCCGACTGCTCCCCCTGGACCTCCTCTGAGGTCATCACCCACACCAGCGGCATTGATGTGATGCTGGACGGCCACTCCCACACCGTTATGGAGAAGGAGCTTGTGAAGAATAAGGAGGGCAAAGAGGTCTGAACTGCACCCCTTATGTTAGACAGTATGATATACTTCTAATATAGGGGGTGCTTTGTTATGCCCAAAGGAAAGCCAAATAAAAGATATACTCCAGAATTTAAGAAGACAGTAGTCGAGACAAT
>JBMNPZ010000018.1:0-36982 GCA_050943875.1 Candidatus Limivicinus sp. | reverse complement strand
CTAAAATACCAGAAGATGTCGGCGGGGTTTATCTGTCACATCCGAATATGCTAGTGTAGCTCAGCTGGTAGAGCAGCTGATTCGTAATCAGCAGGTCAGGTGTTCGAGTCACCCCACTAGCTCCATAATTTTTAGCTCTAGGGCAGTCTGAAGGCATGCCTTAGGGCCGTTGTGCATGAAGTTTTTACTGCCGGATGTCTGCAAATTTTAAGTAATTTTGCTTTGCCGTATTAAATCTCTATTGAAGGGAGAGAGGGTATAGTGGCATCTACTACCAAGGATGCGTTTGCAGCAGCTTTAAAACAGGTTATGGCCGAAAAACCCATGAATAAAATAACCGTTAAAGATCTGGTCGGAATCTGTGGTGTCAACAGGCAGACTTTCTATTATCATTTCAGTGATGTCTATGATCTGCTCGAATGGGTTTTTGAGGAGGACTGCAACCGCGTTCTGCCTGATACTGTTGTCTATGAACAGTGGCCCGACTATGTGAAAAGATTTTTCGATTATTTTTACGATAACCGTGAGTTTGTTCTAAATGTTTTTAATTCAAACAGCCGACTGTATATGCTCCGTTACCTGAGGGAACGCCTCGAACGCTGCCTCAGGGCTTTTGCCGAGATAGCCTCGGAGGGCTGGAACATTGACAGGCTGGATTTTGATTTTGTTTTAGACTTCTATTCAAACGGTATTATCGGTCTCGTCTCCCAGATGTTTGATATGGGGCTGCAGCTCCCCCAGGAGGCTACAATGGACCGCTTTTTGAAAGTGCTCAACAACAGCATGGAGAATATGCTGTATCGTTTTCGCAATAATGTTTGAGGCATTCTGCAGCCAGGTTAATAAATTTAGATTCGGGGATTTTTAGCCCCGAATCTTTTTTTGCCTGTATTGAATAATTTATAATAAGCTGCGGGAAGCTGCCGACACGCCGGTATAAGGACTCTTTATATTGAAAAAGGACATAATATAGGTTATAATATATGGACAAATTTGATTGGGGGAAATCTTTAACATGTCCGCACAGAAAACAAATGTGATGCGTGTATTGGAGCAGAAGAAAATTAAATATATTCCCCATGAATATCCCCACGGGAAAGAAGCTGTTGACGGGCTCACGGTTGCCAGAGTCACCGGCGCAGACCCCGCCCGGGTTTTCAAGACTCTGGTTACGCGCGGGACTGATAAGAATATATATGTATTTGTAATACCGGTTTCGGCTGAGCTTGATTTGAAAAAAGCGGCAAAGGCAGTGGCTGTAAAGTCTGTTGCAATGATTCATGTGAGTGAGATAAATGCCCTTACCGGATACATTCGCGGCGGGTGTTCCCCGATTGGGATGAAGAGGCACTATACAACCGTTTATAATGATACTGTCAGTTCCCTTGACACTGTTATGGTCAGCGCCGGGAAGATAGGCTGCCAGATAGAGCTGAGACCGGCGGACCTCATATCCGTCACCGGAGGCAGAACAGCAGATATTATTACAGAGGAATAATCGATGCAGAAAAGCATTTTTGTAAAAGGCGCAAGAGAGAACAATCTGAAAAATATTGACCTTGAGATACCGAGGGACAAACTTGTGGTGTTCACCGGACTCTCCGGCAGCGGGAAATCCAGTCTGGCCTTTGACACAATCTACGCTGAGGGGCAGAGACGCTACGTAGAGAGCCTGAGTTCATACGCGAGGATGTTTCTCGGGCAGATGGACAAGCCCGATGTGGACTATATTGAGGGGCTTTCTCCGGCTATCTCCATCGATCAGAAAACTACATCAAAAAATCCCCGTTCGACTGTGGGAACGGTCACAGAGATATATGACTATCTCCGTCTTCTTTGGGCCAGAGTCGGTATTCCACACTGTCCGAAGTGCGGCAGGGAGATTTGCAGACAGACTATAGACCAGATTACAGATAAAATCATGCAGCTGACGGAGGGCAGCAGGATTCAGATTCTGGCCCCTGTTGTGCGCTCCAGAAAGGGAGAGCATATAAAGGTATTCGAGGACGCAAGAAAATCCGGTTATGTGCGCTGCAGGGCCGACGGAATAATTTATGACCTATCTGAGGACATCCGGCTGGAGAAAAACAAAAAGCACAATATTGAAATAATTGTTGACCGTCTTGTAATTAAAAAGGATATCGTGCGCCGCCTTACAGACTCATGCGAAACCGCACTTGCACTCGCCGGCGGTCTGATGTATGTGGACCTTGTGAGCGAGGACAGACAGATCACTTTTTCCCAGAATTATGCCTGTGAAAACTGCGGAATCTCAATTGAGGAGCTGGAGCCGAGGCTTTTTTCCTTCAACAATCCCCACGGTGCCTGCCCAACCTGCACTGGTCTCGGTGTTCACCGGCTTGTTGACCCTGACCTTGTTATTCCGAATCCGAATTTAAGTATAATGGAGGGGGCAGTTACAGCTTCCGGCTGGGGCAATGTAAAGACTGATTCCATTTCCCGCATGTATTTCGAAGCTCTTGCCAGAAAATATCATTTCAAGCTCACGGAACCGGTTAAAAATATCCCTAAAGCGGCTTTGGATGCAATACTTTACGGGACAAATGGTGAGCCTCTGCAGCTGCGCTATGAAAAGGCAGAGGGTTACGGTGTTATAAAGAGAGAATTTGAGGGTATTGTAAACAACCTTCAGAGGCGATTCAGGGAAACACAGAGCCAGTCTATGCGCGCCGACATAGAGGAGTGCATGTCTGAGACACCATGCCCTGACTGCCGGGGAAAACGCCTTAAGCCTGCAGCACTGGCAGTTACGGTGGGCGGAATGAATATTGCCGACTTTACTGACTTATCAGTGGATAAAGCCCTGAAATTTTTAGATGAATTAAAGCTTGACAGCAGGGAGATGCTCATCGCCGAGAGAATTCTGAAGGAAATCAGGGCGAGACTCGGTTTTTTGCAGAGCGTTGGGCTCGGCTATCTGACGCTTTCCCGTTCTGCTTCCACTCTGTCCGGCGGTGAGAGTCAAAGGATAAGGCTGGCCACCCAGATCGGCTCCAGCCTGATGGGCGTGCTCTATATATTGGATGAGCCCAGCATAGGCCTCCATCAGAGGGATAACTGCAAGCTTTTGAAAACTCTGAAACAGCTGCGGGATCTGGGCAACACCCTTATCGTGGTTGAACACGATGAGGATACCATGCGTAATGCCGATTATATTGTGGATATTGGTCCCGGCGCGGGGCTTAAGGGCGGAGAAGTTGTATGTGCAGGTACCGTTGATGATATCTGCAATTGTCCCGAATCGATTACCGGACAGTACCTGAGCGGAAAAAAGAAAATTCCCGTCCCCGAACTGCGGCGTACCGGAAACGGCAAAGCCCTTGTTGTCCGGGGAGCAAAAGAGAACAACCTGAAAAATATTGATGTTGAATTTCCCCTGGGTGAGCTCATATGCGTCACCGGAGTTTCCGGCAGCGGAAAATCTTCACTCGTAAATGAAATACTTTACAAGACCCTTGCAGCTGAAAAGAACCATGTGAAGGTCAGACCGGGCAAATCCGACGGGATAGAGGGCCTTGAGAATGTCGATAAGGTGATTGCGCTGGATCAGAGCCCAATCGGACGCAGCCCCAGATCAAACCCCGCTACCTACACCGGAGTTTTCAATGATATACGTGAGCTTTTTGCTTCGACTCAGGATGCAAAGCTGAGGGGCTACAATCAGGGAAGATTTTCCTTCAATGTGAAGGGCGGCCGATGTGAGGCCTGCGCAGGGGACGGTCTTGTGAAAATTGAAATGCATTTTCTGCCGGATGTATATGTCCCATGCGACGTCTGCGGCGGCAAGAGATACAACAGAGAGACTCTGGAAGTCAGATACAAGGGGAAAAATATAGCTGATGTTCTGGATATGACCGTTGAAGAGGCCTGCGCATTCTTTGAAAATCAGCACAAGATACTTGGAAAGCTCCAGACCCTCTATGATGTGGGTCTAGGTTATGTGAAGCTGGGGCAGTCAAGCACGACTCTTTCCGGCGGTGAAGCCCAGAGAGTTAAACTTGCAACTGAGCTCACAAAGCGCAGCACGGGGAACACGGTTTATATTCTTGATGAGCCCACAACAGGGCTTCATACTGCTGATGTACACAGGCTTATAAATATCCTCCAGCGTTTTGCTGATGCGGGAAATACGGTCATTGTGATAGAGCATAATCTGGATGTCATTAAAGTTGCAGACCACATAATTGATCTGGGCCCAGAGGGCGGAGACGCCGGGGGAGAACTGGTTTTTCACGGGACTCCTGAGGAATGCGCACTCTGCAAAGAGAGTTATACGGGGCAATTTTTAAAACCCTTATTGGGGAAATAATATTTAAAATCGGAGATGCAGCCGGATGGATGAAGAATACGAACTGCTGGAGCTTTCCGGCACGGTAGATTCAATTATTTATAAAAATGAAGAAAACGGATATACGGTCCTGCGTATCAGAGACGGAAACGATGAACAGGTCACTGTCGTAGGCTGTTTCCCATATGCTGCGCCCGGCGAATCAATGATCATCAGCGGAGAATGGGTAAACCACAGCCAGCACGGCAGACAGTTCAAGGCTGAGTTCGCCCAGAGGCTGATGCCCAGCGGTGTTTCTGCCATACATGCATATCTGGCCGGCGGAGCAGTGAAGGGGATAGGACCTGCGACTGCCACTCTTCTGGTGGATAAATTCGGCGACAAGACTCTGGATATTCTTGAAAGTTCACCTGAAGAACTGGTCACTGTCAGGGGAATAAGCATGAACAGGGCAAAGCAGATGTCCGCAGATTTTCGCCGTCAGACGGGAGTGCGGCGCGTTATGGAATTTGTCTGTTCCTTTGGCCTGCGCCCCATACTCGCGATGCGTCTTTACAGGTATTACGGGGATGAATCCCTTGAAATTTTAAGAGAAAATCCCTATATAATCTGTACCTCCCATATAGGCGGAAATTTTGACGAAGCGGATAAGCTGGCTTTGGAAATGGGCATTGATTCCACAGACAGCAACAGGATCAGGGCTGCAGTGCTTCAGGAGCTGAGGCATAACACCGGCAACGGCCACTGCTTTATTCCCCGTGAGATGCTCGCGAAAGCTACTGAACAGCTTATTCACATTGAGACCTGCGACGCGGACGAGGGCATTTCCCGGCTTATTGAGTCAGGAGAGATTATATACGAAGAGATTGGCGGCGTGGCTGCCTGCTACCTACCCGAATTATATTATGCGGAGACCGATACGGCGGAGCGCATGGTAAAAATGTGCTCCAGAAAGTATTCGGATGATTTTGATATTGACCGGCTTATCGGAGAGCTGGAAGCTCAGGAAAACATCAGATATGCCCCCATGCAGAAGGATGCCCTCAGGCTCGCTCTTGAAAATCAGATTGTAGTTATTACAGGCGGCCCAGGTACAGGAAAAACCACCTCTATAAAGGCAATTCTTGCGATGTTTAACAGACTCGGCCTGACCACATTTTTGACAGCCCCCACCGGCAGAGCTGCAAAGCGCATGTCGGAACTTAGCGGTCAGGATGCCGTAACTGTCCACAGGCTCCTCGAGGCCAAGTTCTCTGAGGATGGCGAGACGGTCGTATTTACAAAGAATGAAGAAGAAAAGCTGAATTGCGATGCAGTCATTATTGATGAATGTTCTATGGTGGACATATGTCTAATCAATGCACTGCTCAGGGCAATGAGGGATGATGCAAGGCTCATCATGGTGGGAGATGCCGACCAGCTCCCCTCTGTAGGCCCGGGCAATGTTTTCTCCGCCGCCATAAGAAGCGAAGTCGTGCCCACAGTGAAGCTTACGGAAATTTTCCGGCAGAATGAGGGCAGCAAAATCGTCCGCAACGCCCATCTTATAAACAAGGGAGAACATCCGAACCTCTCTGAAAATACCGGTGATTTTTTCCGTCTGAAACGTCTGGAGGCCGGTACTTCTATTGAGACTATTGCTGAGCTCTGTGCAGTCCGGCTTCCCCGGAGAATGAATATTCCCTCTGATGAGATTCAGGTTCTTGCTCCCACACGCAAGGGTGACCTGGGCACTGTCATCCTCAATAAAGAACTTCAAAATGCTTTGAATCCCCCCTCAAAGGATAAAAAAGAAAAGCTTTTCGGAGATTTCGTTTTCCGGGAAGGTGACAGGGTCATGCAGGTTAAGAATAACTATGATATGCTCTGGCACAATGCAGACAACACTGTCAGCGGCAGCGGCATATACAACGGGGATATAGGCAAAATACTCTCCATCGACATGGAGGCGGAGAATATCACAGTTGATTTTGACGGCAGATTTGCTACATATTCCTTTGACTCACTTCTTGAGCTTGAACACGCCTGGGCATTGACAGTACACAAAGCGCAGGGCAACGAGTACAGGGCTGTAATTCTGGCGCTCAGCAAGGGGTCAAAGATGCTGATGACGAGAGATGTGCTTTATACGGCTATAACCAGGGCAAAGGAGCTGCTGATTATGGTGGGTGATGATGCGATTGCCCACCAAATGATCGACAACTCCAGGAATTCCAGGCGCTTCTCATTCTTCCGTGTCAGGCTCAGAAAGTTCGCCGGTGTCTAAATGAGGCTTTACAACAGGATTCTTGACCTGCTCTATCCATGGCGCTGCCCCTTCTGCGGCAAGCTCACAGACGGCAACCTGCTTGTCTGCCGGGATTGTATGCGGAAGCTGCCATACGTTCCACCGCAATTTCAGAGACAGAGCTTAAGATACATTGACATATGTATATCTCCGCTCTATTATGAGGGCAGACTCAGAGAATCTTTTCTCCGCTATAAATTCGGCGGTGCTTCGGTCTATGCTGAAGTTTATGCTTATTTTATGTCAAAATGTATTGACGAAAACAGAATTAACTGCGATATTATTACCTGGGTGCCTGTGAGCAGACAGAGGCTCCGGAAAAGGGGCTACGATCAGGCAGAGCTGCTTGCAGGATATGTTGCATCCTCTCTAGGCAGAGAGTGTAAATCCACTCTCCTAAAAGTCCGCAACAACCCGGCACAGTCCGGCACTGCCGGTGCGGATGTCAGGCGTGCAAATGTAAAGGGAGCCTACCGGGCAGCTGACCCGGAGCTAATAGAGGGCAGAAGTCTGCTTTTGATAGATGATATCATAACTACCGGTTCGACTCTCACTGAATGTGCAAGGGTCCTGAGGATGAATGGAGCAAAGAGCATAACAGCACTTACCCTCGCAAGAAATAAGATGTAAATAATTTTGAGGTGAATCCTTATGAATATATTTGAAAGAGACATAGCAATAGATATGGGTACATCATCTACCCTTATTTTTGAGCAGGGAAAGGGCGTTGTCACAAGGGAACCGACCGTCGTTGCCGTCGACAAATTTACCGGCAAGATATTAAAGGTCGGACAGGATGCCCAGAAAATGCTGGGCCGCACCCCCGCAAATATCGTTGCAATTCATCCCCTGAGCTCAGGGGTGATATGCGACTATGAGATCACAGCCCAGATGCTTAGGGAACTCATAAGCCGTATTACCTCCTTCAGCCTTTTCAAGCCCTGCATACTTGCCTGTGTGCCGAGCAGTATAAACGGCGTGGAAGAACGTGCGGTTATAGATGCAGCCATTGAGGCCGGCGCAAGAAAGGTGTATCTTCTTGAGACCGCGGTGGCAACTGCCATGGGTGCAGGCGTCGATATTTCCAAGGCCGACGGCCACATGATAATTGATATCGGCGGCGGTACAACCGAGGTCGCCGTAATTTCTGTCGGCGGTGTTGTGGAGTGCGAATCCATTAAAGTTGCAGGCACTAGCTTTGATGAGGCCATAGTCAAATATATCAGGAATAAATATAACGTGAAAATCGGCATGACCACAGCTGAGGAGCTCAAACGCAGCATCGGCTGCATTATCCAGCGTCCGGAGGTCGGCGTGGAGGAGGTCAAGGGTCAGAATCTTGTCAACGGTCTGCCCAAGACCATAGAGGTGAACTCCACGGAACTCATTGAGGCTTTTGTCGAGCCGATGAACCGTATTCTCGAGGCAATCCATGTCGTGCTGGAGCGCACACCGCCGCAGCTTGTTGGAGACCTTGACAAGAACGGTATAGTTATGTCCGGCGGCGGCAGCCTTATATACGGCATAGATAAGCTTATTGAGCGCAGTACCGGAATACGCACGGTAGTTGTGGATGATGCGATATCCTGCGCCGCCTACGGTGCCGGTAAAATGCTGATGCACCTTGAGGATATGCAGGACGGCATGGTGAATTTCTATCGCAAAAGGCAGCTTAAAGGCTGACAAGGCCAGAATATAGGGGGAAAACACGATGAATATCAGAAGCTTATTTAAGAAGAAAGACAAGATGCCCCATTGCTCCGCGGTAATAGTTGCAGGCGGCAGCTCTCAGAGGATGGGCACGGATAAACTTCTTGCTCAGCTCGGCTGCATGCCGGTGCTGGCCAGAACTCTCCTGGCTTTTCAGAACTGTGAGCTGGTGGATGAAATCGTAGTTGTTGCCCGCATGGAAAAGGTGGTCGAAGCTGCCGATCTCTGCAAAAAATACGGCATAAGCAAAACTGCCAAGGTGGTCTGCGGCGGTTCCACCAGAATGGAATCTGCGCTGGCAGGCGTATCAGAGGTGAGAGCTTCTGCAAAGCTCATCGCTATCCATGACGGCGCAAGACCATTCGTCACCGATGAGGTGATCCGCAGAACAGTCATTGCGGCAGATAAATATACAGCTGCCGTGCCGGTTCTGTACAACACCGACACGCTTAAGCTTGTGGATGAGAACGGTGTGGTTGTGGGTCCTATAGACAGAGACCGCACTGCCAGAGTACAGACGCCCCAGATATTTAATGCGGATCTTATTAAGGGTGCCCTGACCAAGGCTGTCAATGACGGGCTCAGCCTGACAGATGACTGTTCCGCAATAGAAATTATGGGCGTGAGAACTCATACGGTGCCCGGCGACGAAAACAATATTAAGCTTACAACTCCCAGGGATATGAAAATCGCAGACCTTATTTTAAAGGACAGAGGTGACTATTATGAGGATAGGGCACGGCTATGATGTCCACCGCCTGGCGGAGGGGCGCCGGCTTATACTCGGCGGAGTGAACATTGAATATGAAAAGGGCCTTCTGGGGCATTCGGATGCCGATGTCCTGACGCACGCCCTTATGGATGCACTCCTTGGTGCAGCCGCCCTTGGAGATATAGGCCATCTTTTCCCTGATAACGACGATGCTTTTCTCGGCGCTGACAGTATAGAACTTCTGAAGCGGGTCTGTGTTCTCATAAGAGAAAAAGGATACGAGATTTCAAACGCCGACTGCACAATTCTGGCGCAAAGGCCGAAGCTTGCACCTTATATAGGCGGGATGCGCAGAAATCTGGCTGCAGCCATGGGTATTGAAACTGACTGCGTCAGTGTGAAAGCAACAACCGAAGAAAAGCTTGGCTTTACCGGCGAAGGACTCGGAATTGCAGCCCACGCAGTTGTGCTGCTGGAATGACAATTTGATATATCGGGCATAGGATAATCTGAAGCTATGCTTGAGTTAAAAACACTGTATAGAAGCTCCCGGAGCATAGAATGGCTCCGGGAGCTTTTTAGATTTTTGTGATGTCTATTTCAATTATAGGGTGATCTAAATGACACGTTATATAATTCTATGCAGGTCTCTGACCTATGCGCAAAGAGCCCAAAAACTTCTTGAACACAGAGGTTTTACGGCTGAGCTAATGAGAAGTCCGCAAAAATTGAATGAAAACGGCTGCGGTTACTGTCTGAATGTGCATAAATACGGAATTGAAGCGGCAGAGCTCCTTAAAAAGGAAAATTTGCTCAGCGGCAAAGTATATAAGATGCAGGAAAACGGCGAATATGCCGGGGTAATATTATGATATATCTGGACAATGCGGCAACAAGCCTTATAAAACCCGTGACGGTGGAGCGTGCCGTGAGACGGGCAATGTCTGCCATGGCAAGTCCCGGCAGGGGAGGGCATAAGCCCGCAATGCTTGCGGCGGAGACTGTATACAAATGCAGAGAGGCCGCCGCAGAGCTGTTCAGCACAGACGCTCCGGAGAGCGTTGTATTCACTATGAATGCAACTCACGCTCTCAATATCGCTATAGACTCACTTGTGAGAGAGAACACCAGGGTGCTTGTCTCCGGCTTTGAGCACAACTCGGTTACAAGACCGCTGACTGCACTGAATGCAAAAATTATGGTGGCGGGGAGGAAGCTCTTCGACAGAGAAGCGGTGCTGAATGATTTTGCGGATAAAATAAAACATGTTGATGTTGCAGTGTGCACCTATGTGTCCAATGTCTTCGGATTTATACTGCCCATATATGATATAGCCTGCCTCTGCAGGGAGCACTTTGTCCCGCTTATCGTTGATGCTTCTCAGGCCGCCGGGGTGCTGCCGGTCAACTTTAAAAAGCTCGGCGCGGAATTTGTAGCGATGCCCGGTCACAAGGGGCTGTTTGGTCCTCAGGGGACGGGAATTCTTCTCAGCGGAGACCGGGGGAGGCCGCTTATTCACGGCGGCTCCGGCTCAGACAGCAGTCTGCAGCATATGCCTGAATATCTTCCCGACAGGCTGGAGGCGGGGACTCATAACGTGTGTGGGATAGCGGGTCTTCTGGCAGGAATTGAATATGTGAAGCAGACGGGCACCGAAAAAATTCTCGCACATGAGCAGTCACTGCTTCAGCAGGCAGTCCGTGAGCTTTCGGGCATTGAGGGACTTGAATTATTCACAGGAGACCGAAAATGCCAGAGCGGTGTTTTATCTGTGCGCAGCAGCAAACTGGACTGTGAGAGCCTGGCAGCGGCCCTTGCGGAGCAGAATATATGTGTCCGTGCGGGTCTGCACTGCGCCCCCTATGCCCACAAAAGCGCCGGTACTTTTGACAGCGGAACCGTCAGACTAAGCTTTTCTCCCTTTACAGATGAATCTCATATTCATACTGCGGCAGAGGCGATAAAGCAAATTATTTACAACTTCTAATGTTGCCTTTTTGAATGATTTGTTCTATAATGAGTAAATCAGAATGAGTTAGTATGCTTAATCGCAGTTTTGTAAAATATTTTAACGAGGAAAAGCATTTATGGAAGCAATCAGCAGTGCACTGAACCGTACAGTGAACTTTCTTACAACAATGGGCGTGGCCGACTTTGTCGACATCATTATAGTCGCCTATCTTATATATAAAACCATCTGGGTTGTAAGGCGGACCAACTCCCACAACCTCGCCAAGGGCATCATTGTTGTTCTTATTACTCTCTGGCTTTCAGAGGTATTTAAGCTCACGATGATTAACTACCTTCTGCGCAAGGCTGTTGAACTCGGACTTATCGCACTGCTGATACTCTTCCAGCCGGAGCTGAGAAGGCTGCTGGAGCGCATGGGCAGCGGCCTGAAAACAAACCGGGTAAATTCCACTACGACAGTAGAACTGGCAATTTCTCAGATTGTACAGGCCTGTAGCGATATGTCAGATTCCCGCACCGGCGCCCTTGTGATTTTTGAGAGAAAGGTCAGCCTTTCAAATATAATTGCCACCGGCACCGTGATAAATGCCGATGCCACGGCTGAGCTTATAAAAAATATATTTTTCAATAAGGCCCCTCTTCACGACGGCGCACTTATTCTGCGGGACACCAGACTTGCGGCGGCGGGCTGCGTTCTGCCTTTGACCCAGAATAACAATCTCAGCAAGGAGCTCGGCATGCGCCACAGGGCCGGAATCGGACTGAGTGAGCAGTCGGATGCTCTGGTTATAATCGTATCAGAGGAGACCGGTGCCATATCCGTCGCCCTTGACGGTATGCTTAAAAGGCATTTGAGCCCGGAGGCTTTGAATGAGATTCTGCACAGTGAGCTTGTTAAGGAGGATGACAAGGACAGCAGACATGGCATTATGAGCTACATTAACAGGTTCATCAAGGTGGTAAAAAATGAAGAAGAAGAAAATTCAGTTAAGTAAAATATACGAAAGCAAAACATTCTGGATGATAATTTCCCTTCTGGCATCCCTCACTATATGGGTATATGTCACCAGTGTACAGGCTGACGAATATACACAGGTTTTCCGCAATGTCCCGGTACAGCTTGTGGGCGAGGATACCCTGAGAGATTCCAAAAACATGGTGGTGACAGACCTTGACACCACCGCCGTGACTGTCCAGCTCACGGGCCCGAGGCGGATTATTGCTTCCTGGGACTCTTCTGATCTCACAGCAAATGTGGATGTGAGCAAGCTTTCAAGATCTACCTACACCTCACAGCAGTATTATGTACAGTACCCAGACGACGCTGACATCTCCGGTGTTTCGGTGGTGCATAAAACTCCCGAGACTGTAAACTTCTTCGTCTCACCGCTGAACACAAAGGTCATTCAGGTCCGGGGGAGCTTTGATGGTTCACTTGCCGAAGGCTATACAGCCGAAACTCCTATTTTTGAGCCTTCAACCATCACTGTTACGGGACCGGATTCCTACCTGAAAGATATTTCCTATGCCTGGGTCACCTTCGGCAAGGAAAATGTGGAGAGCACATATAAGGTCGATACCGGCTATGTTCTCATGGATGAAGAGGGCAACGAATGCTCCACCGCGGGTCTCAGTTTCTCGGACGATGTTGTCACGGCAAGTCTGCCCCTGCTTCTCGTAAAGGAAATTCCCCTAAATGTTGAAGTCATAGAGGGCGCCGGTGCCACCAAGGAAAATGTAAAAATTAAAATTGAGCCTGAGAGTGTCACACTTGCCGGCGATTCCGCAGTTCTCAGCGGAATGAACAAGATTGTACTCAACACTATTGACCTCACTGACTTTGAATCTACTTTCACTGAGAGCTATACAATTCCCATTGACAATGAAATCAAGAATCTCACCGGAGTATCAGAAGCAAAGGTTACGGTCGAGGTGGTCGGACTTGAGACAAGAACATTTAAGGTCAAGAATATCTCCTGCACAAATGTGGCCGAGGGTTATGAGGCTGAGATAATTTCCGAGAGCATAGATGTGGTTATAAGAGGCACTGCCGATAAGCTGGACCAGCTTAAGGGCGATAATATACGTGCAGTTGCAGATCTGACCGACTATAAGGATTCTGAGGGCCAGTTTATGCCGGTTGTCAAGATTTCAGTCGACGGATTTACGGATGTAGGTGCAATCGGAGATAATACGATATCTGTGGAAATGAGGAAAACCTGAGTATGACAAATATCGGTGTTGTAACTAAGATTCTGCCGGATTCCATGGCGGAGGTCGCTGTGACAAGGCGCACGGCCTGCGGCGGCAACTGCAGCAGCTGCGGCGGCGGTTGTGCCTATGAAGGTACGATGAAGACTGTGGCCTCGAACAGGGTAAACGCCAAATGCGGAGACGAGGTTGTGATAGAGAGCAAGAGCTCCAAGGTCTATGGTGCCGTAATTTTGGCGTATATTATGCCCATTGTTCTTTTCCTGGTGGGATATGCAGTGGCCGCAGCTATAGGCTGCAGCGAGGGAACCTGCATAGTTGTCAGCTTTCTGACTCTCGCCGTGAGTGCTGCAGTACTCATTCTTTTTCAGCGCTCCAGAAATAAAAAAAACACTATAACTTTTGATATTGTGCAAATAAATTGATTTGAGGCGGAACATATGATTAAAAGTATGACAGGCTACGGAAGCTCCAAAGGAGTTGCAGACGGCCTGGAAATCAGCATTGAGCTCAAGAGCGTAAATAACCGTTATCTTGATACCTCTGTTCGGCTCCCCAGAAGTTTTCTTTTTGTGGAGGATGCGGTAAAATCCGCGGTGCAGTCGCATATCAGCAGGGGAAAGGTTGATGTTTTTATTACAGTCGATTCCTCTGAGTCCGATGATATGACTGTAAAGATAAATGAACCTCTTCTCAAGGGTTATCTGGATGCAATAAGGCATATTTCTGATGAATATTCTCTGACGGACGATGTCACTGCGATGAGTGTCGGCCGGATTCCCGATGTCCTCACCGTCGAGAAGAAAGAGCTGGACGCCGATGCAATATCTGCCGCAATATGCAAAATTGCCGAGGAAGCCCTCTGTGATTTTGATATAATGCGTGAGCGTGAGGGGGAGAAGCTCCGGGAGGATGTGCTCTCAAAGCTCAGAACTATTGATTATCTTGTTACCCGGGTCGAGACAGAGGCCCCCAGAACGGTGCAGGAGTATCAGAACCGCCTTGAGCAGAAGATGGCAGAGGTGCTGGGCACGAGCGGTATTGACGAGACAAGGATTCTTGCCGAGGCTGCAATTTATGCAGACCATATCGCGGTCGACGAGGAAACTGTGAGACTGCGCAGTCACATGTCTCAGCTTGAGACTATGATTAACGGTGATTCTCCCGTGGGCAGAAAGATAGATTTCCTAATTCAGGAATTCAACCGTGAGGCCAACACGATTGGCTCAAAATGTCAGAATGCCGACATTGCACATGTTGTTGTGGATTTGAAATCTGAAATAGAAAAAATCCGTGAACAGACGCAGAATATAGAATGAGGCAGCACGAATGAAGCTTTTCAGTGTCGGTTTTGGAAATCTTGTCTCTGCAGAACGTATTATATCCATAGTCAGTCCCGAGTCTGCACCGATTAAAAGGATGATACAGGATGTCAGGGAAAAAGGACTTCTTATTGATGCCTCCTTCGGCAGAAGTACGAAGTCAGTTATAGTTATGGACAGCGGAAATGTGATTCTTTCAGCACTGCAGCCGAGTGTACTGGCTGCCCGGATTGAAGATAAAAATGAGCAGGAGGAAGCTTTTTAATGAATAAAAAAGGTAAGCTTATTGTAATTTCCGGCCCTTCAGGCGCCGGTAAGAGCACCGTTGTTTTCAATGCAACCGAGAAACGTGATGATGTGTGTTTTTCCATCTCCGTCACCACGCGCAAGCCCAGGCCGAATGAAGTAAACGGCAAGGAGTATTTCTTTGTTGAACCCAAGCACTTTGATGAAATGGTCGCAAACGGTGAGCTCCTTGAGCATGCGGAGTATGTGGCAAACTGCTACGGCACTCCCAAGGCCTATGTCGAGAAAAAGATGGCCGAGGGCAAAAATGTACTTTTGGATATTGAAGTCCAGGGTGCACGCCAGATCAAGGAGAAAATGCCTGATGCCGTTATGGTGTTTATTATTCCGCCCTCAATGGCTGAACTGAGAAAGCGCCTGGAAAAACGCGGCACTGATACGGAGCGCGCCATAGAAGCCCGCCTCATTCGTGCAAAGCAGGAGTATGCAGAGGCAGATTTCTATGATTATCTCATTGTGAATGACGATGCACAGCGGGCAGCTGAGGAGTTTTCTGCAATTATAACCGCAGAGGGCTGTAGATTTGAGGACTCAGCCGACCTTCTCAAGAATATCGATTAAATTTTTAATACACTGCTGTTTACAGCAGAAGATTGGAGATTTTTATTATGATGCTTTATCCACCTGTAGCAGAGCTTGTCGATAAAATCGGCAGCCGTTATCAGCTCGTCAATCTTGTTGCCAGAAGAGCCCGCGAAATTTCTGAGCAGGCTGAAGAAGACCAGACTCCTCTGGAGAGAAAGCCTGTTTCCTCCGCTATTGACGAAGTATATACAGGTAAGCTCAGTATTAAGTAACAATCAGCGGGGTATTTAACCCCGCTTGTTTGATTTTACCATTGATTATGAGGTGAGAAGCTGCTTTGGGCACTCTGGTAGCTAAAATTGCGGTTTCCGCCGCTACATACTGGATAGACAGGCCCTATGATTACCTTGTCCCTGCGGAACTAAAGGAGAAGGTAACTGTCGGAATGAGAGTCTATGTGCCATTCTCCAGGGGAAACAGAAAATGTGAGGGCGTTGTGCTTGCCGTTGCGGACAGCAGTGATTACAGGCAGCTTAAATCGATTCTCGCAGTTCTTGATGAGAGCCCCATGCTCACAAAGGAGCAGGTTAAGCTTGCGCTTTTCATGCGAGAGCGCTTCTTCTGTACGGTCTACGAGGCAGTGAGGGCAATGCTTCCCGCCGGACTCTGGTTTGATGAAAACGGTCAGAGAAAAGTGAAGGATAAGACCATAGAGATGGCCCGCCTGGCCGTAGATTCAGAGTCTGCCACCGATGCGGCTGAACTGAAGCGCCGCAGGGCACCTCTCCAGGCTAATATTTTGGAGCTCCTTGCCAGCTTTGAGGCTCTGCCCAGTGCCGAGCTTCTCCGCTACTCGGGTGCACCCAGATCCTCTCTCAATGCTCTCTGCAAAAAGGGCTTTGTTGAGCTGTACAGGCGCGATGCCTTCAGGCGCCCTGAGGTGTATGTGGGGGAGCTGCAGCCTCTTCCTGTCCTGAACGAGGAGCAAAAGAAGGTATTTGATGGCCTGTCTGAGCTTTCCGAAAGCGGTAAAGCAGAGGCGGCTCTCCTGCAGGGTATCACCGGCAGCGGTAAAACCAGTATATATATTCATCTCATACAGCAGCAGCTTTTAAAGAGTAAAACCTCTATACTTCTGGTACCTGAAATTGCCCTTACGCCCCAGATGCTCCAGACTTTTTCCTCTCATTTTGGCGACAGGATCGCTGTGCTCCACAGCAGCCTTTCCGCCGGCGAGAGATGCGATGAATGGAAGCGTATAAAGCAGGGAAAAGCTCAGGTCGTCATCGGGACCAGGAGCGCGGTTTTCGCTCCTGTGGAAGATCTCGGTCTCATCATAATAGATGAGGAGCAGGAGGAGAGCTACAAGTCTGAGAATAATCCAAGATACAACACCTGCGATGTGGCGAAGTACCTCTGTGCGAAATCCAACGCACTTCTGCTTTTGGGCTCTGCAACTCCATCGGTAGTTAGCCGTTACAATGCAGAAATCGGGAGATACAGTTTCTTCAGGCTGGACTCCAGATATAACGATATGGAGCTTCCGGAAGTCAGAATTGTAGACATGAAAAAAGAGCTGCGGCGCGGAAACGGCGGCTGTATCAGTTCTTTCCTCCGTGATGAAATCGGCAAAAACATTGACTGCGGTGAGCAGAGCATACTTTTTCTTAACCGCCGCGGTACAAACAAGCTTATAAGCTGCAGCGACTGCGGCTACACTTATACATGTCCCAGATGCAGTGTATCCCTCACTTATCACAGCAATAACAACCGCCTGATGTGTCACCACTGCGGCTACTCCTGCAGACCCGATTCAGTCTGCCCCCAGTGCGGCGGTACCCTTAATTATGTGGGCATAGGCACACAGCTGGTCGTGGAGGAGCTCAACGAGCTTTTCCCCGGTGTTGAGGTCATGCGCATGGATACGGATTCCGTCGCTCCTGTTGGTTCCCATGAGGAGCTTTTCGAGAAATTCAGAAACGAGAAAATTCCCATCATGGTCGGCACACAGATGGTCAGCAAAGGCCTGAATTTTGAAAATGTGACCCTTGTGGGTGTTATTCTTGCGGATCAGAGTCTCTATTCCGGAGATTTCAGGGCAAGCGAAAAGACATTTTCCCTTATAACCCAGGTGGTGGGCCGAAGCGGACGGGGCACAAAACCCGGGCGGGCGGTTATTCAGACCTATACACCCGACAATGAGACAATTTTGCAGGCGGCTTCCCAAAATTATGATGAGTTTTATGCATCCGAGATTGAGCTCAGAAGGCTTCACAATACGCCGCCATTTACAGAACAGTTCTCGGTCACTGCCGCAGGGCAGGATGAGGCGCTTGTGGTAGGGGTCTGCAGATATATAAGAAGTTTTTTTGAAGAGATGCTGAGGGGCAGAGACAACTGTCTTATTCTTGGGCCCTGTCCTCTGCCTGTCGTAAAAGTCAACAACAGATACAGATACAGGGTAAACATCAACTGCGTCGGGGATAAAAAAATACGGAGGCTTATTTCCCGCATAGTTATTGAATGCAGCACGGATAAAAGATTCAGGGGCGTTTCCGTATACGCGGATAACGATCCCGCAACTTAAATAAATAGGAGATATGATTATGGCACTTAGAAACATTGTAACAAGTGAACAGCCGGTTCTGTATAAAAGGAGCCGCCCGGTGACTGACTTTAACGACAGACTGCACCAGCTTTTGGATGATATGAAGGAGACTCTGTCTACAGAAAACGGTGTCGGCCTCGCAGCGCCTCAGGTCGGAATTCTCCGCCGTGCTGTGATAGTTCTTGAAACCAATGTTCCGGCCGGTGAAAAGGAATATATGATTGAGCTTATAAACCCCGAAATAATTGAGGCCACCGGCGAGCAGTACGGACCCGAGGGCTGCCTGAGTGTCCCAGGCAAGTACGGACTTGTGAGACGCCCGATGCATGTAAAGGTCAGGGCTCAGGACAGATACGGCAAGACCTTTGAAGTTGAGGGTGAAGGGCTCACTGCCCGCTGCTTCTGCCATGAGATAGACCATCTTGAGGGTGTTATATTCACCTCAAAGTGTGAGAGAATGCTTACGGACGAAGAACTTGCAAAAGGGGACTGCGACTGATGCGGATAGTTTTTATGGGCACGCCCGATTTTGCGGCGGCCTCCCTTAAAAAGCTTATTGACGAGAAATATGATGTTGTTGGAGTGTTTACCCAGCCCGACAAACCGAAGGGCAGGGGAATGGAGCTAAGCTGTTCTCCTGTAAAAGCCCTGGCTCTGGAAAACAATCTTCCGGTATTTCAGCCGACAAAAATGCGGGACGGGACAGCCCTTGAAGCTGTAAGAAAGCTCAGCCCCGACATTCTGGTTGTCGTGGCCTACGGAAGGATCCTGCCTGATGAAATCCTCGCGCTGCCCAGGTACGGTGCAATAAATGTCCACGGTTCACTTCTCCCCAAATACAGGGGAGCAGCCCCCATTCAGTGGGCGGTGCTGAACGGAGACAAAGTTACCGGAGTCAGCACAATGTATCTTTCCCATGATATGGATGCCGGAGATATTATTTATACCAGTGAGACTGAAATCGGTGAATTTGAGACATCCGGTGAACTTTTTGACCGGCTTATGTATATGGGAGCCGACCTTCTGATAAAGACTCTGCGAGATATTGAAAACGGAACCGCACCCAGAACGGCTCAGGATCACTCCAGGGCCAGCTATGTCAAAATGCTGGACAAGAGCTATTCTCCCATTGACTGGAACAAGAGTGCCAGAGGAGTTATAAAGTGGGTATACGGCCTTCAGCCTTGGCCCGTCGCCACGGCAGAGCTGGATGGTTCCGTTTACAAGATTTTTTCTGCCGACTACACCGGCAGGCATACTGAGAAGTCTCCCGGAAAAATCATTAGCACCGGCAATGAAGGAATAGAGGTCTCCTGCGCCAATGGTGAGACTATAATGATAAAAGAACTGCAGGCCCCAGGAAAAAGGCGGATGAAAGCCGCAGATTTTCTGAGAGGACACAAGTTGAAAATATCTGATTGATGAAAATGAATGCCAGAGAAGCTGCGCTGGCCGTACTTGACAGGTGCCGCAGAGACGGGGCCTGGTCCGGCGCCGCAATCGACAATATAATAAAAAAGGCAGAGCTTGACAGGCGTGACGGAGCGCTTGCCTCAAGGCTCAGTCTCGGAGTGATGCAGAACTGCGCCCTCTGCGACTACTATATAGGCTGCTATTGTTCCTGTGGCATAAAGAAGCTTGAACCCAGGGTGCTGGATATAATCCGCCTCGGGGTATATCAGCTCCTGTTTCTCGACAGGGTTCCCGCTAGAGCCGCCGTGAATGAAAGCGTCGCGCTGTGCAGGAGTTCAGGCTGCAGCAGGGCAGCAGGGCTTGTAAATGCTGTCCTGCGCCGTATTTCGGAAAATACCGAGAATCTCCCTGAGATCAAGGCTGCCGGTGATGCGGAACTTTTATCCATAAAATACAGTCATCCCCAGTGGATAGTTGAGAGAATTATCGCGGAAAAGGGTGCTGATTTCGCGGAGCACTTTCTGCAGTGCAATAATGAGCCCTCAGCGCTCAGCATTGTGGTCAATACATTAAAATGCACCGCGGAAGAATATAAGTCTCTCCTTTCCGCTGCGGGAATTCAGTTTAAGTGTCATCCTTTTCTCTCGGACTGCCTTATTCTGGACGGCGGGAGTGTTACGGAGCTTCCGGGATATGAGGACGGATTTTTCTATGTTCAGGATTCTTCGGCCAGAACTGCCGTTGAGATTGCCGCGCCCAAGAGAGGCATGATGGTTCTGGATGCCTGTGCCGCACCGGGCGGCAAAAGCTTTTCCGCAGCAATATTGATGCATAATGAGGGCAGTATTCTCTCCTGTGATATACATGAGAAAAAGCTCAGACTTGTCCGCGAAGGTGCCCGCCGGCTCGGTATAGCTGTAATCGAGACTCTTGCGAGAGACGCAAGGCAGCCGGACGGGGAGATGGATGATAAATTTGATCTTGTCCTCGCCGACGTGCCCTGTTCAGGCTTTGGACTCATGGGTAAAAAGCCTGAGATAAGATATAAAAAAGAGAGTGAAATTGCCGGCCTTCCGAAAATTCAGCTGGAAATTCTCAAGAATCTGGCCTCATTTGTAAAGCCCGGCGGGCACATGGTTTACTCCACCTGCACAATCCTCAGAGCCGAAAATGAAGCAGTGGTTGAGCAGTTTTTAAAAGAGAATAAAAATTTTGCGGCAGAAGAATTCAGCATCGGCGATATCCGCAGTGCCGGGGGGATGTATACATTCTGGCCCAACATTGATTCCGGTGACGGCTTCTTTACAGCAAAGTTAGTTAGGACAAAATAATGGGAAAAGATATAGTATCCATGCTGCCCTCGGAGCTCGAGCAGGAGTTCAAACTCATGGGCGAAGCAAAATACAGGGCGGGACAGGTTTTTGACTGGCTCTCCAGGGGCGTCCGGGATTTTGACGAGATGACAAATCTTCCGAAATCACTCCGTGAAAAGCTGAAAGTGAAATATACACTCTACAGACCCAGAGTGCTATCAAAACAGGTTTCGAAAATCGACGGCACAATAAAATATCTTTGGGAGCTGAGAGACGGCAATGCGGTTGAGACCGTTGTTATGAGCTATAAATACGGGAATACGGTTTGCGTCTCCTCCCAGGTGGGCTGCAGACAGGGCTGTGCTTTCTGTGCTTCAACCATCGGCGGCCTTGTCCGTTCCCTGGAGGCTTCGGAGATTCTGGATGAGGTGATGTTCTCCCAGATTGACTCCGGAAAGCCCATCTCTCATATTGTCCTGATGGGAATAGGGGAGCCTCTTGATAATTTTGACAATGTCATGCGTTTTCTGGAGCTTGTAAACCATCCGGCAGGCATGAATATAGGCATGCGGCACATTGCCCTCTCAACCTGCGGTATCACAGAAAAATTTGAAGCTCTGGCGGAAAAAAATCTTCAGATTACCCTCACTGTCTCACTCCATGCACCGGACGATGAGACGCGCTCCAAAATTATGCCGGCAAACCGCGGCAGGGGCGTGGACCACCTTATGGACTGCTGCCGGAAATATTACGAGAAGACGGGCCGCAGGATTTCATTCGAGTATGCTATGATTGACGGTGTAAACGACACTGAATATCATGCGCGGCTTCTGGCGGAACGGGCAAATTCCGTGGGTGCACATGTGAATCTTATACCGCTTAACCATGTGGAGGAGAGAGAATTCAGTCCCTCAACTCCCGGACATATGAGAGCTTTTATTAAAATTCTTGAGGATGCAGGAGTAAATGTGACTGTGCGCAGAAAGCTTGGCAGTGATGTTGATGCCTCCTGCGGACAGCTGAGACGTAAATTTAACAAAAAGTAATTCTTTATGCCGCAGTGCTGCGGCAGGATTGAGGAAATATGAAAAGCTTTGCACTTACTGATAAGGGACCTTACAGGAAGGATAACCAGGACAGTTTTATAATTGAAAAATGTGACGCCAAGGACTGTGTGATTGTATCCCTTTGTGACGGTATGGGCGGGGCTAAAGCCGGCGGACTTGCAAGCCGCCTGTCCAATAATGCCTTTGTGTCCTACGTTTACGGCAAGCTTACAGCCAGGGTGAGCAGACCCCTCGATTTTCATGCAGTTCTTACAGATGCCTGCAATGAGGCAAATGCCGTCTCCTATGAGTATTCTCAGTTTGATGAGATGTACAGCGGGATGGGCACGACTATTGTAGGCGGAGTGATTAAGAATAACGGGAACGGTTATATTATAAATGTAGGGGACAGCCGGGCATATTATATCTCAAAGAGAAACGATGCAATAAGCCAGATTACCAAAGACCATTCACTGGTGGAGGAACTTGTGGAATTCGGTGCAATCACCAAGGAACAGGCCAGAGTCCACCCACAGCGCAATGTTATCACCCGCGCTTTAGGCTCGGAAGCCAGGGTCGAGGCGGACTATTATGAATTCAGTCTGCAAAACGGGGACTTTCTTCTGCTGTGTTCCGATGGGCTTTCAAATACAGTGAGTGACCTTGAGATGCTTGAATATTCCAGAGAATATCCGGATCCTGAGATGCTCTGTCAGGCACTTATGCGCAAGGCCCTGAACCGCGGGGCCCGGGACAACGTTACGGTCCTGGCTGTTATGAAGTAGGTGAGAGTTTATGGATACCACTGATAGATATATAGGCAAGCTTCTGGATGACAGATACGAAATTCTTGAGAGAATAGGCTCCGGCGGCATGGCCCTGGTATACAAGGCCTTCTGTCACCGCCTGAGCCGCTATGTCGCCGTCAAGATAATGCGTGATGAGCTTGCAAATGACGAGGAATTCAAGCGCAGATTTTATGCGGAATCTCACGCTATTGCCATGCTCTCACACCCCAATATTGTTGCAGTCTACGATGTCAGCCACAGTGATTTTGCCGAATACATAGTCATGGAACTTGTTGACGGCATTACTCTGAAGCAGTATATGGAAAAGCGCGGGGCGATAAAGTGGAAAGAGGCTGTGCACTTTACAAAGCAGATCGCAAAGGCGCTCTCCCACGCCCACAGCCGCGGTGTGGTTCACAGGGATATTAAACCCCAGAATATCATGCTCCTTAAGGACGGCACCATCAAAGTCGGTGATTTCGGTATTGCGGCCCTTGAAAATGAGATACAGGAAAACAAGGGGCAGGCCATAGGTTCCATCCACTATATTGCACCCGAACAGGCGAGAGGTGAGAAGCCAGATGCCAGAAGCGATCTCTATTCCCTCGGGGTTGTAATGTATGAGATGCTCAGCGGACAGAAGCCCTATACAGGGGATACAATCGGAGAAATCGCCATTAAGCACATGAGCGAGGACCCGGTTCCGCTGGACCAAATTGTCCCGGACATTCCGCCTGAGCTTGTGAGAATAACAATGAAAGCCATGAGCAGTCAGATTGAGGACAGGTATCAGTCTGCTGATGATATGCTGGCAGACCTGAATAAATTCACCAATGCTCAGCTGAGGCTTAAAGAGAAAAAGGAATTTGAAAATCCCGATGTAGTGCCCGTGCGTTCTGTAAGTGAAATGCCAAAGGAAAAATTTGTCCGAAGGCAGAGACGGGCGGGGACAGTTGCATTTATGTCAGGCACTTTTGCGGCTCTGCTTGTGATTATCGGCCTCTTTGCCTTCCTTTGGAAATTCTGGCTTGGCGAGATTTTTTCTCCTGCCGAGAGGATTGCGCTTCCCAGCTTTGTGGGCAGCAATTATGAAGAGCTGGCAAACAATGTGGATTTGGCTTCTACCTATAATTTTAAGGTGACTTATATCATTGACACCGACACTGAGAGCGGCTGTGTTCTCTCCCAGAATCCGGATCCGGGGAGAAGCATGATGCTTACTCCCGACGGAATCGAAGTGGAGCTCACCGTCAGTACCGGCGTGGTTTTAACCGCTGTGCCGGATGTCTTTAATATGGATTACAGAGAGGCCATGCTGGAGCTCCAGCGTGCGGGCTTCGAGGTGGATGTTGAAAACGCAACTTCCGACAGCGTGACAAAGGATTTCGTGGTCAGCACAAGCCCTGCCGCCAACGAAAAAATAAGCGCCGGCTCCAGAGTTTATATGGTGGTCAGCAGCGGACCCGAAATTTCCTATATCAGTATGCCTAATTTCATAGGCCTCACTGAAGATGCCGCAATTGCAAAGCTGGAAAATGCGGGCCTGAGCTATGGCGGTTCCGAGCGTGTTTCAAGCGAATATGATGCCGGAACTGTAATAGGACAGAATGTTTCTGCGTTTACCGAAGTAGAGGAACACACAAAAGTCTTTTTGCGGGTCTCTTCCGGTCCGATGGGTTATTGACAGATGATATACGGGATAATTGTTAAAGTTCTCAGCGGTTTTTATTATGTGAAAACAGCTGATGGGATTATAGAATGCAAGGCAAGGGGGCGTTTCCGCCTTGACGGCACATCCCCACTGGTCGGAGACAGAGTCTTCTGCAGTATTGACAGCGCCGGCAGGGGACGCATCGATAAGATAGAGGAGAGAAAGAACTTTTTCATCCGTCCGGCCGTAGCAAATGTGGACAGCCTTGTTTTTGTAGCCGCCAATACAAATCCTGTCACCGATCCTTTCCTGATTGACAGGGTTTCGGTCATTGCAGAAAATGCAGGCTGTGAGCTTATTATTTGCATCAATAAAACTGACATAAATTCCGGCGATGAACTGTATAATATATTTACAGGGGCGGGATTTAAGGTCATACGCACAAGTGCAGAGACAGGTGAAGGAATTGATGAGCTGAGGGCGGCCATAAAGGGGAAAATCTGCGCCTTTACCGGCAACTCCGGTGTGGGTAAATCCAGTATTATGAATAAGCTCCTGCCGGGAATTGAGCTTGAAACCGCCGAAGTGAGTGAAAAGCTCGGACGCGGCAGGCACACAACAAGGCATGTTGAACTGTTCACGCTGGATGAGAATACCTTTGCCGCGGACACCCCGGGCTTTGCTTCCTTTGATATAGAAATGATGGATACAATTCAGAAAGAGGATGTCCAATACAATTTTATAGAATTTGAGCCTTACCTTGGCAAATGCAGATTTAATAACTGCATGCATTTAAAGGAGCCTGGCTGTGCGGTGAGGGCCGCCGTTGAGAGCGGCGGGATTTCTCAAAGCCGCTACAAATCCTATGTAAAACTCTATGAACTGGCTTCCCAGCGGAAATTCTGGGAAAATAAAGACAGCAGAAGCAGCTGAAGTACATATCAGTATCAAATCACCGCCTTTCGTATATGATGTAGTGAACACATATGCGGGAGGCGGTTTTATGTGCAGAAGGCGGCGCGGCCCCTGGGGCTTCGCCATTGTGTTTCTGGGAATAATAATTATTTTAGCGCTTATACTGCCAAGTGATGTCTGGTGGTTTTTGCTGGCTGTAGGCTTAATATGTATCGGTGTTTGGCTTATCCGCAGATGCTGGTAGGAAAGGAGCAGTTATGAAGGTTTATATAATAAAACTTCCGAGATTTCTTTCAAACCTGATATTAAAGTTAAAGGGAAAGTAATATTGGCCCCTTTATTTTCATATGTTGTACAAACTTTGAAATAAGGGGCGTTAGACAATGGAAATAAGCTTTGAAAATAAAGTTTTCAGCAGCTATCGCGAGATATCGCATCAGGTGAAGAGAATACAGGAAACCGCCGAGAGTGTCGTGCCTGATACAAACGATGATATAGGAAAAATTGCCTCGGTGCAGACAGCCGTATTTCTGAAAAGCAAGGATGTAAACAGCCGGGGAGTTGTTGTCACCGGCGAGGCCAGGGCGGCACTCATCTATGTCACTGAGAGTGAAAGGGAAGTGTCTTACGTAAGACTTTCAAAGCAGTTCACCCTGGAGTACGATATAGGTGAGGTGGATGCGGGTACTGTCGCACAGGTTAAGCTGAGTATTCAGAACTGTCAGGCGAATGTACTCAACCCCAGAAAGGTTTCCGTCGTATTTGATCTCGCCGGAGAACTTAGCTGCTATATGCAGGAAAATATTGTTGCAGAGACAGATATACCGGAGGCAACACCCCAGGGTCTGCACGCAAAATATGAGTCTCTGGAGTTGTCACTGCCCTGCGCAGTGGCGGAAAAGACCTTTACCGTCAACGAACAGCACCCCTTTTCAAGCGGAAAGCCACGGGCAAAAGAGCTTGTAAGCCAAAACATTGATATAACTCTCAGTGACTGTCAGATAATAGGTACAAAGGTTGTAATAAAGGGCAGTGTGAACCTCACTGTCTGTTATCTATCAGATGAGGTAAATTATCCCGTCAAGGCGGACTTTTCTTCACCGTTCTCACAGATTATAGATACAATGGAGGAAAACATGGACAGCTGCAGGGCAATTATAGAGCTGACCTCGGCTTACTGCGATATAATTGATACGATAAACGGCGAGAAAGCCCTGGACGCCGAAATACACGGAGTATTGCAGATTGTCAGCAGCAGCAAACATAAGATTAAATATATTTCAGATGCCTACAGCAATCTCATGCCAGCAAAATGTATAACAGAGACAAAGAAGATAAATACTGTTTCGGATGTTCAGCAGACGAAGCTGATCTCGGATGAGAGAATAAATGTGGTTGAAGACTGCTCCGATGTACTGAGTGTTTTCAGCTCTGTGACTCAGTTGAATATACAAAGCAATAAAATTACAGCGGCAGTAAGTCTCGATATTATATACCGAACCGTAAACGGCACGCTGTCTGCGGTTCGGCGCCTTGTAAACATGGAGAACGAGTGCAGCAGCACCACTATGAGCCTTACATCTGCCGCTCTCACCGACATTTACCTGCGTCCTGACGGCCCGTATATCGACTCCCACCTGGCAGTTGAAGTAAACTATCAGTGCTGCAGCAGCATGGAAATTGAGAGGGTCACCTCTGTAGAGCTGGATGAAGAACACAGCTTTGATTTCAGCCGGTTTCCGGCGGTCAGTCTTGTGAGGGTGGAAAAAGAAAGCCTCTGGGAGCTCTCAAAGCAGTATCATTCCAGCGTTGAGGCAATTAAATCCATGAATGATATTGAAGAAGAGACCGAGAACAAATTGCTTTTAATACCAAAAGAAATCTAGCTTTATATTTGACGCTTGTAATAAAAGTCATAGTGTGATAAACTGTTTCGAGTAAATGTTAGCAAAAATTTTCTATACATAAGAGGAGCTGTTTTTATGTCAGGACATTCCAAGTGGCACAACATACAGAAAACCAAGGGCGCGGCTGATGCTAAGCGCGCTCAGGCTTTCACAAAGATAGCAAGAGAGATGATAGTTGCTGTCAAGGAAGGCGGCGGAGGCGATCCGCGCAGTAACTCTAAGCTTGCAACAGTTATTGCCAAGGCAAAGGCTGCCAATATGCCCAATGATAATATCAAGCGCACAATTGAAAAAGCTGTGGGCACAGGCAACGCCGATGACTACGAAAGGATAACATACGAGGGATACGGACCTCAGGGTGTTGCAATTATAGTTGAGACCATGACGGATAACCGCAACCGTACCGCGGGTGAGATGCGCCACTATTTTGATAAATACGGCGGAAATCTTGGCGCTGCCAACTGTGTATCCTGGTCATTTGACAGAAAAGGTGTCATTGTTATTGACAATGAGGACGGAGACCTGGACGAGGACACCGTTATGATGGATGCCCTTGATGCGGGCGCAGATGACTTTGAGACAGAGGATGAGGTCATGACCGTCTATACAACGGAGGAAAATATTGCCACAGTATCCGATGCACTTACTGAGAAAGGCTATAAGCTTCTCTCGGCTCAGGTCGAAATGCTGCCTCAGAACGGCTATATAAAGCTTACAAATGAGGAAGACATCAAGAACATGCAGAAGATGCTCGATATGTTTGATGACAATGAAGATGTCCAGAACGTCTGGCACAACTGGGAAGATGCCGAATAAAATCCTATATAACACAATATAAAAACAGAGTACACATTTTGTGTACTCTGTTTTTATGCTGAGCCGGTCTGTAAGCCGGGTTCTGTATTAAACGACCATCTATCTAGATCTGCCGTTGCCGGCAGATTCAAGCCACCTCCTGAGGACGACCGGGCCGGTCTCATGTCCTCCCGCGGTGTTGCTCCGAATAGAGTTTACAGCGCATACATGTCTCCATGCAGCGAGTGAGCTCTTACCTCACTTTTCCACCCTTACCGTAAAACGGCGGTATATTTCTGTTGCACTTGTCCGAGGGTCACCCCTGGCGGGCGTTACCCGTTATTCCTGCCCTGCGGAGCCCGGACTTTCCTCACGCACAGGCTTTCGCCTTATGCCCGCGGTCGTCTGGCCTGCTCAGCCCTGTCATTTTACCCATTTTCGCCGTGTAAGTCAATAATCATTCTTGTAAAAACAGTGAAAAAGCCTTATAATAAATCGGATTGCGAGGGATAATAATGACTTTGAACGATTATATATTAAGCCTTCAGGGAAAACGTGTCGCCGTCATAGGCATAGGCGTCAGCAATAAGCCTCTCATCAGGCTGCTTCTGAGTTACGGCTGTGATGTGACTGCCTGCGACAGAAGGAGCCTTGCTGAAATGGGCATGGAGGGGCTGGAGCTCATAAACCTCGGGGCCAAACTCAGACTCGGTGAGAGCTACCTGGACGGTCTGGACCATGATGTTATTTTCCGGACTCCCGGACTCATGCCTTTTGATCCCCATCTTGCTGCGGCAAAGGAAAAGGGGAGTATCATCACCTCCGAAATGGAGGTATTCTTTAAGGTCTGCCCCTGCCGCACCATTGCAGTGACAGGAAGTGACGGCAAGACCACTACAAGCACAATTATTGCAGAGCTTCTGAAAAAAGCGGGACACAAGGTTCACCTCGGCGGCAATATCGGTCATCCGCTCCTCTGCGAGGTCCCTGAAATGTTCAAATCTGATTTTGCTGTTCTGGAGCTCAGTTCGTTCCAGCTTCACTCCATGGAGTGCAAACCGGATATTTCCGTCATTACAAATATTTCTCCAAATCACTTGGATAAGCACAGGGACTATCAGGATTATATAGACGCAAAACGCTCTGTCTATCTGAATCAGGATGGAAACGACAGACTTGTCCTCAACTTTGACGATGAGCATTCTGATTATTTCAAATCCACCGCCAGATCTCAGATTAGCTATTTTTCCGACAGGGCACAGATAAAACACGGTGTTATGCTTAAAGACGGCGTTATCTGCCGGGCAGACGGTGATAAGCTCACAGAGATTATGCGGGCAGATGAAATAAAGCTCCCCGGTGAGCACAATGTGCTCAACTACATGGCCGCCTTTGCCGCTGTCGAGGGCCTTGTAAGTGATGCGGACTGCCGTGAGCTCGCCATGAGCTTTTCCGGTGTTGAGCACAGGCTTGAGGAGGTCAGGGTATTGAGAGGCGTCACCTATATAAACGATTCCATAGGCACAAGCCCTACAAGGACGGCTGCGGGCCTCCATGCCATGAAGCGCAGACCCATTGTAATTGCAGGCGGATATGACAAGCATATACCTTTTGACGGTCTGGGAGATGAGCTGTGTCTCCATGCGAAGCGGGTTTTCCTCACCGGTGATACAGCGCAGAAGATTAAGGACGCCATAGAAAATTCAAAATACTACGGCGAAAGCGGCCTGCATGCGGAGATTATAGATGACTTTGAAGAGGCCGTCCATGCCGCCTCCGATGCCGCCGCAGAAGGTGATATTGTTCTCTTCTCACCGGCCTGTGCGGCATTCGACAGGTTTAAAAACTTCGCAGAACGGGGTAAATTCTTTAAGAAAATAATAATGGAGCTGAAATAAATGAAAATATCAGAGATTAAGCCGGAAGTATATGAGATGGCAGATCGGGCAATGGAAAAAATTAAGCCCGAGTTTGAAAAAATTGACAATATTGCCCAGATAAATACCCAAAAAGTAATGGAGGCCTTTCAGGACAACCGGGTAGCCGAGGGCTGCTTTGCCGGGACAACAGGATACGGATACGACGATATGGGCAGGGATATTCTTGAAAAAATATATGCCCAGGTTTTCGGCACTGAGGCCGCCCTTGTGAGAATAAATTTTGTAAACGGAACTCACGCCCTGAGCACTGCAATGTTCTCTCTGGTAAAGCCCGGCGATACAATTCTCGCCGCCACAGGGCTCCCCTATGATACTCTCCGCACTGCCATAGGAATTGAGGGCAACTGCCACGGCTCTCTGAAGTTTTACGGCATTGACTACGCACAGGTCGATCTCACTGCCGAGGGTCTGCCCGATTATGAGGGCATAAAACGCGCCGCAGCCGACCCCAAAGTCACGGCTGTAATGATTCAGCGCTCAAGAGGCTACGAGTACCGCAAGGCCTTCACAGTTGAAGAAATCGGTAAAATCTGCTCCGCCGTCAAGGAGGTCAATCCCAAGGCCAACATAATGGTGGACAACTGCTACGGCGAATTTACGGATGTGATTGAGCCCAGCAATGTGGGCGCTGACCTGATTGTCGGCTCTCTTATCAAAAACCCCGGCGGCGGAATTGCCCCCACCGGCGGGTATATTGCGGGCAAAGCCGAGCTTGTGGAAAGAGCCTCCATGCGGCTCACCACCCCAGGAATCGGCGGGGAGTGCGGAGCTACCCTTGGCAACAACAGGCTGCTTTTTCAGGGCTTCTTTATGGCTCCCCATGTCGTTGCTCAGGCAATGAAAACCGCTGTGTTCTGCGCCGCAATGATGGACGAGATGGGAATAGAGAGTTCTCCCTCAATAACCGAAAAGCGTTCGGATATTATTCAGATGATCAAGCTGGGCAGCGAGGACAACATGAAAAAGTTCTGCCTGGGAATACAGGCGGGCGCCCCTGTTGATTCCTATGTCACGCCTGAGCCCTGGCCGATGCCCGGATACAACTGCCCTGTCATAATGGCAGCCGGCGCCTTTATTCAGGGTTCTTCGATCGAACTTTCGGCAGACGGCCCGATTCGTGACCCATATGTTGTATATATGCAGGGCGGTCTCACTTTTGAGTCAGGTAAGCTCGGAATAATGATGGCGGTCAGTGCAATGATGGACAAGTAAGGTGCATATAATACATGGGGAGGTGACTCCATGTATTTAAGACGCCTGTTTAAACGCCGTCTGCACTACAGTTATTCCTCGGGCGGCCCGGATTCCGGCTTATCCGCCCGAAAGTACAGTTCAAAACTTATAGTTCTGACTGTAATAGGGGTCCTGTTCTTATTCCTGCTGAGCGCGTCAATTTTTCTTAAGGACATATCTTCTAAAATAGCCGTTTCAAATGCCTGCGACATAGTTACCGTAAATGTAAACAATGCCATAGCCGACATAATGAATAACGGACAATACACCGCTGACTACTTCGTTGATTTTCAAAAGGACGACAACGGTGAGGTGACAGCGATAAGCTGCAACATGGCGAGAATAAATGCCCTGTCCGCGCAGATACTTGAAAAGGTAGTCGGTTCCACCGAAAAGAACATAATTACTGTACATATTCCGGTGGGAAACCTCACGGGACTAAGCCTTCTCATGGGGCGCGGGCCCAAAATACCGGTTAAAATAATTGTTATGACTTCCTCCAAAGTGGAATTTAACAACAGTGTTGTGACCGCGGGGATAAATCAGACGAAGCACCAGATAACGCTGAATGTAATTGTGGATGTAAGTATTATTGTGCCCTGGGGCAGTGAGAGCGCTCAGGTCACCTCTGAGGTACTCATCGCAGATACCGTAATTGTAGGGAAGGTACCGGAAACGTATTTGAATATACAGTAGCACAGGAGAAAATTATGGATATTGAAAATGAAATAATCGCACTGCGCCGGGAACTGGAGCACCACAACAAGCTCTATTATGTCTTTGATTCACCGGAAATCTCAGACTACGAGTATGACATGCTCATGCAGAAGCTCATCGCCCTTGAAACTCAGCACCCCGAGCTTATAACAGCTGATTCTCCCAGCCAGAGGGTCGGAGGCACGGCACTTTCCCAGTTTGAAGAGGTTGTGCATCAGGTGCCCCTTGAAAGTCTCACAGATGTTTTTTCCCATGATGAACTGATCAGCTTCGGTGAGAAAATGGACTCTCTGCTGAATTCTGAGCATGACTACTCGGTGGAACCTAAGGTCGACGGCCTCTCGATGTCACTGGAATATACCGACGGTGTTTTCGTAAGGGGTGCCACCCGTGGAAACGGCCTTGTGGGTGAAAATGTGACTGAGAATCTGCGCACAGTGCGCTCTCTGCCGCTCCATATAGAAAATGCGCCCCACAGACTGATTGTCCGCGGTGAGGTCTACATGTCAAAGAATGTATTTCATGAGCTCAACGACGAACGGGAGATAAGGGGCGAGGCTCTTCTTGCCAATCCCAGAAATGCCGCCGCAGGCTCCATGCGTCAGCTGAATCCAAAGATTACGGCGGCCAGAAAGCTGGATATAATATTTTTTAATATGCAGTACAATTCGGATATTGATTATAAAACCCATGCCGACACTCTGGACGCAATGCGGGAGATGGGCTTCCCGGTGATTCCCTATAAAGTTTACAGCGATATCCACGACTGCGTGGACAGGATCGAATGGCTGGGTGAAAACAGGGATCAGCTGAGCTATGATATGGACGGAGCGGTCATAAAAATAAATCAGCTCCCACTGCGCCGTCAGCTCGGCAGCACGGCCAAGGCTCCGAGATGGGCCGTGGCCTTTAAATATCCCCCTGAGAAGAAGGAGAGCCAGGTTGTGGACATAGTGGTGCAGGTCGGGCGCACAGGTGTTCTGACCCCGAAAGTCATTGTCAAACCAATACGGCTTGCCGGCACTACAGTCTCCGCCGCAACTCTTCACAACCAGGACAACATTGATAAGCTTGATTTAAGAATAGGTGACACTGTTCTGCTGCAGAAGGCGGGGGAGATTATACCGGAGGTTCTGTCGGTCAACAGGGATAAGCGCCCCGCAGATTCCGTGCCCTACAGTCTGCCCTCTCACTGCCCCGAGTGCGGTGCCCCAGTTGTCAGGGATGAGGACGGCGCCGCAATACGCTGCACGAATCCGGAATGTCCTGCTCAGAGGCTGAGAAACATGGTGCACTTTGCTTCAAAAGAGGGCATGGATATAGACGGCCTGGGCGTTTCTCTCTGTGAAAGCCTTATAAATAACGGCCTTGCAGAATCCGCCGTCGATATATACTACCTCGACAAAAATGAGCTGGCAAAGCTGGACCGCATGGGCGCCAAGTCTGCCTCCAACCTTATGAAAGCAATAGAAGAGAGCAAGGAGGCAGGGCTCGCGAAGCTCCTCTGTGCCTTCGGCATCCGTCAGGTCGGGCAGAAGGCCGCAAAGGTTCTGGCGTCCAATTTTAAGGATCTCGATGAGCTTATGGCCGCCGATGAGGAGGCCCTTACAAAGATTCCGGATATAGGGGAGATTACCGCCGGATTTATAACGGAGTGGTTTGCAAAGCCCCAGTCCAGGCATCTGATTGAAAGGCTCCGGGACTGCGGGGTATCCTTTGAAAGCAGGGAAGTAAAAAAGGACGACCGTTTCGCGGGTATGACCTTTGTCCTCACCGGAACACTTGAAAAGTTTTCAAGGAGTGAAGCCACGGAAATTATTGAGAGCTACGGCGGCAGGGCCTCATCATCGGTCTCCAAAAAAACAAATTTTGTCGTGGCGGGTGAAAATGCGGGCAGTAAGCTCACAAAGGCCGAAAGTCTTGGCATAAATATTATAAGTGAACAGGAATTTTCCATAATGATACAATAAGCTTCAGGGGCCGGTGCTGTCGCACCGGCCCTTAACATTTATTACTGATCCGGCATAGTATGCTGCGAGGTCTTCCTCATAAAAAATAGGAGGAATTATTTTGAGCAGCAGAAACGACGACAGCTACAGATACGGTTCACTGCCGGATAATGCGCCTCTGGCTGCGGCCTATGTGCCGATTCAGAAAGCCGCATACCCGGCCTATGATACTTCAGATGCATTTTCCAAAGGTACTCTTTTTCCGGGCCTTAATCTGCCCTTTATGAATATAGTAAGCAAAGATGTAAAACTCACGCCCAGAACGGAACTTATGGCAATTGATTTTGTCATTGATGAGCTTGAGCTGTATCTTGACACACACAAAGATGACAGGGAGGCCTTTGACCTCTATCAGAGTATGCTGGCCCTTGGGAAAGAAGCCCACAGGCGCTATGTGGAATTATTTGGACCGGTGGCCCAGTCCGACATGCTCAGCTCCAATAATTACAGTTGGCTTGAAAATCCCTGGCCATGGGACTTTCAGGAAAAGAAGGAGGCGTGAGCAATGTTTGTATATGAGAAGAAACTTCAGTACCCCGTGAGGATAAAAAACACAAATCCCGCTCTGGCAAAGTTCATTATAACCCAATACGGGGGGCCGAACGGCGAATTAGGCGCCTCTCTGAGATATTTGAGCCAGCGCTACTCCATGCCATATCCTGAGCTCAAAGGGCTTTTGACCGATATAGGGACCGAGGAACTGGGCCATCTTGAAATGATCGGCACTATAGTCCACCAGCTCACAAGGGATATGACTCCCGATGAGATAAAAAAGGGCGGATATGATGCATACTTTGTAGACCATACTGCCGGCGTATACCCCACGGCCGCTTCGGGATTTCCCTGGACTGCAGGCAGCATGGCGGTTGAGGGCGATGTAATCGCAGACCTCAATGAAAATATGGCGGCAGAGCAGAAGGCCCGGGTAACTTATGACAATATTCTCCGCCTCTGTGATGATCCCGATGTCAACGATGTTATCCGCTTCCTTCGGGAGAGGGAAGTGGTCCACTATCAGCGCTTCGGCGAAGGACTGAGGCTTGCAATGGATAAAATGGATACACGAAATATGTACGCCGTGAACCCGGCATTTGACACGTAATTATATAGCCGCCTTAATTGGCGGCTGTTTTATTTATGCTGCAGAAGTTTTTGCAATATTGCCCTTTAACGGCAGATTATGTTATAATTAATTTATAAAAATAGATAAAAATCAAATTCTGCAGACGGATTTTTGATTACACGTTAAAGGGGGAGAAGGCAATGCCCTTATTGATAGTGCGGGAAGATATTACAAGAATAAAAGCTGACGCCGTAGTCAATCCCACCGACAGCATATTTTCCGGCAGCGGCGGCGTTGACCGGCAGATACATGAAGCCGCCGGGCCCGGGCTCTCTAAGGCCTGCCGTAAGCTCGGCCGCTGCACTATAGGCGGTGCTGTAGCCACAGCGGGGTATAATCTCCCCTGTAAATACATAATTCACACGGCGGGACCTGTGTGGCAGGGGGGAGTAGCAGATGAGGAGGAAAAGCTCGCATCATGCTACCGCAGTTCTCTGCAGCTGGCAGAGAAGAAGGGCTGCCGCTCTGTGGCCATACCTCTCATTGCCGCCGGCAGTCTGGGTTATCCAAAAGAAAAAGCTCTGAGTATTGCTTCCTCTGCAATAAATGAATTCCTGAAGCACTGTGATTTGATAGTATATCTCGTAGTGTATGACAAAACAGTCTACAGGATAAGCAGCAGACTTTTTTCAGATGTAAAATCGTATATTGATGACAACTATGTGGATACTGCGTCAGAGAAAACATGCACGGTCCGTCCTTCCGCCGGCGGCGGCCTCAAAGGCCGTTCCTGCCGTCCGCGCGCTTCATCCATCCCTGTCTCTTATCGGAATTACAGCCTGCAGGATAATGCAGAGGCCGATGACGTGGCGGCGACGGCACAGGAAAAGGAATTTTCAGACTACGCCGTGCGTGCAGATTCGATTCCTGATTTTTCCGGCATAGAGGAGGAGCTCATGCAGATTGATGAGAGCTTTTCTCAGATGCTGCTGAGGAAAATTGACGAAAAAGGGATGACGGACGCACAGTGCTATAAAAAAGCCAATATAGACAGAAAGCTGTTTTCAAAAATCCGCAGGGATAAAAACTACAGGCCCAGCAAGGCAACTGTTCTGGCCTTTGCCATCGCTCTGGAGCTCAGTCTCAGTGAGACAAAAGACATGCTTATGAAGGCAGGCTTTGCCCTCTCTCATTCCAGTAAATTTGATATTATTATTGAGTATTTTATCAAAAACAGAAATTACAACATATTTGAAATAAATGAAACGCTGTTTGCCTTTGATCAGTGTCTGCTGGGTGCTTAAATGTCGCCTCAAATGCGACCAAATAATTTCAAAGCCCGACTATAATGTGACTGTAAAAAGATTTACAGTCACATTTTTTAGGAGGCATCTGCAATGAAGAAAGGTTTAACAGAGATAGTTTTTATTCTTGACCGCAGCGGTTCCATGAGCGGCCTTGAATCCGACACAATCGGCGGCTTCAACTCAATGATTGAAAAGCAGAAGAGGGCAGAGGGGGAGGCCCTCGTCTCGACGATTCTCTTCGACAGCAGGAGCGAAGTTATTCACGACCGGGTAAATCTGAAAGACATAAAGCCTATGACAGAGGATGACTACTGTGTGAGGGGCTGCACGGCTCTTGTGGATGCCATAGGCGGGGCAATCCACCATATTGTAAATGTGCACAGATACGCAAGGGAAGAGGATGTGCCGGAGCATACGATCTTTATCATCACAACCGACGGCATGGAAAATGCAAGCTGCAGATATACAAGCGACAGGGTAAAGCAGATGATAGAGCATGAAAAAGAAAAGTACAGCTGGGAATTTCTTTTCCTCGGTGCAAACATAGACGCGGTTGAAACGGCAAAACACTTCGGAATAAATGAGGACAGGGCCGTGAATTATAACTGCGATTCCCGGGGCACAAGATTAAATTATGAGGTTCTGGGCGATGCGGTCTGCTGCGTGCGTGAGAGCCGCCCTCTGAAAGCCGGATGGAAAAGCCGTATTGATAAAGATTTTAAATCCCGCAGCAGGGATTAAAGATTTGGGGATTGAACTGAATCTCAACACTGTGCAGGAAACACGAGATAATAATTTATCCCGTGTTTCCTGCTTTTTTGCACTGACAGTAAAACTGCAGCTCCTGATAAACATCTGCACGGTGCCTGCAGCTGTATGAAAGTAAACTGTGTTTAGGGTACCAAATGAAAATTTGATTTACAA
>JBMNPZ010000017.1:0-38801 GCA_050943875.1 Candidatus Limivicinus sp. | reverse complement strand
ATA
Organism: Candidatus Limivicinus sp.; assembly: GCA_050943875.1. Lineage (GTDB taxonomy): Bacteria > Bacillota > Clostridia > Oscillospirales > Oscillospiraceae > Limivicinus. The sequence continues at coordinate 38,798 of JBMNPZ010000017.1, read as the reverse complement.
GACGCGGCCCGTAAGGAATGCTGGAACAATATAGGAGAATCTGCAAAGCTGACTGCGGACTATATGATTGAAAAGAGAAACGAGCTTCTGAACAGTGAGGAGAATAAGGATGTCATTTCCTGAAGTACTTTTAACATTTTTTATAAAGCCACTGGAGGCGCTGCTGGAGCTGGTCTATATTGTGGCCTACAGGCTCACAAACAACCCCGGCATCTCCATAATCGGCATGAGCCTCATAATGAACCTGCTGCTTCTGCCCCTCTACAACAGGACGGACGCGATACAGGCCGAGGCGATAGAGACGGAAAAAAGACTGAAGCCCTATGTGAAGCACATAAAAAAGACCTTTAAGGGCAACGAGCAGTTTATGATGCTCCAGACCTGCTACAGGCAGAACAATTATAAGCCCACGGATGCCCTGAAGGGGCTGAGCCCTCTGCTGCTGGAGATACCCTTCTTCATGGCGGCCTACAATTTTCTCTCCGGACTGGGACTTCTCAGCGGTGCCGCCTTCGGGCCGATTTCAGATCTGGGCACGCCTGACGGACTAATAAGCGCTGGCGGACTTTCCGTAAACCTTCTGCCGATACTGATGACGCTTATAAATGTCATCTCCGGCATTATCTACACAAAGGACGCCCCAGCGAAGACAAAGGTGCAGCTCTACGGCATGGCGGCACTCTTTCTTGTGCTGCTCTATAATGCGCCGGCGGGGCTCGCCTTCTACTGGACGCTGAATAACCTCTTCTCACTGGTAAAGAATGTCTTCATAAGGCTTAAGAATCCGAAGCTGGTGCTGGGGATTTCCTCCTCGGTGCTGGGCATAGCAGGACTTATCTATGTCATATTTATAAGGCATATGAATACGCTGCATCAGCAGATAGTCGCAATAGCCCTGCTTATTCTGCTGCAGCTGCCCCTGATTTTGTATTTTGCCAGGAAGAACAGTAGAGCCGCAAAGGCCGTGGAGATAAGCAAAAAAGAGAAGCTCAGCTTTTTCCTGGGCTGCACATTTCTGACCCTGCTTCTGGGCGCCCTTATTCCATCTGCGGTAATAAAGTCATCACCGGCAGAGTTCGTGGATTTCACTATGAAGAATCCACTCATAAATGTACTGCATAACTTCCTGCTGTGTGCGGGCCTTTTCATGCTCTGGCTCAATGTTTTCTATACCCTTGCAAAGCCTGCAGGCAAAAGGATTATGGCCCTGGCGGTGTGGCTTGTCTCAGGCACGGCACTGATAGATTACATGTTTTTTGGCACTCATTACGGAACACTTACACATGAGCTGAAATTCGTTAAGGATCCTCAGCTGAACGGCACCCTTATAAATCTGGCTGTAATTTTGGCGCTGGTTGTTCTGATGTATCTCATATGGAGAAAAAAGGCCGGAGTTATCCATTTCGTCTACGATGTTTTGGGATTGGCTGTTATAGTCATGTCACTCATAAATGTACATGGAATACAAGAGGGCTATGTCAAAACCGTCTCAAATATGAACCAGTCTCAATCAAACGGGCAATACAATATTCTGCCTATGAGTAAAAACGGCAAGAATGTTGTTGTTATAATGCTGGATAAGGCAATTAACGGATATTTCCCGTATATCATGGCTGAGAAACCTGAACTGAAAGAGCAATTCGCAGGTTTTACCTATTATCCAAATACGATGTCATATGGCCTCAATACCAATGTGGGTGTGCCTACATTGTTTGGCGGGTACGAATATACTCCGGAAAATATGAACGCACGGGCATCGGAAAGCCTGGAAAGCAAGCACAATGAGGCGCTGAAGGTGATGCCGGTTTTATTCAGAGACAACGATTTTCAGGTGACAGTGTGTGATCCGGCTCTGGCGGGCTACCAGTGGGTTCCGGACCTGTCAATATATGATGATTATCCGGATATAAATAAATATCACCTGATCGGACATTATAATGAATTGCCGCCAGAGGAAACACTGGAGCAGGTTCGCAAATACGACTACAGGAGTTTTTTCTGTTACAGCCTCTTTAGAGCTTCTCCGGTTATTCTGCATCCGATAATATATGACAACGGCTCGTACAATGAACTGGTTCCCGAAAACAGAGCGACTTACAGGAACTTTTTTGCTCAAAAATATAACGGAAGCATTGTAAAAGCAGTCGGATTTTCAGGCAGTTTTTTAAACTCGTACAACGTTCTTGACAGCCTGCCCGAACTTACAAGAGTTCAGGACAGCGATGAGAACACATTTCTGATGATGACCAATGACTCAACCCATGAACCGATGATGCTGCAGGAACCTGATTATGTCCCGGCTCTCTATGTAGACAACACTGAATATGAGATGGAAAACGGAGACAGGTTTATACTCAATGGCAGAAAACTAAAGGTAGACAACCTTCTGAGAAGCTGTTTTTACCAGTGCAATATGGCATCCATGATCAAACTCGGCGAATGGATGGATTTTTTGCGGGAAAATGATCTGTATGACAACACTAAAATCATTATTTCAGCCGACCACGGCGATTGGACAAAGCAGTTCGATGACATGCTCTTCGGCGAGGACGGGGCCTATGATGCAATGGGCTTTAACCCGCTTTATCTTGTTAAGGATTTTAACAGCAGGGAATTAACAGTTGATTATACGTTTATGACGAATGCAGATACGCCGACTCTCGCAGCAAAGGATTTAATTGAAAATCCGATAAATCCTTTCACTGGAAAGCAAATCAATAATGAAGCAAAAGAAGGCGAACAACACATCATTGTTACAAGTCATGATGTAAATGTAAACAATGGCAATACATATCTTGACGGGCAATGGTTCTCCATCCATGACAATATTTTTGACATGGGTAACTGGAGAGAAATCACCGATGAGATGGTCTCCTAAATATCCCGGATATTAGCGGCACATATATTTCCAGTGCTTTTCCGGCCCCCATGCGGAGCCGGATCCTTTGGGCAGCAGATATTTTGTTTATTATGCAGGCAGTGAATTACAGCAGCTTATGAGAGCAAAAAAGTTCATACGGATCTCCTGCAGAACAAGGTTACCGCATTAGCAAACTGCGGCATAGGAGATCCGTATGAACCATCATAATAACGGTGCAGAAGCGCTCTGCCCCGCTGAATTCAGTTGTTATCTGTCTGCTCAGGGCTGCTGTGCCTTTCAGCAGTTACCTGGTCAGAAGCTATGCCGCTTGTGCTCTCCTTCTGGAACAGGACCTTGACAGTGGCCAGCATAAGCCAGAGATCGTTTAATACAGACATATTGTTGATATACATGAGGTCCATCTGCAGCTTGTCATAAGGCTCAGTGTTATATTTGCCGTAGACCTGAGCAAATCCGGTGAGACCCGCCTTAACCTGCAGGCGGAGATCAAAGGAAGGAATAGACTCTTTGTACTGCTCTGCAATCTCAGGGCGTTCGGGCCGGGGGCCCACAATGCTCATATCACCTTTGAGCACGTTGAACAGCTGCGGGAGCTCGTCCATACGACAGGCCCTGATAATGCGGCCCACCGGTGTAATGCGGTCATCGTTGTCCTTGGCAAGACGTGCGACACCGTCCTTCTCTGCATCTACCCGCATAGAACGAAACTTTAAAATTTCAAATTTTTTTCCGCCCCTTGTGAGCCTCACCTGTTTATAGAGCACCGGACCGCGGTCATAAGCTTTTATAAACACCGCGGATACCAGCATCAGCGGACTCAGAATTATTATGGCAATCAGAGATACAACAATATCGGCAAGACGTTTTATAAAGAGAAATTCCGGATCCGGACAGGCACAGCCGACCCTCAATATAGGCAGGCTGAATTTGCTGACATAACTGCCGCCGGCCATTATTATATCGCCGATTTGCGGCTCAATATATGCAGTGATACCCTCTTGTATGCAGTGCTTTGCAATTTCATTTCTTATTTTCGGATATATGCCAGCCACAAAAACTACATCACAACTGTCCAGCTCAGGATAAAGCTCTTCAGCAGACTTTGGATTTTCTATGCAGTTTACAACATTGAAATTCCGCTTCAGGGATTTAATATCATCCAGTTTTTCAAGGTCAGACCTGCTGCGATAAACTATCAATGTTTTTCTGGGGAAATTATTGTGAAAATAGAGCTTATTTCCCAGACGGGAAAAAATAAGATTAAAGGGGATATAACTTAGACAGGAAAGAAAAAAATATCCTATATTCAAAAACCTGTTCAAGTATATGCAGAGCACGATATACATACAAAAACTGTTGATGCTGGTGGCAATGCTCAGCGAAAATGCGAGTTCAGTTACGCGGGAGGCACCGAAATAAAAGCCGTTGTAGACCCTTATAAACCAGATAAGGCCGGCAATATACAGGATTACAAATAAAATGTTGGCTTTCGGGTGGTCGAAATGGCTCTCATCGCCGTACCTGGAGACCACAAAGTAGTAAAAACCCCAAAAGAGCGCAGTGCAGACTGCTATGTAGAGCAATTTAAATAATTTCAGTGCATATCCTTTCCCGTCTGACCGGTTGGGACGACTGTATTTGGGCACAATGCGATTCAAGACATCTCACCCCTCTTCTAAAACATAATCAGCGCATTCAGCGGAACAATTAATACAGCAGATCCGGCAAAGCAGAGCTGCGAAAGTTCTCAAATAAAACGCCCTGATGTATTCCCGCAGACTTCAAAACCGGCCTGCAGAGAACCTACAATACCCGATAATACTACCACAACCGTGTTTATATTACAACAATTTTGTAGAATGGTAAATCAAGGTCATGCGGCGGACCGCGGTAAAGCCCGGACAGGGCAAATTATGGAGATAAACATTACCGATATTGTTTTATTTAAATTCTTGTGATAATATGCGCATCACGGACATTATTGAGCGGAATTAAATCCGGCACCGAGAAAAATATCCCCCCAGTATTTAAACAGGGGCTTGCAATTTACCCAGCGATTCGGGAACTTATCCAAATTTTGAAGGGAGAAGATAAATTTTGAGTAATTATGAATCTTGTTCAATAAAAATACGGAATATTCAAACAGCATGTCTGGTCATAATTGGAATTATTGAGACCTATACCATGGTTCTGGAGAAAAGTATAGATTTAAGTTTTATATTTTTAAAATGGTTTGCTGTAGTTGCTCTGATTTTTCTGCTTGCTTCGTTTTGCAGACCTGTTTCAAAGCAGGGCATTAAATTTTTGCTGTTTGGCCTGCTTTTTTCACTCACCTACCTGCTTGTTTATGGCTCCGGCCGGGGATTTTACCCATTTTTCTGCGAATATATGATGCTGCTTCCGTATGCGGCTCTCTCGCATGAAAAAGAGAAAGGTACCGGACTGAAAATATTTGCCGGCTTTTATGCCTTTACTCTCGCTGTGATGTCTGTTCTCGCCGTTTTCCAATGTCTGAACAGAATCCCCTATGTTTTACAGCCGCTATATTTACAGCCCGGTTTTTTTTGGGAACGAGATTTTTATTTGCAGCTTTTTTGGCATCCCAATGTCCTTGGTGCCATTTTTATGCTTGGAACAGGCATGACTGTTGCCCTCGCGTGCAGTACGAAGCATCTGTGGTCAAAAATAACTCTGGCGCTGCTGGCAGCGGTCGGATATCTCTTTACCTCTCTAACATATTGCAGGACAGCTATTATTTTGACAGCCTTCATAATCAGCGGCGTAGTTTTCTTCTTGATTTACAGAGACAATAAAAGCGCCAAAAGAATTCTGCTGGCTCTTTTAGCCGCCGCTGCTACAATGTCTGTGCTCCTGTATGCCTACAGTTTCATATTTAAAGTTCATGTGAATTACCAGCGGCAAATAAGAACGGAAACGGAAGAAATTACGGAAACAGTCGATGACAGTTCCACAAAGAAAAGTCACCCCGCAGGAGAATCCGACTCTGAAAATAAGGAAAAAAGTTCGGGTGCTGAGCATGATGTCTTCGGCGACCTGTACGAAGGCTTGCATGGCTTTACCGAGCGGGACCGGATATGGAAAAGTGCGTTTAAGGGAATTGCGGAAAACCCCAAAGTTCTTTTTACCGGGGTTGATGATATACCGGGTTTCATCAATGGGCGCTATGGGATAAGAAGTAAAGCGCATGCTCACAATTCATGGATTCAGATGCTGCTCAGTATGGGAATCTGGGGCTTCGCTTTTACAGTTGTAATCAGCTTCCTCGCAATAAAAAACAGCTTTTTGCTGTTATTCAGGAAAAAATCCACGATGTTTCAGAAATCAATCTGCCTTTTTACTCTTGCAGTTATGGGCCTTGGATTTTTCGAGATATATTTGTTTGGCGAGTATTATCCCGTAAACTTTGTGAATGCAGTCTATCTGCTGTGCACGGGATACGTGACTGTATGGGCAAAGGAACCGGAGAATGAGGCCCGCCTGCGCTGAATCCAAAAGCTCTGTCCGTACAGCAAGACAGCTTGAAATGTACACCATGAAGCTTATAATGGGTCTTGTATAAATAGGATTTTAATGGCCCGCGGGCTGCTTGGGAATTTCTCCCGGAAGGAGATTTGAAATGCCTGAAAAAATCATTGCCGCAGGACATATCTGCCTGGACATCACCCCGATTTTTCCCCGGGATACACGCTGCAGCGACATCGGGGAACTGCTGGAGCCGGGAAAGCTCATACATATGGAGAGGGCCGATGTGCACACCGGCGGCAGCGTCGCAAATACCGGTCTGGCGCTGAAAATTCTGGGGGCCGATGTGAAGCTCCTGGGGAAAATCGGCGCCGATGCCTTTGGGAGCATGGTGCAGAAGATTGCCGGCAGCTACGGTGCAGACGGCCTTATGGTGGATGAGAACAGCTCCACTTCCTATTCCATCGTGCTTGCGGTGCCGGGAATTGACCGGATTTTTCTCCACAACCCCGGCGCAAATGATACATTCACCAATGATGATATTCCGGATTCCGCCCTTGAGGAGGCAGCTCTGTTTCACTTCGGCTACCCGCCCTTAATGAAAAAGATGTATGAAAACGACGGGGAGGAGCTTCTGAAAATATTTCTCCGCATGAAGGAGCGGGGGATTGCCACAAGCCTCGATATGGCCGCGGTGGATCCCGGCTCGGAGGCGGGGCGGGCCGACTGGAAGAAAATTCTCAGCCGCGTTATGCCCTGCACCGATTTTTTCCTGCCCAGCTTTGAGGAGATCTGCTTCATGCTGGACCGCGGCCGCTATGACCGGCTCGCGGCAGGCGGCGGAGATATGACCGCGGGGCTAAATATGGAGAGGGATGTGAGACCTCTCGCCGATGAGCTTCTGGCCCTGGGCACCGGGGTGGTCGTTATAAAATGCGGCCTGTCCGGAATATATTACTGTACAGGCGGCCGGAAGAGGATAGAAAACATCGGGTCCGCCGCGGGGATGGATGGAGTAAAATGGGCCGATAAAAGAGGCGTGCAGCCCTGCTTTAAGGCCGACAGGGTCCTGTCCGCCACCGGGGCCGGCGACACCAGCATTGCGGCCTTTCTAATGGCTGTGCTCTCGGGAAAGGAACCCGCTGCCTGCGCTGCGCTGGCGGCCGCCGAGGGGGCCTGCGCGGTGACCTCGTATGATGCACTGGGCGGTCTCAGAAAGCTGGATGAGCTGGGGCGCAGAATAAGCTCCGGATGGGAGACAATGTGAGGTAAACTATGTTAGTCAATATGAAAGAAATTCTGGGAAAAGCCAGGGAGGGCAGATATGCCCTGGGTTTTTTCAACGCCGTAAACATTGAGATGGCCCGCGCGGTCATAGAGAGCGCCGAGGAGCTGAATTCTCCGGTCATTGTGGGGACTGCCGAGGTACTGCTGCCGGTGATGCCGTTGGATTTCGTCGCGGGATACCTCATCCCCATGGCAAGGAGAGCATCTGTGCCGGTTTGTGTCCACTACGACCACGGACTCAGCTTTGACAAATGCATCGAGGCGCTCCGCCTCGGCTTCAGCTCGCTGATGTACGACTGCTCCACCGCCCCCTATGAGGAAAATGTCAGCAGGCTCGCCGAAATGGTCAGAATCTGCCATGCCGCAGGGCTGACTGTGGAGGGTGAGCTGGGACATGTGGGGGACAATGAGGGCGCGGGTAAGCTTTTAAATCCTGCTGACTACTACACCGACCCCGCAATGGCGGCGGACTTTGCAGAGCGCACCGGGATTGACGCCCTCGCCGTCGCGGTGGGGAACGCCCACGGAGATTACAAGTTCCCGCCTAAGCTGGATTTTGACAGAATCAGCGAGATTGCCGAAATAACCGGTCTTCCCCTTGTGCTCCACGGGGGCAGCGGACTCAGTGATGACGACTTCCGCACAGCTGCAGACAGGGGCATATGCAAGGTGAACATTTTCACCGATATTGACAAGGCCGGCAGAGCGGGTATTGATGAGGGCATCGCATCCGGCGCCGCGTCCCTCTCCGGGCTTATGTCCTATGAGATTGCGGAGATGAAAAAAGTCGTAAGAAATAAGCTGGAGCTCTTCGGCTCCGTCAACAAAGCCTAGATAATAAGCACTTCACGTAAAAGCCGAAAATGAGTGCCGGAGCATATATGCTCCGGCACTCATTTCTTCGTTGTATAGGTTCAGTCTCTGTCGGTTCTAAAGCTGTATCTTGTGCAGGCGTGATAGGGCTTTCCCGGTCGGATAACGGTGTCGGGGAAATTGCCGTGGTGTACGGCATCCGGGAACTTCTGGGTCTCAAGGCAGAGTGCACTGTGTGCCCCCAGCTCCGAGCCGCCCTTTCCCTTTCTCGCCGTGATGGAGTTACCCGTATAAAACTGCACTCCCGGCTCCGTTGTTTCCACTGTGAGTATTATCCCGCTCTCCGGACTGCGGACCACGGCGGCGCGCTGCATTCCTCCTTCAGAGCCGCTGAGCACAAAGTTGTGGTCGTAGCCCCCTGCAAGCTGCAACTGTCTGTAGTCTGCGGATATATCCCGCCCCACCTTTTTCACTGTTCTGAAATCCATGGGCGTGCCCTCCACCGGTATGATCCGCCCGGTGGGTATGAGTTCATCGTCTATCTCCGTAAAGGCCCCGGCAAAGAGCTGCAGCTCATGGTCCAGAATATTGCCGTGGCCGCTGAGATTGAAATAGCTGTGGTTCGTGAGATTCACCGGAGTAGGTGCGTCGGTCTCCGCGTCATATGTGACAGAGAGAGTATTTCCCTCCAGCAGCTCATAAATTATCCGGACATCCAGATTTCCGGGGAAGCCCCCCTCTCCCTCAGGCGAGCGGCGGGAAAATATCAGCTTCTCCCCCTCTGTTTTCCCCTGCCATATAAAGCAGTTAAAGCCCTTCGGTCCTCCGTGGAGCTGATTGCGGCCCTCGTTGGACTCCAGTTGATAGTCCTTCCCGTCAAGGCGGAAGCTGCTGCCGCCGATTCTGTTCCCCACGCGGCCTATTGCGGCACCGAAAAATCCGTCGTTTTTCTCGTACTCCTCAGCGGTATCATAGCCCAGCACCACATCTCTCAGGCTGCCGTTCCTGTCCGGCACCCTCAGCGACTGGACAGTACAGCCGTAATCCAGAATGACGGCCTCCGCCCCGCCGGGGCTTTTAAGCCGCCAGGCTTTTATCTCTCTGCCGTCTGTAAGTTTTCCGAAGCTGAATGTTTCCACTCTATCCCCTCCGCATCTATTTGATAGTTTATTCTGCGATTCTGCTTCTTTCATTATACATCGGAATAACACATATCGGGCACAGAAGAGTTCACTCCAATGTGCCCGATACATATATTTATTGCACCTGCTTCTGAAATTCAGGCCTTATTTAAAGGGGTTCTCAGTGGGATAGAGATTGCCCGCCGCCTGATTGAAGGAGATGTCGGCAATGCCCAGATAACGGAATACCTCATAAAGAGCCTTGCCGTAATGGCCGAAGGCCACGGCGCCGTGGTGGGGGAAGCGCTTCTCAATGAGAACATGGCGGTAGAAGCGGTCCATCTCGGGGATGGCAAAGACGCCGATGGAGCCGAAGCTGTGGGTCGGCACATCCAGCACCTCACCCTGTGCCACATAGGCGTGGAGCTTTGTATCTGCGCCGCTCTGGAGGCGGAAGAATGTAATCTCTCCGGGCCTGATATCGCCCTCGATTGTGCCCCTTGTGATATCGGGTTCCGGAAGCTCCGGCTCGAGATCACGCTTCATGATTCGCTGGTAGCCCATCTGGGGCTCTCTCAGCAGGGCGGAGCAGGTATTGCCGCAGTGGAAGCCCATAAAGGTCTCGCTGAGGCGGTAATTGTATCTGTCCTTAATCTCCTTCTCAAAGGCCTCGGAGGGGACGGTGTTGTTGATATCAAGAAGGGTGACCTCCTTGCCTGAGACACACAGGCCTATGTACTCTGAAAGGGCACCGTAGATATCCACCTCACAGCTGACGGGGATTCCTCTGCCGGTAAAGCGGCTGTTGACATAGCAGGGTACAAAGCCGAATTCCGTCTGGAATGCGGGCCAGCATTTATTGGCAAAGGCGACATATTTTCTTGTGCCCCTGTGCTCCTCCATCCAGTCGGTCAGCGTCAGCTCATACTGGGCAAGGCGGGGGAGAATTCCGGAATACTGGTTTTCGCCCAGCTCCGCCTTCATGTCCGCAATAACCTCAGGGATACGGGGGTCGTCTTTGTGGCGGTTATAGGCGGCGAGAAGATCCAGCTCGCTGTTCTCCTCCACCGCAACGCCCAGATCATAGAGGGCCTTGATAGGTGCATTGCAGGCCAGGAAATCGTCAGGACGGGGGCCGAAGGTGATTATCTTCAGACCTCTGAGGCCCAGAACCGTTCTGGCAATGGGGACAAACTCTGCCATGCGCTGTGCAAGCTCAGCGGCGGTGCCCACGGGGAGAGCCGGGATATATGCAGTCCTGTGGCGCAGGCCCAGATTGTAGCTGCAGTTGAGCATTCCGCAGTAGGCATCCCCGCGGCCGTCAAAGAGATCTCCGTCACCCTCTGCCGCGGCGACATACATAATGGGACCGTCAAACCAGTCCGCGATCATTGTCTCGGGTGTCTCGGGGCCGAAGTTGCCGAGAAACACAACAAGTGCATTGACGCCGCCGGCCTTTACATCGTTCACGGCCTTCCGGGCATCAAGCTCGGTGGTTACGGTCACCGGGCACTCATAGAGCTCCCCGTCATATGCCTCACATATGGCTTTTCTTCGCCTTACGGAAAGACTTGCAGGGAAGCAGCCTCTGGATACGGCGATTATACCCAGTTTAACTTCAGGGATATTCTGAATCATGTTTCTACTCCTTATATTATATTGCTGATATCTATATTTTCACCGCTCAGGCCCACGTAAGCACCCTGGGCGGCCTCACTGCTCTCCTCATGGGCAAGCAGCCATTTGTTTCTGGCCCATAGTCTGAAATCCTCGGGACTCTTTGCCTCCAGATCGGGCATGCCCACATTTGTCCCCTTCGGCAGGGCGACCAAAACCCGAAAGCCCGCTCCCTTGGATGCAGAGCAGGGGGCATAGTGCAGTGTGGTGGCATAAACCTCTATCATGACCCCGGCGGGACAGCGAAAGGCCTTTATCTTTGATGTGTCCAGCACGCCATCGACAATCTCCTCCTCCTTGGCAAGAAGAAGGATAAAATCATTTGTGCCCAAATTTATTTCGCTGTCCCGATGGTATTCAAGACAGTTGAGCTTCGTGTTGTGGCCGTTGCACCAGCCCAGCTGCACAGGCATTCCGCCGTAGATGTTGTCTCTGATCTCCTTCATCACAGGCAGTGCCTCCAGTGCAGGGTCGGAGGCCTGATAGTCGGTCCCATCCGGCAGCGGGGTCTTTTTTTCCAGAGTGTCGAGAAGCGCCCCGGTATCGCAGCCCTTCAGAACTTTTCCGTAGGGGCGGAATTCTTCGTCATAAACACTGTAAATCTGCATTATTCACACTCCTTCGTCATAAGCGGATAAACAGGCTTCAGTGCGGGGTAAAGGGCACGGTAAACCTGATAGCGTTCCTCATACCGGGCGGCAGTCTCCATATCAGGGAAATATGACCAGCGGGGCACGGCAAGTTTTTTACAGGCAGTGCTCACATCGCTGTAGGCTCCTGCAGCCACCATCGCGAGGATTGCGGCGCCGTAGCCTGCACCCTCTTCCTGGCAGGGCACCTGAACCTCCATATTGAGAACATCGGCCATAATTTTCCGCCACAGTGCGCTCTTGGCGCCGCCGCCGCAGAGGCCGCTGCACTTTATATTTACGCCCAGATTGCGGGCAATCTCAACGCTGTCACGAATTGCAAAGGCGACGCCCTCCATGACGGCCTGAGTCATCTGTGCCCGGCTAGTATCCATGGACATTCCGAGAAATGCGCCCCTGGCCCCGGGGTCGTTATGGGGTGAGCGCTCACCCATGAGATAGGGGAGGAAAAACACCCGGTTTCTGCCCAGATCCTCATCTGAAATAACATCCTGCTCCTCATTATTTGAAGCGGCCTTCAGAATATCATTCGCCCACCAGCTGTAGGCTGAGGCGGCGGACAGTATGCATCCCATGAGGTGATATTTCCCGTTGGCGTGGGCAAACGAGTGGAGATTTCCCTCCGGAGGCAGATGAAAGCTGTCACAGGAAATAAACACGGTGCCGCTTGTGCCGAGAGATATATTGCAGTCGTTGTTGTTCACCGTACCCGTGCCGATGGCCGCCGCCGCATTGTCGCCGGCCCCGGCTGCAACCGCAACATTTTTGGGCAGGCCCAGCTTCCGCGCCACCTCAGGCAGAACGGTACCGACCCGCTCATAGCTCTCAAAGAGTCTTGGGAGCTGCTTTTCTGTAACACCGCAGTAATCCATAAGTTCTCCGGACCAGCAGCGGTTTTTAACATCCAGCAGCAGCATTCCGGAGGCATCCGAGTAGTCGCAGCTGTGCACACCTGTGAGGCGGTACACAAGGTAGTCCTTCGGCAGCATAATCTTGGAGATTTTTGCAAAATTCTCAGGCTCATGCTTCCGGAGCCAGATGAGCTTGGGCGCGGTAAAACCGGCAAAGGCGATATTGCCGCTCAGCTCAAGAAGTCTTTTGCCGAAATACCGGTTCATCTCCTCTGTCTCAGCTCCGGTGCGCCCGTCGTTCCACAGGATTGCGGGGCGGATCACCTTGTCATTCCCGTCCAGAATGACAAGGCCGTGCATCTGCCCGCCCACTGCAAGTCCGGCCACCTTTGAGGAATCAATGTCAGAAAGCAGCTGGGGAATCAGCCCCGAGACAGCCCCCCACCAGTCCTCCGGGTTCTGCTGTGACCAGCCCGGCTGGGGAAACTCCAGCGGGTAACTTTTGGAGGCGGATTTTATGATTTTTCCGCCCTCGTCCACTATAAGGATTTTTACTGAGGAGGTCCCCAGATCAACTCCGATATAATACATACACTTATCCTCTGTCAGTTTTTCTGGCGTTTTGATACAACGTCGAATATGACGGCGCCCAGAAGCACAAGGCCCTTGACGACCTTCTGATAGTTCTGGTCAATGCCCATTATACTCATGCCTATGTTTATAACACCCATGAGAACAGCGCCGACTATAACGCCGCCCACTGTTCCGGTGCCGCCGTATGCGGATGCGCCGCCTATGAAGCAGGAGCCGATGGCATCCATCTCATAGTTCTGGCCGTATGTAGGCTGGGCAGAGGTCATTCTGGCGATGGTCAGCATGCCGGCCAGCGCAGCCAGCAGGCCCATATTGGCGTATGCGAAGAAATACACCTTGTTGGTGTTGATGCCGGAGAGCTTTGTGGCCTTCTCATTGCCGCCCACGGCATAGAGATGACGGCCGACCGTAGTCTTGGATGTCACATAGCCGTAGACGAGGACAACCAGCACCACCCAGATAAGCGCGGTGGGAATACCCTTGTACTGGCTCTGCTTCACTGCAAAGAATATTATAACTGCGAGAATAACAAAGGTGCGGGCTATCATCTGAGTCCTGGATTCCACCTCGTAGCCCTTTTTAACCCTGACCCTGCGGTTGTGAATGACCATGATGAGATACAGCAGCGCTGCAATTATGCCGGCCACAAGGCAGAGTATATTGAGATTTGTGCCGCCGAAGATATCGGGCACATAGCACTTTGCGCCGCCGCCGAATATCCTGACAAAGGCCTCATTTGTGACCGAGAGGGTCTTGCCGTTGAGAACCACGTTTGAGAGGCCGCGGAAGACAAACATGCCCGCCAGCGTGACTATAAAAGGAGGTACACGGACAAAGGCTATCCAGAATGCCTGCCATGCACCGATGGCCAGACCCAGCACCAGCATGGCCAGCACCGCCAGCCACATGTTGAGGCCCTTGCTCATGAGGATAGCGCCCACGGCACCTACAAAGCACACCACCGAGCCGACGGATAAGTCTATGTTGCCGCCGGTGAGTATGCACAGCAGCATACCGGTTGCCAGTACGAACACATATGCGTTCTGTGAAATAATATTTGTAATGTTCTGGGGCAGCAGCAGCTTACCGTCTGTCTGCCATGTAAAAAATGCCACCACCAGAATCAGGATCAGAAGCATCGTATATTTCTGAACCCAGTTCATAACTTTTGACTTAGACATGGTTCAAGGCTCCTTTTCTGTCGTTTGAGTTTTTAAGGATGCAGGACATTATGCCCTCCTGAGAGGCTTCGTCGTGGCTGAATTCACCCACCATGCGTCCCTCGTTCATAACATAGATCCGGTCGCTCATGCCGAGTATCTCGGGGAGCTCGGAGGAAATCATGATTATTGATTTGCCCTCGGCCGCCAGCTGATTGATAATGCAGTAGATCTCATACTTTGCACCCACATCGATGCCGCGGGTAGGCTCATCAAGAATGAGTATGTCGGGGTCGGCAAACATCCACTTTGACAGAAGCACCTTCTGCTGGTTGCCGCCGGAGAGATTGCACACCATCTGCTCAACGCCTGTGCATTTGGTGCTGAGCTTGTCTATATACTCCTCTGTGACCTCGTGCTCCTTATCCAGATCAATTACGCTGTGTCTGGAAACCGCCCTGAGGTTTGCAAGTGTCGTATTCACACGCATGGGATTTGAAAGAATAAGTCCATTGCCCTTCCGGTCCTCTGTGACATAGGCCATGCCGTGCTTTATTGCATCCTTTACGGAATGGAGCTTCACAGGCTTTCCGCCTATGAGCACCTCACCGGTGATGCCCGCGCCATAGCTGTGGCCGAAAATACTCATGGCAAGCTCTGTGCGCCCGGCACCCATCAGGCCGGATATGCCCAGTACCTCGCCCCGGCGCACATAGAAGGAAACATCGTCAACCACTTTCTTCTCGCGGTACTGCGGGTGGTAGACATTCCAGTTCTTGACTTCCATGGAGACCTCGCCGATCTCCACATTCTCGCGCCTGGGAAAACGGTCGGATATCTCCCGGCCCACCATGTCCTTAATGATCCGGTCCTCTGAGATATCATCGACGCCCTTTGTCAGGGTCTCAATCGTCTTGCCGTCACGGATAACCGTGATATCATCCGCCACATAAGCCACTTCGTTGAGCTTATGAGAAATCAGAATCGATGTCAGACCCTGCTTCTTGAATTCCTTAAGGAGATCCAGCAGCGCCTTGGAATCCGACTCGTTCAGGGATGAAGTCGGTTCATCCAGAATAAGCAGCTTTGCATTCTTTGAAAGGGCTTTGGCAATCTCTACAAGCTGCTGCTTGCCGACACCCAGATCCCGAATCAAGGTTCGGGACGACTCGGTCAGTCCGACCGTCTTCAGATACTTGTCGGCCAGGGAAAATGTGGTGTTCCAGTCAATGGCATAGGACTTGCCCTGCTCATTGCCCAGGAACATATTCTCACCTATTGACATATAGGGGACAAGGGCAAGTTCCTGGTGAATTATGACAATGCCCTTTTCCTCACTGTCACTGATATTGGAAAAGCGGCAAATCTCCCCGTTGTATATGACATCACCTGTGTAGGAGCCGTAGGGATAAATGCCGCTTAATACATTCATCAATGTTGATTTTCCAGCACCGTTTTCACCGATCAGTGCATGGATACTACCTTTTTTCACCTTAAAATTAACGTCATCCAGCGCCTTGACGCCCGGGAACGTTTTGGTGATATTCTTCATTTCAAGAATATTCTCAGACAATATATCTCCCCCAAAAAGTTCATTCGTAGGATATCGGGCAAGACGGATGTCCCGCCTTGCCCGATCCGACATTTAAGCCGCCGTCAATCAGCCGAGATCTGCCTCGGTGTAGTAACCGGAGTCGATCAGAAGCTCTTTGTAGTTATCAATGGTGCAGCCCTTAGGCTCGCAGAGGTAGCTGGGGATAATGCCGGTGCCGTTGTCGTAGGTCTCGGTGTCGTTCACAGGGGGCTCGGTGCCCTTCATGAGGGCGTCGACCATCTCAACGGTCTTTGCCGCCAGGTCACGGGTGTCCTTGAATACGGACATGGCCTGAGTGCCGGCAAGAATGTTCTTAACACTTGCAACGTCGCAGTCCTGACCGGTCAGAACAGGATACTCACCGGTGTAGGAGGAGGCGAGAGCATTTGCCACGCCGAGTGCGGTGGAGTCGTTGGAGGCAAGCACTGCATCCAGCTGAGTTCCATCTGCATAGTAGGAGGCGAGGATGTTCTCAAAACGTGCCTGAGCTGCATCGGTAGCCCAGTTGGGAGTTGCCACTGTGGCCTTCTCTGTCTGGCCGGAGGGGCAGACCAGAGTGCCCTTGTCCATGTAGGGCTGCAGGACGCTCATTGCGCCGTCAAAGAAGAAGTTGATGTTGTTGTCGCCGGGGTCGCCGGTGATGAATTCAATGTTGTAGGTCTTGTCGCCTGCGTTGTCAAGGTCCAGAGCTTCGACAATGTAGGTGCCCTGCTTTACGCCCACATCCCAGTTATCGAAGGTGGAATAGTAGCTGATAGCATCGGTGTCCATGATAAGACGGTCATATGCGATTACGGGGATTCCGGCCTCCTTAGCCTGTGCCATGACAGTGCCGAGAGCGGAGCCGTCAATGGAAGCGACAACCAGAACCTTGCACTGGTTTGCAACCATGTTCTCAATCTGAGAAACCTGAGTGGGGATGTCGTTTGCTGCGTACTGCAGGTCGACCTCGTAGCCGGCCTCCTCGAGCTGTGCCTTCATGTTGGTGCCGTCCTGATTCCAGCGCTGCAGGTCCTTGGTGGGCATTGCAACACCGATCAGATTGCTTGCATCATCGGCAGGTGCTTCGGCAGGAGCCTCAGCCTCAGCGGGTGCTTCGGCAGGGGCCTCGGCGGGGGCTTCCTCATTACCACAGCCGATCATGGCGAAGGCCAGAACCGCTGCCAGCAGCAGAGCTAGTACTTTTTTCATTTTGCTTCTCTCCTTAAAATTATTATATTTTGTTGGTTTCCCAACATATCGACCTTATAACCGAAATGTTAAGTAAAAATTAGGCTGATTAGGCGTTCCCAAGACGTAGTCCGCGCTCAATCCGACGGAGCCTCTGCCTGATTCAGCAAATCAGACAATTACTGCGTGTTTTCCTATGCATAAGTGCTCCAGCCAAACTTTTACTCAACATAAAACTCGCTTTTTTCACCTGACAGATGCATTATATCATTGCAAATTAAAATTTAACAGCCGCATTTCAACCAATCTTTTCCTATGGCATTTATTTATTCTGACGAAATTATTAGGTAAATTAGGCTAATTAGACTAATAATTTTGTAATTAGTTAATAATTTTATTGACTGCTTCGTTCTTTTGCTTCAATTATTCGAATATTTCCCGATACGGCCGCCCTTGTAATTAGCCCGCATATATAATAGAATACTGCAGGAAAGGTGTTGTTTTGTCATGTCTGGTATAACTGCAAAGGAGCTCGCTCAAAAGCTCGGAATATCTGCGGCATCTGTGTCTGTCGCGCTAAACGGAAAGCCCGGTGTCAGCCCTGCCACAAGACAGAGAATTTTAGAGGCTGCCGCTCAGGCCGGTTACTCCACCTTCAAAACTGCACCGGCCGCCGGAAAATCTCTCTGTTTCCTGATGTATATAGATCCGGAGATAGGAATTGTCCAGGAGACGACTTTCTACAGCTTTGTTCTTAAGGGAATAGAGTCCGCCGCCAAGGAGCTGGGCTACCGTGTCCTGATAAGGTACTACTACGCCGACCAGGATTTTGATGCCCAGATGTACGATATTATCAATGATATTTCCGGCCTCCTGATTCTTGGCACCGAAATGACCGCCTCCAGTCCGAACAGGCTTAAAGATCTGATATGTGAGGCAGGTCTCCCTTTTCCCGTTGTAATTATCGACAATTTCATTTTCTCCGCCTACACCGACTGCGTAGGAAACGACAGCATGTACGGTGTTAAATCCGCTATTTCCTATCTCATTGACCGGGGCCACCGCCGTTTTGGCTATCTAAGGTCAAAGCAGCGCATCACGAATTTTGATGACCGTGAAAACGGCATCCGTATGGCTCTGACCGAGCATCTCGGTTCATCCGGGGCTCCGCTGGAAGTCATAAATGTGGATATTTCTGCGGACAGGGCGTACCAGGATATTTGCAGCTGGCTGGACACAAAAACTGCCCTGCCGGATGCCATATTCGCCGAAAACGATGTGCTGGCGGCCGCCGCAATCCGGGCATTCAATATCCGCGGGGTTCTTGTGCCCGAGGATGTGTCGGTTATGGGCTTTGATGATATTCAGATTTGCGAAATGGTTGTTCCCACTATAACTACAGTTCACTCGTTCAAGGAAAAACTGGGGATCCAGGCCGTGGGACTTCTCCACAACCGGATCAAGAACGGAGAGACCATCAGAGAGGCCCGGGCCTCGGGAATAATTAAGCTGTCGATGTCCACCCGTATTGTTGAGCGGGGAAGCGTTGCAGACAAAAAGCGGTAATATATGCGCCCTCCATATAGATGCTCGCTGTAACGAAGAAATCCGCCGTCAGACCAAAAGCGGAGATGCAGACAAAAAGCAGGAGCCTGTTCAGGCCCCTGCAGTTTTCAAAATATAGTCCAAAACCCGTCGATGATTTAGTTTCTATGCCTCTCACCACCACAAGTGTGGAGAGAACCCAGGTACCGCTTCACCTCACAGAAATTATTTTTGATGATGACCCGGATGCTCCGCCGGCTGACTGATTTGCAGGTCGGAAATTAAATTTTTTCCCCTTCCATTTTGGAAGGGGAAATTTTTCTGCTTCAGCGGAGCGGCTGCAGTAGTAAGAGTTCAGCTTCAGCTCCGCCGGCCGCCGTAAGAATTCAGCAGCTGCATGTTAAAAGCCGCTCCAGACTGCCGCTGCGCATACACACCAACAGAGACATAAAAACTCCCCCTGATACAGTATAACAAACTTATAACTATATCAGGGGGATGCTGCTTCTTTAGAGAAAGAGCTTATATTTTTTGCTTTTGCGGAAATCCGTTTTGCTATTTTATTTAATACCCGCAGAGGAGAGAGCTTCAGGCATGTGAAAAAATTTCCTCTGCTTTATATAGAATACCCCGCCCATAAGAGCCCATATTATCAGCATAAAATATGATTCCCTGCAGAAATGGACGCCGGACAGACCGGGTATGGGAACGAGCTGAAAAATTACAAATGACAGGGAAAAACATACACCTGCGCAGGCCATGACTTTAAGGAAGGGGGAGCCGTCATTATCTTTTTTCAGGGTTACCAGTGTGCTTGCACAGGTGAAAAAATAACCTATGGAGGCACCTATGGCACTCATATCCACGAACCAGCCCAGAGCTTCCCGCCCCAGAATCGGGCCGGACATACTCACAATTATGCAGAATATTATGGCATTCTTCGGGGTGCCGTATTTTCTGTCTATCACGCCGAATACACGGGGAAGGAATCCGTCCCGGGCCATGGAGAACATCAGCCTGGAGGCTGTGAGATAGAAGCCCATAATGCCGGAGAGTACGGCACAGGAGACGCCCACACCTATCAGAACTTTTCCGAATGTCCCCAGCAGCTCCTCCGCTGCAATCAGGAGCACCCAGTCACCGGCCATGACGCGCTCGGGCCAGTTTGCAAGGGCAAGGGCTGACACGGTGTTGTTGGAGGTGTACACAAAACAGCCGAATATTATTGCGACAAACATTATTCCGCTGACTTTTTTGAAGGAAAAATTGAATTCCTCCGCAGCGTGGGGAATTGAATCAAAGCCCACATATGCCCAGGGGGCAATTGCAAAGGTTGCCAGGACGGCTGAGAGGATTCCGGATGTGCCCCTGTGGGCAAATCGATCTATCTCCGACATTGTGGCATTGGCCGCAATTGCGGCAGACTTGTCAAAACCCCATATAGGCTCCATATTTATGCCCTTTGCTTTCCCGCTCGCAATCCCCGAGATAAATAGAACAAAAACGCAGACCACAAGGAGTGAACTGAGGATTGTCTGCACCAGCCCCGCCTTTTTGACCCCTATTATATTCAAATATCCAAACAGGAGAAGAATCGCCATTACCAGGAGCATTTCCCCCATATAGATATCAAATCCCGCCACGGTATAATGGAACCCGAACTTCAGAATGTCCGAATTCCCATCCAGACCGTCCACAATCAGGCCGATTGCCGTGCCGTCCATGGGGACATTGGTGAGATATGCCGCGACCAGAAACCATCCGCATATAAATGCGGCTCTTTTCCCGAAACACATTTTAGTGAAAGTGAACTCACCGCCGGCTTTGGGATACTTGGGGATCATATATGCGTAGGAGAATGAAATTATTATCATAACCAGCGCACCCAGAACCATCGCAATCGCGGTTCCCGCCACGCCGGAATTGGGCAAAAATTTCTTGCCGGGATTGATAAAGCTGCCCCAGCCCACGATACATCCAAAAGCAATCGCCCATACATGCATGGGGGAAAGGGATTTCTGCAGACTTCCGCCGCTCTCTTTCGACTTGGTATTCTGACTCATATAATTTCCCCTCAGATGGCTATGTCGCCGTAGGAAGGATCTATCGCCTTCAGCTCCGCCACAGAATCTATCTCTACAATCTGGTCATGACCCACGGGATGGACACCCAGACAGACATTGTCAAGCTGCTGGTTCACAATTTCATCCCAGAACATCTGCTCATGACCCTCATGCTTATACGCCTCGACCACAGCGTCGGCTATTATTTTCGCATCGCCCTTCTTTAGATAGCACACGCCGCACATGTTGTAGACGTCGTCGCCGCATTTGCCGATTCTGGTTATACGGCCGTTCTCATCCTGATCAAAGACCCAGTCATCGGAGTGACCCTTTACCATCTTGCCGTAGTAGCAGGACCGGGTGAGCTCTGCATCAAATATGCTTGGGTCGGAGATATTTAAATCCGCCTCGCATATAAAGCAGTCCTCTTTGCCCATGATATCGGCGACGGCATGAATTGAAGAAATATTGTTTTTTACATTGTACTCCGTATTTTCCACCAGAGTCAGATTGGGATATTTTTCCGGCAGAAAAGCAAAAGCCTCCTTCAGGTAGCCCACGACCACATATATATGGGAAACTCCCCGCCGCTCAAGACCGGCAATTACAGTCTCAATCATAGACACCCCGTTGACCTTGACGAGAGGCTTGGGGGTATTCAGCGTTATGGGGCGCATCCGTTCGCCCTTGCCGGCAGCGGCGAGAATTGCAATTTCTTTATTCATAATTTTCTCTTTCTCCTTAAAACTTGTATGCGGGGTCAATTTTTCTCAGGTCTCTCAATGTGTCTACTTCACTGAAATCATCGGAAGAGCATTCCCGTATCTCTATTTTGTAATTATCCTTTTTATAAGCCAGAGGGACCTGCTCCCAGAGGCGTTCCCTGCCGCCGGGGGACTGATAAACACTCTGCAGGTCTTCAACCATTTTGCTCCCGTCATCGGAGTCAAGATAAAAAATGCCCACCTCGCGGTATCCGCTGATTCCGCCCATGGCGATATTTTCCGCATAGCCGTTCCTGTCCGCAGTTATGCACCAGTCATCCGTGCGCTCAACAGGAACCCCCAGCAGATTTGACCGGTATTCATATCTGTTGATGAGTCCGGGATTTTTAATGATCAAATCCGCATCCAGCACGTAGGCATTCTGCAGACAGTACCGGGCGCACATTGCGGAAGAGATATTATTGCACTCGTTAAAATCCGGATTTTCAATAAATTTGATGTTGGGGTACTTGTAGAGGAGCTGATCAAACTGCTCACCCAGGTAACCCCGGACAATGACAATTTCATTGATCCCGGCAGCCAGAACAGCGTCAATCAGGGTATCAATAATCCGGACGCCGTTTACCCGCACCAGAGGCTTTGGCGTGTTCAGGGTTATGGGCGCAAGTCTGGCCCCAAAGCCCGCGGCGATAAATACAGCCCGCTTAACCTTATAGGGGGAGAGCGCCTCCAGACCGGAAGCGGTGACCGAATAATTATCGACATAGCCCAATTCATTCAGAGAGGCCAGTGTGTTGTTCACAGAGCCCAGGGACATGCCGGTTAAATTGGACAGCTTCCGCTGTGTTACACCCCCACTTTCACCTTCCAGATACTTCAATATATCAAATTGCTTGCGGCTTAGACTTTTATTCATGATGTTCACCTGAACTTCTCTCGGTTTTGTTCAATATCACATATTCTACCACAGGAATTGAAAAAAACAATAGATAGTTGATACAATAAAAAGATATTTTGCAGCTTTGATTTGAATGTAGTTTACAAATACAGGAATTTACATTTACAGAAGGTGTAAATATGATTTTCTGCATAAGACGACTCTCACAGGCTGATTATTTTCACCTGATTCTCTCAGCAGAAGTATGAACTGTTAAAAAAAGCTCCTCTGCCGGCAGAGGAGCTTTGGTGCAGCGAATAATCAGACTTTACTGAGACTGCGCATGAAATTCTCTTTGTTTTCCTTCGCAGTTGTGGTGGGGCGGCCCAGATCGGCCCTTGCCCCGATGGCACATTTGACTTCAATCAGAGAGAGCTCACTGCGCTCTCCTGCTTTTATAAGCTCTCTGACCAGGTCCTCAGCATTGTCAACACATACGGCTTTGGGATAGCCGCAGCCCTCTGCAATCTTTACAAAATCAATTTTCGAGGCGACCGTGGGCATCCCGCCGACTGTTTCATGGGCAGCATTGTTGATAATAATATGAACAAGATTCTTCGGCGCGTTTGTACCGATGAGCGCCATGGAGCCCATGTGCATAAGCGCAGCGCCGTCCCCGTCAATGCACCAGATCTTCTCTTCCGGCTTCTGCAGGGCAATCTCCAGCGCGACAGAGGAGCTGTGGCCCATGGAGCCCACGGTGAGAAAATCGTACTCATGGCTCTGCCCATTCGCCTCTCTTATCTCAAAGAGCTCTCTGCTGGCCTTTCCGGTCGTGGAGATTATATGGCCTGTCCCGGAGACATTCACAATGCGGCGGATAATCTCCTCCCTGAGCAGAGTATTGCCGTTTTCATATTTTATACTGCCGTCAAACTTCAAAGCGCCTTTTCTTATGACAAATGCAACCTGCTTCCCAGCTTTGAGAAGGGGCTGCCATGCGGCCATCTGAGCCTTTACCTCATCTTCGCCGGTGTCCGGGCTGATGACAAAGGAGCGGATGTCCATATCATCCAGAAGCTTTATCGTCACTTCTCCCTGATAGCGGTGCTGGGGCTCATCATGGATGCCCGGCTCTCCACGCCAGCCTATAATAAATATTACGGGGATGCCGTAGACCCTGTCATTGCACAGGGATGCCACGGGGTTGATAATGTTCCCCTCTCCCGAGTTCTGCATATAGACCACGGGAATCTTTCCGGTGGCAAGATGATAACCCGCCGCAAGGGCCGTGCAGTTTCCCTCATTTGCGGCTATTACATGGTGTCTGCCGTCTATGCCGTATCTGTCCATCAGATAATTGCACAGGGCCTTCAGCTGGGAGTCCGGAACGCCGGCAAAGAAATCGGCCTGCAGCACATTTACAAAATTCTCAACATTCATATGTATGTCCTCTCTAGAGCTCGTCAATCAGTGTGATGACTTCTTTAATCGGGAGCAGGGTTTCGTCTGCTTCCTTCGCCCTGTGGTTCTTCAAAATATTTTCGGCCGTCTCTCTCATGGCGGGGAAGGCACTTCTGGTGAGCTGGTTTGCATAGATGACAATATTCACACCGTGGGCCGCCAGCTCCTCCTCGTGGATGGAATTATAGGAAGAGGGGATTGCGACTATGGGAGTTTTCGGGTCAAAGGCCCGGAATTTATCGCAGAACTCCAGAATCTCTGCCGGGTCCTTCCTGCGGCTGTGAATCATTATACCGTCAGCACCGGCGCTCACATAGGCTTTTGCCCTCGTCAGCGCATCCTCCATGCCCTGCTCCAGAATAAGACTCTCAATCCTGGCGATTATCATAAAGCTGTCCGTCAGCTGAACATCTTTCCCCGCCCTGATTTTATCACAAAAGTGTTCTATGGTGTCCTGTGTCTGTTTTACCTCAGTCCCGAAAAGACTGTTCTTTTTGAGCCCGGTCTTGTCTTCGATTATTACGGCCGAGACGCCCATTTTTTCAAGAGACCGGACGGTGTATACAAAATGCTCCGTCAGGCCGCCGGTATCCCCGTCAAAGATGATGGGCTTTGTGGTGACTTCCGTTATGTCGTCGATGGTGCGGAAGCGGGAGGTCATATCCACAAGCTCAATATCGGGCTTCCCCTTGGCAATTGAGTCGCAGAGGGACGAGATCCACATCGCGTCAAACTGGTCCAGCTTGCCCTCCCGCTCCACTACGGTTTTCTCAGCTATGAGACCGGTGAGGCCGTCATGGACCTCTATGGCCTTGACTATGGGGCAGATTTCCAGAAGCTGTCTCAGACGTTTTCTCCGGTACTCCGGCATCGCCAGCTTTTCCACCATCTTTTTGTCAATATTTGAAACTTCCTCATTCCTTGTGTAGGGGCATTCAATCAGTTCTCCGCCGCAGGACTCCAGCAGCTCCAGAACATGACTGCGCAGTGCTTTCTGAGGTCCTTTGACCCAGTTGTCACCGTGGATCACATAGTCCGGCTTCAGATCGGGTATTACATCGTCATAGGACATGGACTGCTGTACCACAACCTTTTCCACCCCGGGAATATTCTGATACATGGCCACCCGCTTCGGAAAGGGGACTGTTGGAAATCTGTCATATCTGATCATCGCCTGATCACTGATGGCCCCCACAATAACCCGCCCGTACTGACGGGCTTTTTCTATAATGTTCAGATGGCCTTCGTGTATGACGTCCGTGCACATGGAGACATAGACGGTTTTTTCGCTTTTACTCATATTTATCACTCCTTATATATGACCGGAACTCTTACCTTGAAAACAGCCAGAGCCTCAGAAAACACAGCAAAGAAATCCTCGATATCCTGCACATCAATGGCCCCCAGGGCACAGAGCCTGAAGGTGTCCGTCTTAGAAATTTTACCGGGGTAAATTGTAAAACCTCTCTCATAGCAATAGTCATGTATTTTTTCAAAATCCCAGTGGGGATCATCCGGATACAGGGCAGAGACGACCAGCCCCGACTGCCGCTCCCGCCTGATATAATCCCTGAAGCCCAGCTTATCCAGATTGTCATGTATGGCATTGAAAACCCTTAAGTGGCGTGCCCACTTGGCCTCTTCGCCCTCCGCAAAATATTCGTTGAGGCCCTGACGCGCCGCATATACGGTCTGAACCGGGGGAGTGAAATGCATCTGGCCGGTTTTTTCAAAATAGTCATACTGGAGAAACAGGTTGCAGTAATAGGAGCGCTTCGGGTAGGCCGCGGACTGTTCAATGATGGCCCGGCTGCCGATTATGAATGAAAGACCGGTCATAGCCATCAGCCCTTTTTGAGCCGAGGCCATGCAGAAATCAATATTATCTTTTTCAATATCAATGGGTACCATGGCCAGGGAAGATGTGGTGTCCACCGTGAAGACGGCGTTGTACTTATGTGCAAGCGCCCCTATCTCACGGATCGGATTCAGAATTCCCGTGCCGGTCTCATTGTGGGTGGTGTGGACTAGGGCTATGTCGGGATTACCCTTCAGAGTTCTCTCGACAGCTTCTAGATCGGGCAGCTGATTATCGGCGAATTTGAGGTTGATGTGGGGCAGCCCGTAATAATCACATATTTCCGCCGCCCTTGAACTGTAAGCCCCGTTGTTGACGATCAAAATCTTCCTGTCTGCCGGCAGCAGGGAATTGAGGCACACATCTATGTTCAGCGTTCCGGAGCCGCAGAACAGCACCGAGGTATGTTTCTCAGGATTTCCGTGTACAATTTTTATAAGATCTCTGCGCAGCGAATTCATAATCTTCGCAAATTCTTTTTCCCGGGGGCATATGTCGGGGACAATCTGCGCCATCTTAACCGTGTCTGTGGTAGTGGACGGCCCCGGATTGAGCAGGATATTCCTTTTAATATGCAGATTCTCAATTTCAGTCCTTGTAAACATTTGCTTCCTCCTTTTGGATACAGGCGGAATACGTTCATATACGCTATGACTTACCGCATAATGAACAATATATTCCGCATATAACCGTAAAATAAAAATTACTATGTTCATAACTTGATATAGTATATCGGCATATGAACATAGTAACAAGCTAAGCAGGAAATGTCAACAGCAAATGAGAGATTTTGGACTTTTGCCGGAAAATATTTTAACAGTGGCCTGTTTTGGGCCTCTGAGACTGCGTTTTATGGCACTGTTTTATATGAACAGGGGAGAATAAAAATTTTTTAATTTGAATCCAGGTGCTGTTCTTCTTAGCATAAACACACCGATTTTCTGCGCTGGTTCCCATGGTATCCGGATGAGAAAAAATCGAGATTTGTTATATAATAAATTGACAATACAAATTTAAAATGATAGCATAAGGGTTACTCTAATATGGAGTATCTTCCAGTGAAAGCGCACTTATTCAATGTATTTAATACAGAATAATAGAAATATTGTATTTGAAGCAATCAGTATTTTTAAAGGACAATATTAGCAGTGTACAGAAAGAAGAGTCCGGCTGGGACGGCAGTAAAACAGAGAAGAATTGAAAACGGCTTTGGGGAGAAGCAGGGCAAAATATGGCAGATAATTATTCAGTGTTAATGTCGGTATATTATAAGGAAAACCCCGATTATTTGCGCCAGAGTATGAACAGTATGCTCAGGCAGACTGTGCTCACTGATGACTTTGTCCTAGTATGTGACGGACCTTTAACTCCGGAACTGGACAGTATCATTGACGAGATGCGGGGATGCTTTGGGCCTGCTTTGAATGTGCTGCGTTTACCTGTCAACGGCGGCCTGGGAAATGCCTTAAATCAGGGTATAAAGTTATGTAAAAATGAAATAGTCGCCCGGATGGACAGCGATGATATAGCGTTTCCGGGACGCTGTGAAAAGCAGATTAGATATCTGAAAGAAAAAAATGCCGACTTTCTCAGCGCTGGTGTTTTGGAATTCAATGAGAATGTCAGTGATGCAAAAATTATGAGGGTTCCGCCTGAGACAAATGGTGAAATTATCCGGTTTGCAAAAAAGCGGAATCCGATAAATCACCCGTGTTCAATGTACAAAAAGTCTGCGGTAGAAGCCGTCGGAGGCTATCAGGATTTCTATCTCCTGGAAGATTATTATCTGTGGATCAGAATGCTGCTTAAAGGTTTTACAGCTTATAACATTCAGGAACCGCTTCTCTATATGCGGGCGGGATCAGATATGTACAGGAGAAGATCAGGCGGGAAATACGCCCGGTCTCAGAGAAAGCTTTTTAAATTTATGAGGGAGAATGGATTTATTTCTGAAGCTGACTATCTTTCCTCCTGCTGTATCAGAACGCTTTCTGCCATGGCACCTAACTGGCTGAGAAAATTTATGTTCAAAACAATATTAAGAAAACAAAACATATAATATTTTGTTTTTGTTTAATTTAGGGGTAAATAGAAAATATGAAGATCCTATTCCTAATTCCGCGGATGGGGGGCGGGGGAGCAGAGCGTGTGGTTTCCATTATCGCCAATGGTCTGTGCAGACTGCCCGAATATCATGTAAAAATAGCAACACTGGTTTCAAATGAATCGTTTTATCCGCTGAATGAAAATGTTATCTTTGAAAGTGCGGATTTTAGCGTAAATCGCAAAAATAAGTGCACCCGTATAATGAGCCTGGCATCCAACTTTTTAGGTGCTATAAAATACGTAAGGAAACAATTAAATTCATATAAACCCGATATAACAATTTCTTTCCTGAATGAAATGGATATTGTTGTGAACATTGCAAGGTGGCATATTAAAAGTATTTACATATGCTCCGAGAGAAATGATCCATCGCATAGAAATCGATATTTGCAAAAATTGCTGGAACATATATATAAGAGAAGCAATATGCTCGTATGTCAATCCCGAGAAGTTTACAATTATTATTCGATGGTTTCAGAAAAAAGGAAAATCGTAATTCCAAACCCAATCGACTTAAAAAAATGCCCATCTAGAGTGCCGGAATTTTCACCGCTGAAGATAGTGAGTGTAGGAAGATTGCAGCCTCAAAAAAACTTTCCGATATTAATTAAAAGCTTTGGTCTGCTGTCCGACAGGTTTCCGGAAGTTACCCTAACTATATACGGTGAAGGCTCTGAACGTAACAACTTGCAAAAGCTTATTGACGATTCCAATTTGCAGGATAGAGTTTTCCTGCCAGGTGCGGATAAAAACATCCTGTTAAAGATTAGAGATGCGTCAATATTTGTAATGTCCTCAGATTATGAAGGCTTTCCGAATGCGCTGGTAGAGGCAATTGCAGTGGGTGTTCCGGTTATCTCAACAGACTTTCCCTCAGGGGTTGCACACGAAATCATATCTGATAAAGTGGGCCTGGTGGTGCCGTGCAATGATGCGGATCAGCTGGCAGACGCTATTTGTTACATGCTGTCCAATACCGGCCTGAGAGAACAAATTCGCAGGGAGGGCTATAAAACGATTGGATATTTGGACACAGAAAATATAGTTAACAAATGGGAAGCCATGCTAAAAAAACTAACTGAGGAATAACTCCAATGAAAAAAATAGTTGATTTTATAAAGAATCCGGGGCTGGCATTTATTTCACTCGGTCACAGGGGATTCTTTAAAAATATGTCTGACGAGGAATATCTGAAAATTGCATACAGAATTAAAATGGGCAAAACATTAGATCTTGATAATCCCCGGACTTTTAATGAAAAGCTGCAGTGGTTAAAGATCCATGACAGGAATCCGCTGTATACCATGATGGTGGATAAATATGAAGTAAAAAAGTACATTGCAGAGAAAATAGGCAGTGAGTACATAATTCCGACCATTGGCGTATGGGACCGGTTCGAGGATATTGATTTCGATAAACTGCCCAATCAGTTCGTACTGAAGTGCACACACGACAGCGGTGGACTTGTGATTTGCAGGGATAAATCCAAATTTGATATTGCTTCAGCGCGCAGAAAAATCAACTCCTGTCTCAGACATAATTATTTCTGGGGCATGCGTGAGTGGCCCTATAAGGATGTAAAACCCAGAATTATTGCGGAGCAGTATATAGGCGATTCAAGTGGTAATTTGAGAGATTATAAGTTCTTTTGTTTTAACAGCGAACCTAAGTTTATTTACTTAAGTGAAGGATTGGAAAATCATTCAACTGCAAAAATATCTTTTTTTGATTTGAATGGAAATCAAATGAAATTTCATAGGAGCGATTTTAAACCTTTCAACTCGGAAATTAAAATGCCAGAGAACTTCAATCAGATGCTGGAGCTATCTAGGAAATTAGCGAGATATGTTAATAATCAATTTTGCCGGCTTGATTTTTACTCAGTTAATAGCTGCATTTATTTCTCAGAGATTACATTTTATCCTTGTGGAGGGATGCTGCCTTTTGAACCTGAAGAATGGGATTACAGATTGGGCAGCTGGATTAAACTACCTGAAAAGCAATAAAGCATTTCTTCGCGTCATAGGGAACAGAGTCCGAAGAGATATAAAATACGGGAAAATACGGATTTTTATGCTCAAACAATTATCAGACAGCAGGCAGTGAAAAGAAAGAACTGAGTGAGAAACAGTCTTATGAACATTACATTATTTATCAGCAGCCTATACGGGGGCGGAGCGGAACGGGTGACATGCAGCCTTGCAAACTATCTCGCGGGAAGGGGCCATGAGGTGGAGATTTTAACAATGGCTGAGACAGAAAACTCATATCAGCTGAACGGGGAAGTTTCGGTTCAAGCCCTGCTTTACATGCGTGAGAGAAAAGGAAAACTTTACAATAATGTCCTGCGTATAACAAGGCTGAGGCAATATATGAAAAAGCACACCGAAAAAGATGTGTATATAGTGATGCTGCCGATACCTACTGTTTTGCTGCTTTCCTTGCGAAGCGCCACAAAAGCAAAAATTATTGCCTCGGAACGTGTAAGCCCTGCTGCGTATGATTTTATAAAGACAAAAGCGCTCAGAAGACTGGCACCGAGAGCGGACGGATTTGTGTTTCAGACACAGGAGGCACTGGAATGGTACGGAGAAAGCGTAAAACATGTCCGGACTGCCGTTATTCCCAATGCCATCAACAGACAATTCCTTCGGCCCCGTTATAAGGGTGAGCGGAAGAAAAACATAGTTGCAGCGGGACGCCTGAGTAAACAGAAGAATTTTGAACTGCTTATTCGTGCATTTAAAAAAATCACCCCCGACTGTCCGGATTACAAATTAATTATCTACGGTGAGGGCGGCCTGAGAAAAGAACTGGAAGCTCTCATAAAAGAGAACGGCCTGGAAGATTTGGTGTCCTTACCGGGAAATACAACAGAAATTATTGAAAAAATTCAGGATGCCTCACTGTTTGTCCTCTCATCTGACTATGAGGGCATGCCCAATGCTCTGATGGAGGCAATGGCACTGGGGCTTCCATGTATATCAACAGACTGTCCCTGCGGCGGACCCCGCTTCCTTATAGAAAATGGAATTAACGGCCTTCTTGTCCCGGTGGGCGATGAAGACAAGCTGTCAGAAGCAATAAAAAAAATCCTGAACAATCCACAGCTTGCGGATAAATTCGGGACGGAGGCTTCAAAAATTTCCGGACGCCTTGATCCGGATAAGATTTACGGTCAGTGGGAAGCTTTTATTAAAAAGACGGCAGGGCAAAGATAAACGGGAAACCCCACATCAGGATTCAAATTGCCTGAGGTCCTATATAAAAAACAGCCGGATAACAATATGAAAGACGGAAGCGGGCCGCAGAAAATTTATCCTGCCGGCAATCTGAGCATATGCTGCATCCGGATATAACAACAAAAGAAATGAGAGTGCTTTATGAGCAAATTGTTGAAGAAAGCAAGGGATTTCTGCGCAGATCCCCAAAAGCGGTTTTATTATTTGACAAGGCTGGGACTTACAGACCATATGTCGGATGAAGCTTTTTTGAAGAAAAAGTTTAAACTGATCTTTGGATATGACCTGGATCTCGACAATCCCAAAACCTTTAATGAAAAACTCCAGTGGCTGAAGCTCTATAACCGCAGGCCGGAATACACGATGATGGTGGACAAATATAAAGTTCGGGACTACATTAAAGAGAAGCTGGGGGAGGAATATCTGATTCCCCTGCTGGGAGTCTGGGATGACCCGGATGAAATCGATTTTGACAGCCTGCCGAGTCAGTTTGTTTTAAAAACGAATCATGACTCCGGCGGTATTTGCATATGCAAAGATAAATCACAGCTGAATGTCAAAAAAGTCAAACAAAAGCTGAAAAAAAGCCTGTCCCGCGATTATTATATGTCCGGGCGGGAGTGGCCTTACAAGAATATACCGAGAAAGATAATATGCGAGAAGTATATGGAGGATGAGTCAGGCAGCGGCCTGACGGATTATAAGGTTTTATGCTTTAACGGAGAACCCAAATTAATTGAGCTCCACAGGGGCAGATTCTCCGGTCATCACACACAGGATTTTTACGACACTGATTGGAATCTCACTGAATACAGCCAGATTGATTCTCCGGGCTCGGGCATGGAACTACGCAAACCGGAATTTTCGGATGAAATGATCAGACTGTCTCGAATTCTTGCGGAGAATATTCCGCATGTACGTGTGGATTGGTACTACGTGAATGGCCAGCTGTACTTCGGAGAACTGACATTTTTTGATGCTTCTGGTTTCAGCGCATTTGCAGGCAATCAGGATCTTGAGCTTGGGAAAATGATAAAACTTTGATGATTGCGGAAAATTGGCGGGGATAATACAATGAAAATATTGCAACAGGTTAATGATACTGTAAACGGTATTGTATGGGGGATTCCCACAATCATTCTGATTGGCTTGGTAGGTTTATATTATACAGTGATCCTTAAAGGTGTTCAGTTTACCAAATTCGGATATTTTATAAAACATACAATTGGCGATTTGTTTAAAAAGGCAAAACTTTCGTCCGGAAAAGGTGACATCACATCTTTACAGGCTGCAATGACGTCCATTTCTGCAGTGGTTGGTTCCGGCAATATTGCCGGGGTTGCTACAGCGATCGCATCCGGCGGTCCGGGCGCCCTCTTTTGGATGGTGGTAGCTGCACTGATAGGGATGGCCACAAAGTACGCTGAAATAATTCTCGGTATGCTGTACCGCAAGGAAAATCCTGACGGATCTGTTGAAGGCGGTGCTATGTATTATTTGGCCAGAGGACTTAACTGCAAATGGCTTGGCACACTATTTGCTTTTCTTGTTATTCCCTTTGCATTTGTTATTTCGCCTGTTGTAGATACCAATACAATTGCAGTTACTCTGGAAGCACAATTTTCAATCAAACCAATTTTTACAGGTATTGTTCTTGCCGTAATCTGCGGAATTATTGTATTTGGCGGACTGAAAAGAATCGGCTCCGTTTGTGAATGGATTGCTCCTTTTATGGGAGGTATGTATATTCTTGCGGGCCTGGTCATAATCGTACTGAATATCGAGAAATTGCCTTTTGCATTATGGCAGATTATAAGGGGCGCGTTTAATCCGAGAGCTGTGACAGGCGGTGTGGTGGGTACAGTTTTTATGTGCATGCGCTATGGCGTGGCCAGAGGTATGTATTCCAATGAGGCAGGAGTTGGCACTGCGGCAATGATACACAGCGGGGCAAAGGTTGACCACCCTGTGCAGCAGGGAATGTGGGGACCGGTTGAAGTATTTATTGACACTGTCGTGGTGTGCTCAATAACCGCATTGTCTATTGTATTGAGCGGGCTGTGGCGCGATGGGCAATATGACGGAGCAGTCCTTACAATGCGTGCATTTGAGAAGCTGCTGCCCGGTTCCCTTGGGACATATATTTGCCTGGGGGCAATTATCCTTTTCGGTTTTTCATGTTTGATCAGTTATTTCACATATGCTCAGAGGGCAGCAACCTATTTGTTCGGTTCTAAAAGTACTGTAGTTATTAAGATATTATGGGTGCTTTTCATTTTGATTGGCTCAGTATCCACACTGGGATTTGCCTGGGACTTAGCAGATACTTTTAACGGCTTGATGATAATTCCCAATTTGATTGGATTGATTTTTCTAAGCAAAAAAGTAGTTTGTGCCAATAGGGATTACTGGGAGAAACAATAGGCTTTATGTATAAATACATTAGAAAGTCTTAAGGAGTTTGGAACTTGGATAGAAAGGGAAAATTAGCATTTAATACAGCAGCATCTTTAGCAAACCAGATTGTTTCCATAGTCTGCGGCTTTATACTGCCAAGGGCAATACTGTCAGCATACGGCTCCGAGATAAATGGGTTATTGTCGTCCATTACACAATTTTTGGGATTTATAAACCTTGCCGAATGTGGAGTAGGGGCAGTTGTACATACTGCACTGTATAAACCTTTGGCGGAAAATGACGAGGATCAGATAAGTCGGATTATAATTTCCTCAGAGAAGTTTTTCCGTAAGATAGCTTATATTATGCTGGCCTATACTGCCGGCCTGATAGTAATTTATCCCATGTTTGCCGCGGAAAACTTTGACAGAATTTTTACTTGCAGCCTTATCGCAATTATTTCTTTTTCTTCTTTTATACAGTACTATTTCAGCATTTCCTACTCACTGCTCTTGGAAGCTGACGCGCTATCTTTTATACCGCTGACTACAAGAGCCGTGACGACTATTATAAATACAATCCTAAGTATTATTCTTATAAAACAAGGTGCAGATATACGTATTGTAAAACTTGCAAGCTCTATAGTATTTCTTATTCAGCCTTTATTTTTTCACTACTGTGTGAGAAAACACTACCACATAAACAAAAAACTTGTTTTAACTGAGGAGCCGATAAAGCAAAAATGGAATGGGCTCGCACAACATATTGCTGCTGTTGTTCTTGCAAATACAGATGTTGCAGTCTTAACAATTTTTTCAACTTTACAGAATGTGTCCATATATTCTGTCTATATTCTGATAGTTAACGGAATAAAAAGAATTCTTCTCTCTCTGACATCAGGTATAGAGCCTCTCTTTGGCAACATGTATGCGAAAAATGAAATTGAAGAGCTGAATAAAGATTTCTCCTCATTTGAATGGATGCTTCATACTGCAGCTGTTTTGTTTTTCACATGTACTGCGGTCCTTATAGTTCCGTTTGTAAGTGTTTATACCAAAGGAGTACATGACGCAAACTATATTGTCCCATTATTTGGCAAGATTTTAAGCGCGGCAATATGTTTTTACTGTCTCAGGCTGCCATACAACACAATGGTACTGGCGGCAGGACACTACAAGCAGACACAGGCGAGTGCCATTATAGAAGCTGTCATAAATATAGTTATTTCTGTCGCATTTGTTGTTAGATATGGTCTTGTAGGCATCGCAATTGGAACACTGGTGGCTATGGGATACCGTACAATTTATCTGGCATACTATCTGTCAAGAAACATATTAAACAGAGATTTACATATTTTTACTAAACACATTTTTGTTGACATCATAACCGCGGCCCTTATTTTAATATGCAATCTTTGGGTTACTAATTCTAATACTTATTTAAGTTGGGCTCTGCAGGCTGTAGCTGTGGTATCAATAAGCGTACTAATAACATTTATCATAAATAGAATTTTTTACAGAGAATATATAAACAGTTTTATCAACATAATTTTAAAAACAAAAAATCATTGATTTAAAGAGGCGTCAATATGGCTGAATTGAGATTAGATTTAACCAGCAAAACGATACTGGTCACCGGTGCTGCGGGCTTCATAGGTTCATATCTTTCGAAGCGCCTGCTGAGTGAGTGCAGCGGCGTCACCGTTATCGGCCTTGACAATATGAACGATTACTATGACGTGAGCCTGAAGGAGAGCCGCCTTGCGGAGCTCAGCAAGTACAGCAGCTTTGTTTTTGTAAAGGAAGATCTGGCGAACAAGGCGTCAATTATGGCACTCTTTGAGAAATACAGACCTGAGATAGTGGTCAACCTGGCGGCTCAGGCAGGCGTGCGCTACTCCATCACGAATCCTGACGCATACATAGAGTCCAACTTGGTGGGCTTTTACAATATTCTTGAGGCCTGCCGTCATTACCCCGTTGAGCATCTGGTGTATGCCAGCTCCAGCAGCGTCTACGGCGGCAACAAAAAGATCCCCTTTTCCACCGATGACAAGGTGGACAACCCGGTTTCCCTCTATGCGGCTACAAAGAAATCCGATGAGCTTTTGGCCCATGCATATTCAAAGCTCTATAATATACCTGCCACGGGACTGCGCTTCTTCACGGTTTACGGCCCTGCGGGACGGCCGGATATGGCCTATTTCGGCTTTACAAACAAGCTGCTGAAGGGGGAGACCATTAAAATCTTCAACTACGGCAACTGTAAACGTGATTTCACATATATTGACGATATTGTAGAGGGGATTGTCCGCGTTATGCAGAAGCCTCCCGTCAAAGCTGACGGGGAGGACGGCCTGCCGCTTCCGCCATATGCAGTGTATAATATCGGCAACGGCCACCCGGAGAACCTGCTGGACTTTGTGACTATACTTCAGGAGGAGCTTATACGGGCAGAGGTCCTGCCGCCCGACTACGACTTTGAAGCCCATAAGGAGCTTGTCCCCATGCAGCCGGGGGATGTGCCCATAACCTATGCGGACACCTCGGCACTTGAGCGGGACTTCGGATACAGGCCATCCACAAGCCTTCGGGAGGGCCTGAGGAAGTTTGCCCGATGGTATAAAGAATATTACAAGATATAAATCTGTTATGTGAGAATTGAAATGGATCTTAAAAAAAAGGCTCTGTCCGGAGCAGCGTGGAAGATGGCAGAAAGAGTGCTTGCACAGGGCATATCCTTAGTTGTATCAATTATACTTGCCAGACTTCTTTTGCCCGAAGACTACGGTGTAGTCAGTGTAGTAGCGATATTCTTTAACTTTGCAGACGTTATAATCTCTGGCGGGCTTAACTCTGCACTTATCCAAAAAAAAGATGCAGACAGCGATGATTATTCAACGGTATTTACCGTCAGCCTTTTGATTAGCGGGCTGCTTTTCATGCTGATGTATATACTGGCACCAACAGTTGCCCGTATATATAAAAATGATTTACTAAGGCCCATAATTAGAATTATGGGAATTTCACTGCCTGTATATGCGATAAAATCAATAGCTTGTGCATATACCTCAGCAAATCTCCAATTTAAGAAATTCTTTTTCGCCACACTGGGAGGGACACTTGTATCTGGAGTTGTTGGAATTGTAATGGCGCTTTCTGGTATGGGGCCCTGGGCGCTTGTTGCACAACAGATTACGAATACCGCTATTGATACACTTATACTTTTTGCAGCAACTAAAATTAAAGTAAGATTTTTTATATCGGTGAAACGGCTGAAAAAAATGTTTTCCTATGGTTGGAGAATACTAGTATCGTCTTTTTTGGGCAGCATATACAAGCAGGTCAATCCACTGGCTATTGGGTTGCGCTTTTCAATGTCAGACTTATCCTTTTATACTAAGGGACGATCACTGGTAAGCGTGTTGTCCACATCGTTTACCTATACACTGTCGTCAGTTTTGTTTCCTGTGCTCTCGAAATTGCAGGATAGCAAGGAACAAATGCTGAGAGGGACGAGACATTATATTCGTGTTGCATCGTTTATTTTATTCCCTGTTATGTTCGGCTTTTTTGCTGTATCTGACAGCCTTGTTACTGTTTTGCTGACAGATAAATGGTTGCCTGCATCTTATTATGTTAAAATATTTTGTGTTGCTTATGCGACAGATGTTATAACTGTCGGAAACTGTGAGGCAGTTAAGGCTACAGGAAGAAGCGATCTGTTTCTTAAAATCGAAATTATAAAAAAAACACTGTATTTTATAAATTTATCTCTATTTATTGCCTTTACTGATTCTCCCAGGATCCTTGTATTTTCAGAAATTGTAAATGCCTGCATTGCCATTGCTGTTAATATGATACCCAATATTAAATTATTGGGTTATTCCATGAAAAAGCAATTACAGGATATAGTTCCCAACCTTATCCCGTCATTAATAATGTGCATTCTGGTTTCGTATATTGGAAGAATAGAAGTATCTGCATGGATGACGCTTCTCATTCAGGTTATTTCAGGTATAGTTATTTATATCCTGGCTTGCGTGGCAACTAAAAACAAGACGTTTTCCTACATCCTCAATACCGTTAAGTTGCACAAGATGGGTGTTTGATTTCTTTGCAGCTATGCAGAAGTCCAGTAAAAGGAGAAAATATGAATTACAAAGATTTTTTTGATAAGTCAGTTGATTACCTGAAAAAGGATTATAATACTTTTATCGAATGCCAGAAAGTTATAAAGGATATTTTCAGTGTTTTCAATAAGCTTTGTCAGGATCACAATATACCATATGCTAAATTTTTCGGTTCACTCATTGGTGAAATCAGGGATGGAGGAATGATTCCCTGGGATCCAGATATGGATGTCTGTGTGGCAATAGACCAGATTCCGCACTTAATAGAGGTACTGAGTACATATCTGCCGGACGAATATTTTTTTATTTCAAATTTTACAGATCCAGAATTCAAATATTTTCAGATAAAAATAGGGAAAAAGGGATACGATGTATACGCAATACATTTGGATGTCTTTTACTTGCTGGGAGTACCCGCGAATG
Source organism: Candidatus Limivicinus sp. (assembly GCA_050943875.1). Taxonomy (GTDB): domain Bacteria; phylum Bacillota; class Clostridia; order Oscillospirales; family Oscillospiraceae; genus Limivicinus. The sequence continues at coordinate 685 of JBMNPZ010000017.1, read as the reverse complement.
TTAAAGAAGAAAAATTTTTGAGCGAAGTGGCAAGAGTGTACTTTATGAGGCACAGGTGCATAGAATCCCGAAAGAGTCGGATCGAGGTATCAAATCCGGAAAGGAGTCTGGCAGGTTTTTACGCCAGAAAATTACAGGCCAAGATTCAGTCAAGATTTCTTGGCATTTCTGCCATTGACAGAAAATTTAATATGCTATGCAATGCATGCGATTATAGAACGTCAAAGAGGATATGTGTCATGGAAGATCCAAGCTGTGTTTATAATCACTCAGATATAGAACCAATGAAATTTGAGTTCATAAATGGACAATCAATAGGTATGCCGTCAAATCCTGTCGCAGTTCTAAACTCAACGTATGAAAAATATATGGAATATCCGTCAATTGAGACCTGTTTTGATGAATATCATGACTATATGAAGTGGTATAGAAAACTTCAGAGTGAAAACAACAGAAAATTACAATAAAAACATCCTCATATTGTGTAATCGTTGACAGAAAATTTTTAAAACAGGGCCGGAGGACAAATAAATGAAAATAGCAGTAGCGGGAACAGGTTATGTGGGGCTCTCGGTTGCAACATTGCTTGCGCAGCACAACCATGTTGTGGCAGTAAACCGCCACGACGAAAAGGCGGATATGATAAATAACAGAAAATCTCCCATTCAGGATGAATATATAGAGA
>JBMNPZ010000016.1:0-40386 GCA_050943875.1 Candidatus Limivicinus sp. | reverse complement strand
GGTGACGCTGTCATTGTGGAGAAGCATCCCGTCGACCAGGAGCATCTTTATAAAGTTCACGGCGGCAAGGCTGATTCCGCAGAGCACGGCCACCCTGAACTCCTTCCACATGACCTTCAGGGCATCCTTCGGCTCGGTCTCCCCCAGGGAGAGGCTTCGTATCACCGCGGTGGAGGCCTGAGCGCCGGAGTTGCCTCCGGTACCCATGAGCATGGGGATAAAGGCCACAAGTCCTGCCTGCACCGCCAGCATATTCTCAAAAGATGTGAGTATCATGCTGGTAAAGGTGGCGGAGAGCATCAGGAACATGAGCCAGGGTATGCGGTTTTTCCATATGTCAAAAGTGCTGGTCCTTGAGTAGGGCTTGTCGGAGGGCAGCATACCGGCCATGATCTCGAAGTCCTCGGTGGTCTCCTGCTCCATGACATCGATGACGTCGTCAACGGTGACAATGCCAACGAGCCGGCCTTCCTTATCCACAACCGGCAGGGCCATGAGGTCGTAGTCGCTGAACTTTTCAGAGACGCTCTCCTGGTCCTCCGTGGTGGTGGCAAAGATCACGTCTCTGTCCATCAGCTCTTCAATAATCACATCGTCATCGGCGAGAAGCAGGTCCTTCACGGTGACAATGCCCTCCAGCTTCCTGTCGGCGGAGATGACAAAGCAGACATAGATGGTCTCCTTGTCCTCACCTATGCGGCGGATACGGGCAAAGGCCTCTTTCACGCTCATATATTTTTTCAGATCCACAAATTCCGCGGTCATTATTGAGCCTGCGGAATTGTCCGGATAGCGGAGATACTGATTTATGAGCTTTCTGGTCTCGGAGGTGGCCGTGCGCATGACACGCTTCACCACATTTGCCGGCAGCTCCTCCATCATGTCCACAGCGTCGTCCAGATACAGCTCTTCAAGAATGACACCCAGCTCGGAGTCGGTGATGGAGTTGATGATCTCCTCCTGCTCCGGCGTGTCGAAATTGGCAAAAACCTCGGCGGCGGTCTCTTTGGACAGCAATCGGAAGACCATGGGGAGCTTTTTCGCCTCAAGCTCGCTGAGGAATTCCGCAACGTCAAACTCGTTCATTTCCTCCATGCGCCGCTTGAGCTGCTTCATATCCCGCCTGTCCAGCAGTTCATTCAGCTCATCCGATCTTTTTTCCTGGATAAGGTCATAGTCCAGGGACTCGATTTCTTTTTCATCTGCCAACAAACTCACCAGCCTTTTAAGAGAAAATCCGCCCGGGGACAGCAGAATCAGAGAGAGCCTGTCGGAACCCGGCGGAGACAGCGGACAGCTCCCCAACAGGGGCTGTTAAACACTGACAAAATATTCTAACACAGCGCTACATCTATATCAAGTAAGTGTGGATAATAAAGTAAATTAAAGTAAATAAGAGGACTCGGTACGGGACAGAAAAAGAAATATATCTGCAGATAATAATTCCCGATTGATGTTTTTTTATATCTGTGATAGTATAGTTTGATATATTTTGTTCAATAGGAGTAGACAGACTCATGAGGATGAGAAAAAGACCGAATCTTGCGGCGCGGATGGAAAAATGTGCCGCTTATCTGATAGATGACTGCACCGCCCATAAGGGAAGCTGGAGAGAGGATTTCCCCGGCTATAAAAAACTCTGTGTGGAGCTGGGCTGCGGTAAGGGCCGCTTCACTGCCGACTGCGCCGAAAGCATGGGCGATGCCTTCTTCCTGGCCGTGGAAAAGGCGGCACCCGCCATGATAATCGCGGAGGAGCGGGTCCGGGACAGGGGCATTGAAAATGTCCGCTTCATATACGGTGACGCCTCTGGGCTCACCGACATGTTTGACAGGGCCGAGGTGGACAGGCTCTATATAAATTTCTGCGATCCCTGGCCCAAGAGCAGGGACGCAAAATTCCGCCTCACGGCCCCGGCATTTCTGAGGCGCTACGGAGACATTCTCCCTGTGGGCGGCCAGATTCATTTCAAGACCGACAACCGTCCTCTCTTTGACTGGTCCATAGAGCAGTTCAATAAGGAGGGCTGGGATCTGAGCGAGATCACAAACGACCTCCACCGGGACGGTGTCACGGGAATAATGACAGACTACGAGGCCAAATTCTGCAGCCAGGGACTGAAGATAAACAGGCTTGTGGCCACAAGGACGGACGCGACTCTGGACAGCTCCGCCGGTGTTCCCCCGAGGCTCTACCACGCCTCGCTGAAGGATTCCAGAGGCTTTGAGGAGAGCTGCCGGGCCGCCGAAGCTGATAAGGACAGAGAGACAGGGGAAGAGAAAATATGAAATTTATTTCGTGGAATGTAAACGGCCTCCGCGCCGCAGTGAGAAAAGGCTTTGAGGATGTGTTTCACAGTCTGGATGCGGATTTCTTCTGCATTCAGGAGACAAAGCTCCAGGAGGGCCAGCTGCAGCTGGACCTGCCGGGATATGAGGATTACTGGTGCTATGCGGAGAAAAAGGGCTATTCCGGCACCGCGATATTCACAAAGCACAGCCCGCTGAGCGTCAGCTACAATATTGGGGTTCCGGAGCACGGCACAGAGGGCCGCAGCATAACTCTGGAATACGACAGATTTTATCTTGTCTGTGTCTACACCCCCAACGCTCAGGACGGGCTCAGGCGCATTGAGTACCGCATGAGCTGGGAGGACGCCTTCAGGGACTACCTGAAAAGTCTGGATAAAAAGAAGCCGGTGATAGTCTGCGGCGACATGAACGTGGCCCATGAAGAGATAGACCTTAAAAATCCCAAGGCCAACGCAGGAAATGCGGGCTTCTCCGATGAGGAGAGAGGGAAATTTACGGAGCTTTTAAGCAGCGGCTTTACGGATTCATTCCGCTGGCTCTATCCTGACAAGAAGGACGCCTACTCCTGGTGGAGCTACCGCGCCGCGGCGAGGGAGAGAAATGTGGGATGGCGCATAGACTATTTTGTGGTCTCCGACAGACTCAGGGATAATATTCAGGATGCCTATATCCTGCCTGAAATAACAGGCTCGGACCACTGCCCGGTGGGGCTTGATATTGCATGGTAAAAATAGGCGGTACTGAACTCTCCGGCAGGCTTGCCCTCGCCCCGATGGCGGGGGTCACGGATTTCGCCTTCCGTCGTATCTGCCGTGAGCTGGGTGCGGCACTCACCACCACGGAGATGGTGAGCGCGAGGGCCCTTGTGTACAGGGATGAGAAGACAAAATCTCTCCTCTATATTCCGGAGGATGAGCACCCCTGCGCCGTCCAGATTTTCGGCCACGAGCCGGAGATTATGGCGGAGGCCGCAGGGCTGGCACTTGAAATCTCCGGTGCTGATATTCTGGACATAAACATGGGCTGTCCCGTGGGAAAAATCGTAAAATCCGGGGACGGCTCGGCTCTGATGAAAGATCCGGAGCTGGCGGGGAAAATTATAGAGGAGGTCTCGGCTGCGGTTGACAGGCCCGTGACAGTGAAATTCCGCAAGGGCTGGGACGGCGGCAGCGTGAACGCCGTGGAATTTGCAAAGGTCTGTGAGCAGGCCGGCGCATCCGCCATAGTGGTCCACGGTCGGACAAGGGTCCAGATGTACGCGGGCAGGGCGGACTGGGATATAATCAGGGATGTAAAAAAAGCGGTAAAAATACCGGTGGGTGCCAACGGAGATATATTTTCTGCGGAAGATGCGGAACATATTCTCCGCTATACCGTCTGTGACTATGCAGTGGCAGGCCGCGGTACTTTTGGAAATCCGTGGCTTTTCAGTCAGGCTGACGCGGTTCTTTCCGGTCTGCCGGAGCCGCCGCTGCCGCCCCTGAGTGAGCGTATGGATACGGCCCTCCGCCAGACGGAGACACTTGCAGAATATTCCGGGGAGCATGCGGCCTGCCTTGAGGCGAGGCACCAGCTGCCCTGGTATCTCCACGGTGTCCCTTATTCCGCGTATTACAGGCAGCAGCTTGTGCGGGTGGAGACTCTTGAGGACATACGCAGAATCATCAGAGATATAAAGCATGATTTGAAATAATTTGAAATACTGTGCATTGAAAAATGCTTTGGTAAAGGGGGCTTAATATATGACGCGGGAGCAGGAGGCTTCTGTCATCAGGGAGGTTCTCGACGGCGATGTGAACGCTTTCGAGATACTTGTGAGAGAGTATGAAAAAAATGTATATAATCTCGCTGTCCGCATGACGGGAAACAGTGAGGATGCCGCTGACATGTCTCAGGAGGCCTTTATAAAGGCGTATAATTCTCTGTCAAGCTTCAGAGGGGACAGCAAGTTTTCAGTGTGGCTTTACAGGATAGTTTCAAATGTCTGTCTGGACTTCCTCAGAAGCCGGGGCAGAAAGCCCACGGTTTCACTCTCCGCCGAGAATGATGACGGCGAAGAGGTGGAGCTGGATATTTCGGATGAGACCCAGTCCCCTGAAAAGCTGCTCAGCAGGAGCATGACAAGGGATGCCGTGCGCCGGGGACTTGCAGCACTGCCCCACGACCACAGGGAAATACTGCTGCTCCGGGAGATACAGGGCATGAGCTATGAGGAGATTGCAGACACCCTGGAGCTGGAAGTGGGCACCGTGAAATCGCGTATTTTCAGGGCGAGAAAAAAGCTCTGTGCATTTTTGATCAAGGATGGGAACATTCCTGAATATGTCTCGTCCAGAAAAGAGAGAGGAAGTGATCTGCCATGAAAGATTGTAAGTACTATCAGGAACTGATCAGCCGTATGCTGGATGAGGACCTGAGCAGAAGTGAAAAAGCGGATTTGGCGGAACACATTAGCACTTGTGAAGAATGTGCTGCTGTATACCAGGCCTTTTCATCCATCTCAGAGACTATTGCCTCCGATATGGTGGAGCCGCCTGAGGATTTGACCGACAATATAATGGCGGATATCCGGCGCAGTGAGATAGTGAAGAAGAACCGCTCCGGAAAGAAATCAGGGCTCTCGGCCCAGGTGAAGAGTATTATTGCGGCTGCGGCCTGCGTTGCGGTTGTTATTGCCGCCGTCGGCGGAATAGCCGTAGTGAGGAATAACCGCAGGGAGAGTGCGGTGTTTGAGAACAGAGTTTCCGCAGACCGTGTATCTAACGCTGCCGCAGATGAGAAGGGCGCCGAGACAACAATTGAAGCCCCGGAAGCTTCCGCGGCTCCCGCTGAAAAGGATTCGGGAATTCAGTTCGGCGAGTCTGTCCACGCCTTTGACAGAACAGGCGGCGACACCTACTACAGAAATGACATACAGCCGGGAGTGCAGCCCACAACGGCTCCCTCCAGGCAGACGGCTCCCCAGAATACACCTAATCCCAGACCTTTCAGACCGAATTTTGTACCCCCGAAACCGTCTCAGACAGTTGAACCTGTGGAGATACCTCAGGAAAAAAGTGAAGTTCAGATTCCCGAAGTGACACCGACACCGGTCCCCACAGTAAAACCGACGCCGACACCGGTTCCCACAGTGAAACCCACACCGGCTCCCACGGCAGAACCTACACCGGCTCCCACAGCGGAACCCACGCCGGCTCCCACAGCGGAACCCACGCCGGCTCCCACAGCGGAACCCACGCCGGCTCCCACGGCAGAGCCCACGCCGGCTCCCACAGCAGAACCGACACCGGCACCGACAGAAGAGCCTGCACCGGAGGGCACGCCTGCTCCCGATAACGGGGAGAACGGCGTTACCGAACCCGAAGAGGGGCAGAACAGTGAGACAGATGCACCGGAGCAGGATACGGAGATCAAGCCTGAAGACACAGAGAATAAAAAGCCTGCCTTTGCAGATTTTATTCCCGGGGATAAGCTCACTGATCTTGAGATAAATTACGCTGACTTTTCCAAACTGGACTGCGGCAGTCTCATAGATGCTCTCTTCGGCCTCGATGAAGATGATGAAGCGCAGAGCGATGGGGCGGCAGAGACCACCCCGGCACCGGAAGCAACAGCTGCTCCCGAAGCTGCGGGGACTCCCGCACCGGCAGAAGCAGTTGAAACAGAAAATACCGGTGATGGATCCGATACCGGAGAGAAAAAGACCGGGAATACGGCCGAAGGCGCTGAAGTTCAGATACCTGAATGGGCAGAGCCTCTGCCCGCCGATACACTTCCCCAACGGGTGGATATGCTGAGTCTCAGCCGGGACGAGAAACAGTTTGACCTTGAGGTATATATCTACGGTGAAAATATCTTCGTAGTGTACCGTGACGAAAATGACAGCATTGTCTGCAGCCCCGCCGAGATTGACACCGCCAGGTATACAGAGCTTGCCGAGGCACTGCTTCAGCAGATTTCCGGGGAGCAGAAATAATTTATCAAACTTTTTCAGATTTCTGTACACTTGACCCGAATTTGCCTTGAAAGCTAAAAAAATGTGTGATATAATCTCATTTGTTATGAAAAAGTACACAGAGTGATTATCTGCTGCACTGAACAAGGGAGAGATATTTCTTGAAGCACTCCAGGGTTTCCAACAATGTAATACGCCGCCTGCCCAGATACCTTCGTAAACTCAATGAGCTTATAGAAAAGGGGGTAAGCCGTATTTCTTCGTTTGAGCTTGGACAGCAGCTTGGACTTACGCCCTCTCAGATCAGACAGGATTTCAGCTGCTTTGGTGAGTTCGGACAGCAGGGCTACGGGTACAATGTGCCCGCCCTCCGGGATGACATAGCCGTCATTCTGGGCGCTGACAGGGGCTATACAGCCATCCTTATCGGCGCCGGCAACATCGGTCATGCGCTGATGTGCAACTTCTGCTTCAGCAGCTGGGGCTTTAAGCTGGCCTGCGCCTTTGATGTGGACCCTGAGCGCACAGGCAGGGAGTTTAACGGTGTCCCCATCCGCAGCATGGATGAGCTTGTGGATTATCTGAAGCACAATCATGTGGATATGGCGGTTCTCACTGTTCCCAAGGACGCCGCCATCCCGGTCACCAACGTTCTGACCTCCAACGGTGTTGACGCCATTTGGAATTTCACGAATGTTGATGTGACTCCCCCGGACAGCAGCACCATTGTGGAGAGCATCCACTTTTCAGACAGTCTTCTTTCTCTGGGCTACTATATCTCCGAGAGGGAAGATGAGCGGGCTGCAAAGGGCGGAAAGAACTGAAATTATATATTTGAATGCCAGAAAAGCTCCCGCGAGGGAGCTTTTTGGTTTGTGGGGAGTAATTATATGAAATTTGACGGGATTATATTCGACCTTGACGGCACATTATGGAACTCCGGTGCCGCCGTATATGAGAGCTGGAGAAACACCCTTTTGAATACATACGGCGCTGAGAGCTGGCCAGACCTTGATGATGTCATCGGGATAATGGGGCTTGTGGAAAAGGACATCGCGGACAGGCTGTTCTCATCCTACGGTGACAGACGATATGAGGTCTGCCACAGATGTATCGCAGATGAGCCCGCCTATCTCTGCACCCGGGGCGGAGAGATATATGAGGGCGAGGAGGAGATGCTCAGGACTCTCTCCGGGAAATACCCGCTCTTTATTGTCAGCAACTGTCAGGACGGATATATAGAGAGCTATCTCAGCTACAGCGGCTTCGGAAAGTATTTCAAGGGCATAGAGTGTGAGGGGCACAGCGGTTTGAAAAAGGCGGGTAACATCCGGCTTATCTGCGAAAAAAACGGCCTGAAGGCTCCTATCTACGTGGGCGACACCGTCCTGGATGAGGAGAGCGCCGCCGAGGCAGGCTGTCCCTTTATACACGCCGCCTACGGATTCGGCGGGGCGAAGGCTCCCATTGCCAAGATAAAATGCCCCGGTGAGCTGGCAAAAATTCTGGAAAATATCTGATTGGAGTATAAAATGTCTGATACTATTGCTGCAATCGCCACCGGCGCACAGGTGGCGGCCATAGGCATCGTCCGCATGAGCGGTGACAGATCCATTGAATTTGCAGACAGGCTCTTCAAGCCGGTAAACGGGAAGGCCATGTCTGAGAGTGAGAGCAGGAAGCTCGTGTACGGCAAGCTCTTCACACGTAAAGGCGAGCTTCTGGATGTCTGCCTCTGCACCCTCAGCCGGGGACCCCACAGCTATACAGGGGAGGACACCGTGGAATTTCAGTGCCACGGCTCTCCCGTGGTGCTTCGGGCTGTGCTGGAGGAGCTTTTTGCCCTGGGTGCACGGCAGGCGGCCCCCGGGGAGTTTACAAAGCGGGCATTTCTCAACGGCTGTATGGAGCTGAGCAGCGCCGAGGCCGTGGCGGATATAATCGATGCGGAGAGCATGGAGGCGGCACTGAACGCCGCGGGGCAGCTCTCGGGCGCCGTGAGCCGCCGCATAGAGTCGGTCTATTCACTTCTCACGGATATAAGCTCCCACTACCATGCGGTGCTGGACTACCCCGACGAGGACATTGAGGATTTCCGTATGGAAAACTATAAGAGCAGCCTCAGGGAGGCGAAGGAAAATCTCTCCTCTCTCCTGAGCACCTTCGGGCGGGGAAAGCTTATGAATACGGGCATACCCGCGGCCATAGTCGGCAGACCCAACGCCGGAAAGAGCTCGCTTCTAAATGCCCTGCTGGGCTATGACCGGGCCATAGTGACCCAGGTCCCGGGGACCACCAGAGACACCATAGAGGAAAAGCTGCACCTGGGGAAAATTGTTCTCAGACTTATGGATACGGCGGGAATCCGTGACACCAGCGACGAGGTGGAGCGCCTGGGGGTTGAGCGCAGCCGCGAGGCGATAAGCCGGGCTGAGCTTGTTATAGCCGTTGTGGACGGCAGCAGGGAACTCTGTCCCGAGGATGAGGAGGTCATCCGTGCGGCGGAGAAGGCCTCAAAGGCGGTGCTTGTCATATCCAAAAACGACCTTGAGTCTGCGGACATACGCATTGACACAAGCCTCCCGAAGGTCTCTGTCAGCTCTGTCACCGGCAGGGGAATAGACAGGCTGGAGGAAGTTATAAGCGGCCTCTTTCCACTGCCGTCAGTTCCGGCAGGGGAGATACTCACAAATGTGCGCCAGGCGGATGCCGTCAGGCGTGCGCTGGAGTATCTGAATTCCGCACTTGAGGCCATGGAGACAGGGCTCACACCGGATATAGTTCTCACGGAGAGCGAGGGGGCAATGTATGCTCTGGGCGAGCTCACAGGCAAAACCGTCAGGGAGGATGTCACCAACAGAATTTTCCAGCGCTTCTGTGTGGGGAAGTAATTAAAATACTTGACACATCACCTCTTGTGTGTTATCATCCTCTAGCATGCAGAAGTACCCAAGAGGTCGAAGGGGCTCCCCTGCTAAGGGAGTAGGGTGGGATAACCGCCGCGAGAGTTCAAATCTCTCCTTCTGCGCCAAGAGCCGGGTCATTAAAAATGACCCGGCTTTTTATATCCAGAAAGTTACTGAAGCAGCTATAACTAAATATCCCTAAAAAATGCTATATAGCAACATTACATGGCCTAAATACCTTGTTATTTACTATAAATCCGCTTTTAAGCAATTCCCTTATAGATTAATGAAATGCATATGCTCAACTGCAGATGCATTTTTTTCGCAATTTGACATTGAAATAAAATGCGGTAATTGAAGACGGGCATAATAAAAATGTGCACAGAAATCATTGGGAATAATGCTCTGTTAATCTCCGTTGCAGCAGCGTTGCAGCAAATTCTGCCTCTGTTTTATACTGTAGAAACAGCTCAAAATATATAAGTTGTTTTACTGAAATTTGGTTCTGTAGGAATTTCGTATTTGAGTTTGAGATACAGAATTTTGGCTGCATACCCATAGCAGCACATCGGAATATGCCAGCTTCAAAACATTATAAGAAATCAGAGACCATTCGAATATGAAGATGGTCTCTGATTTCTTATTTGCCAATTTCCGATATATCAAAGCCTCCGGTTAAGATGAAATCTCGCAGTGTATTATCAATTTTGATGTTTACTTTTGGCGGTATGAGCTTTTTACCTTCTACAGCTTCAAAGTAAGCCTTGGCTTTATCTTTATCCACTGTAGCCTTCAGCTTTTGGAATCTCCCGAATTCATCTATATTATACTTGGTAAGTTTGAGTACCATCATTGCCCTGAGCATAGCCTCATTCAGCCCAAAAGTGCTCGCAAAACGATGTATCTGGTCATCCTTAGCCTTTGCCATGTACTCAGTTACATAGTCTCTAAAGGTCTTATTGGGGTCTGCCTGAACATCTCCCCGCTGAACATCATGGAGAAAGACATTTGCAAACCGCTGCTCTTCCTGAGACAGAGTTGCGAAGGTCTTGTGCAGCTCTTCCAGGGCTTCGTCAATGGCTGCCTGTGATGCTCCGGTCTGATGCAGCACCTTCAGGTATTTTGTAAATCTGGTGTTCATGTAATCATTGTCGATTACATCGGTGTCTATTTCTGTAAGATAGCCCTTCAAATCATACGGGACACTGCAGCCCGGCCCGCCGCCGGGGCCCAGAAGCTCCTTGTATCTCTGCAGGAGTATGAGATATATGGTTTTATCAAAATCAAGGGTTACAAATTCAACAGCACCGGTGTCGGGATTATCAAAAGAATATGTAAGTTCATCCCATCTGAACCCCTGAATCTTTGCTGCCTCAAGGTAATCATTCAAATCATTGAACAGAGTGGCAAATTTTGCTCTCTCAGACATTTCATCAGGCAATTTTTTGAAGTCGGGAACACCTGCCTGCTTAAAGAGATATTTAATCTCTCCAAAAATGATATTCATAGTTTCGAGGTTATGCTTAAGCTTCTCTACGAACAGGTCCACAGGTCTGTCACCGGAGTAGTATTTTACTGCAGTCCTTATATTTCTCTCCATTGTGTGCGGTCTGCGGTAATATCTGATAACACCGAAAGGCTTATCAGGTCCAAACAGCCTGTTTGTTCTGGAGAAAGCCTGAATAAGTCCCTCGTATCTGAGAACTTTATCGAGATATAAAGTGTTTATCCACTTGGAGTCAAAGCCTGTGAGCATCTGGTCAACTACAATAAGAAGATCAATCTGCTGGTCTTTGTCATTTTCAATCTTAGTATAGGGCTTCTTATGGGCCAGCCTGAGTGCTATATCCTTCTTAAACTTGGCATGTGTAGGTAAGCTGAACTTCTTGTCATAACGCTTATTATAATCATCTATGATTTCAATTAGACCGTCTTCCTTGAATACAGCACCGCCGACATTGTCAATATTGGGATCAAAGAGGCATGTAGCCTTAAGCTCCGGCATCTCCGCTTTTATCAGCCTGTAATAAGCTATAGCTTCAGGAATACTGTGGGTAGCAAATAGAGCATGAAATTTACCGTTATGACTGAGTGTAGTCCAGTTTTCTTTGATATCCTCAACTACCATCTTCTGATGTTCATCGGTTTCGTACTGCGAATTGGGTAAATAGTCCTCTATTCCTCTGACATATACTCCGGCATCATCGTAGTACCCGCACATTTTTCTCTTGCTGGGATCCATAAATTCATAATAAACTTTTGACTTATCCGGGTCACTGATTGCCTCTTCTTCAGTTGCGGCCTTCGCTTCTCCAAGAGCCACCTGCTGCCGGACTTCTCTGTCTTTAAATGTGAGCACTTTGTATGTGTCGAAGCCAAGTACATTCTTATCTCTGATGCCGTCTGCAATAGTATATCTGTGAAGTTCGCTGCCGAAAATAGTAGCAGTAGTATTCATTTTCTTCTGGTTTTCTTCACCTATAGGAGTGCCGGTAAAACCAAATAATACTGCATCAGGCAGAATATCCTTGATCTCCATAAGCATATCACCAAAGGTTGAGCGGTGTGCTTCATCAACGATAATAACTATCCTCTTAGACCTGATAAGGTCAAGATCCCGGCTGTTCAGACCGCAGTCCTCTCTTATCTGGCTAAGCTTCTGTATGGAGGTAACAATAAGCACTTCTGCGGGATTGTTGCTCTTAAGCTTGGAAATCAGTACAGTTTTATTTTCAGTGCCCTGCACATTATCCCTGTCGTCCGCAAAGCCCTTATAGTCTTCCAGAGACTGTGTGCCCAGCTCTATGCGGTCGACAAGGAATATAACCTTGTCTGCTACATTGGAGTCTGCTATGAGTTGTGCAGACTTAAAAGAGGTCATGGTTTTGCCTGAGCCGGTTGTATGCCAGATGTGACCTCCGAGCTGATGCCCCTTCTCATCCCAGCGGATTTTAGACACCTTATCGGAGATTGCATTGGCCGCATAGTACTGGTAGCTTCTCATTACCTTGAGAATGCCGTCAGTATCGTCTGCAACGGTATAGAAGCCTATAAGCTGATGTGCCATGGGTATAGACAATAGAGAAGCTGCGACATCTTTCCAGTCGTTTATAGGCTCATTGTTGAAGTCAGCCCAGTGGAAATAAAAGTCCGGGTTGAACTTGCCGTCAGGACCGGGGTTAGCAAAGTAGACAGTCTCTTCAGGTGTCATGGCCACGAAAACCTGTACCAGAGAGAACAGACCCGTAAACACGCCCTCATGAGAATATTTCTCTATCTGGTTGTAGGCCTGAGATACAGGAATACCGCTCTTTTTAAGCTCCACATGAATGACTGGCATTCCGTTGATTAAAAGGGTAAAATCACCCCTTCTGTCATGCAGCATAGGAGACTTGCTCTTGAATACCGGCTGTCTGGCTATCTGATAACGGCTCTGCCCTGCAGCAACTTCCATGCGGTCATATATCTTGAGGCTGATTGTTTTACCGAAGTGAGCAGTATCATCGGGGTTATCACGGACGATAGAAATCGTCTTTCCGTTTATGAAGCCGTTAAGCTTCAGCGGAGTGCGGAGGAGCTTAATCTGCTCCAATATCTGCTGCATCTCGCCGTCTGTCAGAGGGTAGTTATTGAGCCTGTCTATGCTCCGATTGTTATTGAACAGAATATCAGCCCAGTTTTTAATTAAATCTTCCTCAGTAGGGTACATGAGGATATTCTTCTCCCAGCCCTTGCTGGTGGAAAGCAGAGTTATCAGAGCCTCTTCAAAATCTGCTTTAGATTTAAATGCCAATTAACCCACTCCCTTTTAAACAAACATCTTATCAAGCAAAGCCTGCTTGATGTTTTTAAACTTATCTATCTTCTGCTGCTGAAGATGAATATATTTATCGAGATTATCAAAAAACATCCCAATTTTTTCCTGCTCTTGAAATGTTGGCGGTATTTCAATAGTCATATTAAGAAACGCTTCAGGAGAAAGAGTCCTTAATTTTATTACAGTACCTTCAATATATTTTGCAATATCATTTATGAAATTATCTGTATGGAGACGATATCCCATATATTGGGGGCTAACATTATTACAGATAAAAATTTTATATATAGGTGATACAACACCTGCTCTAAGCTTGTTGCGATGAATTGCACCATGGATTACGTTGGCAGGATTATATATAATATCGTCAACTTCAGCTTTAGAAAAGATTTTATTGAATTTATCTGTCATTATAAAATCTCTCTTATTCGTTTTTTTGTCTTCAGGATTTATTACACCTTCTGCATAAGAAAATGCTAATAAAGGGAATTCCTTACTGATTTTTTGATGTTCTATTCTTTGAATAAGTAAGTCTTTTAATTTATGTTTCTCCCATGCTCCAGCAAAGCCCTTAAATCTGATTTCAGGCACACTGCAGCCCTCTTTAGGGAACATCCTTCCAAGCATGGCTTTCTTGAGATTAACCAGCTTGTCATACTTATGCTGATTAAGGGTGATAAGATGGTCAAGGTTTTTAAAGTATATACCTATTTTTCCCTGCTCATCGGTATTTTGTGGTAGCAAGACATAGAACTTCGTAAAAGTAGAAATCCAATGTCGCTCATGGCTTACAGGCACATATTTAATGCCTTGTAGAGCATTAAACACACAATAGATATTATCTTTCGAGTTATTTAAAGTAAGCAATTTCATTGCAGAACTTTTGACTTTGAAAGGGAAATCCACATAATGTGATGACGTAGTGAAATCATCAAAAATAACTACAGGATTTATCTCATTGGCTTCTTTTATGCCAAACTTTTCATCAGTGTATCCTAAAATGAAGCTTTGTCCTGCAGTCAAAACGGGAATAGCATTTGTATCGTTGTATTCGGTATTTTTGACAATATAATTTTGCGGCTGTTCGTATTTGAATATTTCTCCTAACTTACGAGGTTTCCATGCTTCATCAAAACCTTTAAACCTTATTTCAGGCTTATTGCTATTATCCATATCAATCACCCATTAAAATTGCTGAAAGTTCACTGAGACCTTTCATATCACTTTCGTTGCCATCAAGCTCTCCTATCATTGAGCAGAGTTCATTCTCCGTCTGCTTGATGTTGTGCTCAACATCTGCAAAGGTATCAGCATACTTTGCAGCAAGTGCCTCTACTTTGCCTATGAACTCGCTTATAAGTGTCTCCGGCAGTTTGTTCAGATTATCTATCAGACCGTCAATCCATTTAATCTTGAGCAGTTTTCTGACCTCTTCATCGCTGAGGTTTTCAATGGTTACCTTTGTCAGGTCTTCAAGCTCTGCCTTTTCCTTCTTAACTGCAGACTTTAACTGCTTTTCTTCAGCAGCAAGCTTCTCCACCTTATGCAGTTTTTTCTTAAGCTCTACGGCATCGGGAGATCTGTCGTTCTTAAGCTCCTTGAGCTTCTTGGTGACTTCCTTGATTACAAAGCTGTCGTCTGCATAATACTCTGCATCTTTCTCTTCCTCGGTCATTGAGTCAGCGATTTCCTCATATTCAGAGGTGATATCGTTCAGGCGGTTTTCTTTATCCTGAATGGACTTAAGTTCTGCCTGCAGCATGTTCTGCTGTACCAGCTCGAAAGGAAGGATCCTGCCGGCCCAGCCGTCCTGAACCTCTTCTTCCTTGCCCTTGACTTTCTTGAGAACCATGTGTGGATCAACAATCTTAGTGCTCTCAAAGCCTTCTGACTGAATAACTTCAAGGTCTGAAGATATACCTGCCCAGACATCATCAAGAAGCTGGTAGGCTTCATATTTGTCTATAAGGGGTATATTGCTGAGCCTGTTAAAGATATTGCTGCTGAGCTTATCTTCTTCTCTCGGAACTACCACAGTCTCCAGGCCATCAACAAGCTCCGTATACAGCTGCGCATCAAAGCCATCGAATGCCGACTCAAAGTTATTCCTGAATGCAAGTATATCAGGATGACTCATGATAGCTGCCTTTATATTGCCTGTTTTAAGCTCCACAGAGCTTGTGCCGTTCTCTGCGAACAATGACTCGCGGAGAGCTGGAAAAGCCTTCCAGCAGGGGTTAAACTGCTCCAGTTCAGCCTTGGGTACACCGCCAAACATTGTCGAGTATATATCCCAGGTCTCAGCAGGCTCGGAAGAGTCTACATACCGGGGAATGTTAAGGTTATAGTCGTTTCCACGGATTTCTTCACGGCTTACGACTTTACAGAATTTCTCTATATCTTCTCTGGCAATTACTGCGTCAACAATCCTTCTTATATCAGAGGCCCTGAGTTTGTTATTTTTTCCTTCCTTAATGAAGCACTTGGAAGCATCTACAATAAGCACATCAGTGTTTTCTCTCACAGGACGAAGGAACATCACAATGGTGGGAATACCTGTACCATAGAAAATATTTGCCGGCAATCCGACAATAGTGTCAATATTATTGTTCTCAATAAGGTTCTTCCTGATTTCTCCCTCTTCACCGCCACGGAAGAGAACACCGTGAGGCAGTACAATTGCCATGATGCCGTCATTCTTCACATGGTAAAGATCGTGCAGCAGGAATGCATAGTCTGCTTTTGAAGAAGGAGCCAGACCGTAACGGTCAAAGCGGGGGTCATGCTCCAGATTCAAATTATCCCAGTGCTGAGAGTAGGGCGGATTGCTTACAGAGCAATCTACACGAACCCGTGTATATGTGTTTACAGGGTCATTGTCTTCAAAGAGCGGCCAGTCATCCTCAAGTGTATCGCCATTGCGAACTACAATGTTATCAGGCCGGATTCCTCTCATGACGAGGTTCATTCTGGTAAGGTTGTAGGTATTTGACTTAAGTTCCTGGGCATAGTACTTGATATTATTCTTATCCATGTACTTGGATGCACTGCGGCCTATGTTCAGCAGCAGAGAACCGGAGCCGCTGGTTGAGTCATATATTTTTATCTCTGAGCGGTCACGCAGGAAATAAGCACATATCTCAGAAATCAGGAAACTGACTTCGTATGGAGTGTAGAATTCGCCGGCCTTCTTACCGGCATTGGCAGCAAACTGACCTATTAAGTATTCATAAATAAAGCCCAGAACATCATAGTCCTGCTTTCCGTCCATAGGAATATCCTTAATGAGCTGCAGCAGGTCGCTGATTGCCTTAGTTCTGGCTCCTGAGCTTTCACCCAGCTTTGTAAGGCCAACTTCAAGGGTTTGGAAGATGTTTTCAAACACTGCTTTGTGTGTTGGACTTATCAGTCTGTTAAAAGCAGATATGGCATCGGTTACATTGGATACATCAAAGTCCTTACCCATCTCGAGCCAGGTAGAATAGAGGTCTTTATAGGCGATGAAGTAACCGATATTATTCTGGACATATTCAACTGTTTCAGGGTCTTCCTCAGTAAGTGCCTGAATGTTTTCGTCTTCAAAATCATTGGCTTTCAGCCATTTGACTTCTTTCTCAGACAGAAATTTATAGAAAATAAAGCCCAGAATATAGTCTTTATACTCATTTGCCTCGATCTTAGACCGCATTTTATTAGCGGACTCCCATATTTTAGTGGCCAGCTGCTGCTTGTTCATATTAAAAAATTCCTTTCGGCTTTAATTTTATCATAACAATGATATTATACCACGGTAAAAAGTAATCTCCAAGTTAACTTAAAAAAAATATGGGAAAACGATTAGGTGGTTCTTCCAACAAAAAATGGAAGAACCACCTACTTTTTTTCATCTTTCATACAGGTAATTGTTCACAGCCAGACTGAAACGGTTACCTGAATGGCCGAGATTCCGGTTTACAATTGCCAATGCCCTTTTGTCGAAGGTATCACCATATCGCAAGCCCCGGCAGCAGTAGAGCTGTTTTGCGGGAACAGCAGAAATAGGCCTGGCATATTTTCTATATATGGTCCGGGCATAGTCAGACCGATACCTGTGGATTGGTGCAGCCTGATAGCCGGAATGGGGAATAGTATCGAACACTTTATTTGAACCAGCAGCCCGGAAAATCTCAACGACACGTTTGACGTCTTCATCAGTCCCTGCGATTTCAGCTATTCTAGCTTTTCCACCCTTGCCATGACGAAAACAAACTGCAGGCTTTCCACTCAAAAACGTGAGGTCTGTACCAAGTACGCCCGGATGGTATTTATTTAACGGCACCAAATCATGCCGTCGGGCTCCGGTGCTTTTACATATCAAAACGAAATCCTTATTTTTTTCTTCGGAAAAGTGATTTTGAGAGAAAGCGCTATAGTCGCCACGGTTCCTTTTAATATCATCCCTTTTCCTTTTAGCCGGGAAAATCAGATCGGAATTCGAAGTCCCTGTTGCCTTCGATAGAGCAGACAGATTCTTTTTAATAGTAGTTGCAGCATAGCCATTCGAATTGAGCCAGTAAATGTAATCTTGACGGCTGGCAGCAGCTTCATCAACACTTTTAGGGTTCAAATTGATTGAAGTGCAGAACTGTTTATACGTTTTTAAAGCCTTCAGGTACGTATTTAAGGTTGAGTCCGAATAAATAAAATCCGGATTTCCGCCGTTCCGTTTGAGGGCTTTCTTGTCCTCGTGTTTAGAATGCCCTTTACCAGCGTGATACATTTTCTTTAGGTTTGAGGCGAGGACAATGTGAATGCTGTATCTTCCCATTGTTCACTCCATCCGAATATAGATACAGACTCCACCAGGCTTCATCTCACTTGAGAAAACAGTAGATCTGGTAAACGACACATTCGTGTCATCACCAGCGACGCCGAATGCATGAAGGATAGATGCCAGCAGCAAAGCCTCTTCCTGCATTGCGTCCTCCCCCAGCAGAATAAGACGCCTGTCAGTGCCCTTCATGTATTTGAACTCAACACTGAGCGAGTTGAATTTCTGTTCAGAACAGGCTCTGAGTTTGTTGTAGAGTTTTGCAGCGGTCGCAAAAACCCATATTATGGACTGCACCCTGATTTTAATCTCATGTGCAGAAATTTGAATATCAGGGCCTTCATCAGATGTATTCGTATTTTTCAAGAAAGCGCAAACAACAGAGTCGGGGGCTGACTTGGAAATTTCATCGAGATTGGCAATAAGCTTTAAAAGACGCTGAACTAAGCCATTGGCATAATCATAGTCAGAATTCATGTCGAAAGGCTGGTTGTAATAAGCCGTGCTGTCTGCTGAATCTAGAAATTCCCGGTCGTATTCTTCTTCAACATAGCTGCAGAAATCACAGATTGCCTCCTCAGCGTAATGGATGGCAGACATGAGTGAATCCGTTTTAACGGCGTTCTTCATGCCCCTGGAAGGCTTCTTAAATTCAGGATTGCCTATGCCTGAACCTAAAGAACTGATGAGGATGTATTTTGCAGCATCCTCAATTTCGGACAGAATTGTCAGGAAGTCAGCCGCAGCTACATCTTCAGAACTGCCCAAAGAATCCAACTCGTCTTTGATTTCCTGAATCTTACCCTCGAAAAAAGAGGGAAGCCCAGCAGCAAATGCCTGAAGAGTATCTTCAATTATACAGAGCTCTTCGTAGCCCTCATATGTACATGCTTTTTTATTCATTTAAGAAGTCCTTTCCTTGCGCTGCAGCAGCTGTGACTGCTGCTTTTCTGGATTGTTTGTGTACGAAAATTATTGCTTTGCGATGTGCAATTTCATCCCAGTTTAAAAAACTGTTAAAGCGGCTTTCTTTATTTTTTTAAAAGCGGGAATACGCTTTCGGAAGGTGTCTTCCAGCACTTTCGTTTGCCGGGCGAAAAGCACTTTATCGGCGGAAGGCTGTAGGTTTAATACGGCCTCCCGCTTTCTTGGGAATATGTCGCTGCCTGTTCGCAGCGAGGAGAAAATATAGAAAGGTAAGTGTGACTTTTTATTATTTCTGATTTCTGCAGAAATAAAATTCACTTTTCCGTAGTTGTTCTCAGTCAGTGAAAAAACATTGAATTCTCTCACTGACTGATGCTTAAAAGTTTTAGCTGCGCCTGTTTAGTTTCGTTTTTTATCTACTTATAGGCCTTCCCCCCTATAAATAGACTTTTCATCATCCATAAATTTCTCCTTTCTCCGCAGCCCATTGCTGAGCTTGTTCCTGAACTTTAACTTATATATTAAAAAAAGAAGGTCAGAGCTTGATTGCTTTAACCTTCTTTATGTGCTGGATATTGATTTTTTAAAGTGAACTAAATCACTCACACTGTTTTTTTAGCGTCAACTTCTATACCACATATATATTATTAGTCAAATATTTTGTATTGTCAACTGATGGTCAAAAAGTTATCTTATCATATCAGAACAGCCTAACTTTAGGGAGGCTGACGGTATGGAAAAATGGCTCTGTCTTTGTTTAATCTGCAGGAGAAGAGCAGGCACTTTCCTGAACCATACTTACATACCGTATTATAAACTCAGAGGTGAACTCAGGGGTTCAGAGGATACGGATTACACCATTCTACTTCACCGCATTCGGTACATTTATGACCGATTACAAAGGGTACGGACACTTCCACAGGCTCATAAATAGGCTCGACATGATAATGCCCGCCACATGTCATAATATGTGCTTCTCTAACATTCTTCACCGTTGGCCAGTTTCATTTCATCATCCCATCACACTTTCCAGACTATTTCCAGAATCTAAACCTGGTCTGTAAAGCTCAGTAACAATTCCTAAAACCATATCAGCATCCTCCTTGTGTCTGGGAAGAAACTCACGGCAAAATGGTCTCAAAAGGATTCCGTCGAAACATCTTTCGAACTGCCAGATTTCGGAGTCCCCATTTCTGTCTTCAACAAGGAAAAAAGCGTCAGGATCGCCGCTGAAATCATTTTGACTTCTCAAAATTGCAATGTCGCCGATTACAAACGCCGGAAAGTTTCGATTTGAACAAATTTCATATCCAAACTTATAGCCCTGGCTTCCGATATCAATACTTGCTGGGACGGTCTTCCATTCCTCCTTAGGAATTGGCCTTCCTTTTCTGTATTTTATTGGTACAAAATCAAAAGGCACCAATGAATCTGGACTGGAAAAATCGGGCTCTTGAGTTTGTACCTCAACGACTTTGCAAGGCACCGGCAGGCCAAGAATTTCTTCAATTGTACAATTTAAAATTTCAGCTATTTTTATAAGCTGATCAGCTTTAGGTTCGAACTTGCCGTTCTCCCACGCAGAAAAAGCAGGGGCTCCCACACCGCATTCTTTCGCAATATCTGCCTGACGGATGCCTGCAGCAATCCTTCTCTTTTTAATCGTGTTATTAAACATTTTTCTCCCCCATCATCAAAAGTGATTTTTTATTCATCATGTCAAGCATACATGAAATTAGGAAGTTTTGCAATACAAAAATTCATTGGGAGTGAATTATTCACAGTTAGTTTACAATTTAGGCCTGTACAAACTTCTGTTTTAATGATATCGTATTCACGTAAGATAAAGTTATCTTTCTTATTATATCCTTCCATTCCATTCCAAGCTACTGTATAAGGTATGAAATTGAATATTTCCAACTTATAAAAATGGACAGGACTGTAATTGAGCATGCGGATCGTGCTGAAGTCCCTCATATGCGCAATTACTTCGCGTTCATGAAGTTCCTGAAGGAGAATTGTAATGAAAGATAAAAACATCCTTGAGGTTGAACCTAAAATCAGTGACAACGGCATGACTGGTTACTATCGTCGCATTCCCGAGTTCGTAGCGGAAAATGTACCTGACAACGTCGCGCTGACCTACGGATTAATCGCAGCTTTGACCCGCGAATATGGATATTGTTTTGCGTCAAACAAATATCTGGCAAAACACAGAGGCATGTCAGTCCGTGCGATCCAGAAGCATCTGGCACAGCTTGAATTGATGAATCTTATTCACAATTTCGAGTTCCGCGATGCATCTGGAAATACCATCGAACGATGGATCTTCGTCTACAATAATTTTGTAGACGAACCGCGATGTTTCCGGCAGGCTGAGAAGCTTGTGGGTGAGTTCAAAGACATTTATCTTATCAGACCTGAGACTGAGACCCCGGGTGAACAAAAGTTCACCCGGGGGGTGAACGAAAGTTCATCCATAGAGTTGAAGAAAGATATATATATAAATGCCTATGAAAAATCTGACAACAGTAAAGCCCCCTGCAGCCCCCCTGAGGGGGGCATGGCTGCCGAGGAAAAAGAAGTGAGCCATGCCACTGGAAGGAATAGGGGGAAGCCTGCCCCAAGGAAAAGAAGCTCAGGTTCTTTCCATCTGATGAATTTAAGTAAGCTTCAATCCGGATCTTATTTTCATTTCGAAGCAGCTGCAGTTGATGATGCTAATACCTCTGTTTCTGGCCAGTCACCGGCTCCGGAGGAGCCCCATACTGCTGCAGGGTTTAATGCTTCCACTGCAGTTGGATCTAAATCGGAATCCTATGCTGCAGCAGCATCTGTTAAAGCTCCCAGAGCTTCAAGAGCTGCATCGGAACCCATATACAGGTCTGATTTGTTCGACCGCTTCTATAACTCATATCCTCGAAAGGTAAACAGAGCGGCTGCAGTTAAAGCATGGGATAAAATCCGCCCCGATGATATGCTGCTGCAGCAGATGCTCGAAGCCCTGCAGCAGCAGAAGAAGAGCTCACAGTGGCAGAACCCTCAGTATATTCCGTACCCGGCATCATGGCTGAATGAACGCAGATGGGAAGACGACCTTCCGGCTGACAGAGGGCAGCAGCAGAGTAGCCCCAGACTTTATTATAATTTCAATAAAAACGAATCAGCAGAACCTGCACCGGTGTATGCTGACCTGCACTACACATATTGAGGAGGATTTAAAATGGAAAACAACAACAGATATGAATTGGAATCCAGCCTGCTGAGCTGCCTTATATACAACCAGAGTAAAATCGCTGAGGTTGCCACACGAGTGGCTGTAACTGACTTCAACTGTGACGCGACCCGAGCCATATATCAGGCACTGGTTGAGCTGCAGGCAGATGGAATCACAGCGGATAGGCCGCTCCTCGTGAGTAGGTTGAATGGAAAATTCGCACCTGCTGTCGATGATGTTTTGGCGGTCTGCCACACGGACGCTGAGCCTTACATCGCTGAGCTGAACAAGCTTAACCTTATTGAAATGTACAGGCTTGCAGGCAATAAACTCAGTGCAGCTCAGGACATCGAGTCTGCAGAAGAGGAAGTAAATCGGCTGGAGAATGCCATTGCACAGGCATCCGGCAACGGTGCTGACGGAGCATCCTCTCTGAACGAAATGTTCGCTGAGTTTATTGACAACTATGAAGCCCCGCGGGACTTCCTGACTACGAGCTTCCCTGCACTGGATGCTGAAGTCGCGGCTGTCCCCGGGAACTTTATAATCCTGGGCGGCTATCCTTCCGCAGGGAAAACCGCACTCTCCCTGCAGCTGGGAATGAAATGGGCTCACGAGGGGAAAAAGGTAATTTTCTTCTCTTGTGAAACAAACAAATTCAATCTCACCTGCCGCATTTTGAGCTATCTGACTCACATCCCCATGAAAGCTTTCATCCGTCGGGAGCCGCTGACTACTGCACAGATGAACCTGGTGCGGCAGGCTCAGGTAATGATAAATGCAGACGGCGGGAAGCATTTCCTGGTAATCAATTCCGCCTGTCAGAGTCCCGATTTTGTCAGAGCTCAAACAATCGCACACCATGCAGATGTCGTGTTCATCGACTACCTGCAGCTCCTTCACGGGAGCCGCCGTAAGGGATTCGAAAATCGCCAGAACGAGGTGGCAGAAGTATCAAGAGCTCTTGCAGACCTTGCCCGTAGACAGAACATAATCGTCATCGCACTGAGTCAGCTCACCCGCCCCGGAGCTCCCACGCTTAAAGGTGAAGTTAAAATCCCAGACATGCACAGTTTCAAAGAATCAGGACAGTTAGAGCAGGATGCCGACATCGCCCTGGTACTCTTCAGTGAGACACCCTTCGATTCTTCGGATGACTGCCCGCGAGTGCTGAGGTGCGTTAAAAACAAGCAGGGCAAGTGTCCTGATATCAGATTAAAACTGCACGGAGACTGGCAGACCTTCGAAGATATACCTTCACCGCCTGCAACACAGCAGTGCGACGATCACAGCGACTACGAGCCGCTGCCGTTCTGATAAAAATCATCAGCAACGTCAGCTCTGAAGCTCTGAATTATATAAATAAATGAAGGTGATGATATATGGAAGAAATTCCGGTGTGGGAAAAAAGCAATCTGACGATTGATGAGGCATCCGCTTACTTCAACATAGGCTCCAACAGGCTCAGAACCGTTCTTGATTCAAAAGAATGTCAGAACTGTGTCCTTTGGGTCGGATCCAAGCGGCTTGTCAAGAGGGTCCTCTTTCAGGATTACCTCAACTCCACATATTCGATTTAAGTACTAATTGAAAAGCGCCTAAATGTGTGCTAAGCTTCACATATAGGCGCTTTTTAAAAAAGGAGGTTCAAATGTCAACAAAGCGCAAAGACAAAAATGGACGAGTTTTAAAAACTGGAGAATATCAGCGAACCAACGGAACTTATGAATTCCGTTATCAGGCAAATCACAATGGTCAGAGGTGTTCGGCTTATGCAAAATCGTTGAATGAACTTCGTAAGACCGAACAGAATATCGAACGTGACATTCTTGACGGAATCGATTTCTCTGCCGGCGATATGACAGTCTCGGAGCTCGTACATAAATATACCAATCTGAAAAGAGGGCTGAGTCAAAATTCCGTCAGGGCATATAAAACAACAGTCCGTATAATCGATGGCTCTTGTTTCAGCTCTTTCAAGATTAAAAATGTCAAGCCTTCAGATGCCAAAGCATTCTATGTTGAGCTGCATGACAGAGGGCTCAGGCGAAACACGATTGGGCTCTGTCACAATATTCTCCGTCCGGCCTTTGAGATGGCTGTTGACGACGATATGATACGGAAGAATCCTTTCAAATTTCAGGTATCTGACCTTCTGCCAAATGATGCAGTTCTCAGGGATGCCCTGAGTCCAAAAGAGCAGGAGGAGTATCTCCGATTCATCCGTGAAAACGGGAAAGGCAGTTACTACGACGATATAGTTATCCTTCTGGGTACAGGCATGCGGGTAAGTGAGTTATACGGGCTCACATTCAAGGATGTAGATCTGAAAGCAAAACGAATAAGTATCAACCATCAGCTCTGCAGGACTGCAGACAAGCCGTACTTCATCACATCGCCGAAAACAACCAGCGGCGTACGGTATATCCCTATGACCGATGAAGTTTATAAAGCCTTCGTACATACCATGGAGACACGGGCAAAACCCAAGATAGAGCAGTTGATTGACGGATACAGCGGCTTTATCTTTCTGGACAAGGATTGCAATCCCAAGGTAGCTATGAATATCGAGGGTTATATGCGTTACATGCGTCAAAAATATGAGAAAAAATATGGGCATCCGGCTCGACCGGTAACTCCCCACGTTCTCAGGCATACCTTCTGCACAAACCTGCAACGGAAGGGCATAGACGTAAAAAGTCTGCAGTACCTTATGGGTCATTCGAACGCTAGCGTAACGCTGGACGTATACACCCACACCGATTATTCCGCTGTTCAGGATGCATTTAAGAAGGCTGTTGCTGCTGTCTGATTCAGCCTGAGAGCTTACCACTTTTCTTACCACATTTGCCCGCGAAGATATAAAAAGATACATTAAGTTATTTGCTGAAAAGTTATGGAAATGCTGTAAAAGCTTTTTTATCTCGTAACATAGCTTCGCATAAGTTCTTATATCTTCGTCCCCCCTTGTGGGGCATCCGTAAGGGCGGCATGTACTGATAAGTACTAAAAGCCTTAATTCTCAGGCTTTTGGTGTTTCAGAGCTCTTACTTCTGAAACGCCTATATCTGAAAAGATCCGATACATCTCTGTATCGGATCTTTTTGTTTCTATTATGATGTGGTAGAATCGCGGTTTTAAATTTACTCATTGAGCTCCCTGAGTCTGATTCGCAGGGCCTTCTCCGCCTCTTTGGGGGAATCTATATCCATCACCGCGCTCTCCATGGGGCATAGGCCGGTGCCGGTCCTGTTGGAGATTGCCTGCGCCAGCTCACCCTGTGAGGCCGGAATACCGCGGAACCTGAAAACCTCCAGGGCGGGTCTGCTCATCACATCGGCATATACCTCTTTTGCATCCAAAAGGACGTAGAGATATGCCGCGGCCTTTCCTATCACCCTGTCGGCTACACTGTAGCGGCTGAGCCTTCTGCCGGCATCTATAAGGTTAAGAAGGGGCTTTACTCCCCTCTCCCGGCTGGTTATGACACTGTCCCCCAGAACCGCCGTGCAGGTATATTCCCCTTCCGCAAGGATTTTCTTCGCTTTTTCCAGATCTTTATTCATTTTGTCTCTCCGCAGCTAATTTTTCCATGCCGATTATGCCCTATTTTTTCTCTCCGGTCAAGAGCTTCGGCTGGATTTCGGAAAAATTTTGTAGTACAATTCTTTCGGTGATTAAAATGAGAAATACGAGTCTGTGCTATATTGAAAATGGCAATAAATACCTCATGCTCCACAGGGTGAAGAAGGAGCATGACGAAAACCGCGACAAGTGGATAGGAATCGGCGGCAAATTTGAGGAGGGTGAGAGCCCTGAGGAGTGCATGCTCCGGGAGGTGCGGGAGGAGACCGGCCTTGAAGTCCTGAGCTGGCAGTACCGGGGTATTGTCACCTTTGTCTCTGACGAGTGGGGCACGGAGTACATGCACCTCTTCACATCAAAGGATTACAGGGGCGAGCTCCGGGAATGTGACGAGGGCGTGCTGGAATGGGTAGGCAAAAAGATGGTTCCCGGGCTACCCATATGGGAGGGGGATAAAATCTTTCTCCGGCTTCTGAACAGTGACTGCCCCTTTTTCTCCCTGAAGCTCTGCTATTCCGGTGACCGGCTCGCCGGGGCCGTTCTCAACGGGGAAAAACTGGATTTATAAAGGCCGCTCCTCCGGGCCGCGGAATTTCCGGCTTATTCTGACTTTCCTTATTACTTACGACATTACTTACGACACTATGCAAAAATCCTGCACATTTCTGTGCAGGATTTTTTACTGATGTATTGGGGGAGACTCCCTCATCAGACCTTTTCAAGAAGCTTGATGATATGCCGGGGGCAGATCTCCTCGCAGTGGCCGCAGCGGGTGCACTTGTCCGTGTCAATGCGGGCAAGATTGTCAATGACCTGGATTGCCTCATTGGGGCACTCCCGTTCGCACTTTCTGCAGCCTATGCAGCCGAAGTCGCATATCTTGGTAACTCTTACGCCCTTGTCCTGATTGCTGCAGGCCGGCATGACTATCTGGCTTGCAGGGAGCATCTTTATTATGCTCTTGGGGCAGGCCTCGGCGCAGGCGCCGCAGCCCACGCACTTGGAGCGGTCGACCTTTGCAACGCCGTCAACTATATGCATCGCGTCAAACTTGCAGACCTTAACACAGTTGCCCAAGCCTATGCAGGCAAAGGTGCAGAGCTTGTTGCTCTTCCCGCCGAAAAGCATGGCGGCGCGGCAGTCCTGAGGTCCGGAGTAGTTGAAGCGCATCTCGGCGTGTCCGGTGGTGCCGGAGCAGGGCACAAAGGCCACCTTTTTCTCTGCTGCATCGACCTTCACGCCCATGATCTCCGCAATCTTTGCGGCGGTCTCAGGGCCTCCTGCGACACAGCAGTTTGCCGGTGCCTTGCCGGCAGCCACAGCCGCGGCATAGCCGTCGCAGCCGGGATAACCGCAGCCGCCGCAGTTTGCACCGCCGAGGCAGTTCCTTATTGCCTCCTGCTTGGGGTCAACGTCCACATGGAAGACCTTGGAGGCCAGGGCCAGAAGCGCGCCGAACACGCCGCCCATGACGCCCAGGACCAGAATTGAAAGGAGAATTGATTTCATATTCAGCCCCCCTTAAAATATCTGCATGCCGCTGAAGCCCATGAAGGCCAGAGCCAGAAGAGCCGCGGAGACAAGGCTTATGGGGAAGCCCTCAAAGCATTTGGGGTAATCGGCAAAGGCGACCCTCTCGCGGACACTGGCAAAGAGGACGATTGCGAGCATGAAGCCGATGCCGCCGGTGACGCCGTATACCACGGACTCGATGAAGTTGTAGTTATTCTGAACATTCAGAAGAACAACACCCAGGACGGCGCAGTTTGTTGTGATAAGGGGCAGATAAATGCCCAGTGCACTGTACAGCGAGGGGACCATCTTTTTAAGGAACATCTCAACCAGCTGCACGAGGGCCGCAATCACAAGGATGAATGCCAGGGTCTCAAGAAAGGCAAGTTTCAGGGGGATGAGGATATATGTGTCCACAACCCAGCAGATTGCTGAGGCAAGGCCCATTACAAAGATAACCGCAAGTCCCATGCCGGTGGCAGTCTCCACCTTGTTGGAGCAGCCCAGGAAGGGGCAGCAGCCGAGGAACTGGGCAAAGATAAAGTTATTTATCAGTATTGCGCCCAGAGATATTGAGAGAATCTTGGTCAGCATTATTCTTCAGCCTCCTTTGCAGCCTTTTCCGCTTTTTCGGCTTTCTTCTTTGCGGATTTTTTAAGTGCATACTGCATCACGCCGATGAGGATTCCCAGAGTGAGGAAGCCGCCGAAGGGCAGATTGAGGATTCCCGCGCCGAACTCGGAGGGGAAGATCTGGATTCCAGCGCCTGTGCCGTCAAGGGTGAAGCGGAAGCCGTTGCTTATGTCTATGAGGCCGCCGCCGAAGCGCCCGCTGCCGAAGAACTCACGGATGATGCACATTATGACGAGGACCATGGTGTAGCCGAGGCCCTGGAATATGCCGTCGAAGAAGGAGGCGCCCACGGTGTTCTTCTGGCAGAAGGCCTCTGCCCTGCCGATGATTATGCAGTTGACGACAATCAGCGGAATGAACACGCCCAGAGCCTCACTCAGGGCCGGTATATAGGCCTGCAGCAGCAGGTCCACAATCGTGACAAAACCCGCAATGACCACCACGAAAATCGCGAGGCGGATTTCATCGGGGATTATCTTGCGTATAGCGGAAACAACTACGTTGCAGCAGGTGAGAATTATGAGGACCGAGAGGCCCATGCCGACACCGTTGAAAAGTGTGGTGGTAATGGCCATCGTTGCGCACATGCCTATCTGCTGGACGAAGATCGGGTTATTTGTTATAAGACCCTCTTTGAACTGCTTTTTAATATTCATGCAGCCTTACCTCCCTGCAAAGATTCGACTGCCGCTATTGCGGTGGCAGTGGCCTCGGTCACAGACCGGGACGTGATTGTGGCGCCGGTGAGGGCGTCAATGTGACCGCCGAACTTTGAAAGCCTTATATCCTCCCCCTCACCCACGAACTGGGCGCGGAAGTTCTGTCCGATCTCGGAGGAGCTGGCCGCGTTTGCGCCGAGGCCTGAGGTCTCGGAGTGGGAGATGATGGATATGCCGGAGCACTTGAACTCATTGTCCACGCCCACCGCCATGGTGATCCTGCCCTGGGCGCCGGAGAAGGTGAGCATTACCACATGCCCCTCCCCGTTGTCCGCGGCGGCTATCTTGTCCACAGTGGGGAAGCCCTCTCTGTCAAAGTCCACATCGGTGTAGCTCTCAGCCTCCAGGACTGAGGCATAGGCCTTTGCGGTCTTAATGGCCTGCTGCTCGGCAATCTTGTCCTTGGTGATGTAGTTTACAACTCCCAAAACGCCGGAAACTATTGCGCATATCAGCAGCAGAACAACGGCTAATTTAAATATTTTCATTCTGCAGCCTCCTTTGCAGCCTTTTTGGCGGCCTTTGCGGCAGCCTTTTGGGCGGCAATGTCTTCCTTGCTGACGCCGAACTGGTGGCGGTGGAAGGCCTTGTCAATGGCCCATGCGCAGGTGTTCATAATGAGAATTGCGTATGTAATGCCCTCGGGGTAGCCGCCGAAGTAGCGGATAAGCACGGTGATTGCGCCGATGCCCACACCGTAGAGGAGCTGGCCGTTCAAAGTCACGGGGCTTGTGGCATAGTCGGTGGCCATGAAGATGGCACCCAGAATGAAGCCGCCGGAGAGGAGGTTATACATCATCCACTCAAAGCGTCCGTAGCCCGCATGTCCGAAGATGAGGGTGAGGACGGCCAGAGTGCCGATGGTGGAGACGGGGATGCGCCAGGATATGACCTTCCGGGCGATGAGGTAGATGCCGCCGATGAGAAGGGCAAGGGTGCTCAGCTCACCGATGCAGCCGGGGACATTGCCCAGGAACATTCCGCCCATTGTGAAATACTCAGGCAGGGCCTCGCCCTCATAGAGATAGGCAAGGGGTGTGGCCATTGTGGTGGCGTCCACAACACCTGAGAGAGATTTGGGTGTGAGCCAGGGGCTGCCCATCAGGAGGGCATAGGAGGCCAGAAGGAATGCGCGGCCCGCCATGGCCGGGTTCAGGAAGTTCTTGCCGATGCCGCCGTAGAGCTGCTTTACAATGACTATGGCAAAGCAGTCGCCGATGATTGGCAGCCACCAGGGGGAATCCGCAGGGAGCACCAGAGCCATCAGAAGGCCGGTCACAACCGCCGAGAGATCGCCGATGGTGCAGTCTTTCTTCATAAGCTTCCGGTATATCCACTCGAAGAAAACGCTTGCAGCAACGGAGACTGCAATCACAAGGAGAGGATAGAAGCCGTACTCAATAACTGCCACGATAACGGCGGGGATGAGGGCGATTATAACGTCCAGCATGATCCGCCTTGTATCTGTTTTAGTCCTGACCTGAGGCTGATAGGCCACGTCAAGGACTATTCTCTCTTTTTTCTCGCTCACTTGTTTGCCTCCTTTGCCGCCTCTGCCTCAGCCTTTGCCCTCTCCTTGAAGGCCCTGGCCTGGAACATGAGCTTTGCGGTCTTGAATGCGTGTGTCAGAGGCATTCTGGCCGGGCAGTTATATGCGCAGCTGCCGCACTCAAAGCAGTCGGTAATATGATATTTCTCCATATTTTCAAAGTCGCCCTTGCTGTAGTACATGTACATGAACACAGGCTCCAGATTCATGGGGCAGACCGTAATGCACTTGCCGCAGCGTATGCAGCTGGGATTGTCCACGTGCCTGTCCTCTTCCTCGGTGAAGAAAAGGACGCCCGAGGTGCCCTTGACGGTGGGTGCATCAAAGCTTGTGGCACAGATGCCCATCATGGGGCCTCCCAGGACTATCTTCCGGGGAGTCTTTACAAAGCCGCCGCACTGCTCGGCGAGATAGCCGAGAGGCGTGCCCACCCTTGTAAGGCCGTTCACGGTGCCCTTCATCGCACTGCCGGAGACGGTGACTATGCGGTCTATCACAGCTCTCCCCTCGTAGCAGGCCTGATATATGGCGTAGCAGGTGCGGGTGCTCACCACGTTGCAGCCCACCCCTGAGGGCAGACCGCCGGGCTTGACTTCACGGCCGGTCACGGCCTTGACCTGCATTTTCTCTGCGCCCTGGGGATATTTCACATTCTCGGGAACTATCTCTATGCCGTATTTCTCGGGATGGCAGGAATTCAGAAGGTCTATCGCATCCTGCTTGTTGACCTCGATGCCGTAGTAGGCCTTTTCAACGCCTGAGGCAATACGCACAAGCTCAATGCCCTTTAACAGCTCCTCAGGATGATCGAGCATGGTGAGATGGTCACCGTTCAGGTAGGGCTCGCACTCGGCACCGTTTATGATGAGCTTGTCCACCTTGCCGATGCCGCCCCGGATCTTGAAGGCTGTAGGGAACATCGCCCCGCCCATGCCCACGACACCGGCTTCCCGGATGCGGCCGAGGATGGTGTCCTGATCCTTCAGCTGATCCCCGGTGAGGGGGGCCATGTCGGTGCAGGGGGTGTCCTTGAAGTCGTTTTCAATGACCACAGACATTATCATATCCCCCAGGGGATGGGGTCTCGGCTCAATAGCCACGACCTTACCGGATACGGAGGAGTGGACGGGCGCAGAGACCGGAGCGGGATTCTCACCGATTTTCTGACCCATTGTGACATAGTCGCCCACAACCACAAGCGGCTTGCAGGGTGCACCGATGTGCTGAACCAGAGGAATGATTACCTGAGGAGGCGGTGCTATGACAGTCATCGGAATTTCCGGTGCCTTCATATAGTTTGGATGAACGCCGCCTTTAAAAGTATGAGACATAACGCTTTCACCTCGTATAGATTTGCT
This sequence comes from Candidatus Limivicinus sp., assembly GCA_050943875.1. Lineage (GTDB taxonomy): Bacteria > Bacillota > Clostridia > Oscillospirales > Oscillospiraceae > Limivicinus. The sequence goes on along the minus strand of JBMNPZ010000016.1, from coordinate 9,086 downwards.
TTGTATATTACATAAAGAGCTCATATTATTACACTGTATAGCATGATAGCACAACATAAGTCGCATGTCCATATGATTTGGCCTAAAAAATACGCAAAATGCAAGATAAGTTATTAACAAGCCTGTTAATTGCTTGTCAATGTTCCTAAATCTTGTAATTTGTTATTTTTTTGCCGAACAATTATTCGTCTGTTTGACCAGTTTTTGTCCCTTTTTTCATATATTCGTGTGCTTTTTCTGTGTATTTTGTCTCAAAGCACAGCAGCACATCCCATGTCACGTTTCCCCGGAGAAGACGAAAGCTGCCTAAAATTTCTATTAGAGATCTTCCGCATAATCGGGGCAGGGATGCCATTCCCAGCCGGGGTATAAAAAATAAGGACACTGCAGTCCCCTGCAAATATCAGTTAAATATTTAACAAAATGTTACTGACATTATATGCCGTTTGTTATAATTTTGTCAATACAAATTTTATGTGTATTTCGTATAAAAACTTTTATATAGATTTGTGCGTTGTGACGAATATTGCTGGTTTTTGCAGATAAAAAGGACCTGCTCTGCATCTTATGCGGAACAGGTCCTGAAAACATTATTTAACTGAATATGCTGTTTCCCGGGAAATTACTGCTCGGCAGGCTCGAAGGCCTCTTTGCCGTGGTGGCACAGGGGGCAGACGAAGTCATCCGGGAGCTCGCCCTCACAGGGCTGGAAGTATCCGCAGACAGTGCAGATATAGCCCTTCACCTTGTTCACCACTGCGGGAACCACATGCTCAAAGTCCTCCTTCCCGTGCTTGCACAGCGGGCAGATGAAATCATCCGGGAGCACGGCCCCCTCATAGAAGTAGCCGCAGACCTTGCAGACCCAGCCCTCCTTCTGGGCAGGGGCGGGGTTCTTCTTGGGCTTTATATGGGACTGGTAGTATTCATAGCTGCAGGAGGCCCCGTCAGAGAGCTTCCTCGCCTCCACCACATCCGCAATAAAGAGCATGCTTGCGCCCAGATCCTTTGTATCCGTGACCTCGCAGGAGAGGACGGCATTGGTGTATCTGGGGAGATAGCGGATGCCGTTTGCCAGCCGCTCATCATAATCGGCCTCTGCAAACTTGTCCACTTCCCTGCCGCTCTGGAAGCCGAACTGCTGGAAGACGCTGTAGGGGGCATCCTCAGTGAGGATGGAGACATTGAACTTGCCGGATTTCAGAAGCATGTCACAGGTGTGGTTCTTCTTTATGACGGAGATGGTGACCTTCCTGGGATTGCCCGAGGCCGCCTGGCCGGCGGTATTTATGATGCAGCCGTAATCCTTGTCCCCTACCCTTGTGGTGAGGAGCTCCACGCCGTAGGTGAACTTGTGGAAGGCTGAGGACTCCACCTCAAGGACCTGGGTCTTGCCCTCCGCCGCTGCAGGAGCCGCCGGGACGATATCCGCCGCGATGGTATCCGCAAGGGCGTCAAGCTCTGAGAGCTGATTCTCCGCAATGGAGGACTTGATGGTGATATTGTCGCTTATAAACTCGCAGTTTTTAAGGCCGCCCAGAATATCCCGCATGAGCTTTCCGCTTGTGGGGGCCCAGGTGCCGTTCTCCAGAAGTGCAATCTTCCTGTTCTGAAGGTTGTGGTTTGCGATGTCATGGAGGAGGTTCTCCATGGTCACGAATATGCCCGCGTTGTATGTGGTTGCGGCAAACACAAGGTGGCTGCACCTGAAGGCATCGGAGACAATGTAGCTTGCGGGAGTGACAGATGTGTCGTACATGCGCACCTTAACTCCCCGCTCAACCAGCTTTGCGGCCAGAATGTTTGCGGCGTTCTCTGTGTGTCCGTACACAGAGGCATAGGCCAGAAGCACGCTGTTCTCCTCGGGGGTGTAGCTGCTCCACTGGAGGTACTTCTCAAGGTAGTCGCCGAAGTGGCTTCTCCACACATAGCCGTGGAGCGGGCAGACATATTTGATGTCCAGCTTTGCGGCCTTCTTCAGGACAGCCTGAACCTGGGGGCCGTACTTCCCCACTATATTGGCATAGTAGCGCCTTGCCTCATCCACATCATCCCGGAAGAAGTCGGTCTCATCGGCAAAGAGTCGGCCGTTGAGGGCACCGAAGGTCCCGAAGGCATCGGCGGAGAACAGGATCTTGTCAGTGAGGTCATAGCTCATCATTACCTCGGGCCAGTGGACCATGGGGGCATTTATAAAGGTGATCTCGTGGCGGCCGAAGCTGAGCTTGTCGCCCTCCTTCACGACCATGAGTCTGCCCTCAAAATTCACACTGCGGAAATACTGCTTCAGCATAGTCTCCATCTTGGAGTTGCAGACTATTTTTACATTGGGATAGCGGACCATCAGGGACTCAATGGTGTAGGCATGGTCAGGCTCAAGGTGGGAAACCACCAGATAGTCAAGCTCCCTGCCGTTGAGGGCGTGGGCCACATTTTCAAAAAAGGTCTGATACACGGCCTTGTCCACCGTGTCAAAAAGCGCTGTCTTCTCATCCAACAGCACATAGGAGTTATAGCTCACTCCGTCGGGGACGCCGTAAACACCTTCAAAGCAGACAAGCCGCCTGTCGTCAGCGCCGACCCATATCAAATCGTCCAGTACTTTTCTTGTGCAATGCATAAAGACACCTCCGTGCTGCTTTTTAATATTTTTGCTCTGTTGTTATATATTTTTACCCTTCAAACCAGTTTAATTATATATTCAGAATTTATTATTACATGTTGCACAGGCAACAGATTTATATTATAATTGTATATATAATCCAATCAACAGGAGGCCGGAATATGGATCAACCACTGCTATTCAAGGGCATCAGCCGGGAGAGCATCGAGGCCATGGAGCACTGCTTCAAGCCGGAAACCCGCTTTTTCCGCAGGGGCGGCACGATTCTCGTCTACTCCTCGGAGCTCAAATATCTCTGCGTGCTGATTAAGGGCAGCGCCCACCTCTACTGCATGGACAGCGACGGGGAATACACCCTGCTGGAGCACTACTCCCCCAACGACATCTTCGGCGAGGTCTTCGCGATGCCCTACGGGGAGCTGGGCTATGCGGTCGAGGCCGACAGCGACTGCGAGGTCATGTTCATCCGCTTCTCCTGTATCTGCGGGCGCTGTGAAAAGGCCTGTCAGCACCACAGCCAGCTGACAAAAAATCTCTTTGAGCTGTCCGCAAAGAAGGCCCAGAGTCTGGCGATGCGGATAAACATCATAAGCAAAAAATCACTGCGGCGGAAGCTCTGGACCTACTTCGAGTACATGAGGGACAAGACAGGTCTCGAAAGCTTCTCCCTTGATATCTCCCTGTCACAGCTTGCAGGCTTTATCTGTGCAGACAGGACCAGCATGATGAGAGAGCTGAAGAACATGTGCGACGAGGGGATAATCAGCCGCAGAGGACGGCAGGTCCGCCTGCTGCAGAAAAGTTTACCCTGAGCATCAGCGTCATATAGATAAAATAATAAAACTAAAAATCAAAAAAGGAGATGATTCCATGGCAGAAAGAAAATTTGCAGGTGTCAACGGTGCGGTGAGTTCTCCGGAGCTCAGCGCGGATTATGAGGCGGCGAGGATTTTTGACAAAATCAGGGTCGGTGAGCTGGGACTCTACTTCCGGGAGGGGCTCAAAACAAGGTTTGTGGACTATGATTTTCTTGACCGTGTATTTATCAGAGTGAATGAGGTCAACGGCAGGATGTGCTGCTGCACGGCGTCCTTTGCCTACTACCGGATCGTTATGGTCCACGGCGGCAGGGAGTACGCGGATGTCATGTCCGAAAATGAAAAGGCCATGGATGAGGCTCTGGCCTATATACACGAAAAGGCCCCTGCGCTGGCCATTGGCTACGTGAAGGACGAAGAGAGCGCATGATTTAAAGCTCAATCTCTCCAGGACGGAATCCGGCATAAGACCGGGTTCCGTCTTTATTTTTTGCTCCGTCACCCCTGACAGGCTGTGAGGCTATTATATAGTAAAGCTGTAAAAGCTGAATTTCCTCAAAGGTGTGAATTTGCATGCATCATTCTCTGCTCTGTGCCTGCGGAGGCACGGGCTTTATATTTCTCATGACGATTCTGGGCGCCGCCCTTGTATTCTGTTTCCGGGGGGAGATAAATTCCCGGGTCCATGCCGTCACCATGGGCTTTGCCGGCGGAATCATGACTGCGGCCTCGGTGTGGAGTCTGCTGCTGCCGGCAATAGAGCAGAGCCGTGAGAGCTTAAAACTGGCCTGCTGGCTCCCGGCGGCACTGGGACTCATACTGGGGGCATTATTCCTCGGCACTCTCGACGCGCTCACCGCAGGGCGGGAATATGAAGCCGGCGGGCTCAGTCCCTGCGACAGGCTCCTTGTGACCGCCATAACTCTCCATAACATACCGGAGGGCATGGCTGTGGGCCTCGCCTTTGCCATTGCCTCAGACGGCCCGGGTCTCGCCGCAGCCGCCGCCCTGGCCCTGGGCATAGGGGTGCAGAATTTTCCCGAAGGTGCCGCCGTCTCCCTGCCCCTGAGGGAGAGCGGCCTCAAAAAGGGAAAGGCCTTTCTCGCGGGGGTCCTCTCCGGAGCCGTGGAACCTGCGGCCGGACTCCTGGCGGTGCTGGCGGCAGCCCTCATCCACCCGCTGATGCCCTGGCTTCTCAGCTTTGCGGCAGGAGCAATGCTATATGTGACGGTTCAGGAGCTCATCCCCGGCGCAGGGGGAATCTACGGGACGGCCTCCTATATGGGCGGCTTCACCCTGATGATGGTGCTGGATGTGGCGCTGGGCTGAACATCCGGCACATTGTAGGTCCGGGACAGCAAAACCGTATTATTTTGTGATTTGACATAGAGGCCCGGTGGTGGTAAAATTTAAAAACAATTATCTAATCTCGGGCCAGCAGCCTGAAATATACGGAAAACACGGTCCCGGTGCCTGTATTCGGGTATTTTTATCCCGCCGTCTCCCCCAGGGAGCGCAGCATTAAATTTTCTGATAAAGCCGCCGGACCGGGAATATATAAAACGAGAAAAATATAAGAGGTTTTTATCATGCAGAATGTTTTAGTCGTAGTAGATATGCAGAATGATTTTATTGACGGCGTGCTGGGCACCCCCGAGGCTGCCGCCATTGTGCCGAAGGTTGAGGAGAAGGTAAAGAACTTCGACGGCCGCGTCCTCTTCACCCAGGATACGCACTTTGAAAATTATCTCAACACTCAGGAGGGTAAAAAACTCTCCGTCCCCCACTGCATCAAGGGCACCAGGGGCTGGGAGATTCGCCCGGAGCTGGCGGCACTGTGTCGGGAGAAGCCCATTGAGAAATCCACCTTCGGCTCCACCACTCTGGCTGAACAGCTGAGATCCATGAATGCCCACGACCCCATAATCACAATAACCTTTGTGGGGCTCTGCACAGACATATGCGTCATATCAAACGCCATAATCGCAAAGGCCCTGCTGCCGGATGTCCCGGTGATCGTAGATGCCTCCTGCTGTGCCGGTGCAACGCCCGCCGGACACAAAACTGCCATTCAGGCCATGAAGAACTGTCAGATTGAAATAACAAACGAGTAAAAAATATAACCGATGGTATTTTTCGTACCATCGGTTTTTTTATGCCTGAATCAATTGAGTTCCGCCTCCGCCGCCTCGTCACAGTAGTAGTTCACAAGGAGATCGACGCAGGCACCGTAGCTTCTGCGGCCCAGCTCCTGCCCGTAGCTCTGGAGAAAGCCCTCATAGACCGTATTTGAAACCTTCTGCACAGGGGTCTCAAACTGTCTCCAGTAATATCTGTCAAGGGCAAAATCCCTCAAGACATTCTCGCTGAGGCTGTCGTATATCTCCTCCCAGGCGGCATAGTCGGCCTTCCTGAGGGCATTGCCCAGATGGGTATAGGCCAGCAGCGCCGCGGAATAGCAGAAGTCCCTGTCCCCGTAATTCAGGGAGGCCATGACCGCGATGAAGTTTGCATCCTGTTCCCTCGCAGCGCCCCTCTGATGGGCAAGCTCATGGGCCACCGTGGAGGCAAAGAGAGGGGGCGGGAAATCCATGTTCACATTGGCCTCGCCGGTGAATGGGAAGAAGAAGCCGGTGAAGTCGATATAGCTCATGACGCGGGAGAAGAATATCCCCTTGGGGCATATATCCGGCCCCTCGAGGCAGGGTATCTCCTTTTCGGTCTCCAGATAGAGCTCCTTTGACTTCTCCAGTATCTCCCGTCTGTCGGGGCTGTAAAAGCCGTTTTCATCACGTCTCACCTTTTCGCCGTATTCATTTGAAAGGCCGGCGAAATACTTTGTGACCGCAGTCAGCTCCTCCAGGGATACAGGCTCGTCACTGAGCCCGGCGCTGTCCACAAAGCTGCTGCCGTAATAATATGTGCCCCAGAGGAGGCAGAAGCCCCCGTATATCAGAAGGCCGGTGCACAGAAGGGTCTGGAACAGTCTATATATTCTTTTCCACCTTTCTCCCGGTTTTCTCAGCTTAAAAAGGCTGTAAATAAGAAAGGCCAGCAGCCCCGCCGCCAGCATGGCGATGAGGAGCTCCGCCACTGAGAAGGGGAAGCGGGAGCAGAACACCGAGAGATGCCGGTGCAGAGGTCTCACAAAGCCCTTCCACAGGGAATTTGTAAAGCCGTAGTTATTTCTGGTGGAGAGGTGGAGAACAATCACAAGAGCTGCAAGAATCCCCAGACTGTGCCTGACGGGACAGATTTTATAAAATCGGGCAAAGCCGCTTTTTTTCTTAGCTTCATTTTTCATGCCCATATAATACTACAAACGGCGGCCTCCCGCAAGAAAAGCCCTGCTGCCTCTTACAGGAAAAATTAAAACTCCCGCGCTTTTCAGCGTGGGAGTTTCTATACGGTAATTATCAATTACTGTGCATTCTTTGCAAGTTCGCAAAGAGTGGTGAAAGCAGCGGGATCATGAATTGCAGTCTCAGAGAGCATCTTGCGGTTCATGTCAACACCTGCCAGCTTGAGGCCGTGCATGAAGGTGGAATAGTTCATTCCGTTCATCTTGCAGCCTGCGCTGATACGGGTGATCCAGAGCTTGCGGAAATCTCTCTTCTTCTGCTTGCGTCCAACATATGCATAGCGGCCGGACTTCATCAGCTGCTGATTTGCCATCTTAAAGTGACGGGACTTGTTGCCCCAGTAACCCTTTGCAAGACCAAGAACCTTGTTTCTGTGCTTGCGGGTCATCATTGCGCCTTTTACTCTTGCCATTAGATTATCCTCCTATATACCGTCTGCCCTTATTTGTAAGGGATCATTTTCCTGATAGTTGCCTCGTTGGTCACATCTGCGTAGGTTTCAGAACGCAGACGGCGGCAGCGTTTGGTGTCCTTCTTAGTGAGGATATGGCTCTTAAATGCGTGTGCGCGTTTTACCTTACCATTCTTGGTGAGACTGAATCTCTTCTTTGCACCGCTATGGGTTTTCAGTTTGGGCATGATTGATTATTTCTCCTTCCGTAACTGGGTTAATACAGGGAATATCCCTCTGTATCCATAAAAATTATTCGGCCTCGGTCTGCTGATCGGGCTTAGCCGCGGTTTTGGGCTTCTTCGGCTTTGCAGGCTTTTTGGGGGGAGTCAGGGGCTTTGGAGAGAGGAACATGGACATGTTTCTGCCCTCAAGCTTGGGACTCTTGTCGAGGTTTGCAATCTCTCCGCATTTATCTGCAAAATCCCTAAGGAGAACCTCACCGATTTCAGTGTGTGCCATTTCCCTGCCTCTGAAACGCACGGAGACCTTCACCCTGTCTCCCTCAGCCAGAAACTTCTGGGCGTTCTTCAGCTTGGTGTTGAAGTCATTGGTGTCAATTCCGGGAGACATGCGAACCTCCTTGACTTCAATGACCCGCTGCTTCTTCTTTGCTTCCTTCTCCTTTTTTGTCTGCTCAAAACGGAACTTGCCGTAGTCCATTATGCGGCAGACTGGCGGATTGGAGCCCGGAGCGATCTTGACCAGATCGAGCCCTTGCTCTGTAGCGATTTTCAGAGCTTCTTCAGCGGACATAATGCCCAGCTGCTCGCCTTTATCGCCGATCAGGCGTACTTCTTTGTCAATGATCTCTTCGTTGATCTGATGAACAGCTTTTGCGATTGGAAACACCTCCGGTATTCAGCACAAAATTTAGATAAACAAAAAGTGCGGACGCACAGCATCCGCACATAAAAAACACCGTAATCCCAAAGACCGGGAACGCTGCTTTATTGACCGCGGCAGGCACTGAGCCGCCGGGTGAGGCTGGCGGACGCCATACCTTCTTCCTTTTAAGCCTTGTTATTATATGCCCGTATGCAGCAGTTGTCAAGGCCTGATTTGAAATATTTTTTATTTTCTACTTTCCCGTGACACGCCATCTCTCATTTTACTCCTGCATATGTTTGGAGAATATAGTCTGATTGCGGCGGAGAGTGATCTCATACATGTTGCAGTAACCCGGGGCGATGATCTTGCAGTATTCAAAAAGTCTGCCGTTCGTATCCCTGGAGGTCCTGGAAATCTGGAAGGCCGGGGAGCCCGGCTTGCAATTGAGGAGACCTGCATCCTTCTCTTTCAGGCAGATTGCCTCATACACCTCCGTGGCCTCGGCCGGAAGGGCACCGGTATTCTCACTGATTACGGAATAAAGGGAGTCCGTCAAATCCTCCCAGCAGAGATGCTCACACATGGCAACCGGAATATAGGCCGTCTCAAGAAGAATAGGCTTGCCGTCCGCCTTTCTCAGGCGCTTTATTCTGTAGACATGCTCATCCTCGCCTATTTTCAGCTGTTTGGCCACAATTGGATTCGGGCGCAGTACCTCAAAACACAGGACCTCAGAAGAGGGATTAAGGCCCAGACCCTGCATCTCCTTGGAAAAGTTGTACAGATCGTCCAGACGGCGGTGGAGCTTGGGCTTTGTAATAAATGTACCCTTCCCCCGCTTTCTGACGATCTTGCCCTCCCCCTCAAGCTCTGAAAAAGCCTTGCGCACCGTAGAGCGGCTCAGGTGCAGGGTCTCACAGAAATATACCTCAGAGGGCAGAAGATCCCCGACCTTAAGTGTTCCGGAAGAAATCCAGCCGTTTATTATATTCGTAAGCTGT
>JBMNPZ010000015.1:0-42773 GCA_050943875.1 Candidatus Limivicinus sp. | reverse complement strand
TATGTGGGGCTCTCGGTTGCAACATTGCTTGCGCAGCACAACCATGTTGTGGCAGTAAACCGCCACGACGAAAAGGCGGATATGATAAATAACAGAAAATCTCCCATTCAGGATGAATATATAGAGAAGTACTTTGCAGAAAAGGTGCTGGACCTGACCGCCACCACAGACGGAAAATCCGCGTATACAGGCGCGGATTTTGTGGTTATAGCTACGCCCACCAACTACGACAGCAAGAAAAATTTCTTTGACACCTCTGCGGTTGAGGATGTTATCTATAAGGTCATGGAGTATGCCCCGGAGGCGGTAATGGTCATCAAGTCCACCATTCCCGTGGGCTATACAAGAAAAATCCGGGAAAAGACAGGGAGCAGGAACATAATTTTCAGCCCCGAGTTCCTCCGGGAGTCCAAGGCCCTTTACGATAACCTCTACCCCAGCCGCATAATTGTGGGCACCGACATGGAGGATGAGCGTTTGGTAAAGGCCGCCCATGAATTTGCAGCTCTTCTGCAGGAAGGCGCACTGAAGGAGAACATAGATACCCTCTTTATGGGCTTTACTGAGGCCGAGGCCGTAAAACTTTTTGCAAATACATATCTCGCCCTGAGAGTCTCATATTTTAATGAGCTGGATACATATGCGGAGATGAAGGGCCTCAACACAAAGCAGATCATCGACGGCGTCTGCCTCGACCCCCGCATAGGCTCCCACTACAACAATCCCAGCTTCGGCTACGGCGGCTACTGCCTGCCAAAGGATACAAAGCAGCTTCTGGCAAATTACGCGGATGTGCCGGAGAATCTTATAGAGGCCATCGTGGAGTCCAACCGCACCCGCAAATCTTTTATTGCTGACAGAGTTCTTGAGCTGGCCGGGGCATACGAGGCCAATGACGACTGGAGTGCGGCCAAGGAGCAGAAGGGCAGAGAGACTGTCGTGGGCGTTTACAGGCTGACCATGAAATCCGGCAGTGACAACTTCCGCCAGAGCAGCATTCAGGGGGTAATGAAGCGCATAAAGGCCAAGGGCGCGACCGTCATCATCTATGAGCCCATGCTTGAGGACGGGGATACCTTTTTCGGCAGCCTTGTTGTAAATGACCTTGAAAAGTTCAAGAGGATGAGCAATGCAATAATTGCCAACAGGTACAATTCCTGCCTCGACGATGTAGAGGACAAGGTCTACACGAGAGATCTGTTCAGAAGGGACTAAATATTATCTTCGGATTGATTTTAAATGGGTGTATCAAGGAGAAAATATGAAAGAGAAAAAGGCAGAGTTACAGAGGAAATTAACACCATTTAATGTGGGAGCACTGGCGTTTGGGTGTATCATCGGATGGGGGGCATTTGTTATGCCTGGGGATACATTTTTGCCCAAAGCCGGCCCATTAGGAACGGCTATAGCAATGTTAATTGCTATTTTACTCATGATAATAATATCATTCAATTATGGGTACATGATTAGGAAATTACCTGTTGCTGGTGGAGAGTTTAAATACACCCAAGTTGCCTTTGGTGATAAACATGCCTTCTTATGTGCATGGTTTATGGCTTTAACATATATCTCTGCAATCCCAATGAATGCTACTGCCCTAGCATTATTGAGCAGGAATTTTTCCCAAGGTGCACTTCAATTTGGCTTCCATTATGTAATAGCTGATTACGATGTATATTTTGGCGAGATCTTGGTTGCAGAAATTGCGTTGCTTTTTTTTATGTATTCTAGCATTAGAGGTGTAAAAGTTGCGGGCAACCTGCAATCAATACTGGTAATACTTTTACTTGGCGGAGTTTTAGTGACTTCTGGAGCAGCAATTTTTGAGTGTGTTACGGGAAAACTTAGTATCTCACCTGCTTTTTCCCCGGAATATGCTCCTGGTATGGGCGTTTTAGCAGTTGTAGTAGTGGCGCCATGGGCTTTTTGTGGATTTGATACTGTTCCTCAGTCAACTGAAGAATTTAAATTCTCTACAACGAAGGCCCAAATAGTAATGATTATTTCTATAATTTCAGGAGGTCTTGTATATATACTTTTGAATACGGTTACAGCTGTGGCAGTTCCCTCGAATTACGCCTCCTGGTGTGAGTATATAACTGATGCTAAAAGCTCAACTGGTATTTCTGCACTTCCAACCTTCAATGCAGCTTATCTGTTGTTGGGAAAGTTTGGTGTTTTACTGCTAATACTTTCGGTAGGGGCAGCGATACTTTCAGGAATAGTAGGACAGTGTATGTCTTCCAGTAGACTTGTTTTCTCCATGGCACGTGAAGAAGTGTTACCAAAGTGGTTTGGTAAAATCTCCGAAAAATATGGAACGCCGGTCCACTCCATTGCTTTTGTAATGGGTGTTTCAATGCTAGCACCTTTCTGCGGAAGAACAGTATTAGCATGGCTGGTCGATATGGCTTCGGTGGGGGCAGCGATAGGTTATGGTTATACATCAGCAGCTGCATTAAAATTTGCATATATGGAGAAAAATATTATGATCACCATTACTGGGGTGATAGGGTCACTACTTTCACTTAGCTTTTTGGTACTTCTTCTGATACCGATACCTGCGTTTGGATGCTCACTTGATTTGGAGTCGTATATTTGCCTTTTGATATGGGGAATTCTGGGTTTTATATTCTATGCAAAAAATAGAAAGAAACAAAGAAAGATATATACTCGAAAGAGTGAATAAAAAAGATATTTGTGATATGGTCTTGTTTTGAGGTGCACCCAACTGGGAGTTGCCTATTACAGGCCATAGGTATTTTCCTCGGGGAGCAAAATATACTGTATTTAATAAAATTTGGCAGGATTCAGCATAATTTGGCTGAATTTAGCGGTTAGTGTATAGCTCTTCGTGCAGAATGCAAAAGCAATTCTAACGAGCGGTATGACATAAGGTAGATGTCGTATTTAGCAAGAGAATCAAAAAATTAAGGTTATATTATGACTGAAAATAAAAAATTTAAAATCTGTTTTGCAGCATCCTCTGGTGGACATTATGAGCAGCTATTGATGCTTAAGCCTTTAATGGAGAAATACAACAGCTTTATTCTGACGGAAAAAACGATTTATAATTCGGAAGTCAAAGGCGAAAGGACATATTTTCTTAAGCAAGTTAATAGGAAAGAGACTGCATTTATCCCCCGGATGATTTTTAATAGCTTAAAATCACTGTATATTTACTTTAAGGAAAAACCTGACCTGGTAATCTGCACCGGTGTTTTGGCCATGATTCCTATGTGTCTTACAGCAAAAATTTTTGGCAAAAAGTTGGTTTATATTGAATCATTTGCGAAGGTGACATCTCCTACATTGTCCGGAAAGCTGCTTTATAAATTTGCAGACAGGTTTTATGTGCAGTGGGAATCAATGCTGAAAATTTATCCTAGGGCGATTTACTTGGGAGGAATTTACTAGTTGGTAAAGCAAACAGAAGGGGGTAAATAAATTTTGAATAAGGACTACATTATGAAGACAGTGAAAAGTGCTCTGCGCTTTTTACCGGATGAAGCGTACGTTAAATTATATTTCAGACTGAGAATGCATAGGAAACTAGACCTAAACAACCCAGTTTATTTTAATGATAAGCTCCAGTGGCTTAAATTTAACTATAGATTGCCCTTGCAAACTGTGGTTTCAGATAAGTATGAAGTACGTAAATATGTTGCAAACCTGATTGGCGAAGAATATTTGGTTCCGCTGTTAGGAGTCTGGGATGAATTCGATGAGATTGATTTTGAAAAACTGCCTGAAAGATTTGTCCTGAAATGCAATCATGATTCTGGCGGGCTTGTGGTGTGCAGGGATAAGTCAAACTTAAATATTGCACATGCAAAAAAGAAAATTGAAAAATGCTTAAAACAGAATTTTTTTATTATTGGACGGGAGTATCAGTATAAAAATATTATTCCTAAAATTCTTTGTGAAGAATTTATATCAGAAAATGGAGAAATACCTACAGATTATAAGATTTTTTGCTTTGATGGCGAACCTGATGTGGTTCTCGCTTGTACAAACCGCTTCTCCATGAATTCCAACAAGGCGCAATATGGATTTTTTGATTTGAACTGGAATTACCTTGCCTGGGACAGGGGAGATGACAAAGCATGTCCTATGAAAATCAATAAACCTGAAAATCTTGAGCGTATGTTGGAGATCGCCAGAATACTTTCCAAAGATTTCTTGTTTGCCAGAATTGATCTTTATAACATCAAAGGAAAGATTTATTTCGGCGAAATTACTCTTTCTCCCAATTCCGGATTTGATGGGGATATTCTGCCCGAAACAGATAAGTATTTCGGCGATAAACTTCAGATTCCATATTGGAATCAGTTAAAACATTGACATATAGTATATAGTTTAGAAATTGGGGGGAACTTTTATGGCGGGAACATTCTGGTCGATTATCCCGTCCGTTGCGGTCATTGCAGCGGGACTGATCACAAAAAATGTTAATTTCTCGCTTATCGTGGGCATTATATTGGGTACAGGATTTATGACAGGTTTCCGGCCCTTTGACATGTGTGAACAGACATTTACCATGATGGCGGGTAAACTGCAGTCTAATTTTGGAATTCTTCTTTTTGTCGTTCTATTAGGTATGCTTGGTTACCTTATGAATCTGACCGGTGCAACTCGTGAATATGCAAATTGGGCATCAAAAAAACTAAAGACAAAAAAACGCTGTCTCCTCGCGACGATGCTGCTTGGACTGTTGATTTTTGTGGACGATTATTTTAATTATCTCACAGTCGGAACTACTATGCGGCCTATTACGGACCGCAATAGAATTTCCAGGGAAAAGCTTTCGTATATTATAGATTCTACAGGTGCCCCTGTATGTATCATCGCACCTGTTTCTTCCTGGGCAGCTGCTGTCAGTGCCTCTTTGCCAGATGGAAGTACTATTGATGGATTTAAATTGTTTTTACAGACAATTCCATATAATTATTATGCTTGGTTCTCTATTGCAATGATATTGATTACTATACTTATATCTCTTGATTTTGGGAAAATGTATGGATATGAAGTTGCCGCGGAGAATGGCAGCTATGAGTATACAGATACTGAAGACGAGGGAAATAATACACATAATGGCAAGACAATTGACTTGGTTTTACCGATTCTTGTTATTGTACTTACATCTATCGGTATGATGCTGTATACCGGCGGCTTTTTTAGTGGTGCAGATATTACCTCTTCTTTTAAAAATTGTGATGCAATTCTGAGCCTTGCCATTGCGTCTGTAGTGGCCGTTATATTTCAGGCATTTCTGTATCTGCCACGAAAAATTGTAACGCCTTCTGAATTTATGGATGGATTAGTGATTGGATTTCAAAATATGGTCCCAGCTGTGCTTATATTTAGCCTTGCTTGGACATTTGGCGCAATCTGCGGCAGTTCCTATATGGATACCGGCGGGTTTGTAGCCTCTTTTGTAGAACGGTATCACATTCCAGTGTTAATTATGCCGGTATCATTCTTTATGGTTTCGCTGTTGCTGTCTTTTGCTACTGGTACATCTTGGGGGACATTCGCTATTGTTCTGCCCATTGCTGTGTCAGTGTTTAGAGATCAGGTCAGCATGGATATGGTGCTCACAATTGCTGCATTGTTGGGAGGCAGTGTATGTGGAGATCATCTCAGCCCCATATCTGATACGACTATACTCAGTTCAATGGGCACAAAGTGTAAACATCTGAACCATGTTGTTACACAACTTCCCTATGGTTTATTAGTGGCTGGCATAAGTCTGGTTAGTTATTTGGTTGCATCCTGTGTACACAGCGGACTAGCAGGTCTGATTTTTGGATTTATACTTTTGATCTGCTCAAGTGTTGTAATTAAACTTTATTACCGCAAGAAAAAAACTGCCAAAGCTTAAAATACCATTTTCTGCAATGTAAATTGGCCTTATATATATTCTATATGCGTAAAAGGAATGAATTATGGTTTTTGTCACCTTAGGTTCCCAGAAATTTCAGTTTAACCGTCTTCTAAAGGCAGTGGACGGGCTGGTTGAGAAGGGCATTATTCACGATCAGGTATTTGCACAGACAGGATACAGTGATTATGAACCGAAGCATTATGCCTTTGAAAACTTTTTGAATCGGAATGAATTTGCTGCCTGTACTCGGAAATGCGATATTTTCATTACCCACGGCGGGACCGGCGCCATTATCGGCGCTGTAAAGCAGAGGAAAAAGGTCATTGCGGTTCCCAGACGTGCAAAGTATGGCGAACATGTGGACGACCATCAGATACAGCTTATCGAACAGTTTAATGATCTAAATCTTATATATGGTTGCAGGGATTGCGATGACTTAGAAACAGCCCTTAATTATGTTAATAGTCATGACTTTGAAACATATCAAAGCAACACAAAGACAATAATAGATTCACTGGACCGTTATATACAGAAAATTTTATAAAATGTATAATTTTATAACCAGTAGAATTAAATAATAGTGTTGTTGCTTTACTAATTTTAAGCTCGTCAATAGTTATAGCTATTTAATATTCTGTAGAGCGAAATCGAATGATCAACCTTTCTATGAGGTGACATTTATAGAATCCACAAGTAAGTAGATGACAAGAATGGATCTTAAAACTAAGGTTTTAAACTGCGAGGTTTTCCTATGAAAAAAGTTTTGATTATTTCAACTGTTGGATTGGGATATGAAGGAATTTCTTCTGTAATTATGAATTACTCCAGTTATATTCCCAGGGAAAATATTAAATTGGAGTTTGCGACTCCAAACCATATGCACAATATACTTCGAGATAAGTTCCTGAAAATCGGTCCAGTTTATGAAATTAGAGACAGAAAAAAAGATACAAGGGGTTATATTAAAGATTTAAGTGCCTTAATCAAGGTGAATCATTATGATGTAATCCATATTCATGGAAATAGCGGTACTATGTTTCTTGAAACTATGCTTGGCAAGGCATATGGTGTTAGGAAAATTATTACACATTGTCATAATACAACCTGCGACCATCCTTTACTAAATAAGCTGATGACACCGGTTATGAAACTACAGGCTGATACTATGATAGCTTGTTCAAAGCAGTCCGGACGCTGGCTGTATGGAAAGGCTCCTTTCAGAGTAATAAATAATGCAGTGGAATTTCGAAGATTTAAGTATGATGAAAGTGTGAGAGAGAAATACCGGCGTGATCTTGGATTGAATAAATTTTATGTTGTTGGGCATGTGGGACATTTTACTGTGCAAAAAAATCATGACTTTCTGATAGATGCTTTTGCAAGCTGTGAGCCGATTAAAAATAACATGAAATTGCTTTTAATAAGCGACGGCCCTTATTATGAAGAAGTTAAGAAAAAAGTTTCTGAATTGGACCTCTCTGACTCGGTAATTTTCCTGGGAAGAAGAAATGACGCTGCCCAACTTTATCAGGCGATGGATATATTTGTTCTCCCATCCAGATGGGAAGGTTTGCCTGTAGTGATGATAGAGGCTCAGATATCCGGATTACCGCTGCTTGTGTCGGACGTAATTACCGAAGATGCGAAATGTACGGATAAGGTCTATTATAAATCTTTGCAGGATGGACCAGGGAGCTGGGGAAAAGAGATCCTCCACATTCGACAGGATCATTTCAACAGGAAAGGATATGATGAACTTTGCTTGCCGTCGGTTAGGAAACATGGTTTTGATATTGAACGGGAAGCCAAAATTCTAGCTGATATTTATTTAGAATAAAACAGCTTAATTAACGAAAAAAGGGAAAAACAAATTTACATTTTCTTTAAAAGATACCAATAAAATTAATATTGACATAGACTGAAAAAATTATTGTAATAACCAGCAATATGTCGTCAGGAGGCACTGAACATGTCATCGCACAGCCTGTAAATTACTTAATAAGACACAGAATGGCCTGTAAGATTGTTAATATGGATGGAGGTAAAATCTGATACATTATTGGAGCCAGATGTGGCCCAGATTCCGGTAGTACATTCTCGGAAAACAAACTTTTGGACAAGATTATCATCTGTTTATCAATTCTAAAAGTTATAAGAAGAGAAATGCCGGATGCAGTCCTTTATATGCCAGAGGAAGTGGGAACCTATGTTTTGCTTTCCTTACTTGGGGCAAGACTGCCTGTGCATGATTCAGAACTTAATAATCCGTAGGTAATGCCGAATGTTAAGGTGACACGAATTGTTATAAAATTGATGTATCCCTTTGCGAAGGGCCTCATTTTTAAGACTGATATGGCAAAGCTGATTTCGGCTCGAGCTCATAAGAAAGAAATTGCGCTGCGAAATCTTGTGGATGCTTCCACAATTTTCTAACCCTTTAACGGCAGGCGAGATAAAATAATTGTAGGTGTAAGTCGTCTGGAAGAATAAAGAATTTTACGCTGTTAATCCGAAGCTTTGTGCAGTTTCATAAGAATTATTCTGATATTTGTTGAGAATATTCGGTGCGGGAAGCATAAAGACAAAGCTCGAATTATTAATTTCAGAGCTTAGATTAAGCGGGGTTGCAGAACTTCTCGGCGTAAAATAAGATGTATTGGAACAAATCAGGAATCAACTATGTTTGCATTTTCACCTGATTAAGAGGGAATGCTAAATGCTTTGTTGTAAGTGATGCGCATGAGAATGCCTGTTATTTCAACGGACTGTCCTTCCGGCCACTCTAGAAAATTCATTTGCAACGGTAAAAACAGGCTTTTGGTCCCTGTGGGAGATAAGAAAGCTCTGGCCAGCGCAATGGAAGAATTGTCTAAAACTGAGTCTGCGGATAGAATGGGAAGAGCGGCCTTAAATCTGAGGGGTGCCCTTACTGATGAAAATGTTTTCAGAGATTGGAAAAATTTACTTTTAAAGGATAATTAAATATGAGTAGATAATAATTAATATGTTCTTAATATTTTATTATGTTGTTTTATGGGCATCAGACGTTAATCACCAGTTCACAGGCTGAAATTTTTAATAAAAATAGAGTGTATTCATAGGCGTAATCTATACAAAGGATTATGGACTGCTGTCATGACCTTATTTACAGTGGTCAGGTATGCATTTTACTTCTTTGAATATATTGATGCTGCAAGTTTTGAATTTTTTCAAATATATTAATTAATCAAATAGCATATTTGGAATACAAATAGTTGTGATTAGATGATATCACATTATTTTATTGAATTTAATTTTAATTCGAATTATAAGGAGATTTGGGAATGAGTTATCCTGAGCGTATAAAAGATTCATTTTTCTGGGCTTATAGGGAAAGTGCATATAAATACAGAATGTTTAAAAGCAAAAAAATGGTCAGAGATATTTTGAAAAATCAGAACATATCATGCCTTTCTCAAAATGAGAAACGAGAACTTTCCGAATACTGGAAACAGTTTGGATGTAAGCCGGATTATAGATTTGCACAGATGATGTACGGAATTTCAGGTATCAGAGACCCAAGGTTTATTGTTGAACCATTTTTTTATTATAGAATAAATGACAAGTTATGCAATTTTAACTTAAATATGGCATGGGAAGATAAAAATTTCTACGATATTCATTTCCCTGGAGCGCCCTTCCCTGAGACAATTGTACATAATATTCATGGTAGATTTTATGATTGCAATTATGAGATTATTTCTGAAGATGATGCAATTAATTATATTAAAAATGAGGACGAAATTATTATTAAACCGTCTTTGGAAACCGGGGCAAGTAAAAACGTCAGACATTTAAGAAATTATGAAGAATTAGGCCAGGTTCTTAAGACTTACAAATCTGATTTTGTTGTACAAAAAGTTATCAGGCAGCACGAGTCTTTATCTAAATTAAATAATTCAGCAGTAAATGTTTTTAGAGTTAATACCTTACGTTTAGAGAATGAAATTGTTTTACTGCCTTCGTATTTGCGCGTTATTGCAAATGATTCCTCAGAATTAAATAACGAAAAGGATGGTGTTTCGATAGGACTAAATCACCAACTTGCGATTGGCCTGGATAGTTGCTATCAGCTAAAAAACAGAGCTTTTAATTTTGAAGGACAGGTTTTTTCAAAATGCCTAAATGGAGCGAGTTTTGCGGCTATAAAAATACCTGGCTGTGAAAATATGATTAAAACAGTTATGGAATTACATAAGAAAATTATGTACGCTGACATTGTTAGTTGGGATGTAACAATCAACGAAAATGGCCTCCCGGCTATAATAGAGATAAATTTGGGGACTCCTGGTTGCATTGTTGGGCAGTACTGCAACGGTCCTTTTTTGGGCAAATATACTGATGCTGTATTAAGAAAGGTTTTTATATAGTAATATGATTTATAGATTTTAGATACACGTGGGGGCAGACGAAATCTTGGACCAACTTTAGAAACGGGAGGATTTCGTATGTACACCTATGAGCAGCGAATGAAGGCTGTTGAACTGTATATCAAGTATGAACATCGTGCCACGGTAGTGTCGCGAGAACTGGGTTACCCCAATCCAAATTTTATTGTACGTTGGTACAAAGAATATTTAAAGAATGGTAATCTCAAACACAGTTACCAGAGAGGACAAAAATATTCAAGGGAGCAAAAACAGTATGCACTCCAGTATTACGAGTAACATGTCCGCTGTACTGCGCAAATAATACAAAATCTTGGTCATCCCTGCCCATATGTATTTCGAAAGTAGCAGGATGAAACTTATCCGAATCGAAAACGTGGTTGAGCTTCGGGTGGAGCAATTATAGAATATCCCCAAGAAGAAAAAGAGCAGGCTGTTATCGATCTGTGTGCCCGAAATGTTAAAGCAAAGGAAATAGCTGAGGCACATGGTGTAAGCTATGTGGTACTTTAAAGATGCCGGAAACCGCTTCTCGGTTCAGGTGGGAGTACAGTAATGGCTAAGAAGAAAACATCACCTAAAGACCCCCGTGAGCCGACCAGAAAAAACTCTTGGAGAAGCTTTCCGCACTGAAGCAAGAAGTAGCTTCCCAGCAGCAGGAACATGATGAACTGCAGTGTGAAGTTTACCGTCTGCAAATTGAATGGGACATTTTGAAAGCGGTAAGCGTTGTATTAAAAAAAGACAAGGGCGTTAATCTGGACGAAATATCGAATCGTGAAAAGGCTGAGTGATTAACGCCCTGAGAAATAAATACCAGCTAAAGCAGCTGCTCGTTTGCCTTAAAATTGCAAAAAGCAGCTATTGTTACCAGAATCGTGCTTTAAATACTCCAGATAAATACAGAAATCTTCGCAGCAATGTCAGGCAGAAGTCCACTGAATGCTACCGGAGCTATGGATACAAGCGCATCCACAGCGCCTTGAAATCTCAGGGAATTGCCGTATCCGAAAAGGTTGTTCGGAGAATCATGCATCAGGAAAACCTAGCCGTAGTATGTACTACGCAAAGAAAATACAGCTCTTATGTGGGGGAAGTATCTCCCGATGTACCAAACCTTGTACAGAGAAACTTCCACGTAGAGGTGCCTGACAAATTATATTTGACAGATATTAAGGAGTTTTACATTCCTGCCGGCAGGATTTATATGTCCCCTATATCCAATAATTGCTGGAGAGAAACAGTACACGAAACCGATAATCTTTCTAAAGGTTCTCCAAACGTTAAATTTTTTATGGAAAGGGAATATATTGAATTCGTGGAAAAACAAAAGAACAACTTGTTTTGTAAACTCGCGTTTATAGATACTAAAGACTTGAAATGAATTAACAATTATATGTTATCGAGGGAAAACACTCTTCGAGCATATCCTGTTGTAAGATTGTTCAATGGTGACTTGTTTACTGAAATGCTTTTCCTGCACTGTAAAAACAAAACTGAAGCAAGAGAAAAAAGGTGATAATAATATTAAGGATCAAATTATTTTATATGGAGAACCGATAATACAGCTTCGTTGTTTTCGGCCTTAGGGTGCATGGCGCGACTTCTGTGGGTATATGCACCTAAATACAACAGTACGATAGGATCTTACAGATATGAGTTTTAAAAATCGAGCAAAATACTATATCGAGAAATGCACGCGGGGATTTTTGCAGGTTCCTGGGTATTTCGTACCTGTGAAAAAGAACCGTATTTTATTCTATAGTTTTACTGGATCACAATATTCATGCAGTCCAAAATATATTTCGGAATACCTGTCGCAGAAATATCCAGGGCAGTTCGATATTATCTGGGCTGTTCGTTCTAGGGATAAGCAGCAATTGCTGCCATGCAATGTAAAATCTGTTCTGTATCAGAGCCCAGCTTTCTTCTATTACCACCTGAGTGCCCATTTCATCATTTCCAATATCTATCCATTCCATCTTCTCAACAAAAAGCCTGGTCAGGTCATGATTGATACCTGGCATGGAGGTGGAGCCTACAAAAAGGCAGGCAAGGATCTTGCCTGCTCCGGCTCTCGTAAGCAATTCGACAGGACGATGGATTTTTATAAAAAGAATATTTCTGTATTTTTGTCCAGCAGTCAGCTGTTTACGGAGTATTTTATTCACGGCGGTATGAACTTTTACGGTCAGATTCTGAATACCGGACTTCCGAGGAATGACATTTTCTTCCTGGAGGAAGAAAAAAAACAGGAAATTCGTCGTGAAGTTCTAAAAAAACTCGGAATTACTGAGGATACCAGGTTGATTTTGTATGCACCCACCTGGCGTTCTCAGGAGGAATATCAGGAGTTTGATTTGGATGTTTCTGCACTTACAAAGGCGGCTGCCAGTCGATTCGGCGGAGACTGGAAAGTTCTGATGCGAGGTCACCATTTCTCCCATCTGAACTGCAGCGAAGGCGCAGTAGATGCATCCACCTATCCCGACATGCAGCAGCTGCTGGTTGCCTGTAGCATGCTCATTTCCGATTACTCTTCATCAGTATGGGATTACAGCCTGACCGGAAAACCCTGTTTCCTCTACACATTTGACTTGGAAAAATATGACCGGGAACGGTCCTTCTATGTGGATATACATAAATGGGGTTTTCCAGTATGTGAAACATTTTCTCAGTTGGTCAGTGCAATAATCTCCTTTGATCAGGAACAGTTCAGCAGAAACATGGAGTCCCATTATCAGATGCTGGGAGGATATGACAACGGACATGCGTGTAAGAAAGTGGCCCAATTTATTATTGGAGAGGTTAACAAATGAATCCTAAAGTTGCTAAGCGTGAGTCCAATATTGAGCTGTTCAGGATTATTTGCATGTTTGCAATTACACTGGGACATTTAATACTGCATACGGGCGCTCTGGAGTCCTCCAGTTTCTATATTCGTCTCTGGGCACAGTTTCTGGGCGGTTACAGCAAGATGGGCGTTAATGGGTTTGTTATGATCACCGCCTGGTTTATGTGCAGTAAACAAGTCAAACTACGGAAGGTCTATGACTTATATAAAAATATATGGTGGTACAGTATTTTCCTGGGAATGCTTGGCATGATTTTTATGCCTGAGCGTATTACTCTTGACGCACTGGTTCGCACATTTCTTCCGTTTTCTTCCAATCACTGGTGGTTTGTTTCTACCTATATTGCAATGATGCTTCTGGCTCCGGGGATGAATCTGCTTTTAGAGAAAGCAACAAAAAAACAGATGTTGTATCTAGTCCTTGTGGGCTTGACTTTATTTTCTTTAATTCCCACCTTTACAACGCTGACTACTTTTGTGAAGGATTTGCCATGGTTCTGCTATCTCTATTTGACAGTAGGATTTATAAAAAAATATGGATCTAACTTTAAATTGATTAATTTGATGAAAAAAACATGGTGTTGGGTCTTGCTGTTTGTCCTGATTTATTTGTCTACGGTTGTCTTCACAATTTTTGAAAAAATAGTACCGTTTCTACGGGAAGGAACGAATTTCTTTACTGGCATGTACATTCTCCCTATGGCAGTAGGGTCAATGTCCATATTCCTTTGCTTCCTGAGATACAGAGTCTCCAAATCCAGAATTGTCAACTGGCTGGGAGGCAGAACCTTAACGGTATATCTCATACAGTCCAACGTTTTTTTTACGGTTGTACTGTGGGAATTTATGGGCAGAATTATGTCTTCTGTCAGCTGGTCATATCCGCTGGCAGCAATTCTGGCTGCGGCAGTGATTGAAGGGCTGTTCCTGATGCTGTCTGTTCCCATTGAAGGAATCCGTCAGCTGCTCGAAAAATGGAAGCCTATTCGAAAAATAAATTGCAAAGTATATAAGCTATGCGAGAAAGTGGACCGCATATTTATAAAGGAACGGAGTGAGTCACAATGAATATTGCACTGATTTTTGCCGGAGGTGCCGGTGCCCGTATGAATTCCCGGACTCTTCCAAAGCAGTTCTTGGAGCTTCATCGCAAGCCGATTATCATTCATACAATTGAATACTTTGAAAATCACGATGAAATCGACGGAATTGTTGTCGCCTGCATTGATGGATGGCATACATACCTTCAAAAAAAACTAGAGCAATTTGGTATTACAAAGGTCAATGCCATTGTGCCCGGAGGCGCAACTGGCCAGCTTTCCATTTGCAATGGCGTTAATAAGATCCACGAGCTTTACCCTGAGGACAGTGTGGTGCTGGTCCATGACGGTGTGCGTCCTCTGATTAATATGCAGGTTATTTCAGATAATATTGCTTCGGTAAGGAAATACGGAAGCGCCATCACCGTTTCTCCTGCCATCGAAACGATTACGGTACTTGATGAAGATCATAAGCAGATCAGGAAGATTATGGACAGAAGCAAATGCTTCCATGCCAAGGCGCCTCAGAGCTTTTATCTGAAAGACCTTTATAAAACGCATCAGGCAGCCTTTGCCGCAGGCAAATTCGATTATATCGATTCTGCCAGCCTAATGCAGGCCTATGGCTACCACCTGACTGCAGTAGAGGGGCCGGTGGAGAACATTAAAATTACAACACCTTCTGATTTCTATATTTTCAGGGCCATTATGGATGCCCGGGAAAATAGTCAGATTTTTGGGATTTAGGAGTTAACTATGTGGTCGGATAATTGTATTTACAGAGAAGACATGCAGTATATCTCGGATTTTTCTGAGATCAATTGGAGTAAGCTGGAGAATAAAACAATTCTGGTGACTGGCGCCACAGGCCTAATTGGCTCCCTGACGGTCAACGCACTGCTGTGGCACAGCATCCAGAATTCTGTGAAGATCCATGTGCTCGCCCTGGTGCGGGACCTTAAAAAGGCGAAGGCACTCTATTGCCAGCAGCTGAAGTGCTCGGACAGCTTGGAGCTTTTGCAGGGAGATGTCTGCGGTCATATTTCCATTCAGGGGCCGCTGGATTATATCATCCACACTGCTGGTCCGACATCCAGCAAATTCTTCATTGAGCATCCTGTGGACACGGTTCGTGCGATTGTGGAAGGAACAGATCACATGCTGATGCTGGGCACTGAGAAAAATATCTCCGGTTTCCTGTATCTTTCTAGCATGGAGATCTATGGAACGCCCCAAACAGATGAGAAGATTCTGGAAACAAGCGCCTCAAATCTGGACCTGCAATCCGCACGAAGCTGTTATCCAGAGGCAAAACGGGCAGCAGAAGCACTGTGTATGTCCTACCGAAAGCAATTCGGACTCAATGCAAAGGTCCTTCGCCTGACCCAGACCTTTGGCGCAGGGGTTGCCTATAACGATAACCGTGTATTTGCCCAGTTTGCCCGCAGCGCAATCAGCGGCAGTAGCATTGTGTTGAAAACAAAGGGGGAAACAAGGCGCTCTTATCTTTATACAGCAGATGCGGTCACCGCGATCCTGACTGCACTTACGAGAGAGACAGAGCCCATTATGAATGCCGCAAATGAGGATACATATTGCTCCATCCTTGAAATGGCACAGATGGTTGCCAGGGAAAACGGCATCGGTGTCAGTTTGAATCTGGCAGAGGATGCCTGCGCACTTGGATATGCCCCAGTGCTCCATATGAACTTGGATACAGGCAGACTTCGTTCCACGGGCTGGACTGCTGGGTTTAATCTGAAAGTCATGTTTGCGAGAATGATTGCCTGTATGCAGTAAACGATTCCAGGAGGAACGGGTTTGGAACAGAAAACGATTAAATATATTCGGGAAATCAATACCAAGAAAAACAGTGCCGGAACCAAGGCTCCTGGCGATATTTATGTCCTTTGTGAGAAACGAGGATATGAGCCCTATATGGTACAGTATGACTACATGAGTCAGACCAAGCGGGAGAAGCTGAACTGGCTTCTGTTTTCTGCTTTGAAAGAATATAGACGTATGTGCAAAAGCCTTCATAGTGAAGATATTGTTTTTCATCAGCATAGAGATTTTCGAAATGTGTTTCTGGGAAAGCTTTTGATTCTTGCGAAGAAAAAGAAAAACTTCAAGCTGATTCTTTTAATACATGACCTTGAATTTCTTCGCTACGCGGCAGAGAATAAAAAATGGACCTATAGAATTAAGTCCAGTCTGGAAAAACAGATTCTACGCAGCAGCGATGTGGTGATCTGTCATAATGAGCATATGAAGGATTATCTCGTAAAGTTTGGTATTCCGGAGGAGAAACTGATTTGTCTGGGTTTGTTTGATTATCTGACCAATGAAAAAATAACAGAAAAGCCCAGGCCAGAAGAGACTACCTTTGTATTTGCCGGCTCCCTTTCACCCCGGAAAAGCGGGTTTATTTATGAGCTTCCGTCCAGCGGCATTCTTAAGCATGCAAAGATTGATGTTTATGGACCTGCTTATGATGAGAGGCTGGGATCAAAGAAAATTTCTTACAAGGGTGTATTGTCTCCGGAGAAACTGCCCAATGTCCTGACAGGCACCTTTGGCCTTTCCTGGGATGGTTCTTCCTGCGAGACTCTTCAAGGTACTATGGGACATTATCTGCCTTACATAAATCCACATAAAGTTTCCCTCTATCTGGTTTCGCAGCTGCCGGTAGTCATTTCCAGGAATGTGGGCTGTGCTGATTTTATTCAGAAAAACGGGCTGGGGATTGCAATTGATAGCCTGAATGATCTGCCGGGGATTGTTGACAAACTGGGGACAGATATGTATGAACAGATACAAAAAAATGTGATAGAGTGTTCAAATAAGTTGAATTCCGGGTACTTTTTCTATCGTGCATTGGATAAAGCTTTGGAAGCCATTTCTAAAATGCATATTTAAGGGATAAAAAATATGAAAATAAGATTTAAAAGGGTACAACTTCGAGTTATACTCGAATATATTGCTGCAATTGCATTGACGCTGGAATGCCGTTCAATATGGCTTTATTTATACCCGCAAAAATCGTGGACTCGTACAGCGTTACTGGTCATCAGCTTGGGAGCATTTATTTTATTGTGTCTGTTATACAGGCGCAGGAAGAATACAGCTTCCACTGTTTTAGGCTTAATTTTTATTGATGGAATATTCATAATTCAGGCCCTTTTATTGAATGTAAATATTCAGTATCATTTTGAACTGATACTTATGTTTACTATTATTTATCTGTACATTACTTCCTGCTGTGATTATGATGAGCTGCCCGGTGTTCTAAAAGCATACCGCAATATCATATTTTCCCTGGCCGTCATTTCCCTGATCCTTTGGTTAGCAATTTCGGTCCTTGGCATCATGAACACTAATCAGTATGTGTACACAATGTGGACAAGCAGCGGCCACCCGGACCGCATTAGAACTTTTCATAATATTTATTACGAAATACAGAAAAACAGCTTCCTTTCCTTGCTGTTTCCACATTCGAAAGTTTACCGCAATACATCCATTTTTACAGAGGCGCCTATGGCAACAGTCCATTTTTGCTTGGCATTTCTTATGGAGGTATTTTCCCCCAGGGAAAAGTCCAATAAGCGAATTATGATTTTGGCTCTCGCAGTTGCGTCTACTGCATCAACTACAGGTTATATTGTTGTTATTACCACACTTTTCGGTTTATGGGTGTCAAATGGCCGAAGTAAAAGAATTGCAAAGGCAGTCAAATTTATGATGGTACCAGGAGTGCTTCTTGCAGTTGGATTTGTTGTTGTGCATATGATTGCAGATAAACTTATGACTGGTTCTGGTGTCGTCCGTGTTGATGATTTCAAGGCGGGATTTCTCGCATGGCTAGATGCTCCTCTCTTGGGAAACGGAATTAATAACATAGATTGCCTCAGAAAATACATGAGTTCATTTCGGTCAAACAATTCTGGCTTCAGCAATTCTATTATGATGGTTTTTGCCCAGGGCGGAATTGTTTTAGGATTTTTTTATGTCTTCCCGTTTACAAAATGTGTCATTACACAAATGAAATGTCATTCACGTAAAAATGCGATATTGGCCGTTGAAATTGCATTTATGCTCTTCCTTTCTGTAGTTGCATATCAATACCTTACTATATTTGTCTTGGTGTGGCTATATTTTCTAAGCGGGAAAAAACACACAGTAATGAGCCAGACATCAAGAAACGATTTTCTATAGACAGGGATTATTATGGTAAAACAAATTTCAATTAAAAAAAATTTTATAATGAATACATTGCTTACAATGTCTTCGTTTATATTCCCGTTAATCACATTCCCATATATATCCAGAATCCTTCGCCCGGAATACACGGGCAAAGTGGCATTTGCAACGTCCGTGATTTCATATTTCAATCTGATTGCACAGTTGGGAATCCCCACATATGGTATCCGTAGCTGTGCCATGGTCAGAAATGATAAAGAGAAACTATCACGTACTACCCATGAGCTTCTTGCAATCAATCTGATTACAACAATTATTTCATATATTGCACTTGCTGTCACAATTACTCTGAGTCCGAAATTACAGCAGGAAAAAACATTGCTGATTATTATCAGCAGCAGTATTTTCTTAAATGCAATTGGCATGGAATGGCTGTACAGAGGATTGGAGCAATATACATATATTACAATCCGTTCTGTTACATTTAAAGGAATTGCCATGTGCTTCATGCTTCTATTGGTTCATGCACAAGAAGATTATCTTATCTATGGCGGAATTACAATTATTGCATCTTCAGCATCATATATAATGAACTTTTTGAATGCGAAAAAGTATATATATCTACATCCTGTTGGTAGATATAATCTGAAACAGCATATAAAGCCAATTCTTGTTTTCTTTGCACTGGCTTGCGCAACTACAGTTTATACCAATTTAGATAATGTTATGCTGGGATTCATGCAGTCTGATTCGGCGGTAGGGTGTTATCATGTTGCTATTAGAATTAGATCTATTCTCCTTGGGGTTGTTACATCTCTGGGAGCGGTTCTTTTACCTAGATCTTCCTATTATATCGAACATAACTTAATGGAAGAGTTTAAAAGAGCAACCCAAAATGCTATCCATTTTGTACTTCTGTTGGCTACCCCGCTAACATTGTTTTTTATACTGTATGCATCTTATTCGGTTTATTTCATCGCAGGCCCGTCATATAAGCAATCTATTTTGGCAATGCAAATTGTAATGCCAACACTTATTTTAGTGGGTATTACAAACATTTTTGGCTTTCAAGTCCTAGTGCCAACGGGAAGAGAAGTTCTGGTCCTAAAATCTGTGATTGTAGGTGCTATAGTGGATCTTATTGTTAATCTCCTCCTAATTCCACGTTTTTCATTGATAGGAGCAGCAATTGGTACACTTGCCGCAGAAATTCTTGTATTATTGGTTCAGGCGTATTATTTAAAAGACATGTTGAAAGAATATTTCCAAGACGTATCTGTTTTTAAATTAGTCTTTGCATTATTCATTGCTTCATGTATATCACTTTTATCGATTCAATCCTTAAAATCTGATTTTCTCATACTTTTGACTGGTGGAATTACTTTTTTTGGTACATATATTTCTATACTCTTGATAACACGTGAGAAAATGGTGCTTAAGTATATAATACTCTTTGGGAAAAAAATAATTGCATTCCTTAAAAGATAAAATATGAATAACGGGGTGTATAATTTTGAAAGTACAAAATTTGGTGATTGGTGCAGGGGCCTCTGGCATTGTCCTTGCCAGAAGAATTGCAGAAGAAAAAAATGAAAAGGTTTTAATTATTGAAAAGCGAAACCATATTGCTGGAGACTGCTATGATTACAGAGATGCGGAGGGAATTCTGATCCATAAATATGGACCACATATTTTTCGCACGAATGATGAAAAGGTCTATCATTTTTTATCTCGCTTTACCGATTGGTTTGACTATCAGCATAAGGTTCTGGCCTATGTAGGTGGGGATTATTACCCAATGCCTATTAATTTAGATACTGTTAACAATTTTCTGGGGACACATTATAACTCTGAAAATGTCTTGGAGTATTTTGATAGGGTTAAGAAGAATATCCCCGTTGTTAGAAATGTAAAAGATGTTATCGAATCACAGGTAGGGACTGTATTCTATGAAAATTTTTTCAAAAACTATACCCAGCAGCAGTGGGGAATGGCCCCAGAAGACCTTCCTCCTGAAATCGTGGCCAGAATTCCTATTCGCTCCAATCGGGATGACAGATATTTTACAGTGAAATATCAGGGAATTCCCAGCGAAGGCTATACGGCAATGTTTATGAATATGCTGAATCATCCCAATATATCATATATGCTGAATACTGATTATTTTGATATTTCGGATCAAATTGAAGCGGAACATATCTATTTCTCTGGACGTATTGATGAGTTTTATCAGTATAAGTTCGGAAAACTCCCCTATCGTTGTGTCCATTTTAAGTTTGAAACAATTGACAGAGAGCAGGTCCAGCCAGTGGCAGTTGTTAATTATCCAAACGAGAATGATTACACCAGAATCACGGAATTTAAACATTTTATGCGTTCTAATTCACATAAAACAGTCATCAGTAAGGAATATCCCAGTTCAGAGGGAAATCCTTCTTATCCTATTCCCACAGCAGAAAATCAGGCACTTTATCAAAAATATGTTTCACTTTCAGCTAATGATAAAGTGGAATTTATTGGGCGTCTTGGAACATATAAGTACTACAGTATGGATCAAACAATTGATGCAATTTTAAAGATGAAATTATGATGAGTGAAGAAATTGAGATGCCAATACCATACAAAAAGCTAAAACCTAAAGCTAAAACCTTTTAATACTTGTGACACCGGAATGGATGATGCACTTTAAGATACCCCCAAATCCATATACGGCTTGGAGAAATAATGTATATATTCGAAGTTGAACTACATCCATCCTTATCAAAAAAATTATTTTGTCTGTGTTTGTAAAGAGAAAATGATGAAACATGAAAACAGTAAGACTGTAATATACTTGGCCCACTCTTCAGGAGAGCACTGGAAACAATTGTAAAGGTTAAAGCCGTTAATAGGAAAATATGATGGCTCTCTCGTTACGGGAAAAAACTCAATTTTAAACCAATATAAAATATCTGATGAAACGACAAATTTAAAGGACGAGCTTATACTGCCACAAATAATTGTATACAGTTGGCGGGTGTACTGGTCAATAAAAACTGGGCACAAAATTATGATCCTTGTGCCAATTCATAAGAATATATAGATAGCATAAGCACCACCGTAGGTCTCCCAGCTTTTATAGCGAAAGTACTGGAATCCACTTTTAATTCCCGCCATTTTGCAGCATTAATGAGCATATGGAGCCGACAGTACCAGTCCGTTATCCAATTGGATTTTTGCTCTCAACCAACGATATCCATGAGACGTAAATTTAGGGTTGTATTGCTGGGACAGGGCAATATTACTGATAAGATTTTTCGCCCTGTCAGCAGGGTCGGCAAGTCTTTACTTTCAATTTTAGAAGCTGCTACGATTTGTTCCCGTCATATTGCACAGGGGGGGTTACAGGAAATTCCCCCAAGAGCTACATGATTACCAGGTGTTCTTGCCGTTGTACAGAATTACAGAACTATCCTCCTTCACCTAGTAGCCTTTTTTAACCGTGCCTCTGCAATCCGGGACTATACAACTTCCCGGATTAATTCTTCTTTTTTCATAGGTTCCAGATTATTTAGGTCATTAGATTTGGGCAACGGAGTTTTCTTTTGCCCTCTTCCCATAGTCTTGGCAGGTAGATGATTTAAACCCCTATATGTACGCATATAGTCTCTGGCGCTGCTGGTGCAGATTCCAAACTGTTGTGAAGCTGTATAAATTGTGAATTCACCGTAATAAATCCGGCGCCCGATGTCCAACCTTTATTCTTTTGTGCATTTCATGTGTAAGCCTCCTATTCACGCTTGAAGCAGAGCATTTCCACAGACATTTTTTTACATCAATCATAATGCATTTCCGTGTCTAATTTCCACCTCCTTTGTGTCTGGTTTTAGTTTACCACTTCAGCTGGCATTGAAGATTTCGGTCCAAGAAAATGTCCTCACCCTCGTGGGAAAACAATTAATTGAAATTTATAGCAATTGTATAATATGAGGTAATATTTAATGAAAAAAATTTTCTGTTTTATTTTCGCAGTTTTTATTTTAATTATGATGACATTTTCTCTAATACCTATGGGACAGATTATTCAGAAAAAACTAGAAAATCAGAATGATTCCAACAAACCTGTAATGCATCCAGAGGCCTGGAGTGAGAAATACCCGCGGGAGACTTCTTATGCTGAATACAGAAATGAAATTATAAAATTCACATCAGAGCACAAAGAATCTGAATCATTTAATGCTTATCAGACCGATTCTGGAATTAAGACAAAAGATAATGCTTTAAATTCTATAATAAAAAAATATGAAAAAAAAATAGAATTGAAAACCAACAAGAACGGAATATTAGCTGGTACTTTTTTTGATACATTTAGAGGTAGCCTAGACAAGTTTCTTGGCAAAGATATAAATACAGTTGCTTGCAGTACAGAATTAAACACAGACTATATAACTGAAACGGATGAAGGACAGCTTGGATATTCAATTGCCGACAGAAACATACAAGCACATGTGGATGCTATAGCTTTGCTGAATGCAAAAGCTCTTAGCAGGAATATTAACTTCATATATTTCAGTGTACCTAACAAACATGGCCCAAGTCCCATGGGAAAGGACTATTCAGATGAATTGATTAATGAACTCTTTAATGGCCTTGAGGAAAATAATATAGGTTATATTGATTCTGGTAAGTTTATGACGGAAATGGGAATGTCCGAAAAAGATATATTTTATGATACAGACCACCACTGGAAACCTTCATCTGGTATATTAGCCAATCGAATCCTAGCGGAATATTTAAACAGAAACTGCGGTTATAATATCAATTTAAGCCTTTTTAGTCCGGATAATTATACTCAGATAATTATGGAAGGAGTAATGCTCGGTTCAATTGGCAAAAAAGTTACAACGGCTTACTGCGATAAAGAAGATTTTATTATTTACGAACCTAAATACAATTCTAACCTTACTATTAGTATCGATGGAGTTGTGAAAAAAGGCACATTAATGGATACATTGTTTGATTATCAAAATCTTGAAAATATTGACAATAATACAAATTGTTATGCTTCCTATGGTTATGGTGATGTAGCTTTGCTGGAATCTCATAATAACAGGATTTCAGATGGTAGCAATATTATGCTTATTAAAACATCTTTTGCAGACTGTATGATTCCATATTTGGCAAATGCTGTCGAAAACCTAACCGCGATTGATTTGAGACATTACAAAGGTAGCCTGCAGACTCTTGTTAAAGAGAAAAAACCAGACACAATTATTTACATATGCGGAATTAAGAGCATTGAGCAGGAGCCACTTGAAGGCGGAATAGTAGATTTCAGATAAATTCAAAGAAGGTAGACAGATGGTCTTTTCTAATTCAGTTTTTCTGTTTTTGTTTTTACCGATTTCGGTGTTAGTATACTATTTTCTTTTTGCGCTTAAAATAAACATAAAAATCTGTAATATATGGTTACTTATTATTTCCTTCATTTTTTATGCATGGGGCGAACCAGTATATGTATTTCTAATGATTTTATCCATTACAGTTAATTATTTGTTAGGCAGATGGGTTGAAAAGTATGCTAAAACATCTAAGGGGAAACGAATTGTTGCCTATGCCTGTATATACAATTTAGGGCAACTATTCGTGTTTAAATATCTACCATGGATTATAGGACTAATTATTGGTAATAAGATGCAAAACACTTTTTTAAGTAGGATTGTCCTTCCCATTGGTATTTCATTTTACACATTTCAAGCTCTTTCGTATGTAATCGACATATACCGCGGCAAAGATAAAGCTCAGAAAAATATACTGAATACTGGACTTTACATTTCTTTCTTTCCACAGCTGATTGCTGGCCCTATTGTTCGATATAGCTCCATTGCAAAACAGCTTTCAGACAGGGAACACTCATGGGAAAAATTTTCAAAAGGAACCTGGAGATTTTGCATAGGACTGTCGAAAAAAATTCTTCTTGCCAATCAGCTTGCATTTATTGCAGACATAGCGTTCAATAAAGATATATCCGAATTATCAGTAGTGATGGCATGGAGCGGGGCCTTTTGCTTTATGCTGCAGCTATATTATGACTTCTCTGGATATTCAGACATGGCTATCGGGCTGGGGGAAATGTTCGGGTTCGAGTTTCAGGAGAACTTTAATTACCCGTATATTTCCAAGTCTGTTACGGAATACTGGCGCAGGTGGCACATATCCCTCGGCGCTTGGTTTAGAGATTATTTGTATTATCCTTTGACTATGGGACCGGCAGTAAAACTCCGAAAAAGGCTTGGAAAAAAAGTGAGCAGAAAAACAGGAAATGTAATTGCATCTGTTTTCGTATTATTTGTTGTATGGCTGGCAACGGGAATCTGGCACGGTGCTAATTTTACATTTGTTGTGTGGGGTTTGTTGCAGTTTGCCTTTATTGTTTGGGAGCAGTACAGGAAGCCTATTAAGGACACTAAGTTGGCCAATATTGTTGGATTTACAACGACGTTTCTTGTTGTATTGCTTTCAAAGGTGATTTTCAAGGCAGAAAATATGTCTCAGGGATTTGCTTATTACGGGGCTATGCTGGGATTGAACGGTAATTCCTTTGTAGATCAATTTAGTACATATTTAGTTAGCCAGTACAAATTCTTTATTATTGCTGGGTCCATTTTTATTTTCCCAATCGTTCGGTGGGTAAAAACTAAGGTAGAAAATACAAATAGTAAAATATTCAGCACAGCATTTAAGTCTTTGGAATTGACAGCTATGACTATTTTATTAGTTGCTGATATTCTTTATTCTGTGGCTGGAGACTATAATCCGTTCCTATATTTTAATTTTTAAAGGAGGGCAATAAAATGAAAGAAAAAATTCTGGAGATATGCAAAGAAGTACTGCCGTTTATTGATATGGAGTCTTCTGATCATCTTGTTGATGACGGTATATTGGATTCTCTGGCTATTACTACGCTTGTAATGGAGTTATCCGTCGAAT
Source organism: Candidatus Limivicinus sp. (assembly GCA_050943875.1). Taxonomy (GTDB): domain Bacteria; phylum Bacillota; class Clostridia; order Oscillospirales; family Oscillospiraceae; genus Limivicinus. Next base: position 17,396 of record JBMNPZ010000015.1, on the reverse strand, counting down.
TTGATGTTGAATTTGATTTAGATAGTCTGACAGCCGGTAATATGAACTCTATAGATGCTATCGTGGACACAGTAACCAAGCTTCAAAATTCTCGATAAATAATTGATAACAGGAGGATTCCAAGATGAAATCCATAGTTGAATATGTAGCTTATTATGCCGCAATTACTCCTGACAAGGTAGCAGTGATTGCAGATAATTATGAAACTACATACTTTGAATTATTTGAATTAGTACAAAAATATTCACAATATTTAAAGAATGCAGGCGTGCATAAGGGCGATATTGTTATTGCAAAAGCCAGCCAAACGTTAGATTATGTGGTACTGTATCTTGCTGTGCATTTTAGTGGTGCAGTGATAGCATCCGTTGAGAAAAACTTGTCCGCCAATGCTGTAGTTGATGTTGCCAGAAAATTTAGTGCAAAAGTTGTAATTGGAGAAAAAGTACCGGGAAATGAGTATCATGCACTTTATATTGACAGAGATACTGTCCTTAAAGATGCTGAATCTGTGAATATAATTGATAAAAAATATAACTTTCCAAATGAGTATGACAGTGCAGACATACTGTTTACAACGGGAACAACAGGCAGTTCAAAAGGTGTCGAACTTTCACACCGGGCATTGGTCGCAACTGCAGAAAACTTGATTTACGGTTGCGGTTATAAAAAAGAAACTGTTTTAATTGTTCCCGGCCCCTTGAATCATGCCAATGCTATTCGTAAGCTGTTTACTACCTTGGTTAATGGAAGTACGATCTACATTTTGAACGGCATGACTGACCTAAAAGCATTTTATACCGCTTTAGAGTATCAGGATAACAATATAGGCTGTTGCCTGCCACCTGCTGCAATCAGGACCATATTTCTACTCACAAAGGACAGATTGGGGCGATATGCAGATCGAATTGATTTTATTGAATCTGCTACTTCGCCGCTCCCGGAGCCGGATAAACTTAGGCTTTGTGAATTGCTTCCAAGAACCAGATTATATAATAACTATGGTTCTTCTGAATCTGCATCTGTGTGTATGTATGACTATAACAAATACCCCGGAAAAGTAGGATGTATAGGTAAAACCATGCCTAACTCCAGGATAATCATTGTGGATGATGACAAGCATGAGATAAAGTCATCTAAAGAGCATATGGGGCTAATAGCTTGTATCGGTGATGTCAATATGAAGGGATATGTTAATGAACCGCTACTTACGAAAAAAGTTCTGAAAAACGGTGTTGTTTATACCAATGATATCGGATATATGGACGATGAAGGATTTATCTATGTGTCAGGAAGGAAGGGTGACGTCATCAATGTGGGAGGATTTAAGGTAGCCCCTACAGAAGTTGAGTCAGCGGCACTGGCAATTGGAAATATTGATGATTGTATCTGTGTTCCTGTAGATGATCCTATTACAGGGAAAGCTCTTAAGTTACTTGTAGTTTGTGCGGATAAGGAAAAATTTAATCCACGTGCAATTCAGCAGGAACTTGCCCAGAAGCTGGAAAGCTATAAAGTCCCCCGGTATATTGAAGAAACATATAAGGTAGCAAGAACTTATAATGGTAAAATAAATCGAAAAGCATATTTATAGGGGGTGCGGATAAAATTCTGGCCTTTTAAGGAGAATGTTTTGCAATGTGTACTCTGGAGCAACGGCAGAAAGCCGTAGAACTATTTAGTGCTGCTGGCCTAATGACAGCCTTGTAATCCGGACTTTGGGCTATCCGTCTCCCAATGCACTGAGGCAGTGGTGGAGAGAATACAAAGAGCACGGTACACTCCACAATAAGTGTTTATCCAAGCCTCGATTTACGGAAAAGCAAAAAATAGTATGAGAGATGCGTTTTACTGGATTCAGGACCAGAAAAACGTCCGCACTACCACGGCTAATTTATATATTAGCGTTTATATTCAACAGCCTTCATCCATTACTCATAGGTGTACATGCGAAATCCTCCAGTTTCTAAAGTTGATCCAAGATTTCGTCCGCGCCCCCCACGGGGGCGCGGACGAAATCTTGCTTACATATTGACTTTTGAAATTTCAATGCTATCATTTTCACTAAGAAGAAAATTTTGCAGCTGTGCGGGAAAATGATGAACCGCCCGGTCAGCAAAAAATATATTATAAAACTGGAGGTATTCATGAAAAAAACAAAGATTCTAGTTGTTGGGAGCTTTGTCATGGATCAGATTGTGACCACTGATGTATTTCCGCGCCAGGGTCAGACTATCCTGGCAAAGACTTTCAGCAAAGCGCCCGGCGGCAAGGGAGCAAATCAGGCTGTGCAGATGGCGCGCCTGGGAGCAGAAGTGACAATGTGCGGGAAATTGGGACATGATGCAAACGGGCGTGAGATGCTGGATGTATGCAAACAATCAGGTATTAATACAGAGCATATCTGTTATGATGACAAGGCGGCCTCAGGCTGCTCAGTCATAATACTTGAGGAAAAGCAGGGAGAATCCACGGAGAACCGTATTATGGTTATCCCCGGTTCCAACATGAGTTTCCAATCTCAGGATGTGGAATTCCTGAAAGACAGCATAGGCGAATATGACCTCGTTGTGCTCCAACTGGAAATACCTATGGAAATAAATGTGCAGGTGGCACAGTATGCCCACGCGAAGGGCGTCCCCGTTATGCTCAATCCGGCACCAAGTGCTCCGCTTCCGGATGAACTTTTGTCATGCCTGGATTATATATCTCCCAATGAACATGAGGCCAGAGATTTGACCGGAATAGAGATTGCACATAAGGGGGCAGAGATAGACATACAGGCCGTTAAAGCAGCAGCGGCTGCACTGGCAGCCAAAGGTGTACAAAATGTGCTTATAACGCTGGGCTCCGCCGGTGCAGCCCTTGTTAAGGGAGATGATTTCTGGATATCCCCTGCGGTAAAGGGCGTAAAAGCGGTGGACCCCACAGCGGCAGGGGATTCATTTGTCGGTGCTTTCTGTGTGGCAGTGTGCAGCGGAATGAAACCGGAGGAAGCTCTGAGTTTTGCAAATAATACAGCTGCCATTACTGTCTCAAAAATGGGAGCTATGCCGTCTCTGCCAACACTGGACGAAGTTAAAAAGACTATGGAGGAAATATAATGGATTCTGCATGGAAGACCGATCTGGATAAATATGTCGGCTCCGTTGCCTCGGAGACAGATAAGATACTGAAAGCGCTTGAAGAAAATAAACTTGAAGCTGCAGCAAAACTCATACTTGAGGCTGAGGCGAATAATAACAGGGTTCATATTTCCGGAATAGGAAAGCCGGCGCATATTGCAGGCTATGCCGCATCACTTTTTTCTTCGACCGGCACACCCGCTTATTTTCTGCATGGCACAGAGGCTGTGCACGGCTCCTGCGGGCAGCTGATGCCCGGTGATGTGGTCATATTTATCTCAAACAGCGGAGAAACTGCTGAAATGAAGGCCACTGTGACTGCTGTAAAGGACAACGGCTGCCGGGTTATTGGCATCAGCGGAAACGAAAACTCATGGCTGGCTTCCATGAGCGATGTACATATAAGAGCGGCTGTGGAACAGGAAGGCGGCCCGCTGAACAGGGCACCGCGCTGCTCTATACTTGCGGAGACCATAGTTCTGCAGGCTCTGAGCGTTCTTCTTCAGAGCGAGGCAAAGGTATCACCGAGGCAGTATGTGAAATGGCATCCGGGCGGAAGTCTTGGGCACCTGAGAAAGGGAGAATGAATAATGCTTAAAACTGAACTTATAAATCCGCAGATAATGTCTGCATTGTCCCGCTGCGGACATGGCAGCAAGATACTTATAGCTGATGCAAATTATCCGCTGGCAGAGCGAAGCGGCACCGCTGAGAAAGTATATCTGGGCCTGTGCCGGGGCCTGCCAACTGCAACTCAGGTCCTTGAGACAGTTCTCTCTGCAGTAAATGTGGAAAAAGCAGAGGTAATGATGCCCGAGGACAGCAGTGAGCCTGAGATATTTGCAGAGTTCCGTGAAAAACTCGGTAATGTACCACTTGAAGGCACCGGGCGCTATGATTTTTACGACAGATGTATGCAGAAGGACGGCTTGGTGCTGGCAATTGGAACCGGGGAGCAGCGTACTTTTGCAAATATACTGTTGACGATAGGAGTTGCCTGATTCATATTCCCGACAAAAGCTCGGCTGATAAATATCGGCGAAAACGAGAAATCCGATAGATATTCAAATTTAACCAAAATACAGGGCCCGTTTTTGTGGAAAAAATCGGTTGACTTAAGTACAGGAATATGATACAAATTAATTGCAAGGAAAAAAGAACGCTGTTCAACAATGATAAACAGACTTGACAAATGAATGCGGATCAGGCTGCTGTACATGCCTGATTGGTGAAAAATGCGGTGTTTAAATTTATGCTGGAGGCCGGAGATTTGGACGGGAAGGAAGATATAAAAGTTAAGAGTCTTGAAAAGGCCATTCTTGTCATTGAATGCTTTCTTAGCGGCAGTGAGCTGGGTGTCACTGAGATATCGGATAAGCTTGGTTACTGCAAAAGCACTGTGTTCAATATCCTGAGTACTTTTCGTGCTATGGGTTACCTTGAAAAAAATCCGGAGACGGAAAAGTACAGACTCGGTGTTCGGTTCTGCGATTTCAGCCGGGCAGTGGGTGAGAACTTCAGCATTAAAAAGATTTCTGCGCCGTACATGCAGGAGCTTGCGAATCAGGTTAATGAGCGGGTATATCTTGGTGTACCCCTTAAAGATGAGGTCCTTTATCTGGAATCTATGTATCCCGTCGACGAACCCGCTATGATGAAATCCCTTATGGGCTATCGCGCCAAGATGTATTGCACCGGTTTGGGCAAGGCCATGATGGCATTTTTGCCTGAGCAGGACATTGATGCGGCTCTTGCTGAGCCTCTGGAGGCTTTTACCGAGAACACAATTACAGACCCGAAACTTCTCAGGCAGAATCTTATGGGAGTGCGCAGCTGCGGCTATGCGATTGATAATATGGAGCATGAATTCGGCGTGAAATGTGTTGCCATGCCTGTTTTCGGCAGGGGACACAGTTTGGCCGGTGCCGTCAGCATAAGCGGTCCGTCTCTTCGCTTCTCGAAAGAACGGATAGAGAGTATGCTTGTGTATCTTAAGGTATGTACAGAAAAAATACAAAACAGGCTGCCCTGAATGTGGGCCGTTGAATTGAAATAAAAATATTTAGTCCGGTATCTGACAATTTTTCTTCTCAGTTCGAAAGAACGAGAAGAAAAATGTACGGCCGGTGGTATTTTTTGGCATTATTAATGAACAGCGTTCAGTAATAATGAACGCAAATGAAATTATTTAGAGCAAAATATATTGAATTACGAGTAAAATTTGGCACAATAATAAAAAAACACTAATCGGGGTGAAAAATATGAGATATTCGCTTCCTGACGGTGTGTGGCCGGTTATGCTGACACCGTTTTCTGATGACGGAAAGATTGACTACGGCGCTCTTGAGGAGCTCATTGACTGGTATGCCGGGAAAGGCTGCGATGGCCTTTTTGCCGTGTGTCAGTCCAGTGAGATGTTCTTCCTGAGTCAGGATGAGCGCGTTGAACTTGCCGCTTTTGTCAAGAAACACGCAGGCAAACTGCCGGTTATTGCTTCCGGGCATGTTTCAGATTCCATGGAGGCTCAGAAGCAGGAGATGCAGCGTATGGCCGATACAGGCGTTGATGCGATAGTTCTTCTTTCAAACCGCTTTGACAACGGTACCGGAGATGATGAACTGTTTATCAAAAATCTTGATGAGCTGACAGCCTCTCTGCCTGAAAGTGTCCCTCTGGGCTTTTATGAATGTCCCTATCCCTTCAAGCGTGTGCTTACACCTGCAATTCTTCGGCATTGCCTGGATGTAGGCAGGTATCATTTCATTAAGGATACCTGTTCGGATATAAACTGCATAAGGGCTAAGCTTGACATTCTGCGGGGGACAGGTATGAAACTTTTCAATGCAAATACGGCCTCCCTCAGCAAGAGCCTTGAAGCCGGAGCCTCCGGATACTGCGGTGTTATGGCAAATTTCCACCCCGAGCTTTATAAGTGGCTTGTAGAAAACCGGGTCAGTCAGCCTGAAAAAGCGGATATACTTCAGAATGTGCTCACGCTCAGCGCACTTATTGAACTTAAGAGTTATCCGATGAATGCCAAAGTATATCTGAATCGCTATGAGGGGCTGCACCTTGGACGCAGCTGCCGCAAAAACGGCTGTACCGGGGATATAGGTCCGGCAGAAAGTCTGGAGCTTGAGCAGTTTAAACATATTTCAGAAGAGCTTGTTAAAATGCTCCGCGCTTAAATCTGTAACAAAGGTGCGGCGAATTTCTCAGACGCTGCGCTTTTAATAAAAATAATTTAAAGGAGAAAAGCAAAATGAAAACAAAGAAGCTCATAGCTATGGTTTTGACTCTCGTGCTTGCAGCGGCTATGTTTGCAGGCTGCGGTTCTGAGACTGAGCAGCCCGCAGAAGAGAAACCGGTAGCTGAAAACGTACCGGCAGAACCCGAAGAAAACAAGGACCCCCTTGCCACCACAGGTGAGGATGTTACCATTGAGTTTTATTCCGGATACACCGGAGCAGACGGCAATGTTGTAGCAGAATTCGTGGAGCAGTATGGTAAGGACCACCCCAATGTGCACATCAATGTCACCACACTGCAGTTTACTTCACTGTTCAGTAAGTTTATGACCGACGCAGCAGCCGGCAATATCCCTGATATCCTTATGGTCCATCCCCAGGAGCAGAATGCTTTTGTGCGGCTTGGCCTTGTGGATACTGAGGCGGTAGCACGTGCCGGCCTCAAGGAAGAGGATTATCTGCCGGGCCCCTGGAAGAACAGCTTTATCAACGGAGTTCAGGTCGGTATACCTGTTGATGTGGGCGGCCTGATGCTTTTTGCCAATGACGATATGCTGGCAGAAGCAGGAATTGATGAAATACCCACTGACGGCGAAGGCTTTATTGCATGTATGCAGAAGCTGACCCTTGATGCAAAAGGAAATACTGCCGATTCTCCTGACTTCGATCCTGAGAATATTGTGCAGTACGGTATGGGTTTCCCCTCAACGAACCATTTCGCATTCTATTACTGGTACTCCCTTATCCGCCAGCAGGGCGAGGAACTCACAAGTGATGACGGACTGTCCGTTGCCTTTTCCACTGAAGCCGGCGTAAAGGCAGCACAGCTGATGCAGGACTTTATCTATAAGTATCACATATGCCCAGCCGGTCAGAGCGCAAGCTTTGATGACTTCTATGCTAAGCAGACGGCTACCTGCGTTGCAGGCAACTGGTATATCCCGCAGCTCAACAGTGCGGCACCTGACTTCGCTGTTTCCAGCCATGTTCTGCCCACATTCTACGATGAGGATTACTACTGGGGTTCCGGCTCCCACTTCGTGTTCCCGAAGACTGCCGACGGCGACATTAACCGCCAGAATGAAGCTATAAAGTTCATAAAGGCTCTCAGCGAGTGGGAGGGTTACCCCGAGACCGGTCACATCCCCGCCTATAAGGCAAATGCAGAGAGTGCGAGGGATCTGCCCTACAGGGAAGCTCTCTTTGAGATGATGGGTGAACATCAGGCAACTCTGCCTGATCTGCCCAAGAGCATCCAGGCCTATTCCGCCACTGCTCCCAGTGCAATTCTCTCCCTCGGCAGTGATGTCCTGCTGAACCAGGCTGACTGCGCTTCTGCTGTAGAGACCTTCCAGAAGGCCTTTGGCGCAATTTTGACTCAGCCCTAAATGGCCTGAAAACTGTACGGACCCGGGTTAAGTCTGTACATTTCGCACAATTACCTCGGCCGGTCGTAGTTGTAACAGACACGGCCGGCCGATATTCCTTTTGAAAGGATGAATACTGTTGAAGAAGAATCAATTTTCGGTAGCTATGGTATTCCTTCTGCCTTTCCTCCTCCTGTTTTTCATTTTCCGCCTGTTCCCCAGCGTGGCAGGTGTGGCAGTAAGTTTTACCTCTTGGAATATCATAGGAAAGCCGTCATTCGCAGGGCTGGCAAATTTTAAAGCCCTTTTCCATGACCAGTATTTTTACATAGCATTGCTGAACACTCTGAAGTTCATGCTGTACTGCCTTCCTCCACTGGTGATACTGGGACTCCTTTTTGCGCTTATGCTGAACTCCGAGATAAAGGGCAGAAATCTTGCGAGAACATTTATTTTTATGCCGTATGTTCTTACTCCGGCAGTAATAGGTGTTATTTGGTATTTTCTGTATAATACAAACTCCGGTATAATCAACTATTATCTGAGCTGCATTGGCATAGGGAAAGTACCATGGCTTACCAGTGAGAAATGGGCTTTATTTTCCGTGTCAGTTACGTCTGTATGGTGGCTGGTGGGATATAATATGCTGCTTTTCCTTACAGGTCTGCAGAATATACCCAAGGAATTAACTGAGGCGGCAATGATGGATGGAGCCGGCAAGATACAGACTTTCTTTCACATAACGCTTCCACAGCTCAAGACGACACTTTCTCTTGTCATAACCATGTCCTTAATAAATGTCATACAGGTTTTTGACCAGATATATACGATGACTGGCGGCGGCCCCGGTACAGCGACACTGACCCTTGTGCAGTATCTCTATAACACGGCCTTCCAGAACTTTAACATGGGATACGCAGGAGTTATCGGCAACGCAATTCTTCTGCTGCTGAGCCTTCTGGTGCTGCTGCAGAATGTTCTCATTAAGAAGGAGACGGATTAAATGAAAAACAGATTCTGGAAATATTTTAAGAAGGCACTTATCAGCATACTTGTTTTGGCTGTGGCCATACTCTTTGTTTTGCCTGTTATCTATACCATAGTCTGTTCCTTCAAACCTGAAGCAGATATTCTGGCCTGGCCGCCAACCTGGATACCCAAGACCTGGACACTGGACAATTATCGTGAGGCCTTGTCAAAGTATAACTTCCTTAAATGGATGCGGAACAGCCTTATTGTCTCTGCATGTGTGACAGTTATAGCGGTTGTAGTGGATGCGCTGGCAGGATACGCTTTCGCCAGACTTAAATTCCGCGGCAAGAAAGGACTTTTCGCCCTGGTTGTTTCTATGCTGCTCATACCGATGCAGGTCTATGTTGTGCCGATGTATCTCATGTTTAACGAGGTAAAGCTTTTGAACACCTTCACTGCCGTTATTTTGCCGCTTGCGGCTACGGTAACCGGTGTATATCTGCTGAAAGGCTTTTTCAGTACAGTACCCAATGAGATGGTCGAGGCTGCCTATATAGACGGAGCTAATGAATTTCAGCTTTTCTTCCGTGTAATGCTGCCGCTTTCTAAAACCAGCCTTGCATCTGTGGCTATCCTTAATTTTGTTCAGAGCTGGAATAATTTCCTCTGGCCGATGATAGTTACACGCAGCGATGACGTTAAGACTCTTCCTGTAGGTATCTCTCAGTATGTGGGTGCCAGCGGAACGGGTATGGTTGCGCCGCGGTACGGCCTTTCCCTTGCCAGTGCCGTCATGGCACTTGTGCCCACTATTGTTATTTTCCTTTGCCTGCAGAAATATTTTGTACGCGGCATAATGACGACCGGAATGAAAAACTGAGGAAGGAAAATTATGCTTAAGCTTATAAGAAAAGAGCCGGTGGTTCTCAATCACAGTGCCTTTCGCTACTGTCATGCTTCGACAGTGGAAATATGGGAGGGCAGGCCGACAGTTTGCTGGTTCGGCGGGAGCTTCGAGGCTGCGCCGGATTCCTCAATATGGTGTTCAAGAAGAGGAAACAGCGGCTGGGACGGGGCTGTGCGCCTTTTTGGCGGCAGCGGAGTGCCGCTCTGGAATCCCGTACTCTATAATGATGGCAGTGCGCTGCATCTTTATTTTAAGTCCGGTGCTGTCATAGCGCAGTGGGATTCCTGGCAGACTCAGTCACTGCATGGCCTGGAATTCTCCCCGGCGGCCGAATTTGCACCCAAGCGCAACGCCTTTGATGTGCGCGGCAGCGCCCGGAACAAGCCTGTTCTTACATCCGGCGGCAGACTTCTTATGCCGGGATCTGCCGAAGGGGAGTTTAACCGTGCCTTTATTGATCTCTCCGAGGACGGAGGAAAAACCTGGCATAAGGGCCCGGAACTTGCACCTGAAACACTTGATGACAGTCAGATAGGTGTAAAAAATGAGGACATCCTTGTTACAGCCCAGTCATTTGTAGGCAGGGGAGTGATACAGCCGAGCCTCTGGGAATCCTCTCCCGGGCATATTCATGCTCTTATGCGAAGCTCTGAGGCTTTTATTTTCCGCAGTGATTCAGAGGATGACGGGCGCAGCTGGTGTATACCATACAAGACTTCTCTTCCAAATAATAACAGCGGTATAGACCTTGCCGTTCTGCCTGACGGAAGCCTGGTACTGGCCTGCAACCCAGTGGGAAAAAACTGGGGAGACCGCACACCGCTGGTGCTGGATTTGTCGTCTGACAACGGTGAAACCTGGAAGCGCATCTTTACACTTGAGGATGGCCGGGGTGAATATTCTTATCCTGCGCTTATCTGCCGTGAAGATAAGCTTTATTTGTGCTATACGGCAAACCGCAAAGCTATAATGTACTGCGAGTTTGCCATTGAGTGATGAAAGAAACAGCAGCCCTTTCGCCAATAAGGGAGGGACAAGCTTAAATTATATGCCAGCGCCGGTAAGACTAAGGCGCTTTCCGCATTATGCAGCGGGAAAGGAGACAACTAATGAGCAGAACAATACCTGAACTTTTTGATCTGAGCGGTCGTGTTGCCGTTGTAACCGGCGGGGCAAGCGGACTTTGCTATAATATGGCGAGGGCTCTGGGCGAGGCGGGAGCTACTCTTGTACTGACTAGCAGGACACTTGACCGGGCGGAGAAAAGTGCAGAGAGACTTAGAAAAGAGATCGCGGCCCCTGTTATGGCTGTGTCACTTAATGTGACTGAGCAGGAGAGCATTGACAATATGTGCAGTGATGTGCTTGATCATTTCGGACACATAGATATTCTTGTAAACGGAGCAGGCAATGTATCCAGCAAGCCCGGCACGGCAGCATTTCTTGACAGACCTCTGGATGAATGGCAGAAGGTTATAGATACAAATTTAACCGGTACATTTCTGTGTTCACAGACCGTTGTAAAAAGGGCTATGCTCAGTCAGAAAAAAGGTACAATTGTCAATATAGGCTCTGTAACCGGGCTCATTGCCAAAGACAGGCGTATGTATGAGGGAATGCCTTTCGGAGGCTCCACCCCTGATTATCACGCGGCAAAGGGCGGTGTGCACAGCCTGACCCGTGAGATGGCTGTACAGCTTTCACAGTACAATATTCGTGTGAACTGCCTTGTGCCCGGCGTATTTTACCGCAAACAGGATGAGTTTTTTGTAAAATATTATGAGAACATTATCCCTGTACACCGCATGGGCTGCGAGGAAGAGGATCTGGGCGGAGCCGTAGTATATCTTGCCTCTGACGCGTCTGCCTATGTCTACGGACAGCTTCTGGTAGTGGACGGCGGCCTTACAGTCTGGTAATTATTACGGTTTTCAATGTAAGAAATCAAGGGGGATACAAATAAAGTGTACAGAAAACAGCTTAAAAACTATATACCGCTTTCCGGCCCTGCCACAAGATGCCCGTGTGACGGAACTGAAGGACCTTTCCGCGTGTCTCTGGGCTTCACACCCAAATGGTATCATGACAGGCTGGGTATTGATTTTTCTGAATGCTGGCATTTTGATCCGCAGTACCGTTATGATTCCCTTATGAAGATGCGCAGACTGCTGCATGAAAAGTTCCCGACTGTTGAACATTTTGCGCCTCATATTGAAGAAAACGGCGTTGATTATCAGTGTGCCACGCTGGACGGGGTCTACGGCTCACTGCTGATTGCAGGAATTTACGGGATGAAGGGCTATTATGCTGCTGACAACTGGCCCTCCACCAGTCCTGATGACTGCTTCAGCATGGAGGATTTAATGCCTCTCACTCCTATAGACCTCGACAAGAATCCGCTTTTTCAGGATCTCACAAGACAGATGGATTATATAGAAGGAAAGTGGGGGAAGATAAGCGGCTATATCAGCTATCAGGGTGTGCTGAACAATGCTTTCAGGCTGCGGGGCCAGGAGATATTCATAGATATGATGGAAGAGCCGGAATTCGCCCATGACCTTTTTGAGCATATTACAGAAACCATGCTGAATACTGCCAAACGTGTTCAGAAACGGCAGAGAGACAGCGGCTTTTATATAAATATGACATCCAACAGCAACTGTGTGATGAACATGATCTCTCCGGATATGTATGAAGAATTTATTTTGCCCTGTGACCGCAGGATAGCGGGGGAGTTTGAGCGTTTTGGCATACACACCTGCAACTGGAATGCAACGCCATACATAGATAAGCTCAGCAAGATTCCCGATTTGGGGTATATAGACATGGGAATTGACACGGACATGGAGCGTATGAGGCGCGTTTTCCCGGAGGCCCGCAGAGGCGTACTTTACAGTCCCGTAAAGGTGCAGAACGCCTCCATGGAGGAGATAGAGGCAGATTTCAGACTTATAGCGGAGAAACTTGCCCCATGCGACCTGATTCTTGCAGATATGGAAACCGATATCCCGGATCAGCGCATCATAGACATGTTGAAATTATCAGATAAGATTTCTGCAGAGCTGCAAAATAATTAAGCAGAGATATATACCTCACAGCCAAATTTGTGCGCGGGGCAGTATTTTGTATAAGCCGGAGCGTGCCAGTCACCTGAGAAACCCGAATGTGAATAGATGACAGTCTGATAAGGAGATTTCAAATGACCAGGAAAGAGGCTATACGCAGATTAATTGAGAGAAAGCCTGTGGGCTATACGCCTCATCAATTCGGTTTCACACTTAAAATTGCGGATGATCTGGCACGCTATTACGGGATATCTTCTGACGAAGTGGAGGAGTTCATAGGGAACCACATGCTCTACCTGGTTTACGATGCTCCGGACGGCAGGCAGAGCGGGTACCGCGTCCAGGACAATGACGGAATATATGTGGACGAATTCGGCGTGGCCTGGGATAACAGCCGACTTTACAATATAGGCGACTGGGGCATCGTGGACCATCCCATAAAGAATCTGGATGCCGATGGATATAAATTTCCTGATGGCAGGGGTGACGGACGCTTTATTAAGGCAGAAAAAGATATGGAGCGCTTCCCGGACAGATTCAATGTTCTTCGCATGACCGGACTTTTTGATAACGGCTGGCACTTAACCGGCCTTGAGGACTTCATGGTAGCCATGCTGACTGAGGAGGAGCTGACCAATAATATCCTTGACCATTGTACGGAATATATGATAAACATTATCCGCTCTGCTCCGGAGGGTATAGATGCAGTCCGTTTTATAGAAGACTGGGGCATGCAGAAGGGTCTGCTTTTCTCAAGAGAGCTATGGCTCAGGTATCTGCAGCCGCGCCTTAAACTTATACATGCCGCCTGCAGGGAGAGGGGATTTTATGTCATGCACCACACATGCGGTGATGTTACAGACCTCTTTGACGATATAATAGACCTGGGCGTTGATGTTTTAGACTCAATACAGCCGGAATCAATGGATATTGCAGAGCTCAAGAGAAAATACGGCGGCAGGATAATTTTTTTCGGAGGTCTGGGCGCACAGAGCACCATACCTAACGGCACTCCTGAGGATGTAGTGGCCGAGGCGGAGAGAGCTATAGATATTCTGGGTAAAAACGGCGGCTATATTATAGGTCCGGCCGGTACCTTCTCAAACGATACGCCCATAGAAAATGTTGCCGCTCTTGCCGAATTCTGCATGCAGCTGCGTGAGCGCGGCAGGTAAGCCCGAACAGAATCAGCCGGCTTGTGTCAAACTTTGGTTAAATTCTATTTAAAAGTTTTATGATCTGTTTTATATAGCGCATATCGGGATTTAACATAAAATTTTCCGGTCAGCTGTATTGCTGTATTTAAGGCAGTATACAATGAAAAAAGTCGCAGATTTTACAATCTGCAACTTTTGAGCTGTTTTTGTTCACAATTCTTCATCAGCCGTCCGGCAGAAATAAACTGTGAAAATGTTTATCCTTTTTAACACTATAAAGTCGAAACACACGGAGAGCGTTCTAAACAGCACCCCGTGTGTCATTTTTTTATTTAATTTACATGTAAAGCAAACCGGTATATATCCCAGTAAAACGGAATTTCCTTCGTTTATGTTACACAACTCTGTAAAATGAACTTCTGTTCAGTTTGATTTGCAATTCAATAATCTGAATCTTGCAGTTACTACGCAACGCCGACAGTGAGCAGAATATTAGCAAAAAGGAACTGCTCTACGGTGGAGACTGCAAGAACGACGGCATTATCCTTTGGACATTCTTTATAAAACTCAAATCTTCCCAGAGCTTTGAACTCTGCACCGGCTGAACTATTGCGAAAAACTGTAAATATTTCCGGCTCAGCTCCGTCCTCCGGCTGCATCACTTCTGCCTGTACGACAAACAGAAAATTCCAAGCACAAAACAGCTGAACAAATACCGGTCAGCCCTTTGTAGATCGTCTTACTATGAGGTTTGGTGAACACTCCAGTACCATAGGTACCGCGTTTGGGGAATGCGTTCTGTTTATTTTCTCGAGAAGCAAATCAATGGCAATCTGGCAGCTTTGCCTCGCCATCTGATCTACAGACGTAAGCGGAGGATCAATCATAGAAGATATAAGGAGATTATCAAAACCGCCCACAGCCATTCTTTCAGGTATACTGATTCCTTTTTCACGCAGTATGGATATACATCCTATTGCGGTCATATCATTAACTGCAATTATGGCGGTGGTGTCCGGGGCTTCCTCAAGCAGCTTTAGAGTGAGATTTTTTCCGACCTCATACTCATACGTTGTATCTACAGCCTCCAGCTCACAGGTGGATTCAAAAACAGAGAGCCTGTCCACAATACCGTGATCTTTCATACACTGCTTTATGCCGTCAAGGCGCCTTATACGGGATGAAGTTATGTTGTTCAGCGGCGTAGTTATATAAGCTATATTTTTATGACCGAGGGATATCATGTGTTCGGCAAGAATATAGCCGGCTTTAAAACTGTTAAATTTAATAATATCTGTATCCTCTGTACCGGTTGACTCACTTAAAATCACCCGGGGTATAGACACCGGAAGCTTTTCCTGAGGAACCATCAGATACAGCACCCCGGAAATATTCATGGTAGTAATAAAATTATTTACATTTCGCTCTATTTCCCTGCTGCGCATGGTATCCAGAATGACAATATTTATACCACGGGCATGAGTGAACGACTCGAGGGACTGGAGTAAAAATGGATAGTATATGTTGGACAGGTTAGGGACAACTACAGCAATATTTATGAGCTGCTCCGACGGTGCGCTTTTTTTTGCAGGCACATAATTAAGCTCCTTGGCTGCGTTCATAACCTTCTCAATAGTCTTTTCAGAAACTTTTTTCTTGCCGTTACCGCTGAGTACAAAGGAAACCGTAGTCTGAGAGACTCCTGCCAGCTCAGCGACATCAGTAGCAGTTACCTTCTTACTTATATTGATCATCTCCATATATCTATATTCAAAAACTTACTAAACAAATAAATTATAACAGTTAAAATGATATAGTCAAGTAATAATTACTAAGCAGCACGGCACTTTCCAAAAATGATGTACAGTCATTTAATTAAGAATATATGCCGGGATAACTGCAGCTTTATCATATTTAACATACGAATCTGCAGCCCTTAACGGACACAGGAATACAAAACTAAATATTACAGATATTTCAAGTTAGGAGATAATTAAATATTATTAACTGCCGATATTACCCCTGTCAGATAAACGAATAAAAAGGACAGAGCCAATAAAACTAGGACAGTGTGGTAAGTTCCTCGGCTCTGAGCTTTCCCAGGCTTCCGCCGGGATGCCATTTTACATACTGCTGAGGACTTATATCCTCATCTTTTTGGAGCATTACCGTCATAGCCTGAAGATTAATAAGCTCTGCAAGAATTGATATCCTCGGTGCTCTGTTAAGGGGGCCGCCTTCTCTTTCTACCCCGGCACAGATATGTACATCGCTGTGTTCAGCAAGCCAGCTGTCAGGGCTTCCGGACACTCCAATGATCTTGCTGCCGTTTTTGATGAGAGCTGCAACAGTACTTTTCATCTCACCTGTTTCACCGCTGTTTGAGATGAATATTACAACATCGCCCACTCTGACCTGACCGCTGGAGCCATGTACCGCCTCGGTCCCGTGCAGAAAGTATGCAGGTGTACCTGTAGATGAAAGGAGGGAAGCGGTGTAACCTGCTACATATGCAGGTTTACCTATGCCCGAAACATGTACACGACCGCCCTCCAGCTTTGACTCCTTTATGAGCTCGCATGCCTGACATATGGCATCAAAATCCATACTCTGCAGAACAGGATCCATTTCATTTTTTAATGTATCTACAAATGCGCAGTAAGCCTGAGTACATTTATCGTCCATTTTGAAAATTACGCCCCTTCTTCTGCATGGTCTCTGTAAAAATTATTCAACTTATCCATATCAGGAAGTGAGGGCATTGCACCCTTACCCGACACGGTTACTGCGGCTACACGGTTGGCAAATTTAAGGGCCTCCCGGCTGCTGTCTCCCCGGCAAACGGCAAAGCAAAATGCTCCGACAAAAGAATCACCGGCCGCAGTAGGATCTACTGCGGTTATGCCCTTTACGCAGGGCTCATATATTTCTTCTCTGCCTTCAAGCATGAATACGCCGGCTGCACCCAGTGTTATAAGAACATTTGGAACGCCCATTTCAGAAATCTTTTTTGCAGCTTTGGATACGATTTCCAGATTCACATTTTCTCCATCGCAGCCAATTCTAATACCGGTCATCTCTTCGGCCTCAGTCTCGTTTGGAGATATATAGGTCAGATTTTTCAGGAGTTCTTCCGGGATTGTGCTATATGGCGCCGAGTTAAGCATCACAGGCACACCTGCTTCCCGGGCATAACCCGAAAGCTGAGTATCTATTTCTGTCGGTATTTCCATCTGGAGCACAAGCATGTCATATTCTTTGATGATGTTCTTTATAAATTCTGTCTCATCAGGCCTGATAGTCATATTGGCACCGGGATATACAACGATCCTGTTTTGTGCAGAACATCCGTCCTTTTGCTCCACAATAACAACTGAACAGGAGGAAGGCGTAACTTTGTCTGTTAACATGTATGACAGATCAACACCGGCTGACCTGCAGGCATCCGTCAGCGTTCTGCCGTTACTGTCATCACCGGTTTTCCCGATAAAACTGACATCGGCACCCAGACGTGACATTTGCACAGCCTGATTCCCGCCTTTACCGCCGGGAGCC